>JABLTJ010000075.1 GCA_013166775.1 Promethearchaeati archaeon
GATCATTGAATTGCTTCCAAAAGGTGAAGATTTTTGTATGATTTCAGCAGCGAGATCACTATCAACAACTCGGAGATTTTCACCTTCAATAATATTGTTAAAAGGTAATTTCTCATCTGGGAATTCAAGAATTGAATCGAAATATTTGGCAGTATCGTACCCCCGCCATATCGTGCTACTCAGTCCGAAGTAGGATGAGGTAACGAGTAACCCACCTGCTACAACTAACATAACTATTGTTTCCCATCTTCGACCAAGACGACCAAAGCTTCTTGAGAATAATCGGAGAAGAGCGATAATTCCAATACCACCTATGAGGAAGCACATGAGAATTACTGTACCCCAAGTTGGCATGGAAAACCAGACACCGATGAGTGTGACTAAGAATCCTGCAACAAATCCCCCACCAGCTACTACCCAAACGCTTGGAGAGAATTCGCCTTTGCCCACAAAAACTACGAATCCAGCGAGTAGCCCGAACACTAACCCAAGAATTAAAGCGAGGACAAGCATGTTCATAAAAGATGTAAGTGCCTTACCTAATTATAAAAATATTGAATGAGAAAAACAGCATTCATTCCAATGAAGAAAAGAGTTTACAAAAAGAAAAAGTATATCAGAACAACTGTAGAATTGATCGAATACTTTTTTTCTTTAACTTTTTGCTATCAACCTCACCTTGTGTTGTAGTTAAAAAAAAGAAGTAAAGGTTAAGTAAAAGCTTAACCTTCATCGTGGTACGCCAGGTCGTGAACTCGTCCTCATTCACCGTGGTGTCGGACTTCTTGAATCATCGCATCTCGTGTGAGACTGCTCAAACAAGCTCTTCCCCGAAGTTCCTCGGGTGATGTCAATAAGTGACCGTGGTTCGAGAAGCATTCTCATCTCTATCCATCTCTAACCCGCAGACATAACACTTGTGGATTTTCACCTCAACAGTTTTGGGAATCTTGGTGTCACAAAAACTACATAGTTGACTTGAGTTTTGAGGGGGAACGGAAAAAACCATTTTTCCTTCTAACCGTGCCTTATACTCTAACATTCGAGCTATTGTTCCCCACCCAGCATCACTGATATGAATGTTCATGTGTGTGTTCTTCCCGAGATTAAAGAAATGTAATCCTTCATAGAAAACAACGTCACAAGCATTAATTATTGCTCGAGTGACTTTGTGGCGATAATCATCTCTTTGATGTTGGACTTTTTGTTTTACTTTCAAGAATTCAAGGGTTGCTTTGCGTCTATTCTTCAAGTCTTTTTCTTTTCTTTGGTACCGTGTGATTGTTTTCTTCAGTTTGTGGTATGCTTGAATTATGAAAGCGGGATTACTGATGTGTTGCCCATTACTGAGTGTTACTAAAGATGTTAAACCGAAATCTAAACCTACACAAATTTTCAAGTCGCTTCTTTCATCGGGTTTTAATAATTCGACTTTGTAAATGAGATACCACTCATTTAGTTTCTTAACAACTGTAAGAGTTTTTACTTTACAGTTATCAGGAAGCTCTCTGTGATATCTAATCTTTACTTCACCGATTCTTCTACTCAAAAAGACCTTATTGTTACTGACTTTACCGAATCGACCTTTCTTCATGGAAGGATAAGTAAAGGATTTGTAGTCTCCTTTCTTTTTCAAGTTCGGGAGTCCGTGGGGAACATTGTTAATTAGCGATGAAATGAATTTCTCGTAAGCTTTTCTCACTCGATTCAATACATCATTGAGAACTTGTGCTTCTACTCTTTGTAGCCACCAATTAGTTTTTCTTTTGTCTATTATTCCCTTAACCTGATCAACATAGCTTATTGTTTGTCGCACTTCTTTTTCTTGGTGTTTCACTTTCTCCCAATTCTCTCTTCTATCTAATAACGCATCGTTATACACTCGTCTACAAGTCTCTATGGTTTCGTAAAGAATCTTCTTCTGCCTTGGAGTAGGATACATTCGGTATTTATACGATAAGTAAACCTTGTTTTTCCTTTTTATCTTGCTTTTCTGAAACATTTCCTTTACCTTAGTGTTTTCTACTGGTTATTATACGGTCTTTAGTGGATTTAAACCTTACGGTTATCAATAGGTATATATAATAGTTACTTAAAGGTGTGTTTGGTGGTTAATAGAAATGTCCGAGGAATTCAAAGTGAAGAAACGAATCACCTACAATGGTGGAGTGTACCGCATCTCCATTCCCAAACTCATCATTGATAACATGGGATTACAGAAAGGTGAAGAAGTAACTATCATATACAAAGATAGTAAAACACTCATCATAACAACAGAGGAATAATGAGACAGTCCAAAGGTAACAAAACAAAAAACTATAGTTTACCTCGTTCAATTTCCTCAAGTATAACAGTTGCTATGCATGAACGAAGAGAAGGATTGTTCTGACAGAACGTATTAACAGCTTTATTACCTCTTCTATGTACTCTTCATGATAACTTGTTTCAAGATCATTTGGAATGCCATCATTGTCATCATCGTAAAATGATGCATATACATCGATGTCCTCTGGAGTTAGAGGATCAAATGAATCATCAGGAAATCCTTCAGCTACCGCTGCAGCTCCACCAGCAAAAACTTTCACTAACCATCTTATCAGAAATGGAGTCCAAGGACCAAGAATTGTTATAACGGCTGCAGCTAATTCAGCTATATAATATGCTATAATACCTACAACAATTAATGTAACTACAACTGCTATTACTATAGCAGTCCAGACTGTATAGTATCTGGCAGTACCATATCCAAATCGTGTTATTAATATATCATCGAGTTGCCACAGCGCAATTAGAAGTAGTATAGAACCAACTACTGCTAATTCCCATAAAAAGTTCACTGAATCTTCCACCAGCTCATCTTCCGAATCACCGTAGGATTGAGGAATTGGGACATCCATTTCACGTATAACGAAAGCTGATTCCAAGCGTATTTTTGGAAGTCCGAGATCAGGCCACTCTTTGATATCTTTCAAATAATAGGCCCCTCCTACAGCTGTTATTAATGCAAGCATTGCTAAAACGAATTTATTCCATTCCATAGATCCATGCACATGCATCGTTAGTATTGTAAGATGACCAGTAACCAAATCACGGGGATCTGGACCAATGACAACATCTGCAACGTTGAACCGTTTGTTCTCTCCTGAAAGAATATAATCTGTATTAATAGGAAATAATTTGAATATTACAGCTTTGTACATCAACGTACTGGCAGCTCGGGCATCCTCAATAATTGCACATAAACTGGACGGAGATAACAAGATTTCTGAAATTAAGTCATCTGACAAAACATATTCTTGAGTTTCACTATCACCACATTTTTCATTAATGTGCTTTCCGCCCCATTGTGAAGTACCTTTTTGAAGTGTTACATATAGAAAGAAAGTGTTGTATATACTATGTTCATCACGGTTTAGGTTTACAATACGGTTGCATGCATAAATTGCAAAAGGCGAAAGAACCACAAAATCTCTTGGGTATGTTACATATAACATGTAATCAATTATTGCATTGGATGATAGTTCATTGAATTTTTTATATGTGTTTTTTTGAATGTTTTTAAGCTTAGAAACTACATCGGAAACTCTTATCATTCCTGTAAATCCATCAACATTCTTGTAATTCTTAGCGTATTTGTAAGAATCACAAGAAGCAAGAAGCACATAAGAATACTTACTTGCTAATTCATTAACGACAAACTCAGAATCATCAGAGTATTTCAAATAAATCCCATGCTCTACTAATACTGCAAATTCGTGATCTATAGTTATCAAAAATCCTTTATAATAAGGATTTATCTCTCCAGAAATAGCTTCAGCAATTTCATTGGCAATTAAATAGATTATTGCTAAGTCATTATTGCTTTCTTCTGAAATTCTATAAGCCATGTAACTCCTTGCTTCAAGATCTATATCCTCTCTTGATAGCAATTGAGTACATGTTGGATGTAAATTGTACTCTCTTCTTAAACTCCTTTGAGAATCAATTAATTGTTCATAATCTCTTGGTATATCAGAATATGAATTTGTAAGATTATATACTCCATTACTAAATTCTGCAATACTAAGAGTGTTCACAATACTGGCACAAAACATGATACTAATTACAAGTATCCCTACAAGTTTTTTTTCTCATGCCCCATCCTAATTACCCATTGGATTATTTGTTTGTAAAAATAAAAATCTTTAGCTATTTTTTACTGACAAAAAGTAAAATTAAAGAAAAACGTATGTTTTTTAATCCATGGGTATTCTTACATATAAGTGAGAACTATGGAGGATTTGCCGTTATTTCTTATTCAAGAAGAAGCAATAATTATCTATGTGATTGATAATGGAATTGTAGGGTGTCAACCATATCATCATCGGGGGTATTATGGTTGTTCTCGATCATTTAATCTCTTACTTGAACTATTTCGGTCCTCTGTCACCAAAAAAGGAGTACCACAAATCCTTCACCGTTGTTTAAGCAAAATAGAAGTTCTACCAGTTCATAATGACTTCAACTTTGTAATAGGGGCAAAAGGATACTTTGGCTATCCAAGCCTGAATTTTCGGGTAACGATTAATTCTGATTCAGAAAAACCAGTCAAACTGCACGGTTTTCAATTAGATACAATCCAACTAACCAAGGAATTATCTCTTTCACCAAATGAAGCTTTTACGATCTTTGCAAATCACTGTGTTAATAGTCGAAGAATGGCTTGTATGTACAATCCTAAAACAAAAAAAAGTACTTGCAAGCAAAAATACAACTTGGGAGAAGAAGAACAGGCATTACAAGTCACACTATCAGCACTAAGAAAGCAGAAATCCTTATCAGAAAAGGAACAGAAGCAAAAGGAAGAAAATGCAAGACAATCATTTAGTCAAAAATTCTGCTTACAGAACATGAATAATTTTGTTTCTGAGTATCTCAATTATGTGCAAAAACAACTAAGTGAAGAAGAAAATTCCCCTTACGATCTTCTGCGACTAAATGGTGCAGGAGTAATCACACATTTCAAAAAACACCCCAGAATCCAAGATTTTCTGAAGGATGTGATGAATCAATTACTAAAAATCACTTCACTGTCACTGAATAAAAAAATAATGTATTTTACTCTTATGAAGTTAATGGATATTTCATGGTATATAGAGAAACCAACAAAGCAGGTTGAAAAATTCTTCATAAACAAAGAACACATTCTGCAAAAACTTGAAAGTGAAATAAAAAAAGACTTTCCGGAAAAATCCATTTAATTATATCACAACAAGTTATAAGCAATGGAAAGATGTTGTTCTCAAATAGAAACAAGAAACTACCCAACGAAAAAAGAAAGCTAAGCAACGAGAAGAAAAAAAGTGAGTAACGAGAACGAAAAGCCGTTGAAAACTCGGAAAAAAAAGAGGAAGAAGAACGAAAAAACACCGAAAAAAGAGTAAGCAACCAATGGTTGAGGACTCTAAGAAGAAAAAAACTCAGTTGAAGAAAGAAAAACAAGATTAACATGACTTTGCTTGATCATATCCTCGCCAAATTGCACTACTTAAACCAAAGTATATTGGCCCGATAAGTATGAGTGCTCCAATTGCTAATGCAGCAATTTTTTCTGGAGAACGCCCTAATCGACCAAAACTTCTGGAGAATAATCGAAGCAAAGCTATAATACCTACACCAGCGATAAGCAGACCAATAAGAACAATTGATCCCCATGTTGGCATAGTATACCAAAATTGCAACAGAGAGACAAGAAAACCAGCAAGAAATGCTCCCCCGCCAACAATGCCTGTTCCAAGATTGAATTCACCTTTTGCTAACCAAACAACTACTGTTGCT
>JABLTJ010000076.1 GCA_013166775.1 Promethearchaeati archaeon
TGAAATACATCACAATACTTTCATCAATAATTCAAAAGCAGAATATTATACTATTGATGGTGAAAGAACAGGGACAATAATGAGTCAAGGGTACGATGAGGGATCATCTAATACCTGGTATAATGAAGAAAGCAAACACGGAAACAGATGGTCAGACCTCCAAGGAAGAAAAACCTATCCCATAGATGGTATTGCAGAAGCTGAAGATATTTATCCATTAGAACTAACTTATAATGAATCAGCTTTTATACCATTGGTAACATTTCTGCTTTCTTTTACAAGTATAAGCTGTTTACTAATAGTATTAACCAAGAGAAGAAAATAATTTCGTTGTATGTAACTGGAAGACATTTATTAATTCATAATTTTTAGTTTTATTAGAGAGATCATTTTGAAAGTTGTTGTTGTATATTATTCAAAAACAGGAAATACAAAAAGTATAGCAGAAATAATCGCGGAGAAAAGTAAAGCAAAGATCATACCAATTAATCTACTTGAGAAGAAGGGAAGAGGAACAGAAGAAGAACGTCTGAAGGAAGCAGAATTATTCAAACAAGCACTCAACGAAAGTGAGAAAGCTGATCTATTGTTTATTGGTACATCTACTAGTTTCAAGCAAGCACAATCTAAAATAAGAAGATTTACAAAATCAGTTAATGCGAAAAATATAGGCTTATTCTGTACTTTTACCAAAGATGTTGGAATTACACTAACAGAATTAGAAGAAATCTTGAGTGAGAATAATATTACAATCATTGGAATGCAAGAATTTGGTGGATTAAAAACCGGACAATTCAAAGAACTAGTAAATGAAGAAAGAAAAAAATATATTGTAAAAGCAGAAAAATTCGCAGAACAATGTCTTGAAAAAATAAAAAGAACAGAAAAATAGGATTAACAATCTCGAAAGAAAAATTTAAAACCAAAGGTAAAGGAATAAAAATACAAAATAGACCCGTAGTGTAGCGGCCCAGCATCGGGGACTTTGAAAGAAGTCCGGATGGCTCGGATTCCCAAGAATCCCTGGACGAGAGTTCAAATCTCTCCGGGTCTACCATTTCTCTTCTTTTATATCTTAAAACTTTAAAAATCATAATTTCCATGTTGTATTACAAGACAAATTTCAGTTTGTATTGTATTGGATAATTTGGGCGAGGGAAATTGTGTTCCTCAAAGATTCGGTTAAATTTAAAGAAATTGTTGCTTTGCAATTCCAAGGTAAATTTCTTGAAGCATTATCAAAGGTAGATGAAATTATAATTCAAGCTAAGAAGAAATCACACCATCAATCTATCCTGAATGGTCTTATTATCAAAGGTGAAATTCTTTGGAACCTACATTTAGATGATGAATTACTAGGAGTAGTTCAGGATTACGGAACTTTACTGAAATCGAAAGTCAATATTGAGAAGCAATCATTATTTTACTTCAATGCAAAACTAATTGATCTTAAGAGTTGCTTCTATAATGTTATTCGAGATCATAAAAAAGCAGTGCAGTATATCGAAGAGAGTTTAAAGTATAAACGAAAACATGGACTTGATTCAGATATTATTACTTCACTGATAATCTCTGGAATAGTATATTCTGACAAATTTGATTCTTCTGCAGCAATTAAACAATTTCAAGAAGCAGTAAATCTAGCAGAGAGAGAAAACAATAAAGAAGCAATTCTATTCATCAATTATCGTTTAGGGTATGCTTACTACCGTGAATTTGATTATAACCAATCAAGAAAGCATTTTGATTTGAGTATGAATTTAAGTAAAGAACTAAAGAATGAATATTATCAATATCTAACAATGATTGGATTAGGTTATGTTGGTAATAGATTAGTGAATGTAAAAGAATCTCTTAATCACCTTTTAAAAGCACTTGATATGGTTAAGAAGTTTGAAGACCCGTATAATGAAATTATAACAATTAACCTCATTGCTGAAAATCATGTCTGGTTAGGAAAATTTGATCAAGCATTGAAATTTACTAGGCAAAGTCTCAACAAATACAAAGAATTCTACAATGATAGACCTTCAGGGCTTCTTGCGTATTTGTTTTGCCATATGTGTCGTCCATATCTCCATTTAAGTGAACTAGATAAAGCATTTGACTATGCACAAAAAGCTGTAACCATGTGTAGGAAATTAAATGATTTAGAAGCCCTTGCACTTTCTTTGTATTATCTTGGGGCAACATATTGGATTAGAGGTGATCTTAAACAAGCAATTCAATTCCAAAAAGAAAGCATTGATGTAGCAAAGGAAATAGGTGATATTTATTTCCTTACATGGACTTCACGTGTTACAGGGAGAATTTTAGTTGAACAAGGTGAATTAGATCAAGCTTTAAAAATAATTCAAGAAAGTATAGAGAATTTTGAGTACCAAGATAATAAAGAGGGATTATCGGAAGCATTTCAAGATATAGCTAGAATTTATTTTGAAAAAGGGGATTTTAATCAATCTTTAGATTATGCTAAACAAGCTTACCAATTAAGAAATGAGCTGTTTAATACTACTAAAACAGCAGTTATTTTAGTCTTGATAATTAGAATTTGTCTTGAAATGAATGAAATTTCTCAAGCGAAATCTTTCTTGAGTGATTTAGAAAAAATCTATGAGCAAGAAAAAAACGATTTAGCTATAAATCAAAGATATCGTTTAGTTACAGCATTGATTAACAAAGCTACAATGCAACCTGAAAATAGTGCTGAAATTGAAAATCTTCTTGTTTCAATTGTAGAAGAAGATATCACTAGATCCTGGGAAACAGTTGTTGCATTGCTTAATTTATGTGATCTCTTATTGAAAAAGTATCAAATAGATGGAGACAAGTATATTCTTAATGAATTACAAAACTATACTCAAAAATTAGTTGAGTTTTCTCAGAAGCAGGAATCCTATACATTGAAACTTGAAGCTCAACACATCCGAATTCTGACCTTGTGGTTACAAGCGCAACACTCTACCACGCATATTGATTTAAATGAAATTCAATCATTATTAGCAAATACCTTACAAATTGCTGAAATGAAAGGGCTTACAGGTTTAGCTAAGAGGATTTTTGATAAACACAGGAACATGCTTGATCATCTAGAAGTTTGGGATGAATTTTTACGTTCATACTATGATTTGATCAGAACTGAGTGATTCAACAATCGATTTTTCTGTTTCATTATCCAAAACCTTTTATTTTGGTTACGTAACTATATACTTATGAAAATAGGTGCAGATTGATTTGGCAGAGAAAAAGAAATCTCGAGGAAGACCAAGAATTTACAAAGATGATGCTGAAAAGCAAAAAGCTTTTCGGGAAAAGAAGAAAGAAGAATTTGAAACTTTGTTGGAACGATTTGAGAAATTAGAAGCAATAACCAATAAGGATTTTGACAAGCAATTAGATGAGAAGCAACCTTGGTTTGATTGGACGTACCAGGACATTAAGAAAATGAGTACTAAAGATCTACAAGATTTCAAAAAGGAACTTGAGAAAGCACTTGGTAAACGATCCATTCATAGCCCATTAAAAGTAATTGTTGGAAAAGCTCTTGGTGAAATTAAAACTGCAACTGATAGTTTGATTAGACATGATGTGCTTCGTTCTGCTCGTAGCTTTGATAATGCACTTTTCAATGCAACTATTCTTCAATTGATAAATATAGAATTAGGAAATAGAATTAGTGAGTTTGATTTTGATCAAGAAATTGAAATCGCCGAACAACGAATTAGTGAATTAGAAGCAGAAATTAAAGATAAGAAAAAGCAGCAAATTAAAACTGTTAAGCAATCATAATTGCTAATTTATTTCTCATTCATTAGAAAAAAGATCATAGAGAACAAATGATGTCTCTATGAGTTATGAATTCTAAAGATGTACTATTATTACCCCTGTTACATAAGTAGTGCCCGCGAGCGGTCCATCCAAAACGGGTCCATAATCACAATGAGCTTGTATTGTATATGGTCCAAGTGTACCAAAACTATTACACCAACCATAAGTACGACCACCGTCTCGTTTCAAAATGGAATTTCCAAAGAAATAAATGTCCAGTCCATAGAATTGATCGTCTCCGAGCCAAGTTCCAATTAACTCATTAGTTCCAGTTCCGCTAGCGTCCCCTGTTTCTAAGTGTGTGACCATATGATCCGCAGTGGCATATAGAACACCTTCAACAGGACCAGCAACAATGTTGAATTTGTAAATTGCTCCGTAAGTGTGTTTAACACTTCCAGTTATCACTGTTTCTCCTGGATAATAACCTGAGAAATCGAATTGTTCATAGAACGTAAATTCGATTTTGCAGACTTTTGCTTGTGCAGGTGAAGCTGCAACAGCTAAAGTCCCAATCAATAGAATAAATGGTATCAATGTTAATTTTTTCATTTTGTTAACATCCAGTTTACCTTATTATTTAAATAACGTAACTAAAATATAAGTATTTCGTAACGTAACTTTAATCAATAGTTAATTGGTAAAAAAAATTAGGAAAAAAGAAAGAGCAAAAGAATAATTATTACTTATTCTTCTTTTTCTGAATCCTTTTTGAATTGTTTACGTGCAGCTGTATAAGTTCCAACAACGGTAGTTAAAAAGCCAACAACCCCTATACCAATGGAATAAATACGATTCCACTTGTTCCAAAGAATAGGGTGATCATCAGGATCACGGGGATTAGTTCCAGCCAATACTTCTGCATCATCCCAAATCGTGTCATTATCCGAGTCTTTATTGTTTGGAAAACAATCATTATCAAATTCTTGGATATTCGTAAGGCTATCAGCATCAGCATGACCTGCAGCATCGTCCATTGTTGGATTCAAACTATAGGTAACCTCCCAGCCGTCAGTCATCCCGTCGATGTCTGTGTCATCACTTAAGAGATTAGTGAAGTAAATATCATATTCATCACCGTCTCGGAGACCATCGAAATCTGAATCCGAATTATTAGCATCTAAACCATTATCTATTTGACCAGGAATATAATCTGCAACTGAATATGGAAAACTGGGATCATAAATTCCAAAAACTTCTGCATAGTCTTTCAAACCATCGTTGTCTGTGTCATCATCATAAGC
>JABLTJ010000006.1 GCA_013166775.1 Promethearchaeati archaeon
ATAAAGATTACTAATTATTCATATTCTTCAAAAAAAAGCTTAGTGAGAAAAATTTAATAAAATTAATAAAATCTATAATTTGAAATGAATATTGATAGAGAGAGTGTTATAAGAACACAAATGGAATTAAGTAATCTAATGGGATGTCCTGGTCATGAAGAAGAAGTAACCGATTATATCATGATGAGGTTAGAGAAATTAACTGTAGACAAAGCTTGGATAGATCCTCTAGGAAATGTTTTGGCGATCAAAGAAGGTACAGATCCAAATGGACTAAGGATACTCCTCGATGGCCATGTAGATGAGGTAGGTTTTATGATTTCTCACATCAGCGATAACGGTTTCATTACAGTGACTACTTTAGGTGGAATAGATAAACGAATAATTCTAGGAACGCTTGTTCAATTTCAATCTTCCAATGGGGAAAGAATAATTGGTGTTTTTGGAGCATCTCCTCCCCATATTACCAAGCAAGACGAAAGAGAAAAAGTACCAGATATTTCAGATATGTTTGTGGACATAGGGTGCGATTCATATGAAGAAGTAATTGAGACAGGACTTGATATTGGTTCAGTAGGAACCTTTTATGTTGAAAGTATCCAACTAAATGATAAAACTATTTTAGGAAAGGCATTTGATGATAGAACTGCTTGCAATGTAATTCTTCATGTACTTGAAATTCTATCTGATCAAGAAATTCCAAATACTATTTTAGTAAACTTTGCAGTTCAGGAAGAGGTCGGTTTAAGAGGAGCTACAGTAGGAGCTTTTACACTTGATCCAAGTATTGCACTTGCTGTAGAAAATACTATGGCATGTGATGTACCAGGAGTAAGTCCCCAAAAAACTATAACTAAACTTGGTGGAGGACCTGCGGTTACAGCTGCTGATCGATCTTTAATAGTTCCAAAAAAAATACTTGAAAGAATAAAAGAAGCAGCGGGGAAGGATGAAATAAAATGGCAATACAAAAAACCTGCTTATGGGGGAACAGACGCAGGAAGAATCTCTCTAACAAAGTCAGGGGTGCCTTCAGGAGTGGTTTCAGTTCCATGTAGATATATACATTCCACTGCTGGAATTCTACTTGTAGATGATATAATAAACACAATTAAATTAGTTTCGAATTTCTGCAAAATTTAACGCTTATTTTTCCTATCTTCAGATCCTCTGAAATAGGATAAAATTGCAGTAAGAAGCATAATAAATGCAAATACTCCAAAGAGTACTCTCATAGCTGGAATGTAATTACTAGGATCTCCTAAATCTCCTCCATTAATTCTTTGAAAAAAATTCTGATTAATTACAAAAACTGATGTTGCTAATGCTGTTCCTAAACTAAAACCAAAATTGGTTGATAAACTTAACATCCCGTTTGCAACCCCCAGTTTTTCTTTTGGAGCAGCTGACATCACTGAATTGTTATTAGGAGCAATGAATGCTCCTAAGGAAAAACCAATGATTACAGCGATTAGAACAATTAACCAAATTGGGACACTAAAAGTCACAAAAACTGCACCAACAATTAATGCAATCATCATACTAGCAACACCTATTGTAGCAATATATTTGGCATCTATTCTATCTGATAGAGAGCCTGCAACAACTGCTGATAGTGCCATAGCAACTGGCGTTCCAAGAATTATAAGACCTGTTTCAATTTGAGATAACTCCATTATTTCCTGCAAGAAGAAGGGGAGCTGGTAGATGATAACACATAATCCCATATATGCAAATATTGCAGTAAAAATACCAATAATAAATCTTCTATTTCTAAACATAGCTAGATCTACTATAGGAGCTTTTGATCTTCTCTCCCAAAAAATGAACATTACTAAAAGAATAAAACTACTCCCAAGACTTATTCCTGCCCAACGATTAGCATTACTAATAACATCACTCTCAAAGATACTCAATCCAAAAACAATCAAAGTTAGAAGACTAGCTAACAGAAAAGAACCTATGGTATCTGCTTTTCTTCTTTCTTTCTGAATAGGTTTGGTTGCAGGAATAGCAAATTGTACCCAAATCAAACCTAAGAGACCAACAGGAACATTCACTAGAAAAATACTTGGCCACCCAAAATACTCAGTTAATACTCCTCCTAATATTGGACCAAGGGTAATAGCAAATGCTACAATTAGCGAATTCAGACCAATTGCTAATCCTCTATTTTCTTCTGTAGTAAACCTTGTAATAATGGCAATTCCATTTGCAACTAAACCTGTTGCCCCGATACCCTGCAAAACACGAAAAATAATTAAAACAGTAAAAGAATTTGCAAAAAAGCAAAGTAATGAAGCTATTGAGAAAATAAACATTCCTATTTGGAAAATAATCTTGTTGGAAATTCTATCTCCTAAATCTCCAGCTATTGTAGTAAAAGCAATCATAGTTAATAGATAACAAATGATTACCCATTGAATACTACTCTGTGAAACTCCGAGAGAATCTTTCATTGTTCTGAGACTGATATTAATTATAGTACCATCTAGGGATGCAAGAAAAACACCTATACCCGTAGCTGAAATCAGGATTCCTATTTTTACCTGAGATTCATTTTTTTCTTCTATAAGTACAGTGGATCTTTGCATTATATTGACTATTGCATTCCTTGATAATTATAAAATTGCCTAAATCAGCATATTTAATCCAATAAGCATAAGATTCCTTCTTACTTACTTATTTTCGAATTCATTTCTTAGTATATCCATCTCTATAATGTCGTGATAAGAACCTTGAACAAAATGAGCTTGTCTCTTCTTTCCAACTTTCTTAAATCCTAGTTTTTCATAAACATGAATGGCACGATCATTATATTCCATAACCCATAACTCTATTCTATTCAAGTTTAGTATATTAAAACCGAATTTCAGAAGGCAAATCATCGCATCTGTCCCATATCCCTTGTTATGGTTTGCAGGATTATGAATTCCAATTCCTACAATTCCCGATTTTGCTATCCAATTCATATCTTCATATCCGCAGGTCCCAAGAAGCTCCTTTGTTTCCTTATTTTCTATTACAAAGGCAAATCCAGTTTGATTCTTAGCTTTTTCGTGAGTACTTTTAATCCAATCTTCCTCCATCATACTGGACATAGGAATTACAGTTCCAAGACCTATTCTTGATTCAAATGTATTCCAGTGTTTCATTATGTCATCTAAATCAGATTTTTCAACTGCTCTTAGTTGTACTCTCTCACCAATGAAAGGAGAACCTTTAGATATGATTTTATCCATAAAGAAAAAGAAAAGATTATTCTTTTGAATGTTTGGTTTAAAGATGATTTTATTATTAAATATTTTACATAAAAGATAATTTATATATTCGAATTCCAACATAAGAAGTGTTGGTTGAAACTATTTAATCAGTGATTCTTATGAATTATATTAATAATCTTATACAAAAAACTTTCAAACGAAGAATTGGAAAGAACGTTGGGACTCTGATAGCAATAGGTTTAGCAGTTAGTCTAATGGTAGGTGTACAAATAACAATAACAAGTTTTGCTACTGAAGCTTTAGATTTTTTCGTCGATGCAATCGGAGAAAATGATATCATAATCAGTGGTTTTACTTATCCAATAAATACAACTACAACATTACCTAATATTACAAATTCGGGTATAGATTATGCTGCATTTAACATTCGAATCACCCAATCTGTAGCTTTATACAATTTAAAATATGGGAGTCTGGAAAAAGGAGTAAGTTTTGTCGGTTTTGAATTGGACGAGGATCCTGTTTTTGGTAATTTGTACGACCAAAATGGTACTATTTATCGAAGATCGAAATTAGTAGATCTTTTCAAAAATGAAACCCACGTTATAATGGGAGAAGATTTAGCAGAGAATCTTAATGTAACAGTGGGAACCATATTAAAATTGAGAGTAGGAGAATTAAATCAAGCGCAATTCAGGTTTGATTTTAAAACGTTTGATATTAAAGTTGTAGGATTAGTAGCTGAAGAAGAAAAAGGAAAAGAATTAGGTGGTTGGTCAATTTGGACTAGTATAGATAACATGAGGAAAATAATAGGATTTGCTGATGATGAATGCAGTGAAATAAATATTTCTCTAAGTAGTGACCATGAGAATAATCCTATTTCCAATGAAGAAGCCATAGAGGTTGAAGAGCAATTAAATATACTCCTAGATTCTGAAAACTCTGGCTTAATTATTGTTGCTTTTAGAGCCTTAATTCTGGAGACATCTGACGAAATTCTCAAAGATGTTTTATTAGCCTTTAATTTATTCGGTGCTTTAATCATATTTTCTGGTGTTCTCCTCTTAGTTAATATCCAATTGATTCAGGTAGAAGATAGAGTACAACAGCTCGGGATTTTAAGGGCAATTGGATCAAGAAGAAGAGAAATTGTTAGATTATTTTTAGTTGAATCCTTCATCTTAGGTTTCTTAGGTTCTTTTATAGGAATAGGGGGAGGATATACAATGTCAGTCTTTCTAGTTGACAGGATAGGTAAAACCTTCTTTGATGGTGAAATCGCTCTCCAACCAAATGTTACAGCTGGGGCAGTTGGTTATTCCATAGCTTTAGGATTAATTTTAGCAATAGGAGCTGGTGTTTTTCCAGCGATAAGAGCTGCTGGTGTAGATGTTATAGAGGTAATAAGGGGCATCAAGAAAATAAAAAGGAAAAAAACTGGAAGTCTTTCACTAGCTATAGGTCTAAGTCTAATACTAGCTGGTATTTCAGTACTTGTAGCTCAAAGTTTCATTTATGATTCTATACTTACAAAAGCAGGATGGAATACTGCTATAGAACAATGGGTGTTTATGGCAGGAGCCGGCGGGATTCTCTTAGGTATAAGTGTACTCTCAGGTTATTTATTCTCAAGGAAAATTATGGGGAACGGAATAGGATTAACATTCATAATTCTGTCAATATTAATGCTTCTTTTGTCTCTCCCTCAAACAAAGGGCTTAGAGGACAATAATAAGATATTAATTACATTGGTTGTAATTTTAGCACTGGGTTCAATTATATGGGTAGGAGTGAATCTTAACGCAGTCACCAATTTCATCAGAGGTGTTCTTTATAGAACTAGAATTAAAAAAGGAGTTTCTCTAATGGCAAGTAAATATATGACTTCAAAAACAATTAGAAGTACTCTAACATTTGGAATTTTCACTTTAGTATTAACAATGAACATCTTTGCTAGCGTATATCAAGCAACATTTGCATATAATACCTTAGAATCTGTGGAATTCTATAGTGGTGGAGCTCCTATTTATATTGAATTAGATTCTCCAATCGCAAATGAATCTTTGGTTAACGTTGAAAGTGAACTACAAGAAGTAGATGATTCGATAAAACATGTAAAAGGTATAAATTCAACTTTAATCCTTATTACAACGGATGAAGAAGTGGAAGAATTAGACATACCCACGGACTTCTTTCCAGGGTCTGTAGATCTGATTTACAATAATACATTCAAAAATGGTGATGAATATGTTTTTGATTTCCTATTTGAACAATCTTTGGCTCAATTTAATGAAAAATATAGACAAGCAGGTTCGGAAAGATATCAGTTGGAATATAGTCATGAAATTTGGGATTTCTTTTATAATAGAACAAAATTCAACGAAGAAGGCTATATAGATAATGAAAATGGAATGCCTACTGTTATCTCAACAACTCCCATTCTAAAACCAGGCAATGTATTCAATTTGACAGGTATTGGTTTTAATACATTTCCAGTTATAGTGCTTGCCTCTTTACAACAATATCCTTTCAGTCTATCGACTATGTTTCCAACCTTATTAATCACGCCCACTATTGATTTCTTTCCAAGATTAAATCTTCACTTTGGGCTTTATCCTTCTTATATGAAGTTCTTAGTAAAGACAAATGAGGATTTCAGAGAAGGGAGAAACACCATAATAGCAGAAGAAATTGAGACATTCTTTAATGGTAATGAATCAAAACTAGTTCTTGCTGAAGACTTCGTAGCAGCTTCAGCAAACAATGTTTGGGATGACATGCTGGAACTAGTAGACTTTCAAGTTAGAACCTTTGATTTCCTCCAATACTTTGTAGGATTTGGTTTAATTGTGGGAGCAATGGGGATGGTAATTATAGCGATGAGAAATGTTGCTGAAAGAAGAAGAGAAATAGGTATGAAAAGAGCGCTAGGTTACAAGAAACGACAAATAATAGGAACCATCATGCTAGAACTCTTCATCCTAGCTGGATTAGGATTGATTATAGGTTTAATTAATAGCATAATATTGGGATGGGCGTTTGCTAGACTGTACGATTGGTTGCTTCTAGTTCCTCCATTAAGGATTCTTCTATATACGGGAATAATGATTGGAATATCGCTTCTCGCTGCAATTTTACCAGGCATTAGAGCTAGTCAAATAACACCAGCAGAAGCAATAAGGTATGTAGGGTGATAAAATGAGTGAAGAAATAATACTAAAAACTGAAAATTTACACAAAATCTATGCTCAGGACACACCTATGGAAGTTCATGCACTGAGAGGAATAGATATAGAGGTTAAGAAAGGAGAAATGGTTGCTATTATGGGTCCAAGTGGATGTGGAAAAACAACTCTACTTAATCTTCTTGGAGGAATTGATGAACCTACAAAAGGGCAAATATTCATTAGTGGACAAGATATTAATGAATTAACAGACATTGAGGTAACTCAATTTCGGTTAAAAAATATCGGATACATATTTCAACTGTTTAATCTTTTCGAATTTTTGAATGCTCTAGAGAATACTGTTTTGCCTTTATTTCTTACTGATGCATCTAGATTTGAAGCTGAAGAAGAAGCGAAAATGATGCTAAGACAGATGGGCTTAGGAGATAAAATCAATCACCTACCTAATGAGCTAAGTGGAGGAGAACAGCAAAGAGTTGCAGTTTCTAGAGCATTATTAATGAATCCTGCAATCATCCTTGGTGATGAACCTACTGGTGATTTAGATCAAGATACTTCCACTGAAATTATGAACTTGTTTGTATCAATAAACGAGAACTATAATCAAACATTCTTAGTTGTAACTCACTCTGAATATATTGCTAGTTTCTGTCACAGGATTATCAGAATAGTAGATGGAGAGATAATCAATCTTGGAGGAAAAGGTGATTAAATGTCAAGAATATCATATAAAATCCGAAAATTTCTCAAATCAGATAAAACTGAAGAAGGATCAACCGTTGATCTAACTATTGGTATTTTAATCAATAAACTCAATAGAGATTCTCTAAATACTCTTATTAATAAATTTCGAAATTATCTTTACAAACTGGATGCAATATACTTTGATATAATAGAGGTAAACACCTTTCTTTTCATTCATTGTGGATTTCCTTTAGAATTTGCAGAATTAACAGAACAGAGAGCTGAAGTTGTAAAAAGAATTGAACGAATTATGCATGACTATTGTTCAAAAGAATGCTCTCTTTATGCAAAGAAAATTAGACAAAATATAGAAATCAAAGATATTACAAAGATGTTAATTGAACTTGTGAAAAACTCAAAGACAGAAAATTCCAAAGAAATAATTCTAGAAATTGAGAATCAAGCAAATGACATTGATGATCGAGTAGTTAATCATGTAAGCGACGTGCTTTTGAACAGCTTTATTGCAGTCTGGGATTTTCCTGAAAATATTTCTGATATAATTATGTTTCCCGATATATTTCTCAAAAGAGATGTTTCAGATAAACAAAGTAATATCTCATTAAGAACTGTAGCTGAAAATCTTCTCATTATTCAATTTGGGAAAGCATGTGTAAATAACCTTTCACCAATATTTCTGTCATTGGAAAAAGCAATAGATTCTCTTGAAAATCTTTTTTCCGATAAGAAAAGAATGGATAAATTAATCACTACAATGAGTAATAAACTCTGGAGAACACTAAGGGTAGTTTTTGGCTTACTCTCTTCTACTCAACAAGCTATAACTATTCTAGAAAAACAAATCAGAAGGATTTCAGAGGTTCGGGGAGATTTAGTAGAACAAGTTCAAGAATTGGAATATAATCCATTAATGGACTACCTCATGTTAATGGATAATACTTTAGCATGTGATGAATATATCACCAGATTGGATAAGCTTCAAACAAGAGTAAAAGCAACTTATCAATCATTGCTTGAGATAATAAACAAATTCCAAGATGTTCCTGACATACTGTCAGAAGATGTCAGCGATATAATTGATGTATTTACAAAAGCTTTAACAGAAATCCAGTTAATGAAATTCTATTCAGACAAATTCAGAGATTTAGCTTATTTTCAGACGATTCCAACAGATATTATTTTAGAAAAACAAGAGAAATTAGATATTCCCCCTGAAATTATTTTAAAAGGTGTATCTCTCTTCAAAACCTATAGATTGTTAGGTTCTACTGTTTATGCTCTTCGTGGAATAGATGTTGAAATTAAAAGAGGAGAAATCGTAGCAATCATGGGACCAAGTGGAAGTGGTAAAACGACCCTGCTTAATCTACTCTCTGGATTAGATACACCTACAAGAGGTGCAGTTTTCCTCTCAGGGAAGAATATTGATGTTCTCTCTGACGCGGATTTATCAATTTTCCGACGAAAAAATATTGGTTTCATCTTCCAATACTACAATCTTATACCACAACTCACAGTATTAGAGAATGTTATGTTGCCCGGATTAATGGTTGGGAGAGTAAATAGGGAAGTAAGAAGAGAAGCTCTCGAGTTAATAGAAGAAGTTGGACTATCAAGATTTCAGAATCAGTTTCCAATTAAACTATCTGGAGGACAATTGCAAAGAGTTACAATTGCAAGAGCAATGATTAATGAACCATCAGTACTTTTCGCTGATGAGCCTACAGGAGATTTGGATACTCAAACAGGAAAAACTGTTATCGACCTTATTCGAAGATTTGCAAAGGAAAAACAAACTGCAGTTATTCTTGTAACTCATGATAGATCAATCACAAAAATCTGTGATAGAACAATCGAAATAAGCGATGGAAGAATAGTTGATAGCTAGAGTTTCTTCTTTTCAATCTTTTTTATTTTCTTTACCCATTTATCAAAACCATCAGGGTTTGACGGATAATTATTTGATATTTTCTTTATTTTCTCAGCTAATAAAATTCCTTTAGCTACTTTTATTAATAATCTTGGTTTTCTGATTCCTTGATATATTTTCTTAGCGATTGGTAACTTCACAGCATATGATATCATTATTGCATCTACATCCTCTTGTGAAATTATTCCTCTCTCAAATAAATACGAAAAATCACTGAAAGGTACGGCATTCAGTAACTTGTGAACAGCAATCCCCAAACCTGCATCATAACCATAAAGGTTCCATATTTTCTTATTATACTCCCATAGAGTCTCTTCATCATATTTCTGATTTCGAACAGTTTTTTCGATAATCTCTGAAGCATAGAAACCACTTAGAAGGGCTGGACCATGTCCTTCGCCGCTTATTGGATTAACTAGAGCACCAGCATCACCGCAGGCAATAAAACCATCCGCAACTAACGAATATAATGGTAATCTACCAGTTAATAAATCTCCAGCCCCATCAACAACTTTTGCGTCAGGAAAGAACTTATTTCTCAATTGCTGAAGTACATTTTTCGCATTATAATGCTTGTTTTTTTCGTTGATTAACCATCCTACTCCAATATTAAGAGTGGTTTCCCCTTTGGAGAATATCCAAAAGTAACCAGGAGGAGGTAGTTCTTCATGATACTCAATTCTCATCTGATATTGATAATCATGAAGTTTGGGAGTTTCAATAATTTCTCTGTAAGAAATTATGATCTCAGTATTGGGAAGTTTCTTTGGAAACTTGGATGATATAGTCTCAGGAATATTTCTTCGAACAATTCCTGGAACACCAGAACAATCAGCGACAATTTTAGCGTAAATATTGATCTTTTTACCATCTTCTAAGCGAACCTTACAACCTACTACTTTGTTTTTCTTTACAATTGTATCCACTACTTTATGACTGTGTTTAATCTCAATCAAAGGAAAATCAACCAATGATTTCAGCAATCGTTGACCATATTCTAATCTATCAATTGTTTGTGATACAAAAGGTATCTCCAATTCAAATCCTAGGACTGGACGAAAATGAGCACTTGCTAAATCTTCACTTATTTCTTCTCCCTTTGGTTGTAGAATTCCGCAAAGCTCAAATAAACGTCGGGTTGAATTTGGTGATAGAGCATCACCACAAGGCTTATATCCAATTTTAGAACGAGGTTTCTGATCAACTAGTATGCAAGGGATATGTTTTTTTCCTAAATTTATTGCTAAGCTTAAACCTGCAGGTCCAGCTCCAACAATTAAAACATCAGTTTTTATATCCAAGTCCAACATTCAATTTTTCAAAGAAGATATACAATAAAAATCTTTCAGTTGACAATTTCCTCCAAAACTGAGAGCTTAAATATTTGTTGACATTTTTTCTCTTGCTCATGAATCAAACAAAAATTAACTTTTATTTAGAAATAATCAGGAAATCTCATGATGCTTTTAAAGAATTCTTAGTACATTTACCTGAGGGTATTCTTAACTGGGAACTGCACGAATTTGCAAATACTGTAAACTGGATGGTTCAGCATATAATCCATGATCAAATGTGGATAGCAAATGTAATATTGAATAATCAAAATGAAGGAAAGCATTTCAAAAAAGAATCTAAAGATATTACCTTAGAAGATATGCTTGAAACATATGATAACCTTACATCTAAAACTGAATCGATGTTTCAAAGACTAAAAGATGAACATTTAACTGAAAGTAGAAGCTATAAAGATTATCTAATGTCAGTTGAAGAATGGTTCTTTGAATACATTCACCATTTAAATCAGCATGCTGGGGAACTAGCTCTCTATCTTACTATCTGGAAAAGGGAGCAAAGAAGCTCCAAAAACTAAGCAATTTCACTCTCCTTCTAAACTCTCTTTGGGAGTAAACGGTTCAATGTGTATGATTATGTCTTTAAAGAGACCTGTATTCTCAAGTTTCCCTTTTACTCCTTCTGAAATCTCATGTGCTTCCAATATAGATAATTTAGGATCAACTAAAATGTGAAAATCTCCTGTATAAGTTCCTAGAACTGATCTTAAACGTATTACATGAACCTCCATTACTTCTTCTGGTGTTAGAACTATTTTCTTCAGTTTATCAACAATCTCTTCTGTCGGTCCTTTATCCAATAGCTCAGGTAATGAGGTTTTTACAATATCAAAACCAGTGACTAAAATCAATGCTACAATAATAAAAGCGCATACTGGATCCAACCACCATACATTGAAATTTGCACCAAGAAATGCGATACAGACAAAAACAGAGGCAAAAGCATCAGTTCTGTAATTCTTTGCATTAGCAATGATAACAGGTGAGTTAATTTTCTTTCCTATTCTGACGAGAATTAAAGACATTATCATTTTACCAAAAAAAGATATTATTGCTGCTGCTAAAATTAGATAATTGAATGTTAATTGAGTGCTTGCTCTCAATCTATCTATGGATTCACTAGCAATAAAATAAGAAGATATGAACAGAGTAAGTGCAATTGCTAGACTAAAAACAAATTGAAACTTATGATGACCAAAGGGATGGGAAGAATCTGCAGGTTTTTTACTGATTCTCTCTCCAACTCCTGCAAATCCAGCAGTTACAAGATCTAAAATTGAATCAAATCCATCTGCGATTAAACTTATTGAGTTAAATAGAAAACCAATTACAAGTTTTAGAATCACAAGTAAAGCGTTAACTCCTATTGAAAGGATAATAGAAATTGTTGTCAAACTGAAAGTTACCATTAAGAAGAAAGAAGGTAACCATGAAATAAATCTTATGGTATTTATTTTCCTCCGCTTATTCGGATTGGAGATAGTAAAATCCAAGGAGCTATATGACCACTTCTATTTTCTGTTTCTTTGCTGACCTCTTCGATTTTATCAAAAATATCGTATACTGTGCATCCTACCACAGCTTCTTTAACTGGATATTGGATTTCTCCATCTTTAACATAGAATCCTTGGTTGATTTGATCGGAAATTTGGGGACGATTACCACTAGATTCAAGGGATGAATCAATTAATAATATACCCTCTTTCAAATCACTTAAAATTGCATCTTTAGAGATATCCCCGTTTTTAAAATTCAAAGAATATGGAGAAGGTCTTGGTTTCGATGCAAAAGAAAATCTTGATGCATGTCCTGTATTCTCTAATTCAACTAAAGGAGCAGTGTAAGAATCTGTGATATATGTTTGAAGAATACCTTCCTCTACTAATTGAATTTTCTTTGGAACTACACCTTCATCATCAAATGGAGCAGAATCTACTCCTCCTGGGTAAAGTGGATCGTCAAAAACACTTAGTTTGGGAGAACCTATTTGATCACCTATTTTATCAACGAAGAAAGCTGTTCTGTTGAATACATTGAATGCATTTATACCATTAGCTAATATTGGAGCTAAGGTGCCATAAGTTGTTTCTGGATCCATAAGTATAGGAAGATTTGTTGTATCTATCTTTTGAGCACCAAGCATTTTAAGGGCTCTCTCTCCAGATAATTTGCCGATTGAGAGATAATCAAATTTCTTGAGAGTAGTTTGTGCATCATAATGATAAGAACTACCGATATCGTCTCCTTCACTAATTTTTGTACTAAGAAAACCACTAACAGATGTTTGCATAGAAAATCTATCTACTCCTGCTGAATTTATAATATAGCGTTCTCCCTTACCTGCTGAAAAATTACCACCAATTATAGCATCCTCTCTAATTTTAGCTTCTTGAATGGTAGCTAAGATTAATTCTGTAAAGTCTTCAATGGACAGTTCTGAAATATTATCATCACAACGGTCCGGAATAATTGGAGTAGGAGTAGTATCTGATGGTAGAGATATGAAATTAGTGTCAGGAGGGCTAATTTTTGCTAAAGAAACTGCTTCACTAACAGTTTTTTCGATTGATTCTTGAGAGAAAATAGTTGTTGAAGCCATTCCAGTTGCTTTATTTTTAAGAATCCTGATACCTATCCCTGAATTACTTGTATCTGTAAAGCGTCTGATTGAACCTCTCTCAATTTGAACACCTCTAACGGCACCATAGAGCGTATAAGCTTCTACTTGATCTGCTCCTTTACTAAGACCGATCCTAATTACTTTCTCTGCTAAATCATGAAGACTAAAATCTGAATTCATTAACTATTCCCTCCTACTACCACATCAGTAACTGCTAGATTCGGACCCCCTCCAGATACAGGAACCCATTGTCCCCCCTTCCCACAATTTCCTTTAAAAGCTGGTTCCCATTTGTTGCCAATAGCATATGAATTATTTAGAACCTCTAAGATTAGACCAGTCATACCAACGTTACCCATCAAATCTGTAATCTCTCCATTTTCAACAAAATAACCTGATTGACAATTAAAGGAAAATTGACCTTTATCTGTGAAAACATATCCACTGTATGATTTGCATAAATATACACCATCCTTTGTTATTTCTGCTATTTCTTCTAAAGACATATCACCAGGACCAACATATGTATTACTCATTCTTGATTGAGGAGTATAATTAAAATTCATTGTTCTTCCTGCACCGTTTGGTTCTAAATCCATAGTTTCTGCAGTTTCAAGGGTATGAAGGTATTCATTTACTACACCTTCTTTTACAAGAATTCGTTTTTGTGCTTTAGTTCCCTCAGAATCATACTTAAAAGAACCTCTAAGGGTTGGTATAGTTGGATCATCATAAACATTGATTTGTTCAACACCAACTTTTTCACCAATTTTACCTTCAAGAATTGAACGTTTAGCAATAATGGAATCTGCTTCTGTAGCGTGACCAAATGCTTCATGAATGAATACTCCTGTGAGTGAGGGATCCATTATAACTCTCATTTTACCTGAAGGCGGACTCCTTGCGCTTATGAGTTTTTCTACTTCTTCAGCAGCTTTTAATCCTTCTTTTTCAGGATTCCATCCCTCTATCAGCTCCCATCCCCCTGTTCCCCCTAGAGAATCTGTCACATTTTGCATTTTGACTCCTTCTCTCCCAATAACATTTTTGCCTATTCTAATTATATGATTTTCAGTTTCCACTTTTGTTCCTTTGTTGTTAACAATAACCTCTTCTTTATGGGATTCTTGGTAATATGATGTTGATTCTGCTATAGTATCTGAAAAATGTCTTGCTGCTTTCTCAGTTTCAATAATTTTTTCGAATTTTGCTTCTTTGTCTATTTCTCTAGGATCTATTTCGATTTTTGTAATCTCCTTTCCTTCATAGACCCACTTGTCGCTGATATTCCTTTCCTGTTTAGTATATTTCGATCCTGTTTTAGCAATTCTTATTGCTTTTTTAGCTGCTTTAATTATTGATTCTTCATCAGTATTTACAATAGTTGTAAAACCCCAAGTATTGTCAATCAATGCTCTTATTGCGATTCCTCCCATGGTTTGATTACTAATACTGTCGAATCTTCCATTTCTGACAGTAAAGGATTCTCCCATTGAATAAGAATGTCTTATATCTAAGAAATCTTTTGGTGACAAAGGTATTTTATTTAGCGCCTGTTCCAGTTTATCTAGCATTATGCTCTGCTCTCAAATTTGAATATTATAAATCTAATTGTAAAACAATAACCTTGATAGAGGAAAATATATTTATACTCTGAAGTCGGAGATTGTGTTGCATTTTCTACACTTACAATCTTTTCCAAGATGCTTAATTTTGACATTATAATGAACTCTTTCAACTAAGATAGCTTTACAATTCTGACAATAAGTTGTGTTTATCTCTGAATAAGGCAGATTACCAGTAAAGACATACTTCAACCCAACTTCTTCAGCTATTTTTTTTGCATTGAGAACCGTTTCGACTGGTGTAGGAGGAACATGTTGCATTTTATAGTGAGGATAAAATCTGCTGAAATGTATCGGAACTCTATCGCTCATTACCTCAATAACCCATCTTGAAAATTGCCTTATCTCATCATCATCGTCATTATGATTAGGAATTAAAAGCATAGTAAGCTCAACATGGACTCCATTTTCATATAAAACTCTAGCATTCTTCTTTATCTGTTCTAAACCAGGAAAGTGTGCTATGTCTCTGTAAAAATCTTCACTAAATGATTTAATATCTATGTTTGCAGCATCGATAATTGTAATAAGCTCTTCTAAGGGTTTAGCATTAATCAACCCATTAGATACTAGTATGTTTCCAAAACCGTTTTCATGAGCTAGTGTTCCTGTCTCTCTTATCCATTCGAAATTTATCAATGGTTCATTATATGTATAGGCTAGAGTATCACAATTGTGTTTGCGAACCAGATCCATAGCATGCTCTGAAGTTATGTTAATTAGATTCTTACTCTCTGCTGAAATTTGACTGATAGACCAGTTTTGGCACATATCACAATGTAAATTACAGCCAGCGGTTCCAAAGCTCATTGTTCGAGAGCCTGGCTTGTAATGATAGATGGGTTTCTTTTCTATTGGATCATCATCCACAGAAGTGAATCTGTTGAAATCTAGTGCATATAGAGTTCCATCTAGATTCTTCCTTGCCTGACAATTGCCAAGTTTGTCAGGTTCAATTATGCAGCTTCTAGGACATAAAAGACAGTGAACTTTCTTTCCCTCAAGTTTTTCATAAAAATCTGCTTCAAACAACGTCACATAAATCACAAATACAATTATCGTTTGAATAATTAAACAAGTCAAAGTTTGAGGGACTATAAATTTATCTATAATCTACAAAGCCATTGAAAAGATTGTATTTACACCTCTTTTGTTACCCATATTTGAGGAACAATTACCAAAAAATAAAAAAGTAAATTAAACAAATCTAAAATGGTATAAGGACTATGAATTCTGAATCTAAAAAGGAAGAAGTAGAAAAAAAAGATTTGAATATAATAAAACTAAAGAAAGGTGAAACTGTCAATATCAGCAAAGCTTTAGGTTCGAGTAAGCGATTATCAATTTTAGAGTTCTTATCCAAAGAAGAACTCAATCTCTCTGAGATAGCTGAAAAGATTGAAAGCACTCCTCAAGCAGTATACCATCATCTCCAAATTCTCGAGAAATCTAAACTAATTCAGATTGTAAGAGAAGAACAGATAAAGAACATGGCAAAGACGATCAAGTTCTACAGAGCTACATATGAACCAGATGCAATAAACCTTATTCTTTGGGCTCCACTAGACGTTATAGAACCAACAGAACTTGAAGCAAGAGTACCTGTTCAAGAACGACCTGTCGAGAGAATAGTAAAGAAGATGGCAGATAAAGTTTTCAAAGATATTACAGATGCGAAAATAGAGGTTCTCACAGGTGTTGTGAAAGGTTTTGTAGATTTGTCACATGAGTCAATGAATTCATTACGGAAAGATTATGGACTTGAAATGGATGAAAAACTTTGGAATTTAATTTTGTTATTCTCAAATCTATCGGTTATGAATGCTGTGAAAAAATTCTCAGAAAATAATGAATATAGAAGGAAAATGGAAGATTTAGTATCCCTACTTTATGAAGAGTATCAAGAACTATAATCTAATCTTCTGATTTTTTTGAATTTAGGATACTGAAGTCTAATGTTTTTTGGCTAGATGGATTAATGTCTTGTAATTCAACTCTCACACCAATTCTTTTAACATCTCTTAAAGCCTCTAGAATATAATGTTCTCTATCGATTTTAGAAGGATCTGTTAATGTGGGATGTTTTGCTCTTTTGTAGAGAGGTGAATTGCCTTCCAAAATCACAAAAGGAAATCTCTCATAATCTTTCCAGATTTCATCAACATCTAGTTCATAGCTAAAAGCAAAATCCTCTAATGCTCCTATTGCGGGAGTTTTACTCTTATAATCTTTAGGACTCCTTCTTATAGGACCTAAAATCATAGTTTTTTCAATTACTTTCTCTGGCTCCAAATCTTTGAATTCCAAGCACAATTCAATAACTTTTCGTCTTGCTTTCTGAATATCTCCATCTTCTAATACAAGTTTGAGTGCAGCAGTCTGAACTTCAACAGCAAAAGGTGAAGTATCACTTCTTATAGCCTCAAAACCAACAATTTTTAGATCACCAGTAACAGCACTCACATAGCTGTACCTCTTTTTGGTTTCAGGAGCAAAAACTATCCTTAAGGCTAAATCAACAAATTGTAAATCCATTTGTTTAGGGAGTTTTGAGGCGAAATACTCAAGGAGATCATTAGCTTCAGGAACATTGCCCAATGAAAAAACCTTACCTCTGCTTGTGTTTTCAGCAGCTTTGAAAACAGAGGTTTTGTCAGAAAGCTTAACAAAAATGCTATCAGTATCTCCATAAACTACTTGACATCTATTTTCCGTAATGTCTTGTGTCCATTGATCCACTCTTTTGATGTATTCTTTTGAAATACTTGTAATGGCATTTGAAATTTCGGTATCGTAAAAACGACTACCAACATAATTATGACTACCATACATGGAATTTGCTACAATTTTGTAAGCGTTAGATTGAATTTTAAGTTTCTTTAGTTCCTTCTCTAAATTCTTATCTCGCTCTGATTTGGAGAAAGAACGGAGATAGGTCTCTAATTCATAAATTCTCTTCTTAACATTCTTTCTCTCTTCAAGAATCTGATTTTGCATTATTCGTAATCCCGTATCAGGTTTTGTCTTGAATTTATTCATCGGAGCTGCAACAGATCCATCAAAACTTTCACCTCCTATATTGTGGCTTACCATAATTGATGGAAACATTGAAGTAAAGTCTGCTATAAGAACAGCTTCATGCAATGTTCCTTTTGGAACGAGAACAAAACCTCCTACAGCTAAAGATCTTGTACTCTTTCTAACCGATAATTCATCTCTTGTAGGTTCAGCTGGTATTATAGTGTCTTTTTGATGCAAGACTCTAAAAAGCTGAAATTCTCCGAGATGTCTAGGTGTCGAATAAATACCTTCTGATGGTCTTATTCCAACTAATTTCATAACTTCTAGCCATTCTTCCATACCCATTGCGTAGAAAAGAGAATGAATGATAAAGGAATCATGATTACAAATATCTTCTAGTTCTTGTTTTTCTGTTTTCTTCTTGTTATCTAACATCTGAAACCAGAGATCATTAATCTGCGAATAATCTCCTTTTCTTTTTGTATTCAGAAACTGCTGAGCAAGATCTTCTAAACCTTTTTTCCCAGTTTTTGTTCTAAGCCACCTTGTGCTTTTCACTAAATCATATGAGATGTATCCTGGAATTCTATACCCCAAATATCCGATCGAAGGTTTAATTTTAGCATTTTTTAGGGGACAGATAATGTTAGGATCAAGTCCTAAAGACTCCATTCTCGAGAAAAAGTAAGGTAAAGTAACTTGATTACCATTAAATGTGACAAATATCTCAGGAGATACTTCATGAATTGTTGCAATAATATTTTCAATCATTGTTTTCTCGCTTTCGTTCGAATCATCTTCTAGAAAAAAAGTTTTATTTTGTATTTTACCTTCTTCTCTTCCCCAACTCAAACAAATAGCAATTATTCTTTGACTTCTTTCAGCCATGATACTAGAGAAATTTCTAATTTTCTTACCATCCTCTGTTATCGAGTTAATAGCTATATTGAAACTCATGACAGTATATTGAAAATCTAGATTATCCACTTGTTCGATATCTTCGTAATTTACTTCAAAAATACGTGCGAATTGATTTTCCTGCAATTCTTCATAATTCTTAATCTCAATCCAATTGAGACCCTTGAAGTTTGTATCAATTAAGAATCTCGAAGTATACGATATATCATTTTCATAGCTCTTAATTCCTTTTTCTCTCAAAAGTTTACTAAATTTCATAATTCTCCAGGGATTGCGACCTAGGATTTTGTAGAGAAAAATTGGTTTGTTTTGATAATATCTATATTTAGTAATAGGAAAATGATCTTGAATCCAATCTCCAAACTCTTTCTCTGTATATAAGAGACTCTGAATGGATTTTGTTGTCTCAGATACATCATCAATATAAAAATATGGGTAAAAACCAGTTACATGAATGATTATTACTTCATTATTTTCTGTTTTTCCCCTAATACGAATAATGGGTTCCTCAGTTTCTATTCCCTTTTCTTGAATAAAGAAATCTAAATCTACTATCAGACATTTTATTGGAGGAGGGTCTTCTGACATCCCTAAATCACTTTAGCCCATAGATTCTATAATCAAGTAATATTATCTGAAATATTTAAAACCTTTTTATTTAAATCATATATAAATGAGTAAAGATTTTGATATAAAAAGCATCAAGTGAAGGGTTAAATTTTTAATAGATAAAATTCTTTTCAATAATGTTGCTTATATGTCATCTAAAAGATTACCTGCGGATATTCACAAAAATCTGAAAAAATTAGAGCTTTCCGCAAGCACAAAAAGTGGAACAATAGAGGAGACTATCACTTTAGAGAAACTATCAGAAGATGAAGATCCAAGACCTCAATACTGGTTTATCGTGATGCTATCATTTGGGCAAAGAAGCGGATATGTTTATGATAGGTCAGGATTACATATTCCCGAGCCTGAAGCATATGTCTATAGTGTAGAGTTATGGAAATTCAGAGGATCACAGCTCAAAGGAGTTGAAACAAAAGTGAATAAAGTTAACTTTGATACGGCTGTTAAAACATTCCAAAATATCCAAAAACAAATCACAGATGAAAATTTTAGAATTCTGTAGTTTATTTCTAAAGTATGAATAAAATCAACGTAGAAATAACAGAGGGAAGAAAGCTCAAAGAGATTAATAGTATTTTATTTGGTTGAAACAGAGGTTTCTGTAAATTACTGATGCTTGGTTTTTCTTTCATCAAAAATCTAAAATTGATTAGAAACAATACTGCTATTAAAATGACCTGAATTGCTCCCAGAACCAAAAGTTTCCATAATTCGAAACCACGGGTTGTATAAACAACCGCAAATCCATAAATTGGTAGAAATCCTACATAGAAAATAAGTATTTGGAAAATTATTTGTGCAATTATATTCTTCGATTTTTCAGCAATCGTATTGAATAAAGCAAATTTTGGGGAAAGTGATATAGCTGCCAATCCAGGTGCTACTGAAAGGATAATTAAAAGAATTCCAAGAATACCAATCCCAATCCCTTCATTGTTTTTAATGAAACTTTTATCCAGTAATGCATGACCTAGTCCAAGGAACAAACCTGTAAAAACACCTCCTAGGGGATTAAAGGTACGAGGTTTTTTTATAATTGGTTTAGTTGCTATATCTTTGTCAGTTAGAACCAAATAATCTCACCTTAAGGTTTCTTAACTAATTCATTTTCTCTTAAGTATCTTTCAGCTGCTCGAATAACTTTTCGAGTATTCTCAAAAGTTAGCATCTCTAGAGATTTCTCATATGTAGCCCATTGATACCCTATATGTTCTTCTGAGATTCTTACGTCATCTGTTGATGAAATACCGATTAAATAAATAACTGTTTTTTTGATTCTATTTTGCCCTCGAGTAAAGTAGTAAGTGATTTTGTGTTTAAACTCTTCTAGGATTGAAATATCTTTGATTCCCGTCTCTTCAGAAGCTTCTCTTAGCGCTGCTTCGATTACAGTTTCGTTTCGCTCAATTCGTCCTTTCGTTAATCCCCATCTGTTCGCTGTAATTCGGCTTTTTCCATAGTTAAGAAGGAGATACTTACCGGAGTTATAGATAACTATACCTGCCGATTGCTCAAGTTCCATAGAATCATCATTTTTTTATTAAAATAATGCCAACTATTAATAAGATTATTGTATAAGTCAAATAAACTCATAGATATTTTTATCAATAAAATAAGTTATATATTAGAATATGATACATCTCATTGCCTTCATGGATGTAGAGAGTGGACTCGGAAGAAGAATCTATTCAGATGAGACATTGATGATGAGTGAGGAACTTGTTTGGCCCATGATTTGTGCTCTAAATAATTTCGTTATAGAATGCACTAAAAGTGAGAGGGGGCTAATCAACGCAGCTCTTGAGGATATCAAAATCTATCTCTATTCACCACTAGGGGAGGCCAATCCACTTAGGTTTGTATTCTTTACTGATCTATTTGATAATAATGAGTATCTAGAAATGAGAGGACAAAGAATATTCGAAATTTTATCACAGTATATTTCATTTGAGGTTTTCGAACCTCCTGCTGAAATTCAGGAAAAGGTTTTGAAAATTGCTCAATATACTCAACAATTTCCTTCAGATACTTTGGAACCAATTTTGATTGATAGATTGAAATTAAAATTAAAACGATTAGAAGATGAAGGTAAAATACTTGTAGCAGATTTATTTGTTGGTGATATTGATCAAGGTAAAGTTCTTTCACTAGCTTCTAATGAAGCTTTACATGAAAAAAATAGTGTAGTACTTTTCTCTGAGTTGTTAACTGCTTTCTCAATTGATAGTGAAATATTCGTAAAATCCTCCTTAACAAGGAAAGAAAGAGAGAAACTTGATAAAATGGATATCAATTCTCTTGGAATGAATGAAGGATGGTTTCTCAAGCAATTAGTAGGAAAAGAAAGCGATTTTTGGCTAATTGGTTATTTCTTTTTCAGAGAAAATTTGGAAATGGAGATATCTGATACTTTGAATCTGATAACAACTGAACTATCTGCAGAAATTAAGGACGCAATTACTGTAAGACCATTTTAGTTGACTTAATCTTCATTATTTTCATTATGTTGATTGGTTGGAAATTTCCATGCTAGAACAAGTTCGATAGGAAATAAGCATATACTTATGAGAAATGGTACAAGCAATCCCCACTGGTCTTTTGTCTTTTCTATGATGAACCCAGCAATAATCCCGGTAGGTAACCATCCTAAGGATTTAATTCCAGTAACCATTCCGTAAATTTCTGCTCTACGATTAGGATTAAAATCAGTAACAATAGAAAGTATTCCTGGAACCCAAAAAGCGATACTCGCTCCTAATCCTGCCCATCCTACTAAAATTACATAAAACAGATATTTTGGAGCTATGAAATGACCTAATATATTCATAATGAAGAACAATGAACCAGTAAGTAGACTATAAGCAAGCAATTGATTTTTCTTTAATTTATCAGATATAATTGTTAATGGGATGAAGAAAACAATTGTGCTAATATTAAGAACAATTTGCATAATTGCAATATGACTTTCATTATACCCATAAACATATTTCACAGCTCCATTGTAAATGTTTAAACTTAAACCCCAGACAAAAGCATCAAAAATAAAAAAACCAATTGCATATTTTACACCAGGATTTTTGAAAATATCTCTGAATAGATTATAATCTTGTTCTACACTTTCAGTATACTTATTCTGATTCATGTCTCTTTTAGTTTTACTATATATCAAGACGAAAGGCATCATAAGAAATTGCAATAAAGATTTAACAAATTCATAGTATAGAACTCCTATTGCTTTTATTGATTGGGTAAATTGTTTTAATTTATTGGAGGAATAACCTTCAATAACCAGAGGTTCTTTTAATGAAAAGAGTTGAAAGATAAAAAGTAATAAATTTCCACCAATTAAACCATAAAAATAGTAACTTAAAGGCACTTTATCTGAAAAAATGCGTATAATAATTGGACCTATCATGGCAGTTACATAAAATGCTAAGTTCACAATTGAGAAAGATGAAGCTCGTTTTTCTTTTTCACTGCTCTCTGCAACAAGAGAACTTCTAGCAGGATCGCTGAATCCAAATGACATGGATACAACCATTAATCCAGTTACAACTAGAAAAATAGGTGCATCAATTTTATTATAGCTTGCTAGAGCAAATAATATTACCGATGGAATAATGAGAAAAGTTCCGGCAAGATATACTCTTTTTCTTCCAATACGATCACTTACTTTTGCAGCTAGGAGCATGGGTAGGATTTGAGCTAACGATGCCATAGTCATTACTAATCCAAAGACAGATTCTGATTCTATAAAATCTACAAGATAAGGCTGTAAAATTACGTTATAGAAGCCACTACAAAGACCATTAATTAAGAAAACAAAGAACATTCTTCGAATATTAATTGTTCTCGATGGATGCAGTTGAGCTTCTCTAAATACCATAAATTTTTTGGAGAGTAAAACAGTTAAAAATTAATTGGTCAGAGCTTGAATAAGGCAAAAAAGTTGCAAAACGATACATTTTATAAATCATAGTGAGGGGAAAAAGGCATGAATGACGATTATTTAGATACACCTATTTCGTGGGGAAACGAAATAATTAACTTTTACATTCAAAAGGAGTATAAGAATCAAACAAAGCTTCTTCATCCTCCTGAGTTTTCGAAAGAAAAAATGTATAAAGGAACAATTGAAGAAGGATTAGACAAAGTATTGAATAATCCCATCGGTTATGATGTTACTTTTGATGAACTTGTAAAAGAAAAATATACTGAAGGAAAACCAATAACCTTTGTCGTAGATGATCACACAAGACCAAATCTACACACAAAGATAATCTTACCAATCATGATTGAACGAATTAAATCACTTGGAATTCCTGAAAAGGATTTTCGAGTTCTAATCGCAACTGGAACACATAGATTACCTAGAGAAGATGAATATCCTAAGATTGTAGGAGAACCTATTTACTCAAGGTATAGAGAAAACATAGTTGCACATGATTGTGACAAAAATGTCAAAATGATTGGAGAAAGTGATGCTGGAACACCAATGGGTTTCGATAACTTGGTTTTTGAATCATCGATTCTAGTACCAATAACTGACAGTGAATTACACTATTTCGCAGGTGTAGCAGGAACAATCAAAGAAATGTGCCCTGGGATTGCAGCAAGACAAACAGTAAGAATAAATCATCCAAAGATGTTTCACAGAGAATTTGGTTTTGTACCTGGCTGCGGTTTAGGTTGTACAGAAGAAAATCCAGTTATTACTGATATTAAAAATATGGTGAGTATTGTTAAAAAGCAAGTAACTATTTTTGGTATTGATACCATTGTTACAGAAGGAGAAATTGTCTATATCAACGCTGGTGATCTTGTTGATTTACATGATGAAGCTTCAGATATAATAGTAGATATGAGAACTGTCAAACTTTCAAAACCAGGAAACATAGTTATCTCTGGAATGCAAAGTTGGGGAATTAATCTCTATCAAGCTGGAAAAGGAATTCATGCAGCATGGAATGCAGTAGGTAAGGATGGAAATAGTGAAATTATTGCTGTTGCACCTTTACCTGATAGAATTGGGAATGCCAATTACGAGAAGGTTATGATTGAAGCTAAAGATATGTCTTTACAAGAAGCTTTGGAATACATTTTAGACAACTACTGTACAGAAGATACATTCAAAATTGGTAACCAAAAACCTATAGATTCACTTCGTATTCTTAAAACAATTGGGGAAGGTAATTTGAAATTTGTTTCAAATATGGATAGCGAAGAACTAAAGATCTATAGAACAACTCCAATAAAGAAACCTGACGAAGGACCTGTTGAAGCAATAAGAAGAGAAGTAAAAGATTATATGAGTAAAAATCCAGAAGGAATAATATACATTATGGATGATCCAGGATTGTATATTATTATTGAATAACCCTTCTTTTTTTTCTATAATTCGATTGTATCTTCAGGCCACATTTTTTCAACAACTTCTGCATTACATTTCATGCAGAGATTCTTCTTTTGGATAATACCATCTCTATCTGTAGAGAAGTTTTGTATTAATCCTCTGTCACACAAAATGTCTGATCTACAATCTGAACAATAAAAATATCTGCCCTTTTGTTTGGGAGACCAAAGATATTTGCTACAAGAAGCACATCGATCTCGTAAATCACATTTTAGGTGTTGTGCAATAATAGTCATAAGGCTAATCCTCTTCTTTCTTCATTAACCAGTCATGATAATCTCTTTTGCGTTGTCTATCTTTTCTATCAATTTCTTCATCACTCTCACCCATTTCCTCTTTGAATTCTTCTTTAATTGTCTTCTTCACTTTCTCAAACTCTCCCCTTCGAAAAGATAATCCACAGTCTAGGCAGACATAAAAGGGGGGTCTCCATTTAACAATACCACCACAATCCTGACACTTTGCCACTTTTACTCACCTTTTCTTCAATCAAACATAATCGAATGTTATTTAAAAACTAACTTATTCTGTCAATAATCGCATATTTTCTATTTACAAAAAAAATGGTGCACGCACCGGGACTCGAACCCGGGTCAGCAGCGTGGGAGGCTGCAGTCCTACCACTAGACTATACGTGCTAAATTTCTGTTCGCTATATATCTTCTTCTTTTATAATATTTTCTTTGCTTCTTTATGTCTCTATCTTAGATAGTATCTCTTCAAGAAATTCGATTAAAGTCTTTATTTCCTCTTCTGTGTTATAAAGATGTGTTGAGATTCTTGCTAAATCATTATATGGTAGTTCATACATGAATAAATGTGCACACAAAGCTCCACTCCTGATAATTATGTTTTTCATATCATCAAGTATAATTGCTGTGTCATTTGCATCAAGAATATCACTTGCAAAAGTTGTAATAGGTCCATACTCAACTCCTTCGATTTCGATTAGTTCAATACTAGGTAAATTACTAATACCCTTTCTAATCAGTGTACTAAGTTTAAGTTCATGTTCTTGAATTTTTGATAAACCGACATTTGATAAAAGCTCCAAGCTGTTTGTTAAACCCAAGATGTTTGCTAAATTCAGGATTCCACATTCAAATTTCGAACCAGAGGAAGTTAGATGAAACATTGTCTCTTCAAGAGCTATAATTGAACCACCTCCTACTATTAGAGGATTCATTGCTTTTTCAATATCGTTGGATAGAATTTGGAGTGCTAGTCCTTGAGGTCCTAGAGCACCAACACAACTAGCTGTTAAAATGATATCTGGTGAAATTCCATTCAATTCAATAGGCTCATGTCCTACTGAATTGCTAATATCTAAAATAAAAGTTGCTTCTATCTCATGACATAATTTTGCAATTTTCTTCCAATCTCTTTTTATCCCATTGGTAGGAGTCAATGAAGAAAGAATCAGAATATCAGCTTTGGATGTAATCTGCTCGTGTATTTTATCTGTTAGTTCTTGTTCGTCTTCAAAGTTGAGGTATTGTAGTTCATTCCCAAAAGATTGGTGGGTTTTTATTACTGGAGCAAGAATTGAATGATCTTCAAGGATACTTGTAATAATTCTCCTCTTATCAATGGCTTCCAATGAGAACAAAGCATTTGTTAATGCTGTTTCTTTGGATGGTAAAAACGAAACCTGTGTTGTTTCTACTTTGAAGAAATCTGCTATATTCTTTCTATTATTTTCCAACTTCTTCATGCTCTCCATTGCTTCGTGATGCACACCTCTAATAGCTGCTGAACCTTCTTTCTGATAGAAGTCAACAATCGTGTCTAAAGAAGAAACGGGCATTTTACCTATGGTTGCTGAGTCAAGGTAGATCTTGTCTTCTTGTAGATTAAAATCATTTCCGAATCTTGTAATTGTCATATTACTAACGATGAGTTATTTGTACTCCTTTAAAACATTACTAGGGAAAGATAGGTAAAAACGACATACTAAATTATTTCTTTAGTAAGAATGAAGTAGTTTGAACAGAAAAATTTGTTAATATGAATGTTCACTTTCTATACTAGGGAATGATCGAAAGGCATTTAGTAAAGCAAAAGAGCTATGCCAGAAAGAAGCTTATGTGACCCTCAATAACTGTTTCTAAATCTCTTCCATTATCGATCTAAGGAGTTCGTTGAATTTTCTTATATCCTCTTCAGTATTATAGACATGAGTAGAAACTTGTATGAGAGAATCCATCCCAATTTCATCCATAAACAAGTGGGAGCACAAAGCTCCGCTCCTGACTGAGATTTTTCCTAAATCTTCTAAAATAATCGCTATATCATGAGCATCTATTTCTTCACTCATAAAAGAGAGGATGGGTCCGTATTCTACTCCATCACTTTCCATTAAACTGATTTTAGAAGCATCGTTTAATCCATCAATTATATGATCTCTCAATTTTGTTTCATAGGATTGTATTTTTTCAAATCCAATATTTTTGAGTTCTGTTAAACTATTTTCCAATCCTACAATAGCAGCTAAATTCAATTGACCAGGCTCATATTTGTTACTTCCTGAAAGTAATTTGAATGAATTGGTGTTTAGAGATACTATTGAACCACCCCCTACTAAAAATGGTTCAAATGTCTTATCTATATCCTCAGCTAGTATCTGGAATGCTATTCCAGGTGGCCCCAATGCTCCTGAAGAACCAGAAGAAAGCACTATATCTGGAGAATGCTGAGTAAAATCATATGGTTCATGTCCAACAGAATTACTGATATCTAGAATGAAAGGAACTTCCTTTTCCTCACAAATTTTTGATATACTTCTCCAATTTCTTTTGACCCCCATACCAAGAGTCAATGATGATAAAACAACTGCTTTTGTTTCAGAGGAAATTCTTTCGTTCAATTTATCTACAAGATTTTCTTCATCTTTAAGAGATAGAAAATCAATCTCCAAATTATATAACTCACTGATTTTTATTATTGGTGCAAGAATAGAATGATCTTCCAGTACACTGGTCAGTATTTTGCTTTTTCCAGATTTATCAAGATAAAATAGGGAATTAAGAATTGCAACTTCTCTTGAGGGTAGGAAGGATAGCTGATTAGGAGCAATACTGAATACTCTGGATATGGCATTTCTCTTTTCTTCAAGGATTTTCGAAGCTTCAATGGCCAACCTATGAGTACCTCTAATTGTCCCACCGATGTTGGTTTCATAGAAATCTTGAATCTTTTTTATCGAAGAAGTTGGAAGCCTTCCGAGAGTTGCAGAATCTAAATAGATGTCTTCATCAGGAAGTGAGAACTCTAAATCGAAATTTTGTCTATTGTTAGACATGTATAATGAGAACAAAACATGTACTATTATAAAATATTTGTTTGAAAACATCATTTTTTTATATTAGGCTACTTTTTCGCTGATTAATGTCTTCCTCTGATGAGTATTCTATCATAAAACAAGATATTCAAAAAATCATGAAATCATATACTGAGCTTCTTGAAGTGATATCAGAAAAAAATTCAAATGAAGTTAACCAAATCTTATGGAAAATACGAGCAGATTTGGAAACAATTGTCATTGAATTCAAGAGTTTGATTACTGATAGCTTACTGATAGAGAATTGGCAAGAACAATTCCATTCAGACTTTAAGGGAACAAAATCAAAAGAGAAAGCTATTTTTAAACTACAAGAATTTAATATGAGTGTAGGTGAAATTATGGACTTATTCTCCAAAAAAAAGAAGGAATGTTACCAATATCTTTGGAAACTTAAAGAAGTAATATCTTCTGTGATTTCAGCTTTTCCCAAAACTAGATTGAAATGGGAAGACAATCAATTTCAGGAAGAGAAAGAGAAGATTTTTGAGATTTAGAATCCCTTTACATCTAACAGTAAATATAAATTATAAGATGTACTTATGTGGTTGATGAGTGTTAGTCCAATCAAGAAAGAATTCCCTGATGATATGGATAATATCAGGGACGCAATGAAATTGGAAAAATACATTTGTCCGCATAGAGGAATAAACTATCCCTGTGTAATCTGCAAAGATTGCAGAGATATGGATCTAAGACAATTTCCTCTAAAAAATGGTTTTATTGAGAAAACCAAGAATTCAAGTTTAATTTCACTTATTTTAGAACTCAGAGATCCATTCGATGACATGCTGTTAAGAAGGTTAAGTTTTGCACTTTCAGAAGCAACTGGAATTGTTCAAAAAGAACCAGAACCAGGTTTTTCGATCACATTCTATATCTCTGAAGCACTAATGGAAAAAGTACAAGAACCTGAAAAATTAGTGAAATTCATCTCAAATTTTCAACACACTTTCCTCTCAGAGACAATAGCTGCACGAAGTGCAATAAACAAATGGGAACGGACCACAACAAAAAGATTACTCTGGGATATGAGCATAGTTTAGCTAGAAAAAAATCTTGATATTTTCATCAGGAAACGCTCTTCCAATATACTCCTAAATCATCAGCATGCTTCCTAACATTATACATTTCTGAAGTAGTTGGCTTTTTTTTGATTTCAGGATACATCTCTGTTCTAAGAACCTTATACTCAGGTCTGTATTGACCCATAATATTAACTAAAGGAGTCTTTAGATTTTCGTTCACCCAATTTAGAATTGGAATTGAACAACAGTTTGTGTGGTTGGGCATTACAAGATGTCGAATGATGTATTCTCCACTTCCCCGTTCCTCTATCATTTTCATATTTCGTTGAAGAGCTTCCCAGTATTTAGATGCTTTAGAATATTTAGTTGCGCAATCGTTGTTACTATACTTCATATCTGGCAACCAAATATCGAAAACGTCTACTAGAATCTTCATGCTAGTTTCAGTAAGATACATATTACTATTCCAGAGCATAGGTAAATCTACCTGAGCTTCCAAGAAGGACTCTAAAATTAAATGAAGGTTGGGTGTAGGTTCTCCACCAACAAAGTTAATATTTCTAACGCCTTGACTCTTTAGACTATAATACATTTGAGCTAAATCTAATGGAGTATGACCTTTACCTTTGAATCTTTCAAATGCAAATTCTTGACTTATATCGTGGTTCTGACAAAAGACACATTGGAATGTACAACCATAAAAGAAAATTGTTCCACTAGGCACAATAGGACTCTCTTCTCCCATATGAACAAAAGCTGAAGAGATGTAAGCTTGTCCATCAACACCGCAATTACCTATTTTACCTCCAGCTCTGTCAGCTTTACATCTATTCTCACAGAATTCACAAGCAGAGAGTATATCCTTTGTTATCATAACCTTGAGCTTTAGATAGTTATTCTTCCGTATTTCTTCTTCCTTATGTTTAGCAAAAACTTCTTTTTCTATATCCTCAAGAGGTACAGTTTGTTTTTCTTCTAACCACGTTTTGAATTTTGTATGATAATGTTCATGAATGTCCAAAAGATCTTTCTGTGATTTCTTCTCATCAATAGGTACATAAAACAAGCGTGCAAGTTTATATCTAGGGATTCTTTTTCCTTGGAAGATTTCTCTGTACTCAACTAATCTATCTTTAAGTTCAAATTGTTGCCAGACAGACATAGCATCTCTTCTTTGTAAAGCCCACATTAAGAAAATTTACTCATATTAAATGAAATACTTTTTGTTTTTACTTTTTCTCTTCAATTGAATTAAAAAGGATATAACCAATAAGGAAATAATTACGAAACTAGAACTGAATTTGACTTCTCTGGAGTAATAATCTGTTTTATCTCCCCATTCAATTCCTATCTCTACACCCTCCTCTGTTATATTCATAAAAGCATGAGAAACTATAGTTGGATAATATACATCAGAATAATTGATGTCTATCCAGATTGTGTAGAAACCAATTGGAAGTTCTTCTTCTTTATACGAATCTATACTAAAATAGACCTTAATTTTTTGGTTTGTTTTTATACCAGGTTCAAATGATTGAGAGCACACCATTGCAACAAACTAATGATCATATAAGATTCGTAATCCTTCATCTTCAAATGATGCATTGATATGGTAAAAAGGTAGATTATAACAATTTGCCATCAAAATAGAAATAGTTTCATCATTTGGATTTTCAAGCTCATATTTCACATCCAAACTATATCTAATATAAAAATTAATAGTATCATCCTCATCATGTACTGACACTATTGGAGGATAAGATAGCGCTAATATTCTTATCTCAAGAGGAAGAAGTGATTGACCATTTAAGCAGTAAATAGGATTCAAGCAGATAAAGAATACTGTAATAAATAGAAGAATCTTCCACTTATTCGAAGCCAAGACAATCAGTAGATTTATGGTAAAAACATTAATTAAAGTTCTTCTCACTTATCGATGATTTTCTGGTGTCTATTTTCCTCATTTTGAAACAATCCGACTATAAAGACCTATATATCTTAATTGAAAATTTCATTTCAAGAGTAATGCAAGTTTAAATAAATTTTTAAAAGAAAGATTTACATCTCTCATGAATCTAATGACTGAATCTACGTTACATGAAGCTGAATTCTATGAATTAATAGATTATGATGAGCAAATAGTATGTTGCCACTTATGTCCTCATGAATGTAAATTAGAATCAGGGGAAAGGGGAATCTGTAAAGCTCGAAAGAACATTTTTGGAAAGCTATACAACCTAAATTATGGTTTTACAGAAATGAGAATAGATTTGATAGAAAAACAGCATGTTTATCATTTTTTCCCAAATTCAAGAGCGCAAACATTCGTAACATTCAATTGTAATCTTGACTGCGATTTCTGTACTGATCCTCTAAAATCCTTCATAGATCCAGAGAAGAATCCTGCAAAAAAACTTTCACCAGATCAAGCAATTATGTTTGGAATGGCTTCAGGTTCAAAGGTAATATGTTTCGGAGAATCTGAACCTCTTATCTCGTATGAATGGGTAAGAGATACTGCAAAATTAGCAAAGGAAAGAGGTTTGAAAGTACTATTAAGAACAAATGGTTATTTCAAAGAAGCTCCTTTGAGAGAAATTTTAAGATTTGTTGATGCTGTTAAAATCGATATTAAAGCTACTAATAATGAAGGTTATATCAGATTATGTGGTGGTGGAAATTTCGAACATGTCAAAAACTCAATTAAGATTATTCATGAAATGGAGAAACTGATTGAATTATCAATAGTAATCCACGATACTTTTAATAATGCTGAGGAGTCAGTAAGAAAATTATCTGACTGGATAAAGACTGAACTCTCACCAGGTGTTCCATTACACTTATCAAGATTAAAACCTGCTCATAGAACAAAACATCTACTTCCTACTTCACTTGAATTATTGGAAAAAACTTACAATATAGCAAAAGAAATGGGATTACAGTTTGTTTATCTAGATGATGTTCCTGATCATGATTCAGGAAATACATACTGTCCTCAATGTGGAGAATTATTAATCAAAAGAACTTCAATCGGAACTGAAGCAAGAAGAATATCTTTACAAGGCCACTGCAATAAATGTCAATCTCCTTTGAAGATAATAATGTCATAGGAGTACTAAATTATATTCTCAATGTCAAAATCTACAATTGTTATGTTAAGATGACTTTCTAGTGATTCTGTTACAAGATCAATAAATCTATTAATATCCTCAGAGCCATCTCTGAATGATACTCTAAATCGTAAAACTATTTCTAACCAATCCTCGTGAAAGTAATTAGTCTCTAAATGAGGTTGTCTTTTTGGTTCTTTTTCATTAAGTTCTCTTTGAACAAGATTTAGGTGAATATCAAAATCTCCGAAATCTTCATACTGATCCTCATCATTTGGCTGAGCAGTGATTCCACAGTAATAATGGTAAAAACCAGCAGAAGTCATGATAACATCACTTTTAGTATCACTTAGCTTTAGCTTTCTTAATCTTCTCTTTATTCCCTTTTGAAATAGAAGATTCTAAAGCAAGTGCCTCATATTTATCAGCAACATAACTATAATCAGGAGAAAGAGCCTCACGCAGAACTTCATGGAAATTTCGAACAGGAATAATCTCTACTTTACCTTTATACTTCTCTTCAATCTTTACATCTTCAATATTCTGAAAAGGAATTATAATGCGTTTGATTCCTGCTTCAGCAGCAGCTTCTATTTTGGCTGTAGCACCTCCAATAGGTATAACCACTCCTCTAACTGTTAAGCTTCCAGTCATTGCTGTATCTTGTCTTATTGGTGCATTTTCCATTGCTGAAATTATTGCTGCAGCTATTGAAACAGATGCAGAATCACCTTCGACTCCTGCATAAGCACCTACAAATTGGATATGGTAATCGTAATCAGAAATATCTTTGCCCACATACTTTTTGACTATAGCAGAAACATTTTGCACAGCTTCTCTAGCAACTATTCGCAGTTGACCAGTTGCAACAATTTTTCCTTCTCTTCTACTAAATGCTGGTACAACTTCAGCTTCAATAGGCATGACTATACCAGATCGCTGATTTATGACTGCTAATCCATTTACTCTTCCTGCTAAAACATTTTCAGTTTCAAATATTTTGTAGAGTTTTCTATCATCTGCATAAGAATCACTTATTTGATTTTCAAGTGTTCTTGCGAGAGTTTTTGCTAATCTAACTGTTTCAACAGTAACTAGAGGTTCATTCTTTTCTTTTGAAAGATCACCTGCTGCACGAATTAAACCTCCAAGTTCTCTTAACCTTAGAGTAAGCTGGTATTTTCTATCTGCTCTTCTTTGTGCTTCATAAATGATTTCCTCAACAGCTTCATATGTGAAATGAGGTATTCTTCTATCCTTGACAATCTCCTGTGCACAAAATCTTGCTAGCTTTCTTCTGTTTTCAAGAGTATCTGGCATTGTATCTTTCATATAAACTTCATAACCAGAGCCTTGGATTCTCGATCGCAAAGCTGGATGCATATTCCTGGTTGTTTCAATATTTCCAGCTGCGATTAAAACAAATTTGCATGGTACTGGTTCTGTTCTAACCATTGCCCCACTACTAAGTTCTGATTGACCTGTAATTTGTAATTTTCCTTCTTGCATCGCAGTTAGAAGTTTTTGTTGAGTACGCATTTCAAGTGTTCCGATTTCATCAGAGTATAAGACTCCTAAATTTGATTTATGAATTAATCCAGCTTCGACTCTTTCATGTGGAGGAGTACCTAGTCCCCCGCTTTGAAAGGGATCATGTCGAACATCACCTAACAATGCTCCCGCATGACTCCCTGTTGCATCATTAAATGGAGCTGTATCTTTCTTACTACTATCCACTAATAATTTAGGAATTAACATCTCAGTTCTCCCTCTTGATTGATTGAGCATGAAGAAGATAAAGAAACCTACAAACATCGCCATCAATAGGGTTTGAGGTTGCACAGCAGGATTTCCGGCTGTAGCGATTAATGCATATCCAATAATTGCCAGTAGTATTGCCAATGAAATAATAAATCGTTTATTTCCACTTTTTCTTGCAACCTCTGCATCCATTTCTACTTTTCTAGCTCCATGTCCTGCAGGTAATGTTGCAACTCTAGGTTGATTAGGATATTTTGGATTAGGGATACATAAAACATCAACTAATTCTTCCTTAGGAAGAAGCTCAGCCATAGCTTGTCCAAGCATACTCTTTCCTGTTCCAGGCTCACCGATTAACAGAACATGACGGCGTTGTAGAGCAGCTTTCTTTATTATTTCCACAGAATTATCTTGACCAATAACTTGATCAATTAAACGAGGAGGTACTGAGATTTCACTAGTATCATTAAACTCAATGTCTAATAATGAATCTCTTTTGGCTTTTTTTTTAGTAGCCTCTTTTGCTTCACCCATGCCTACCACAAATAGAAATACTATATTTTCAATAGTTATGACATTTCTGCGTTAATAAAGATATGTTTTTGGTCAAATTTTTATCTGTTTTGATTATAAATTTTATATATTTGACATATAAAAAGTTTAAATTCTGAAAGATTTTATATGTATATGTAGAAATGAAAATTCTTCCAGGACCAGCTTCAAAAGAACTAGGTGAAAGAATAGCTAAATTACTAAAATTACCTCTTCTAGATCTCAATTCTAAGTATTTCAGTGATGGGGAAACATACTTGCAGATTGTTGGTGATGTACTAAATGAAGAGATAGCTATAGTTCAAACTACAGCTCCACCTCAAGAGAAAAGGTTGATGGAAATTCTTCTACTAGCATCTACGCTAAAGGAGATGGGAGCTAGTAAAGTAATCGCAATTGTTCCATACTTGTGTTATGCAAGATCAGATAGAAGAAGAAAAGATGGTGAAGTTGTTTCTCATGAAATAACAATGAATCTTTTTTATAATTCTGGAATAGATACTCTAATAACTATAAATGCACATAATTCAGAAATATTTCTTGAAACTGCTCCTAATATGGAGAAATTTGATTTGAATATAATTCCATTTTTAGCAAAGGAAATTAAGAAATATAAAGACAAAGAATGGCTAATAATAGGTCCTGATTCAGGAAGTATAAAAGATATAGAACTAACCTCAAGGATCCTAAATCTCCCCTATATAACATTAGAAAAATATCGCGATCCAGATACTCATAAAATTTCGATTAAAGATGCAGAGATTGATTGTAAAGACAAGGATGTTCTTCTCCTAGACGATATAATCTCTTCAGGAGGTACTGCAATAGACGCTATTAAACTAATATTAAAAAATAAGCCTTCAAGCTTGATTTTCTTCTGCATTCACAATCTAGCATCAGAAGAAGTGATCAACGAAATTAAAGGATTAGGAGTAAATGAAATCATATCATCAAATACAGTTGAAAGGGATGATATTGAAACTATAGATATTGCTAATTCTATTACAGATTTACTTGAGGAAAAATATCTATGAATAAATATCTAGCATACATTCGAGGTCAGTTTTTACCTTTAGGATATGAAGAGTTTTTTGCTTGTATGGAAGCTGAGAATATAAAATATCGAACAGAATTCTCTGAAAATCAAATTATATTGTTAGAAAGTGCTGGTAATCCTTCAAAAGCTGCATCTAGGTGTGCATTTTTACACTCGTTATTGAAAGTTGTAGCTATAGGAAATGTAGATGAATCAATCTCTATCACAAATGATTATAGACTCGATGAAATTGAAAAAAATAAATCCTTTTGTGTAAGAGCAAATCGAATAGGAAAAAAACAAACTCGGATTTCAAGAGTGGAAATTGAAAGAGATTTGGGTAGTCATATCTATAAGAAATTTGAAAACAAATATTTGAATGTAAATCTCACCAATCCTGATTATCAATTTTATGCGATTATTCATAACAAAAAATTCTATCTGGGTTTAAAGCTATGGAGTGTGGATAGAGAGACCTACCGAAAGAGAGAACCAAGTCAACGTCCATCATTTAGACCTGGTTCAATGAAAACAGATTTCGCTAGAGCTTTGGTGAACTTGTCGAGAGTAAGAGAAGGAGATATCTTCTACGATCCCTTTTGTGGTGGAGGAGGATTCCTTATTGAATCATCAATTCTAGGAGCTTATTCTCTGGGATCTGATATATCAGCAGAAGCAGTTTTGAGTGCTGCAAAAAACCTAAAAAAATTCTCTGAAGGGGATTTTGCTATTATCAGAAGTGATTCAAGAAAATCCATAATTAGAAAAGCTGATGCAATAGCAACAGATCCACCTTATGCTATTCAATCCTCCACTCATGGAAAGCAAGTAAAAGATCTACTACATGATTTTCTACTCGAATCAAAAACAATATTAGAACCAGGAAGATACTTAGTATTTGGTTCTCCTAAGAGGATAGAACCTGAAAAAATAGTTAAAAAGGTAGGGTATGAGATAGTTTCTATGATTGATGCGAGGATTCATAAATCCCTAACTAGAAGAATTATGGTTGTAAAGTGATGCAATGTCAGATAAAATGATTATTACCTTTTTAGGAACTTCATCTGCTCCACCCCAAGCAGATAGAAGTCAGAGCTCAATGTCCTTAAAATATAGAAGGCACAATCTTTTATTTGATGTTGGTGAAGGGACACAATTTCAAATGGTGAAGAATAAAATTAGTATGAAGAATCTGACAATATTACTCACACATTTGCACTCAGATCATACTTTAGGATTGATTGGATTACTAACAACAAGAGATTTCTATAGCATTTCTTCTCCTGTTACTATAATTGGACCTCCATGGACTAGCTCGTTTGTTTTCTTACAGCTTTTAGCTTATAGGTTAGAACCAGATTATGAAATTAAAATAATAGAAACTGAGGGAGGAATAGTAACATCAAATGATGACTTTTACATAGAATCCTTTAAAGTATCTCACTCAGAAAATAGTTTCGGCTATAAAATTGAAACCCATAAACCCTTAGGAGTATTCAATGTAGAAAAAGCTGAAGAGAAAGAAATTCAGAAAGGAAAGCTATGGAACAGAATTCAAAACGGTTTTCCCATAGAGATAGATGGAAAAATAATCTACCCTTCGGAAATTATGGATGATTCTCAAGCTAAGCAATTTAAAGTTGTAATTACTGGAGATACTAATATCTGTCAAAGTGTAATTAATAAGGCTTCTGAGGCAGATTTGTTAATACATGATGCAACTTATCCTCATACTGAAGAAAGAAGAGCAAAAAAATATCTGCACTCTACCTGTGTTGATGCTGCAAGAGTTGCTAAATTTTCTAATGTAAAGAAATTGGTGATGACCCATATTTCTACTCTGCACGAGAATTTGAATGAATCTTTAGAATCAACTCAAAAAATTTTTCCTAATTCAGTTTTCGCGGAAGATGGTTTAAGGATTATTTTAGATCCTAAAGATTATTGATTTCATTAAATTCTATTCTTCTTGTTTCTCTACCCTCTACTGTTTGGGGTGCAAGCCAATCTAGGATCTTTTCTGGATTTTTCCCCTTAATTGATAGTTCAACGTTTCCTAACGGAGATGATGTATCAGCTGTAATGACAGCAAATTTTTTTGCAAAAAGTGCTTGTTTATGAAAATTTAAAACAACGCTATTTCTTTTGAAATCTAATATTGCACAGTATCTAACAGCATCCAAGATTTCCACTTTCCTGATGTAGTTAAAGAACTTCTCAAGTCCAGATATAGGTAGATTTTGAGCTTCTAGTAAGGTGTTATTCAAGATTTTTCTTTCTTCGAATTCAGGAATTACACCAAGAAGATTGCTAATGCAAATCTTAATCTTCTCTTTATTTTCTGTTGAAAAAAGAGGAACTGAAATTGCTAAAGAAGCACACATTATTCTTCACCTTTTTCTAATTCATTCAAAAGATCTAATGAAGAATCTCTAAATTCATCTAGAGTTCTATTATTAAGGATAATATAGTTTGAGAAGGCAATAGTCTCTCCTAATCCTAGTTTCAGTTCAGATTCATCTCTTTTCTTAAAATCCTCCTCTGTTTGTGGAGCGTCCTTTCTCCCCCTTAATCTCAATCTTTCATATCTCAAAGTGGGATCCACATGTATTGCTACTATAACAAATTCGTCATTAAGATGATTCTTAAAATGATCAACTTCAGCTTGACTTCTGATTCCATCAATAATTATTCGATGATTTTCCTCTTCTATCAATTTATCAGTTGCTTTGCAGGTTAGATGTGCGACTGCATCTTCACCCATTTTTTCTCTGACTTGAACCATTACTCTTTGAGTATTATTGGGAGTAGGTTCAAATCCTTCTTCAATAACCTTCGCTCGAATTACATCTCCCATAATGACAGTTTTGTAGCCTTTTTGAGCAGCATACTGTGCAAATAAGCTTTTCCCAGAACCAGGCATACCTGTTACTCCAATCACTCTAGTAATTCGATTTGTCATCAAGTTCAAAGAGGAAATGAAGATTACAGTTAAAAGTTTTGTTAATTGATTAATTTTCTTACATGAATAAAAATTTATAAAATATGAAAAAAACCAATAAATAATGGTTCGTGCATTTATCTCCGTGGATTTCACTGATAAGAGTATTAAAGAGAAAATAAAAGATTTACAGGATGAAATCAGTTCTTCTGGAGCACATTTGAGAATAGTTAATCCAAGTAATTTACACATTACTTTAGAATTTCTAGGAGATATTACTGAGGATCAAGTTGCAGTATTAAAAGAAATTCTTGAAGAGCTGGAATTTGATTTAATTAAACTGAATGTAAAAAATCCTAATGTACTACCTAATGAGAACCATATCAGAGTAATCTATTGTGAACTAGACGGAGATATCGAACCACTCAAAGAAATACAGAAAATTCTTAGAGAGAAACTTCGAACAAACGGTTTCAGAGTTGATAATCGCTCCTTTAAACCACATTTAACAATAGCAAGGGTGAAATCTGCTAAGAATAGAAAAGAATTAATTAGAGTTATTAAACAACAATCTAAAGTATCTTGTGGAATTCAAGAAATAAATACAATAAATTTAAAAAAATCTATATTAAAACCAGAAGGACCTCAATATACGAAATTGCATGAAATTCAGGCAAGAAAATAGAATAAGAAAAGTGATAAAATGAGCAAATCTAATACTTCAGATCTAACTAGAAAGAAAGAGGTTCTTAATCATGAAGAAGTAGAAAAAAAAGTACTTGAAGTAATTCAAGTTCAATGGGAACAGCATGAAATACAAAGAGAACTTTTGTCAATCCTAAGTGAAAAAATTCAGATGGATTTGAATTCTCTTGGTTATATCGGAAGAGTAGAAACTCAGGGCTCATTTATTCGTAAAACCTATCTAAGTGAAGACGAAACTTTTGATTTGCTTCTGATTCTATCAAGATCAGAGAAAGCAAAAGTCCATCAAATTTTAGATGCTTTGGTTCAAAGACTGAGAAAAGATAGAGTTAAGAAGCAGTTAATCAGTGTTGAAAAACATACTGGTAAGATGCCATACTTACGGATTATAATTGATGACGAATTCATTAATCTGTTTGTAGGATTTGAAGTATTGCCCGGAGAAGAAACCATTTCCATTTTCGATTTAATCCCAATGCACACACAATATATTCTAACCCATATGAAAGAAGAAACAAGACAAGAAGTCCTCCTATTCAAGAAATTCGTAAAAGCGATAGGTGTATACAGGAGTGAAATTGGAGCCATTGGATTCAACGGATATCTTTGTGAGTTATTGATAATCTTCTACGGTACTTTTATAAAAGCAATTGAAGCAATAAGAAATTGGAAACCTAGAACCATTATTGATCCTAAGAAAAATCAAGAAAAAACTGAGGACGTTGATTTTCTTACAAGTGAACTTCTAGTAGGATATTATCCATTGTATGTTTTAGATCCACTTAATCCAAAAGATAATGTAGCTGCAAGTGTTTCAGTAGATCAATATAATTCAATTATTGCAGCTGCAAATATTTACTTCTACAATCCTTTAATCAGCTTTTTTGAGGATCAATTGTGCGAAGCTCCACCCTTTGATGAATTAGTACGAAAGATAATTAATTCAGGAAGAGAAATAGTAGTTTTAGTAATAAACAGAGATTTTAAAGAGTCTGAAGTGTGCTGGCAAAAAGCAATAAGTATAAGATCGTCATTTGAAACTGAATTAAGGAACAACAATTACTTGCTTGAGAGAATAAAGCCTTTTGTCTCCGATGAATACTTTGGGGTCTTTGTAAGTTTAATGGCTGCTAATCCACAAATTTCTTTAAGAAGAGAAGGACCTGAAATTACATCAAGAGAATCACTAAGATTCCTTAGACGATATTCTAAACATGCAGATGTAGTAGCTGGACCTTTTATTGATAATGATAAGTGGGTTATTCACTTTACTAAAAAAGGTCAAATAATACGTGATTTCCTTCAAAATCTTGTAAAGAAGAATACATTTGTTCTAAATGTAGATTCCTTTCTTAAAATAGAAATTAAAGAAAAAATGTCTGTTTTAAGCTTAGATGAAAAGCTAAGAGAAATGTATGAAATAGATGAAACTTTCTCTGAAAATCTCTTCTTATTTATCGAACGGAAACCTCTGTGGATATGTAGTTTAAAGGATGCTGATATATTTTAAAAATAAAAAAAGAAAAAAGAATGAAATTATTTCTTTCTGCGTAGATATACTATTGCAATAATTGGTGTTATTGAAGCTGTGATTATTAATAAATCTGTAGCACTGAAACCTATTGTGAAAGTATTACCATTTCCTTCATCTGTTGGATTTTCACCTTCTTTCAGCAACTTAACTGGATGAATGACGAAATATGGTTTTCCATCAATATCTTTCAAATCAAAATAATTAGGCCCATCTTCAGAGTTTTGAGCTAAAACCACAGTTATATACATATAGTCTCCTGCAGTGAAAACCCAATCTTTTCCAACTGAATCACCAGAATTTAGTGGTTTAGAAAATTCCACTTGTCTGTGAGTACTTGTATAGGTAACATTTGCTTGACCATCGTTCATACCGCCAACTGATTCATCAGCTGTTGGTTCACCAAGACCTCTAGGAATATAACCGTCAAGATAACCGTAGCTTCCCATCATCACGAAATCAGTTCCTTCTGAATAATTAAGCATATCAACTCCTTTACCTAGCACTAAACCTATCCAGTCTCCAGGTGACTCAAGTTCATCATATAAATCAAAGTAGAAATACATGTTAACTCCATCATGGCAAACTAACATTGTGATATTCCAAACTAGATTTGTGTCAATTATCCCAGTACTCCAATTTAGATAAGATAGTGTCAATTGATATTCCATCGCATCATTCCATGCTGCTTCATTAGCTTCACCATCTATTTCAATAGGTTTTACTATGTATGGAGCTTGATATTCAGAACCTTCAACAGATCCTGGATACATGGGTCCTCCATATATGTCCAATTGATCTCCTAGATTATCTCCTATATCTAATCGAATGTAGCGGAATTCCTCAGGAATCATTGTACCAAAGTTTGGTCCATTATCTTCAGGTAAGATATTAATCCATGCTGCAATTTCAACTGCAATTGCTTGTCCATAGTCCAAGAATATATCTTTCCCTGCTGAGTCACCTGATCTAAGAGGTTTACTTCCTTCAAAGAAAGAACCATACAAACTTGTGTAGTTTAAGTAGCAAAAGGCATCATTTGTACCACCATAATACTCATCTCCCATTGGTGGTGATGGGTCTTCATCCCCATCCGGAAAAGCTAAGTCCATATAAGTATTATAATAAGCATACATGTGTACTCCATCATTCTGTCCTGGTTTACCAAAGAAATGAATATCTGCTGCTTTAACATGACCCAAATCAACTGGAATGTATAGAAACCAGAAAAGATGAGAATTGTTGTGAGCGAAATTTATGACTGTGGTTAGTGTGTCATATTCGCTTTGAAAAGTGGTAGTTGTTCCATCATCATAACCAAAGATATCAAAATATCCTTCGTTAGCCATATTCCAATCACCGTAATCTCCATCAACTAAGATACCAGGATTATATTCAGCAACTAAGGATAGAGTGGGTGCAATTGTATCTTGGGCAGCTGTGTCAATTACGCCTGTGCTCAGGATACTTATTCCAAAAATTGTAATAACTACTATTGTTAGTGTTCTATAGACCTTCATTTTGAACCCCCGTTCAAATGTTCTAATTATATTTATCCTTTTTTTATATATATACGATATGTTTGAGGAAAATGGAATTATGGGAGTTCGAGAAAAGTGGAGTTGTCTTCTTAAGAATTTTTGTCAGTATTTTAAATACATTTCAGTTTTTATAATGAAATCTATAACTGAAAATAACCTCATGGAGTAGAGATTATATTGAAAATCTTAGCTACAGCAGATAGCCATTTTGGCTATGAATTTGGAAGAACTTCACAAGCTAAGAATCAATCTATTCAAAAGATGTTCGATGTTTATCAAGAAGTAATGAAACAAGCAAAATCAGAAAGAGTTGACCTAGTACTCCATGGTGGAGATATGTTTAATCGATCTCAACCAAAGGAGAAAATAATCTCTGAAGCTTACAATATAATCAGGAACTTGGCAGAAGATGGAATCCCATTCATTGGAATACCTGGAAATCATGATAGATCAAAACTCCCTGAATCACTTCTAAATTTCATAAGCAAAGATATATATTTACTTAGTAAATTCTCTGCTATTGAAATAGAAGATTTAGTAATACTTGGATTTCCGTTTATTGGTAAGGATCCAAGAGTAATTCTATCAAAAACATATAATCTAGCTAAGAGTTCTCCACAAAAATCTTTTCTTATTCTATGTCATCAACTCTTTGATGGTGCCATGTTTGGTCCCCACCAACATGTTTTCAAAAATAAATCTGATACGCTAGTGACTACAGATTTGCCAGAAAATGTTAGATTGATTTTATCAGGTCACATTCATAGAGCTCAATCTTTGCAAAACAGACGAGTATTTTATACAGGATCTTTAGAGAGAACTAGTTTTATGGAAATTGTTGAACCGAAGGGATATCTGTTGATCAATTTGGAAGATGATTACCTTGATGTAAAATTCCAGAAAATAGAGACATCGCCTATGGAAGTCAAAGAGCTGGATATAACTAATGTTAACCAAATCTCAAAGCTAATTGAACAACATTATCCAGATAATAGCATTAGAACGCAACTTCGATTTTTTGGAAGAAAACTAACAGAAGATGAAATTAAATTCCTTTGGAGTTACTTACCAGCAAAAGAATTTCCTCTCATTTCTTTCTCTCCAAAGAAACCTTCACACATTCTGAGGAAACTATATAACAACAAAAAAAAGAATTTTCAGTTTGAAGCGAGTTAATTTTGTAAATTTCTAAGGATTAAAAGAATAAAACCAGATATTATTTTATGGAATTAAACGAAGTTATGGATGAGCTTGAGAGACAAGGAATTGCTCAGAATGTAAAAATTTACAAACATCATGGTTCTGGAGATAATGACTTTGAGGTAAGTTTTGCTAACCTAAAGGAGAAATTTCTAGTTTAAATAGGGATTTTTTATTGAAAGGTAAATGTGACTTCAGTGTGCTATATTAAGAAAAAGAAAGAATTAGTAAACCTAAGCCGAGAAATCACAGAATTGTATTGTTTTAATAGTCGAAATCAAAGTTGGACTGCAATGTAACTCTAAGGAATAAAAAAACAGATATTCTATTTGAGAACATAAAATTTGGCTCTTTTTCTATTGTCGTCTATCAGTAACGATCAGCAATTAACTAGTCGCATACTAGAAACGACAAAAAATATGCCAGTCGATTTCTAAATGCAAGGTAGTGCTTGAAATCAAAAATAAGAAGTTGTTAATAAGTTTTTTAATATAATTGAAAATTGGAGAGCAATAATGGAGATTTTAATTCTAATTTATCTATAACTTTGAAATTCATTCCTTTGCTTAATGATCAAATCATAATTGCTTTCGATTCAATGTCTACAACATAAAAAGAATATACTAATATTTTGTGAATTGTTTGTGAAAATAATAAATGATTTTTATAAAATATTGATTCTGCTTATTATTTCTGAATTGTTATACAAAAAATATATAAATATGAAAATTGGTAACTTAATGATTAACAAAATCATGAAGAGAGTAAGAAAAATGAAGGTGAGAGACAATATACTAATAAGTTCTATTATTACTATACTAATTCTTGGAGGTCCTCTGATTGTTAGTGCTATAGAGTTAGATTCTGGAGGAGGAGAAGATTCTCCAACTCATGTTAACGTAGCTCTTGATATCACAAAAATCCATCTTTGGGACGATGGTGATGCAATAGCAGTAGCACTTGCAAATAAACCACCAATAATACTTGCAGATGAACCAACAGGGAATATAGATGTGGAAAACTCTAGAGTTGTTTATGAACTATTATCTGAGATGTGCTATATCCACAATACAACCTTACTTTTAGCATCTCATGATCCTGATGCAGCAAATTTTGTTGATAGAGAAATTTTGTTATCAAAATTAAAATCAAAAGAATTATGACGCAAATTCAGCTAAAGCTCTTTGATTAAATAGCGATAACGATATTTCTCCTTGAACCCTACTTTTTTGTATAAATTTATTGCTGATGTATTTTCTGATTCTACTTGTAAGAAAACTCTGTCTACTAAATTAACATCCCCCCATTCTATCATATTAGCTAATATCGTCTGTGCAATTCCTTTGCGTCTATAGTCTGGATGAGTAAACATACTGTAAATAACCATGTAATTCTCTTGGAGAACGGCAAGACCCACAGCTACAGTTTTTTTATTATCTCTAGCTACGAAATACCCTACATTGGATTGAGCAATTCTACTAATAATTTCTCTTCTTCCATCAATCTGTAGTTTATCTGTTTGATTGATTAATTGCAGATCATTCAACCATTTATCTAATTGATTCTCCAGAAGGTGAAACTCATATTTTTCATTTTGATAAGGAAGGTTAATTTCATCAATATTAGCCATCATGACAATTGTTTCATCTACTATTTTGTAATCGAGTGATAGAAGTTTATCTTGTAGAGATACAGGTTCAAAGGTGTCGTGTAATTGAAATATTGAAGGAAGTCTATTGACTCGATAATAATTCTCAACTACTGAAATATCTTCAATTAAATTATTACCAGAATATTCCAATGGAGATACACTATTTGCTCTCTTAGTAATCCCCTCGGAAATCCGAATCTTCCAGCCATTTAGATTTAAAATCATCTTAGGTGGCCAAGTAAGAATCGATATCTCCTGCAATATTCTTATTTCATTGCTCATATCTCTATCTTCAGTCAGAAAGTTATAAAAATACTGCAACAGCAATAACACCTTGCAAAGGTGTGCATAAATTTAAAACAGTTTTTAATAATAAATATTCAAATGAGGGTGATTCTTCGCAATCCTACTAAACAGGAGATAATTCGTGCGATTGAGGAAAATATATTTGAGTACAGAAAATGGTATTCAAAAAGAATCAAGGGGATTGAAATAATCGAAAATGATGAATATTATCTATTTAATTCTGGTTTGGAGTTTGGTTTTGCTAATTTTGTACTAAACGTTAGGATATCTGAAGAAATCGAACCAAAAATCAAACAACTATGTTCATATTTTCAAGAAAGAAATTTACCTTTTCATGTTTTAATTTCCCCAAATAGTAAGCCTGCTAATATTGAAGATAAGCTAACGAATTATGGATTAATCCTCCGTTTTCAAGAACCTGGAATGGCTTGTAATCTCAAGAATTTTGAAGAAAAACCTATTCAACCAGAAGGAATAGAAGCATCTCTCGTTTCAGATTTGAAAGGAATGAATGATTGGAACAAAATAAGAAAAATAGTTTATAATTTTCCTAAAGAGTTAGATGAAGATTCTTTTCTATTTCATGTACATGAATTAGAAGGAAGAGCATATGTAGCTTATTCAAATAAAACACCTGTAGCTGTTTCTCTTTCATATTATGGATCTGGAGTAGCAGGAATATATTCGGTTGCTACCTTGCCAGATCATAGACAAAGAGGAATTGGAAAGTACTTGACTCTTCTTCTTCTTGAAGATGCTAAAAGAGCAGGATATGAATTAGTAATCCTACAATCTAGTACCATGGGTATCAATATCTATAGAAAACTTGGGTTCAAAAAATACTGCGATATGAGATTTTTTACTTGGAAGTTAGATGATATAAGCTAATTCTTCTGGAATGTTTCAAGATTAATTTTATATAATTCTCAATTCATCTAGATTTATGGTTTATGATCCTTTCCTAATTATTAATCCTAATGCTGATTCAGGCAAAACAGGCAAAAAACTAAATAAACTTCTTCCTCAAATCAAAGAGCATTTTGGTGATATCAATTATGAAGTAACAACAAAACCAAGAGATGAGGTTTCAATTACAAAAAAAGCAGTTGAGAAAGGATACAAAACTATTCTGTCAATGGGAGGAGATGGAACCGCTTCAAACATTGGTGATGTGTTAATAGATTACCCAGAAGTAAAACTAGGAATGTTATTAGCTGGGTCAATGAATGATTGGGCAAGAACTCATTCTTTACCTTTGAAATTTAAGGAAAACATGGAAGTTATATCTGAAGGTTACCATGAATCCTTTCCAGCTTTGAAATGCGTTGGGGACAGAACTCGTTACGCATTTGATCATGTCGATGGAGGTTTTGTAGCAGAAGCTGGAGCTGCAGCACAACATGAAGCGAAATGGATAAAGAATGGTTTCTTAAAATATACTTACCTTGCTCTAAAATATGTCATTAAGTTCAAGAATGTCCAAGTTGATATTCAGATTGATGATGGAGAGGTTCTTCGAGTAGATGATCTTTCTGCAAGTGTATTTGGTTTTAGTGATGAAATAGCGGGATTCAAGATACTTCCAGGAAATTCATTTTTCTCAAGGAAGAATAATGATATTGGATTTGTTTTTGCTAGGGGATTAAAGGGAATAAGTAGATTGCAATTGTTACTCAAAACATCTTCAGGAAAACATGTAGATATGAAAGGTGTTTGGCTAGCTCGAGGAAAGAAAATCACAATAGAGTCTGAGAGAACTTTAGCATGGGAAGCAGAAGGGGAATTGTTCAACGAAATGGAAAAGAAAGTTTCTATTGAATACATAGAAAATGCACTAAATCTAATTGTTCCTAAACAAAGAGAATATTTAGAAAATTTTGATGAATCTAGATACTATAAAAGCTAAACTATCCCAAGAGTTTATCCAAAAAATCCAATTTTAAACACTGGATGTATAAAAAGGAAGAAACGACGTAAATTTAGTCTTCTTCATAAGCGACCGAAACAATTTTCTTTTTTTCTTTCTCTTTTTCTTTTTTAAGCTTAGGATTGAAAGTCCATAAATCATTCCAAATAAAATTATTAATCATACCTACAAAAAAAGCGATGCTTGATGCAAGGTACTCATTAGCATGCAATAGCGTAAATAGGACATACATAACTCCTGTATAGAAAGCAAGACCTGTCAATCCTATCAAAGTAAATTGAATAAATTGTTTGATTGTATTGGTTTGAACATCTTTTTCCAATTCTTTAAACGTCCAACTCTTATTCAATATGAAATTAAAAACCATTACAATAGCTATTGATATTAGAGATGCAACTAGAGCTTTTTCTATATCAAACCTCCAAATTTCAAAGAGAAGGTCATTTTCAAAAAATCTATCTAACAAAAGGAGAAAGAGATATATTAAGAGTTCATTTAATCCCCACCCTATCAAACCAATCACAGCAAATTTAGCAAATCTTTTCCCTCTTTGTGTTGAAAAGAATTTATCTTTCTCCGTTTTCATGAAAATACCTGATAGATGAAATATCTTTTGTAGTTTTTAAAATTTGTATTGCTTTTTGATTCAGAAATAATGAAAAAAATAAAAAGGAAGAGATTAGAAAATCTTTAGTTCTTTTCCTAGTTTCTCAAAAGTTCCCAAAGCTAAATTGAGATCGTCTTTGGTTAAACCAGCATTCATCATAACTCTGATTCTTGCTGTTCCTCTTGGTACCATTGGGAACATTATTGGTAAAGCAAATATGCCTTCTTCCATTAATCTACTACTCATTTTAGTAGCTACTTCGTTCTCACCACAAATGATAGGCACAATAGCGGTAGGACATTCAGCAGAAGCTGAAGTAATTGGATGGTTGAAGCCTATATTTACAATCTCGTTCTTGAAGTAATTACAATTATCTAGAAGTTTCTCAACTACAGGAATGAAAAGCTCAGATTTTGGATCAAGAAGTTCTAATGAACCAATTGCTGCACCAGCAACACCAGGTGGTTGAGAACCACTAAGTAAGTAAGAACGTCCAGTGTTTCTTAGAAAATTAACTAAATCTTGTGAACCAACAATCGCTCCACCTACGACACCCATTGCTTTAGAGTATGTGTTCATTTCAACCTGAACTTTACCTTGAAGACCAAAATGATCAACGATACCTTTACCTTTCTTATCACGACCAAGAACACCGTCTCCATGAGCATCATCAACAAAGATCATTGCACCGTATTCTTCACTGAGTTTTTGAATCTCATCTAATGGAGACATATCTCCATCCATTGAGAAAACACCATCAGTGATAACAAGTATTCGCTTTTCTCCATTAGGATCAGCAGCATCTGCTTCTCTTAGTCTGTCTTCTAAGCTTCCCATATCAACATGATCATAGATTGTTCTAACTGTTTTTGTTAATCTTACACCATCAATGATAGAACCATGATTTAACTGATCTGAGATTATGAAATCGTCTCTCCTTACTAAGGGAGGGATAGCACCTTCATTTGCAATAAATCCTGACATCCAAACAATTGAAGCTTCTTGTTCTTTGAAATCAGCATGCTTTCTTTCCCACTCTTCATGTATAGCCATATTTCCTGCTATTGCTCTTACTGAACCTGAACCAGCACCATATTTCTCCACAGCTTCTATTGCTCTTTTCCTGAGATGGGGGTGGTTGCTAAGATTTAGGTAATTATTAGAACATAGCATCAAAAGTTCTTGACCATCAACAACAACTTGTGTTTCCGAAGGAGTTTCAAGTTTTCGATGTACCCACTCTCTACCTTCAGCTTGAATTTTTTGATATTCTTCTTTTAAAAATGCGGTTGGATTTCTTTTTACCATATTAGCACCTTTACAGTCTAGCTTCATAACTTTTTGTCCCTTTTTATCTTTTATCGTCTGGATTATGCTTTATCCTTTCCAAAAAAAGCTGTTTTTCCCATTTTATCAGCAAAAAGATTTTTATGTGATTTTTTTTAACAATTATCAAGCTATAAAGTGTTGAGAATAATGGTCTCTGTTAAGTATGAAAAAATTGGATGCGCTTATGATGATTTTATAGTAGTACAAGATTTCGATTTAGAGATACCAGATGGAACTATTACTACCCTCTTAGGTCCTAGTGGTTGTGGAAAAACAACTGTTCTGAGAGCTCTTGCAGGTTTTGTTGAACCTTTTGAAGGTAAGGTTTTTCTAGGTGATAAGGATATAACCATCCTTCCTCCACAGAAACGAAATACTGCTATGATATTTCAAAACTATGCTCTCTGGCCACATTTAACCATTTTCAAAAATGTTGAATACGGGCTGAAAATGAGAGAACCTGAGGAATTAGCAAATCTAGAATCTCCATGGTACAGTAAGATATACTTCTTCACAAAACCCTATTTCTGGATTAGAAATTTAATCAAAAGAAAAGATAAAATCAGCTATGATGATAAAAGAGCAGAATTTGATAAAAAGTTTGAATACAGAAGAGAAAAGGTACTTGATGTATTATCATTGGTTCATTTAGAAGATCAAGCTTCGAAACTACCAACACAACTTTCAGGGGGGCAACAACAAAGAATTGCTCTTTGTCGTGCAATTGTAACGCAACCTGATGTTCTATTATGTGATGAACCTTTGTCAAATCTTGATGCAAAATTGAGGAAAGAAATTAGGACAGAGATAAGATCTATTATAAAGAAAATTGGTATGACAGCAGTTTACGTAACACATGATCAAGAAGAAGCACTTGCTATCAGTGATAGGATTGCAATTCTACATGAAGGTATAATTCAACAATATGGCACTCCATTAGAAGTTTTTACTGACCCTGCAACACTTTTCGTAGCACAATTTATAGGTACTTCAAGCACTCTAGTAGGAAAAGTAGTAAAACCAAATGTTGTGGAACTAAAAGGAGGAGAACAAATAAATACACAGATCAAGGAAAATATTCCTAATGATACTGAAGTTAATCTTGTTGTTCGTCCAGAACACGTAAGTCTTACAAGTGAAACTGAATGTCAAGTAGAATTTGTAATTAATACTATAGAATACCTAGGTACTGAAGTCAAGATGACTGGAACACTAAAAGATGAAACTATTTTACTTTTAGATGTAACTGAGCAACCTCATGAATTCGCAAAAATGAAAGTAGGCGACAACGTAACAGCATATGTTGATCCAAAAGAAGTTTTTGTTTTCATTGGACAAGAAAGAAAATACTAAATCTTCTTTTCTTTTTATTTTCTAAAATCTTTATATATGATTAATCTTTGATTTTAATGATTAACATGTTTGAATATGAAGGTATAAAGATACATTGGTTAGGACATGATGCATTCTGGATAGAAGCTAAAGATAAAAATATCTACTTGGATCCATTCAAGTTAGGAAAAACTGATTTACCCTCAGCTGATATTATAATAACTTCCCATGAGCATTTTGATCATTGCAATGCAGATGCAATCAATATGATAAGTGGTGAAAATTCTGTATTAATAGGACCAAAAATAACACAAGAGATTCTCAATAATCAAATTACAGTCAAAAAGGAAGTAAAAGAGTTAAATCCAGGAGAAATGGTAGAGATTGAAGGAATCAAGATAAAAGCTATACCAGCTTATAATATACATAGATTCAGAGATCCTGAAACAAAGACACCTTTTCATCCAAAGGAATCGGGTCATATTGGTCCGATTATTGATATTGATGGAATAACAATCTATCATGCTGGTGATGCTGATCTGATAAATGAGATGGTTGATTTGCAACCCACAATTGCGTTAATACCAGTATCTGGAACATATGTCATGGATGTACCAGAAGCAGTTGAAGCTGCTAAATCTATCAAAGCTAAGATTACTATCCCTATGCATGTTGGAAGAGGAATCGGAGATCTTTCTTTCTTAGAAGATTTCAAAAACAGTCTTCCAGAATTCGAAATTGTTCTCCTAGAATTGGAAGAAGATTAAAAGAGAATTATTCTTCTTTATCCTCTTTTTTCTCATATTCCCAAGGCATGATAATGTCTACTGTATTCTTTGTTAGAAATGAAGCAATAGATCTGTTAGTATAACACCGTATATCATCATAGAAAGCTAAGATAGTTCCATATTCAGGAGCAACTATTGTTTCTTTAACTTCCCCAAATATGTCGTGAACAACCGCTATAGGTTCATTTTGTTTCACAATCTCGCCTGCTTTTACCAGAGGAATATAGAGTCCTGTTTCTTGGACTCTTATTGCTATCTCTCTCCAAATTTCTTTATTTATTTCTGGATTTGTCTTTATAGATATTGGTTCTCCATCCAAATTATTTGCCCATTTTAGAACATTGAGAACGGCATTCTTTGCTGATTTAATTATATCCATTACAACTATATCTGAAGCTCCAAGTTCCACAGTGAAACCAGGTTTTCTTTGCTTGTTTGTGAAACTACCAGTTGTGGATCGATGAAGATTTTGTCTAAAATAATGTCTTGGAGGATCTTCAAGAACAATTGGAAATCCAAAAGCCTTAGCCATATCTAGAGTTTTATCAAACAGTTTTTGCGATTCTTCTTTCTCTCCCTCTTTTTTCTCATCATAATAGACTCTATCAACATATGAGAATGGAAAAGAACGGACTGAATGACAATGAAGATCAATAAAATAATCTACATCAGAAAATATTTCCGCTAATTTTGTATAGAAAACCTCTTGGACACTAGGATATTCCAATGGATCAAGATTTTTATCATAAGGATCTTCATACTTCAATTTAGGTTCTTTCTTTGGTTTAGGATCTGGCCATAGTCTATTGGGATCAGAACGATCATAGAATGGTGATCTAGTTAGCGTGAGTAAACCAGCAGGATTTAAAGTTGGAATGATTATTACTGTTCCTTTTACATCCTCAGGTTCAATTGCCTTGATTACCTCTTGAAGTGTGACGAGTCCATGTACTTCATTTCCATGTATGTTACCAGTTAGTAGAAAGACAGGTTTTTCTTCTGTTCCTTGAACAATAACAATAGGCATCTTTTCCACTGTTCCATGAGGATATTCGAACATATCTACGAATTCGAAAATCTTTTTCCCAGGTACGCTTTCTATATCAAATATTTTCATTATAATCAAAAGAAAAATAATTAGTGAGTATAAAGATTTTTCTCATTTTCCTGTATTTCCTTCTACGAGTTTCAAACGAGTATTTATATATAACATGATGATTTGAAGGATAGATATATATGGATGAAAACGTTGGTACTATAGAGTTAGAAGCACAAAAAACAAGTTATAGAAACGTATTTTTATGGTCAAGTTATGATGCAGCTGATACTCTTTTTAGTCAAGCAATCATAAGTATTGCTTTCCAACCCTTTATACTACTTCTTGCCTTGGAAAACGGAATCACTGATTATTGGACTGCATTTGCATTAATGTCCGTTTTTATGGCAGTTTCAAACTTACTAGTTGCTTTGTTAGGGCCTTTTATAGGGGCACTAAGCGATACTATAGGTAAAAGAAAACCTGCTGTTCTGATATCTGCATCAGTGATGTGTATTGCAACGTTTGGTTTCATGTTCTGGAAGAATGTTTGGTGGGCCTGTATCATGTTTGTCATAGCAAATTTCGGTTATCAAGTAGGTAGGATGTTTTATGACTCGATGATACCATTCATCTCTAAAACTGAAGAAAGAGGAAAAACATCTGGTATTTCAGGAGCCCTAAGCTTCCTTGGAACTTTCGCTGCAATAGGATTATCAATGTTAGCATATGAAATCTGGGATAAATATAGTGAACCCGGTATGGTATTTGCTGATCCTGTAACAAATCCTCCTGAATATAGAAGTATATACTATCTTTTCGGAATTGCAGTTGCTGCGATTATTTTATTCGCAATCCCATTCTTGTTTAGTAAGGAGAAAGAAAACCCAAATCTAAATGGATTCCGTCAAAATCTTAGCATAGCAAAAAAATCATTTAGAGAAACTTTGAGAGAAATTTTCGTTCATCGATATAAGAATGCTATTCTCTTTATATTAGCTTGGTTTTTCGTTACAGATGCAGCAAACACAACAATTCTATATATGCAATTAGTCATGGTAGATGGAGCAGGTGCTAATCCAAGTCAAGCTCTGTATGTTATAGGAATTGGAGGAATCCTAGCAATGATTGGAGCAATTGGTGTCGGATTATTACTAGATAGATGGGGACCAAAAAAGAATTTTATCATTAATGTTTTCGCTTGGTTTTTTGCAGTAATTATCTGTATTTTAGCTTGCATAAAAATCGATGGAGTTCATATTCTCCCCTGGCAGATAATGTATGCAGTTGCTTTCTTTATAGGTCTTGGATTTGGTGGTCTTTGGTTAATAGGCAGACAATTTATTTTTGAAATTGCCCCACCTGATAAAGTAACTCAATATCAAGGATTCAAACAAATTGCTGGTAGAGTTAGTGCGATTGTCAGCCCCCTAATTTTCATGGGTTTTCTAGGACTAGGAAATGCTCTTGGTTATAATATCTCAAATCAATATGCACTTGCACTTGCACCTTTACTTGTTTTCTTTCTTATAGGATTTTTTATTTTGCTCAGATACAAGGATGTTCACAAAGCCTATTTAGTAGGGGAACGAGCTCCATACAAAAGATTAGAAAAGAAGATGCTTAAAGAAGATCGAGAACTAGAAGTATAATCATGCTTCTTCTTTTTCTCTTATACTTTACTCATATTCTTTCATTACAAGTAATGTAGTAACATCTTCTATCCATGATAGTTTAGCAATCGATTTTTCAATAAGTCTGAAAGTTTTACCTATGCTTCTAATTTTAATATTGATTAATATATCATAGATCCCCGTAATAAAAGAGAAATCTTCAACTCCTTTTAACTTGGATAACTCCTCCGGAGAAATTTTCACTCCTTGTTTAACTTTAGCAAGCAAAATACTCCTTGTTTCGGATAAAGCTAGAGCAATTACTCCAATCAGTATCAGAATTGATCCTGAAATTTTCAGAACGATGTTTGTATTGCTCCAGAAATCTACACTTACTAAACCTGGTATACCTATTCCTGCGATAGCTAACATGGGAAGTGTTGATACTACACTTACACTTTTGAGAGCTCTCACAATAGACATCTTCCCCATTGTTAAAGCTCTTGTATAGAAAACTACTGCAATAAATACAAGCAGCATTGACAGAATAACTGGAAAAAGAGTAGGTTGCCAATATTCTCGTACAACAGCTAATCCACCATTTCGATAGGAGGGAATTGCAGCTAAACAGTGACCGATAGTTATTATCATCATAGTCCAGATTCTTAAGTTAATAGAATCATATACCTTCCCTTCCTTATCCTTTGTAGTGAGAGCTTTTTTCTGAAAGAAAATGTAAAACGCAGAGCATAAAGAAAGTGGTCCTATAATTAAAAAAATATCAACTAGGAAGGAAGAAGAGCTTGAACTTGTTATATTATTAGAAACAGTAGCAATAATTACACCAACAGCTATCATTGCCATTGATTGTAATTCAACTAATACAGGTTTTTGCTTTTCTGAAATAGAATCCCCTAATAATAAATAAATTAACACAAACTGACTGAAGGGCATGATGACAGAAGCATCATTTCTTTCTAGAAGAACATAATAAAGAATTGAAGAACCTGATGCAAAAAAACCTGCTAGTAAAGTATAAATACCAATTCTTCCTTGAGGAAATCTTATTCTTCGAAAATTTCGATCAAAGAAATAACCTATATTGTAGAACCACTTTCCATCTAATTTTTTTCTGATAGGAATGTGTAAAAGAGCTACTAAAACTAAAGATACTATTACACCAACAACCATCTCGTAAGCTCCAAGAATATATGGATCAGAAATATATATCTTGTTCACATAATCATCTAGAATAACATACACACTTACTATAATTCCACTAATTAATGAAAGAGAATAAAATGTACTCTTCCTTCTAAATTTGCTAACTGGCCGGGATTCTGGTGCTATCATTTTTTCACTCAATCAGAACTTCTTTTTCAACAACTGCTGTCTGAGTATCTTCAATTCCTTCTATCATGTGAATTCTCTGTGTAGCAATTTCATAGAGTTCTTCTAAATTTTCGACGATTACTTTAGCAATAACATCATATTCTCCAGTTACAACGGCAACACTAACAATCTCAGGAATCTTACGTAGTTGATCTATCACTTCTTGTGTCTTCCCTAATTTTATTATGAAGAAAATATACGCTGATACAGTCATAAAAATAGGTTTTAAAAGCTGTAAAAAAAGATTTTCTACTGTGGTTAATATTGATGGAATCTTTTTTGTTTTTCTAAATGATTACATAAATAAATTATCTATTTAAATGACAAAATGAAAAAGCAAATTTTTTTTAAGTGCAATGTTCTAACCAATTTATATTATCTGAAATAATACACTAACAATCGACTAAATCCAGAGGAATTACTCATGAATAAAGCTAAAGAATCTTTAGATAAAGAGGTTTTGGATTTAGAGGATTTTTTAAATCAGGCTACAGTTTCAAACATTGATGTTAAGGAACTTCAAGAAAGAAATAGGATTCTGTTAGAAGCACTTAGAAAAGTCAAATTACTTGTTGAACGATTATTAACTCAAAATAGGCAATTCAGAAGAAAAGTAGAGCAAATGGAGACAGAAACTAGTGAGCAGAATAAGCAAGGAGTAAAAATAGTTTCTGCAGCACGGTATAAGGAAATGCAAAACAATGCTGATGAACTTGGGAGAAGTCTTCCAAAATTAATTAAGTTGATTAAACTCCTAAATCAAGAAAATAAACTGTTCAAAGATAAATATAACGCTCTCGAGAATGAATTTGAGGACATAATCAATGAGAGAGATGATCTAAAAGATAAAATTGTTCATCTTAACGATCAAACACAGCAAGATAAAATCGCTGAACTGACAGAACTCTTTCCTATTGAAGAGTTAGCTGATAAAGTTGCAAAATCTATCAAAGCAACAACCGATTTATCAAAGCTAGTCGGGAATGATCTTGAACAAGATTCCAAAACAATTGCTCAAGCAACAAGTGATGCAGTTCCAAGCTTTGAAGAACGTGCAAGAACTGACTTACATCAAGTAAATGGTTTTAGCAATGAACAGATTTCCAAACTTGTTGATCTTGTTGTGGAAATTAACGATAAGATTGAAAATTTAAGTAGTACAATGGTAGTTGCATCCCCAGCTAGACGAAGAGGAAAAACAGTTTTAGATTTATCACAAGCTATCACAGATGGAGATTTAGAAGAATTAGATGAACCTCCAGAAAGACCGGATTTAGAAGAGGTTTTAGATGATATTCTTATTTCAGGTTAATTTTTAGTTAATTTTAGGGTGTAATCGTAGTGTCAGAAACTAGTAATTTTGAATACGAAATTAAATTGGTTAAAAAGGACAATTATAAATTCGAAGTTGATTTTGGTGATGCAATACCTAAACTCTTGATGGATGAATCAACTGATGTTCCTGGAGGAGAAGGAAAAGGGCCCACAGCTTCCTTTCTACTAGCGACAGCAGTTGGAAATTGCTTATCAGCTTCATTCACATTTTGCTTGTCGAAAAAAAAGGTTGCTTTGGTTAGTCTGAAAACAAAAGTTCGATTTAAGCGAGAAAGAAATGAACAAGGTTTTTGGAGAATATCAAAGATAGATGTTGATTTATTCCCAGAAGTGGAAAATGAAAATGATAAGAACTTTGAAAGGTGCGTAGAGATTTTCAAGAATTACTGTATTGTCTCAATGAGCGTCGAACAAGGAATAGATATAGAAGTTACTGTAAAATGAGCTATACTAGATTGTGAGAGTCTCAGACTGCATTCTTTCGCAATATTTAGCGACGTAGTGCATGGTCATCATCAACTCTCATATGAAGAATAAAGAAATAACTAATATGCGTTTTGATTAAACATCAAACGCAGTCTAGAAAGATTTTCTTCAGATTCTCGAAGATATTTTATTTACAATGCAAAAGACATATATAATAATACAGAAGTAATACGCCTAGTGTATAGGTGATTAAAATTCCACCAAAGAAAAATGAAACGAGATCATCAAATGTTTATACTATTAACATTCCATCGAATTTCAAGGATGGCGTTTTAGAGCATTCAAGGAAGTTTGGTGGTGCAAGTCAATTAATTACTATGTCTCTAGGAGATTTGGCATCTAGAATACACGGGATTCAAAATAAATTAGATATAATGCAGGAATTAAGGGATTATATCAAGTTGGAAATTCTTTTAATGCAAAGGTATGAAGAAGAATCAAAAGTAAAAAAGGATACAAAATTATCTTTTCGAATAAAAGATCAAATAAGCCATGAATGCTTAACTGCGATAAGGAAGAAAACTGGTTGGTCTACATCAAAATCTGTGAGAATTTCTCTCCTTTGGTACTTATATGCAAATTTTGATGAACTGGTATCATCAGACAGTTATGTTCCTTTATTAACCTGTCCTAATTGTGATTTTAGAACTCATGATCAAAGAGCTTTAGGAGTTCATGCTCAAACTATTCATGCATCTACACAAACTTATGAGACTACCGTAACACCTTCTCAGACAACAATAGATCAATTTACTACTGAAGCAATTTCAGATATAGAACTAGATGAATCAAAATTGCTTCAAGAGCTCGGTCTAAAAGACCTAGGGACTCTACAACCAACCGAATTGGAACCTGAAACTATTTCTCTAGTTCCTGATACAATAGTAGATGTTACTGATAAAAGTGATTTGAAGGAAATAATCGAAGAAAGAATAAAAGAAAGAAGATCGAAAAAAGATAAAGATGAGAAGATAGATGAGTTGCAATCTGAGATTTCTGATATTCTTGAATCTTTGAGAGAAGATGGGTTAATAGATGATTGACATTATGGTAAAGATAATATAAAGAAAGACAATATAATAGCTTGGAGTAATCTGGATGGCCAATCCATTAAAAATTCTATTGTGTGAAGATGATACTGATATCGCCTTTTTAATCAAGATTAATATTATAAAGTCATATCCTGAAGCTGAGGTATTCATTACAAGAACAAAAGAAGAAACACTCCAAACTCTTTTTGATGTAAAATACGACATCGATGTTATATTACTTGATTATCTTTTAGTAAATACTACTGGTCTGGAAATTTTGGAAGAAATAAGACAGATTACTGAAATCCCTGTTATCATTATAACTGGGCAAGGTTCTGAGGAGGTAGCTGTCAACGCAATGAAACTTGGAGCTTCAGATTATATAGTAAAAAGAGGGAGATTTTTCAATCAAATTCCTGGTGTAATTGACAAAGTGACCAAAATTGAATCTAAATACGATTTAGATAAAATCTTTGTATCGTTTTATCGGTTTGGTGAATCCGGAACAGATCCGATCTATATCAACAAAATCCCAGCGGAATATGAAAAAGTCAAAGAAACTGTTATTCTAGCCTTGGGTGTTCTGTTGTTTACCATTTATGGTATGGGAGAATTAGATATGCTTGAATCAGGTTCAATGATAACGGGTCCTGTGAAAATTCCAAAAATGAAACAATATAATGCAACAAGCTTTCTCTATGTAGTAAGTGATGAAAGTCAAAAAGATCCACGATTCAGAGGTAAAGATTACTGTATAGTTGCACTTGGATATCCAGCAGAATACTCTGATCTAGTTTATGGTATAGACAAAATAAGAAACATCCTCAACCTTTTCTTTGAAGAAGTCAATGATATTTCTGAAGTTGAAGATAAAGCTGAAGATGTTGAAGAACAGGTTTACAACGTTATTCGTCGTTTCTAACCCTTATTACTGAAAGCTTCATTGTATATCTCTATTAATTTTTCCGCTTCAATTTCCCAGTTGAATTGTTTTTCATAATTTTCCTGAGCTTCAGTTTTCAATTTATCAAGCAATTCTTTGTCATTGTAAAGTTTGAAAATTTGATCTGCTATTTCTTGAGGAGCGGTTGGATCAATAAGAAAACCTATTTTACTTGCATTCTTAATTGCTTTCTGAAGTCCTTCAAAGTTGGAACCAATAAATGGAACTCCTGCTGAACAATATTCAAACAGTCTATTTGGCATTCTAAGAAAATTGTTTTTTCCTGGTTGAAATAACACTAAACCCACATCACATGACCTGAGAATAGATAAGGCATCATAGTAGTTCATCCATCCTGTTAGATTGAAATAGTCAGACAGTCCTTTAATCTTAATTAACTCCTTCATTGGTTCAAGAGCTGCCCCTGATCCCATAACAAGGAATTCAATTTCTGAAGATTTAATATTCTCCTTTAAAATTTCTGCAGTTTCCACTGTTTTATCGTATCCTAAATTACTATACATAACACCAAAATGAACCACTCTAAATTTATCAGTGGAATATTCATTTGGTATTTTCATCTTATGGGCTTGCTCTACATCCAATTTCGAAGGATAATTTGATACCCATGAGCTTTTTACTTTATACTTTCGATGAAGATTATCAGAATAAGTTTCCCCTGGAGTTAGTATTCCATCTACTAGTTTGATATACTTTCTTTCCATCCATGTATATACCCAGAGAGCTGGAAAACCAAATGTTTCAGACATTTGTTCAGGAAAATTTTCGTGACTATCATAAATCAGAATCTTACTATTTTTCTTTAATTTCGATGAAAGAGGAAGTACATTAAGATCATGGAAATGTATTATATCGAATTTCTCATCCCCTACTAATTTCCTCACCTTTTTCCAGAATTCAAAGTATTTAAAAAATAGTTTCTTCTTTATTGGAACTCTTTTAATTGTATATCCATCTCTTTTTTCTTCCTCAGCTAGACCACCAATCGGATTTGTTGCAATCACTGTAACTTGATTTCCCTTACTCGCTAGAAACCTAGCTTCCTTTTCCACTCTAACATCAGGAGCAACTGTACTTAAAACAACCATCAAGATTTTCCAAGATTTACTACTCATTGATTTGAATAAAGTTAGTTAGTATATCAAATTTTTGAATGTAAGGTTATAAGGGTGAAAAGCATAATTCTACATATTTAAATAAGAAATAAGTAAGTCTCCAATAATGAATAAGGATTTAGAATTTCCTGAAAATTTCCTCTGGGGAGCAGCTCAATCTGCATATCAAACAGAAGGTCATAATTATAATAATGATTGGTATAAATTTGAACAAATAAAAGGAAAAATCAAAAACAATGATACTTGTGGTGCAGCTTGTGATCATTATAATCGCTTTGATTCTGATTTTGAACTTTTGAGCAATCTAAATCAGAATGCTCATAGGACAGGCATTGAATGGAGTAGAATTGTTCCTGAAGAAAATGAAGTGAATCATGATGAAATAGAACATTATCATAAAGTATTTGAATCACTAAAGAAACACAATTTAACAAGTTTTGTAACAGTTCATCATTTTACGATCCCCCTCTGGTTTGAGAAGAAAGGAGGGTTTCTCAAAAGAAAGAATCTCAAGCACTTTGAGTACTATTGTGATATTTTAGCTAAGAATTTCCCAGAAGTAGAGTACTGGAACACAATAAATGAACCTGGAGTTTTGCCATTAATGGGTTATATGTCAAAAGATTATCCTCCTGGAAGAAGCTCGTTTCTAGCATTTCTTAAGGTATACAATAATATTCTAAGAGCGCATGGAATCGCTTATCATAAAATAAAGGAAAAAAATCCTAAGAGTCAAGTTGGTATTGTTAAAAATGTTCCCTATTTTTATCAGAAATTTTATGGCAAATTTTGGAAAAAGAGAGTGGTATCTTTTTTTGATAATGTCTACAATCAGATTTTTTTTGATTTACTAAATAATGGCAGAGTCTCATTAAATCCACTAATAAGAGAAAAATGCTTGAAAGGAACATCTGATTTCTTTGGAATAAATTATTATGATGCTCTATACTTTAAATTTAAACTTGGTATTCCTTATGGAATGGATTTTATGCTTCCTGAAGATACTAGATTTACTCAAATGGGTTGGGGAATTTATCCAAGAGGATTATATGAAAATATTATGAGAGTTAAGAAAGAATTTAATGGACCAATATATATAACTGAAAATGGCATCGCAACTCTCGAAGATAAAGAGAGACAATCATTCATTTTGGAGCACCTTTTAGCAGTTCACAGAGCGATTAAGGAGGGTGCAGATGTTCGAGGATTTTTCTACTGGTCTTCAATGGATAATTGGGAATGGGCAGAAGGATTCGAACCTCGTTTTGGATTAATAGGAATTGACTATGAGACACAAGAAAGACAAATCAGAGAGTCAGCTAAAATGTATGGAGAAATAGCTAAACAAAACAAAATCTCAGCAAACCTGTTAGAGAAGTTTAAATTAAATGCTTAAGATATATATTATTAAATGATAAATTCTATCAAGATTCTCTATGATCCTAAAGTTGATGAAAAAGAAGTTCAAGCTATTAGTACAGTTATCGAAGAGATTTATCAGATAGAAGTTGCAAGTAGTACCATTTTCAAAATAAAAAAGGCAGCTTATAATAAAAAAAGAAAGCAATACAATGGTCAAAAGCTGTTAAATGAGTTAATAGATGAAGAAAATCTCGAGTTTTTTTTCTGGATTATAAAAGATGATATTTATGTACCTGTTATGAATTTTGTTTTTGGATTAGCAACACAGTTTTGTGGTGCAATAGTTTCATTCTACAGATTAGAATCTCTAGAGATGAAAATCAAAGAAAGTGTACATGAATGTGGACATATCCTTGGTTTAGGGCATTGTACCAATCTCTGTGTGATGCAATATTCACATAATCTCCAAGAAGCAATTGAAAAACCTTCTAGTTTATGTTCAGAATGTGAAAATAAAATAAAGGAAAACAAGAGAAATTTTGAACCAAACAAAGATTAAATAAATACCTTGCCTTCAGTACTAAATGAAGTCAGGTGTCAATTGGTTGCATCAACGATTTGTTAGCTCCATAGTAGAAAGTTGTACAAAAGACCAAAGCTATGTAATCATGTTAAAATGGGATGCAATAAATGAAGTTCATACGAAACTAAAACAGAAGTGTGAACTAGTACAACAAATAGGTGGTATTATAGAGAAATACCAATATAAGGATTTAAAAATATCCTTCTATAAAACAGGAAAACTGTTGCTAACAAATGTGAATCATATAGATGTTTTGCTGAAAGAACTATTCAAGTGATAACAATGTCTAACGTTGAAGATTTATTAAAACAACACGGAAAGGCAATCAAAGAAGTATATCTAGATTGGGAGAATGGTACAAGAATAGAAGAAGAAGTGCTTGAAGCAATGAAACCATTTTATTTAGAAAAACAATTTGGCAATCCTGCAATTACGCATAGAGTTGGTTGGGAGACGTATGATTTTTATGTAAAAGCAAAAACAACTCTAGCAAAACCTCTGAATGTTCAACCACAATCCATCGCGTTAACTCATAGCTTCACTGAATCCAATAATCTAGCTATCAAAGGTTTAGCGAAGATGAATAAAAAAAGAAAGAAAATTATTGTCTCTGAAGTAGAACATCTTAGTGTTATTCATACTGCCAAATCTATGTTCAGTGATGACTACAAAGTAGTGATTTTACCTGTTTCAAATGATGGAACTGTGAATGTCGACATGCTTCAAGAGGAACTAGATAGTGAAACTTTGCTAGTTAGTTTACAATCTATCAATCATGAAATTGGGACAATACAACCGGTAAGAGAAGCTTTGGAAATTGTAAAAGACTTCGATGAGAAAATATTCTTTCATACTGATGCTACTTCGGCTTTTGGAAGAATTCCTCTAGATCTGAGTAATTTAGATGTTGATTTAGCTTCCTTCAGTAGTAATAGAATACTTGGTCCAAAAGGGATTGCTGGGTTGTATATCAAGGAAGGGATAAAACTAAAATCAATTTATGAAGGGCAACTCAGTGTTGAAACTCTCTCACCAGATGTGGAAAATCCTGCATTACTTGCTGGTTTTGCGAAAGCAGTGGAATTGCAATTTAAGCAGTTTGAAGAAATAAGAGAACATACAATTAAACTTAGGGATAAATTGATGTATGGGTTGCATACAAGTATTGAGCGAACTGATATTAATGGTCCTGCAGGAAATAGAAGAGCACCTGACAATGTTAACATAAGTTTCCTTGGATGCGAAGGTGAAGCGTTAACAGTCGATTCTTCAATGAACGGCATTTATGCTTCAAGTGGAAGTGCTTGCACTAGTAGAGTATTAATGCCAAGTCATATACTTACAGCAATTGGTCGGAAACCTGAGGAAGCTCATGGAAGTTTATTGATGAAAGTCAATAGATTAAACACTGAAGAAGAAATAGATTACGTATTAGAAAAAATGCCTAAAATTATTGAGAGAATAAGATCAATAACGGGTGGAATACAAATTTAGAAGGAAAAGAAAATGTCAAGTAGAATACCATTACCATATGCTCCAAGAGTCCTTGAGTTATTTCAAAATCCACAAAATTTAGGAAGAATGGAAAATGCTACTATTACTTCATCAGCTGGAAGTCCAGCTTGTGGTGATATGATCGCATTTTATCTTTTAATTGATGAAAAAAGTGAAGTAATAACTAAATCAAGCTTTGAAAGCTATGGTTGCGCAAGCAATATCGCAGCTGCAAGTCAACTAACAATTATGATAGAAAATAAAACTCTAGAGGAAGCTTGGGATTTCACATGGGCTGATGTATCTGAAGCTTTGGGAGGTTTACCAAGTGTTAAAACTCATTGTGGAAGCCTAGCTGTTGGTGCATTGAGAAGAGCAATCAGGGCTTATTATAAAGAGATAAAGAACAGCAAACCAGAATGGCTTCCTACAGATTTATCCAAAGATGAAAAACATGCATTGGAAGAAGAAGCGTTAGCTGACAAACTAAAGAAAAAGTACAAGCTTTAATAGTTGCTTTGTATTACTCAATTTCATAGGTTTTCCTGTTATTTAGGCTTCTTAATATTCGTAATCTGCTGTGAAAAAACTTTTTATAATTTCAGAAATCATCATGGAATATGGCAGGATATAGAATTATTTCATTAATCCAGTCAGTTTTTATTCTCTTTACAGCAATATCAGTTCTGGATGCAGCAGATAATATTGGAATGAATCTAGCTTTCTTTGGAAGTTCTACTTCGTTCTGGTGGAGTGCCTTTGCATTCTGGGCGTATTGTTTTGCGATTGTTGCTATACTCCAAATTGTTAAAGCATTTACAGTACAAGAGAAAAACTGATTATAATTATATTGTGAGATTTGAAAACATTACAGATCTCTCTTTTTTTTTATTCACTAAATTTTCACGTAATTTTATTTACAAATATTTTTAATGTTCAATCTCCAAATATAACCTACTTAATATAAAATAATGGTGAAAATATGGGATATAGAATATGGTCATTTATCCAAACGATTCTAGGACTCTTCGGTTGTTGGGTATTACTTGATTATGCATTAGTTGAAGCTGGAAGCACATGGAATCTATTTATTGCAGAAGCTTTTAGCAACATGGGAGCAACTAACGCTCTGCTAGGTCCACTTGCAATACTAGCTTATGTACTTGCTGCAATAGTAATTCTTCAACTTGTAAAATCAATAGTAGTTGTTGTTAGAGATTAAAACTAATCTCTTAACCACTTTTTATTGGTAGTATGTCTTATTGGTCAAATTGAAATTTACAATGATAATGAGAGTACTATTGAACCAACTACGATAAAAAATACTCCTATAAGCTGAGGTAAAGAAATCTTCTCTTTTAAGAAAAACCCACCTAATAACATCACTATAAAAGGTGAGATGGATGATAGAGGAGTACTAACACCAGCTCCAATATGTTTTACAGCAGTAAAGAAAGAGACACCTCCAGCTAGCCAAGCAATAGCTCCGCCCAAAGCTAGAATTCCAGTTTCCTTTTGCATCGGAAATAATTCTTTTATTACATTTCTTTTCTGAATAATGGCTCTGAAAACAACTAAGAGTCCTGCTCCTGCGACCATTAAACCATTTCTAATTGCCATCATTGAAATAACTTCAACATTTGGATCTTCAAGTATCAATCTTGCAAAGAAAATTGTTCCTCCCCAGAAAATTGCTGCAAGGAAAGAGAGAACAATACCTAATGACATGTTCTTTTTCGAATCCTTCTTCGGATTTTCTTCTGCTCCTTCTAGTGGTGAATCATCTTTTTCATTTCTATTGGAATCTCTTTGAGAAAAATAAGAAATGCCAATGACTCCCCCTGCTATTACCAATGTTCCAACTATTATTTGCCATGTTATCACTTCTATTTTAGCAAAAAGGAGAGCTATAGTTGTAAAAAGTGGATAAATAGCCGTAACTGGTTGTGCTATAGAAACATCTATTTTTGTTAAAGCAAACAAAGAGAAAAAATCACCAAGTGCAATACAAATTACTGCTAAAATTAACCATATATAGTTCGGATAGATGAAAAGTCTTGATAAAGAAGAAGTACCATACAAACCCCACCCTAAGAGTACAAGAAGTGGAATTGCAATAAGACCTTTTAGATATGTAGCAGATAAAGGATCGGTTTTTTTCACGCCTACCTTAAAAACAACCATAGAGGAACCCCAAGCAATAGCTGCTGTAAATGATAGAATTATCCCTATGGCTAATGACATTGGTTTTAGATTTTAAGGTAAATAAAAAAAGTTGTCGTATGTATGATTCAGTTTTACAGCTATTTCAAATGAACAAAACTAACTTATTTTAATCAATATATTTTTAATAGTTCTTAGTTCTATTTTTCTGATATTAATGAGCAGAAACATACCAATTAAAGTGGAAAGAAAAGAAGATGTGCCAGGTTTTTATGCAGAAAGTATTCAAATGGTTCATTCAATCGCAGGATTCAAAATGATAGTCTTCCGAGATAAAGCTGACTATGCAGTAGACCCAAGCATAGGTCCTGAGGCTTTAATACCTAGATCAATAATTAAAGAAATTATCGCTGAAGTCAGTTTTTCTCCTCACCAATTGAAAATTCTCTCTAAAGTAGTAAATGACCAATTGAAAGCATATGAGTCTAGATTCGGAGAAATCGCTCTTCCTGATCAACCCAAAAAAGCTGATAATACCTCAGGTCACTACATCTAGATTTTCATCAGATTTCTCTATTGTATCTATTGTGTTCAATAACTCTTCTAAGCTGAAAGGCTTTCTAAGAAAGTGAGGGATTCCTAAATCTCTTACTTGATCTTTTGTTATAGTATCATCAGCTGAAGCGATAATAATTTGATTTTTCAACAAAGGAGAAATCTCTATCAATCGTAAAGCAACATCTAGACCTGATTTTTCTGGAATTCTGTTGTCAATTAGAAAAACGATATCATGTAACTCTTCCTTGATAGCTTCTATTTCCTCGAGTGCTACTTTACCACTTGAGACAATTCTTTCTATTTCTATACCCTCTCTTTCGAAAAGTAACTTGTACAAATGGCTGATATCTTTCTCGTCTTCTATTATGTATATTCTTTTCATATATGACCAACAGACCGTTAAAGCTTTTAATAAGGTTAAATTATAAATATTTCGTCAGTGTTACTCGAATTTGGATAAATAAAACTAAACAGTTTTTCGAGAATTAGCATAAGATATATTAATTACGAAAATAATCTTTTGATACATGAGATTGCTAAAATCCACTGTAACTATGTTTATGATATGTGTAATTACTCTCTCAAATTTGTCAGCTGCAGCTAAAACCACTTATGGCATATGGGCAGAGGGAGGACAATATAGTTATGAAACATTCAGGGTTAGTAAAAGTAATCTCTCCATAAAATTAAGAGTCCATGTTTCTGATGGTGGTCCTGTTTCTGTTTATATTATGGATGAACGAGCGTTTAACATATGGGATATAGATACTGTTGGTGTGCCTGCAGTTGTTGACGCATATATAGGTGCAAAAAATATTACAGACACAATTAGTCTGGCTGGTTATCTGGGACCTAGGATAAACAACGCAACAGGAACAGAACTGGTATATTATTTAATTGTAGATAATAGAGAAAATGGTTTTGGATCTTTTGTCGATATTGAGTTAATTCAGACTCTTCCCGCACCGTCTGTTTTCTTATCTTTCTTAGCATTAATACCTTTAGCTTTATTAATTAGTAGAAAAAGAAAGCCTTAGACTATGCATTGCCGAGGATTAACAGGATAGAAAATTGTGCTGATATTCTTAGATGAAACAGCTACTTTAATTGGTCTATCAATTCAAAACTAGCAAAAGTTAAAAATCAGCGTTCCAAATTTAATATAAATTTGATGTGATAATATGGTTAATGTTCCTGATGAAGAAGCTGTTAATTATAGATATGATGTTCAAAGTATGATTAAAAATCCCGAGCTCACAAGAGATGATAAGAACAGAATCAGAGATCATATTGAGAAGGATTGTGTTGGAGACTGTCTACTTGTTATTGGAATGCAAGGAATGATTAAAGTTCATTTCCATACAGACGAACCAGAAGATCTAAGAAAAGTATTGGATCAATATGGTGAGTTTGAAAATTTTGAAATAGAGGATATGAAAGAACAGTATGAAGCTTTCAAAGCAAAAAAACAGCAAGAAGAGTAAAAATCAGCATGCCAAAACTACATTTAACAAGTTCTCTATGCAAAGATTGTGGTATTTGTTGTTATACCTGCGAACATCATAATTCAAAAACAGGATGTACAAATGATGAATATCGATTAAATTCTCGATGTACATCTTTTCCTCTCTTATATGGTGATTCTGAAAAAATGGGTCACATGAATTTTTGGAATGATTTTCACTGCTCATCCAATTCTGAAAGAAATTCAAAATGGTTTATTTTCAACCATGAACATTGCTTAATTCAACAACATGATATCCTATTCAACAATCTAAGATGGTTAATTGAAGAAATAAACAAAGGGAATGAAATTAACTTCTATGTGGTCAAATATCACGATATAGAGCTAACCATAACTAAAGAAGAGTAAACTAATTTATTGTTTATTCTTCTTCTTTTCGTTTCTTATAATCTTGAACATCAGCTCTTAGGCCCTTAAATAAAGGCATTATTACTATAATGACCAAAAAAAATGTAAATACAATACTGAAGATTACCCAAGGAGTTTCCAAAATTCCTTTCCCCGTCCAAATATCTCTTAATCCTAATCCTGCAGATACTCCCCAAATGATAATAACTGTAGCTCCTATCAACATTTTACCTATTTTTGCTAATTTTTCTCTGTTTTCAGTTGATTCTTCATCTTCCTCTAAATTTACAGTATCTTCTTGATTCTCTGACATATATCTGGATGAAAATTCAATAATTCTTAACTTTTTGGATTCATATTATTCAACAATCATGTCCAAGCTTAATCTTTAAAAGTCAAGAAAAAAGAAAATCAAAAGGTGATATTTTGCCAATAAATGAAGAATTTTTAAAAAAACTTGCAACAACCCCTAGAGCGACTGGTTATGAATTCGTTGCTCAGAAGCTGATTAAAGATTATCTAGAAAATGATGTAGATAAAGTAAAGAGCGATAAAGTAGGCAATGTATATGCGATTATTAATCCCGAAAGTCCTTTTAAGATAATGTTAGCAGGACATATAGATCAAATTGGTTTTCAGATTTCGCATATTGATGATGATGGTTATCTATGGATTAGACCATTAGGTGGATTTGATACCACAACATTACCAGGAAAAAGAGTAACTGTATGTGGCAAAAATGGTAACATCTTAGGTGTCATTGGTAAGAAAGCAATTCATTTGATGAAAGCTGAAGATCGAAAAAAGGCTCCAGAAATGGAAAAATTATTCATCGATATTGGTTGCAAAGATAAAGAAGAAGCATTAAAGAAAGTTGATGTTGCTGATTTTGCAGTCTTCGATTATGGATATGACAGATTAGGAGATAACAATTTTGCTGTTGCTTCTGGTTTTGATGATTCTATTGGATCATTTATAGTAGCAGAAATTATGAAAGAGCTAGCGAAGGATAAAAGCTTCTTTGCTAGCGTTTATGGTGTTTCTACTGTTCAAGAAGAAATAGGTATGAGAGGAGCACATGTTGCAGCTAAGGCAATTCTACCAGATATAGGAATAGCATTTGATGTAGGACATACAGCTGATGCACCAGAAATGGATAAGAAAATTGTTGGAGATACTAAACTTGGAGGTGGTCCAATAATCTCGATAGGACCAAATCTCAATCCAATTGTTGTTAAGAAGTTGATGTCAATTGCTGAAGAAAATGACATTCCTTATCAAAAACATGCTGCTAATAGAGGAACAGGTACTGATGCTAATGCTCTACAACTAACAGGTGCAGCAACAGGTTTAGTTGGTATACCAAATCGCTATATGCACACTGCAAGTGAAATTATCAGCTTAGACGACATTGAAAATATTGTAAAATTAGTTGTAATATTTATCAGATCTATAAAAGAAGGGGATTCATTCCTCCCCGTTTAATTCTTTTTTAATTATAAAACTTAATCCCCTTTTCCGAAAACTCTCAAGATTTTTTTCTATTTTATTTGAATTCATTACGAATACGTATTATTTAATTTTTACAACAGGGAATTCAATGATATTTTCTTCGGATTTAAAAATACAAGATTCTACTTCAAGTATAAGTTTTCATCCAAACTTCCTATTAAATGTGATTTCGTATTTTGTAAAATCATTCTGTAATAATTCATCCCTCTTTTCTTCCAGTACTGCTTACAATCAGTATCTACTAAATCACATATTGTCATATCCAGCAATTCCTCCCTTAAAAATTCTAGAAGAATGCACAAAAAGTCTTTCATCTCAATAAAAATACTATGTGAAATATATTAAAGAAATTTTTCTATATTTTTCTATTTTAATTTTTATATTCAATCAAATTCATAGAACTTCAACAAGCTTAATTTTCTTAAAAATTAATCTATTCATTCAATTAACATTGTTAAATCGAAGTTTTTTACAGAATGAGTTAATGATCCTGAGGATATTAAATCTACACCTTCTAATGAGTACATATCTAGATTATTTAGATTGATATTCCCACTTAACTCAATTGATATATTAGAATTGACTTCTCTTATTTTTGGGATGATAATTTTAGCTTGATCTGGAGTAAAATTATCAAGCATCACTATATCCGCACCAGCTTTAACTGCTTCTAAAGCCTCTTCCTCATTCTGAACCTCAACTTCTATTTTCTTACTGAAACTAGTTCTTTCCTTCGCTTTCTCTATTGCTTTTGTTATTGATTCAAACATTCTAAGATGATTTTCTTTTAGTAAAATCATATCTGAAAGATTAAATCTATGAGTGTCCCCCCCACCTACAGTAACTGCAAATTTATCATATTTACTAAGCCCAGGAACAATCTTCCTTGTTGCACAAATTCTGATAGTTGAATTTACAGATTGAGCTTTTTCGAGCATAATTGCAGTTTGAGTAGCGATTCCTGACATTCTGCCAAGAAGATTCAGAGCTAAACGTTCTGCTTGAAGTAAAGAATGTATATTCCCCTTAACTGAAGCTATTTGAGTCTTCTTAGATACATGTTGTCCATCTCCAACCGTTATTTCATACTCTGCTCCCATGAGCTCAAAAATCCTTTTCGCTATGAGAGTTCCTGCTATTACTCCCTCTTGTTTAGAATAAATTTTTCCTTTAACATTTTTCTGCGGCAGAAGAGCAGTTGTTATATCCCAATAAGAGATATCTTCAGAAAGCCAGTTTTTTATGTCCTCATCTAGTAATAGTTGTGGAATCATGTTCAATTTCCCCACTTTTTAGTATTTTAGCATATTGTTTACAGCTTTGTAAGCTTTTAATCTAACTTCTTTATCTAATTCAATTATGTGTTCAGAAGTTGGATTTTCTATAGCTTTTAGTGTTGTGTAAAGGTCATTACTCTTCATACTTACACAGATCATGTGACTATCTTGAAAATTTAGGTGAGGATATTCAACTTTCATTCTATCTATGAATCCTTGCTCCGTAAGAAATAGAATCTTGTGGCCATTCTTCGATTCTTTAGCATATCTATGCATATCTCCAGTCCCCCCTACTAAATCAACTCTACTAATAATTTCAGGTCTGCATTCAAGATGAGCAAAAGTTTTCACTTCTGAATCTTTGAAAATTTTATCAAACCTTCTTTCAGTAAAAGCATGATGAGTTCGGCAGAATCCCTTCTCCCATGTAATGATTTTCTTTCCAGTAATCTTAGCTAAGTTTACTCCCATGTTATGATCAGGAACAAAAATTATTGTTTCATCTTCAAGTTGTTCAATAATTTTTTTTGCATTAGCAGAGGTGCAACAGATATCTGATTCTGCTTTAACTTCTGCAGTAGTATTAACATAACAAACAACTGGAGCTCCTGGATATCGTTCTTTCAAAGCTTTAACATCTTCCCCTGTAATAGAATCTGCTAAAGTACAATCTCTACCTTTGAGAGGAACATAAACAGTTTTTTCAGGATTAAGGATTTTAACTGTTTCAGCCATGAAATCAACACCACAGAACATGATTGTATCTTCTTCGATTTCTGTAGCTATTTTTGCTAATCCTAATGAATCACCCACTATATCAGCAATTCCAAAAATGATTTCTGGTGATTGATAAGAATGAGCTAAGATTTTAATTCCTTTCTCTTTCTTCAACGTATTAATTCGTAGCGTGAAAGGTGCTAGTTGTTCACATACTTCCCTTGTCCAGCCCAGCTTACTTAGTTTAGAATAAAGACGCTCGATTTCATTATTCAGCTTTTGTTGATCCTGAGCTGGGATTTGTGGTGCGTCTTCTACTATAACCATTACAATCGGGATGGTTTTTGTTGTGAAGTATTTAAAGAATGTTCGTTTAAGGTAAAAATTGAATGAAGATTAAATCAATATTTCTTTTAAGGCTCTGAAATGTGCGAATCCGATACTTACTATGAATAAATGAAGCAAATTTTGCCCATATTTTCCTTCTAAATCTCCACATTTTCTCTTTAGAACTCCCCTAAGTGAATTTTATGTATTGACAATACATATTTTTAAAACCTAATGAAAAAATGATTTTTTTACTAAATTTTAAGCGAGAATTGGTACTCGCCAAATACTATTTAAATGAATTAACAGTAATATTTTTTTAGTAAAGAAACACAGAGTGGAAGAAATGAAGATCGCTTTGTATGTAACTGAAGGTAAAAACTACGTTGAGTTTTCTGATACTATCAAAGAGATTATTCAAGAGTTAGCTCCCGAAACAGAAATAATACCATTAAGAGATAAAGAGTTAAATCAGGAAAACTGGCAGAGTGAACTAAAAGATTTTTCACTTAATAATGCTGATTTAGTTATAACTGTTGGAGATGCAGGAACTTTTCTTCGAGCAATCTTTTTGAGTAGAAAGTCCATTCCTGTAGTAGCTGCTTCCTCTGAAAGGTTGAGTTTCTTTACAGAAATAGCTCCAAACAATTTAAGAGAAAATCTTAACTTGATATTGAACAATAGATTCTTTATTGATGATTATAATAGAGTTGAAATTCAAGGAGTTTTCAATAAAATTCCAATACCTGCATTAAATGAAATTGCCATTTTTCCGAGAGATTCAGCGTTGCTCATGAATTACACTATTGTAGTGGATAACAATGTTCTCTACAGAGGACGAGCTGATGGGATTATTATTTCAACAGCTCTTGGAAGTACCGGATATGCTCTTTCATCCGGAGGTCCCATAGCTTTCGGTAATCCAAATATTTTAATCGCTGTTCCTGTTAATCCATTGAACAAAGAACATATCCCACTTGTGGTTCCTTTGGAATCTGAGATTAAAATTGTTAACATGAGATCAAGATCACCAATAGAAGCAGTCATTGATGGACAAATTCGATTGAAACTGGAAGAAGAAGTACTCATTAAGCAAGCAAGAACCGATGTGAAAATATTAAGGTTTCAATCAAGAAAAAATATTCTAGCAAAACTAAGAAATAGATTAGTTGAACTAGATTTGCGCCATTTAGAAGGGGTACCTCCTTCTGCAAAATATATTTTTAAACTGCTATTGACAGAAGGAGAAATGACACAAAAAGAACTTATAGAAAGTACGGGTTTGCCAAATAGAACTGTGAGAAACGCTTTGAATATCTTAAAAGAGAAGGGAGTTATTAGTCAAAGACCACATTTAAGAGATGCGAGACAATCGATTTATTTCGCTTCATAATTCCTTTGAATAATGTAACAAAATAATGCCTTACATTTCTTTTTTATCTAATTAATGAACAAAGAGTGAAAAGCCTTGATTCATTAATTTTATTAGGTTTAAAGCCGAAATGTTAAAAATCTAATTGAATTTGTCGGGAAACACTTATATAAAAATTTATCCTTCGAGTTAGTGAAATCTAGATAAGCAAGGGGTACAAGTTTTACTAGGTTTTAAACTTAAGGTAGTGAGAAATTTATGTCAAGAAAAAAGCAGATTATTACTTTTACAGCATTATGTCTTATACTTTTGAATTTTTCAATGGTATATACTCAAGGTCAGATTGTTGGTGACCAAACAGAAAGAATGTCTTTTACAAATCCTGGTGATTTTTTGCCAAAACGTATAGCAATTCTTTATGATCCTATAAATCCAAACACAATCGAAACTGCAAGAGCAATTTATGAGACAATTAAATATCTGTACTCAAATGTACAGATGATAGCTGTTTATACTCCCGATATGTTATATGATACATTCAAAGATGAGTATTGGATTCGTATTTATGTTTTCGATACTGATCTTACTGGTCTGGAAACAGCGGGAGGGACTATTCAATGGAGAAAAATAGGTCGATATTATGAGACCTATGAAAAAACACACCATATTGCAGTATATGGAAATGCATACAAAGTTGCAAAAATGGTTTCTAGTCCAAACTGTTATTTTGAAGAAAAGGAAAAAATGGATGTTCGAACTGGTTTTCTTCATGCAATTTGGTCTCTATCAACGATTTTTTTGAGTCATAAAAAAGAAATCTATAAAGAGATTGGTGCAAATTTCCAAAAAGTAGCAATTCAATACTTTGCATCAGAATTTGAAGCATTAACTTTAGCTGAATTTGATCCACAATATAGTTTGGGTGAAGAAGATCCCATTGAATCAGAGAAAAGAATTGCCAATTTTAAAGAAACGCATCCAGATCAATTAGCAAAAATCCATCCAGAAACAGGAGAGTTTATAGAACCTACAGCGGAGATTCCAGGTTTTGATCCAGCTCTCAATCTAAAAACTATGGTAAAAGCTCAAGAAGATAATGATATCATACTAACAGAATTTCCATTTCTATCCTCTCTTACTGGAGCTGCTGGGGATGTCATTCAATTGTTATTGGAATTGATAGGAGCAGATATTCCTGATGGAGTTATTACGGTTGGACAAGAATTTGCGAATTCGATTAAAACTATAGTTGAGGAAATACCCAAGATTATCGGGCTTATAAAGGATCCTAGTGCTAGTAGTGCATTAGAATTGTTCTTTGATATTTTAAAATCTGCTTTTCCATCTTTAGAAAAATACAAACCTTATTTTGATATTGCATCAAAAGCTATCTTTGCAATACAAGAAGGTCCTGCAGGTATTTTGGGATTAATGGATGATTTACTATTATTTTTGATTCCTGAAAGCGCTACAGGTTTTGTAACTGATATTGTTAATATGTTAAATCTCACTACTGAATTTTACGATGGTCTACTTGAAGCAGAAAAATGGTCAGACTACTTGATGAAACACCTGAATAAGCAACTAATATATCAAATAATCTGGAAAGTTGCTAATCTAGTAGGTGGTGCTCTAAATAATACAAACACAGTAGATACAATAACTGAAATGTTTGTTATAGGAATTGAAATAATCTCAACCAGAAATTATACCTCAGTCGTTAGAGACATAATTCCATATCTGGGCATGAAGATTCTGGGTGTATCAGATGATGATACAGCAACACTATTTGAAATTCTTGGCATCCTATTGCAAATGGGATTAGGAGCTGCAGGTGTACTCGAGGTAGATTTTGATGACAGTGCTCAAGATTTATTCGCAGCGTTGTTCCCAGATGTTGATTTCACACTGCAGGATGGAAAGGAAGCAATTCAAGATCTGATAGATGTAACGAAACAAATGGTTGAGGGAGAAATAACTGATTATACTACAATTAGAAGTAACGTTGTTACTGTTATAGATGCAGTAGATACTTTGTCTTCGTTTGATTTATCTGCATCAAGAACAAATGTTATCGCAGAATGCATCACACTAGCTTACAAACTTCTTCAGAACGATTTTCAAATACCTAGTGAATTGGATTTTATCTCTTTGATTACTGATATTATAAATGAATTTTATCCTTCAATGGATGCAGATAAAAAACAATTGATCAGTAAAGCACTTGAACTTGCATCTTCTCTAGTTGCTTTTGTAACTGATTCTGATAGTGCAAAGATTTTTATTAAAGGTTCAATTAATGATTTTATATCTGATATTGGAGAAAATCCCGGGGAATTGGTTAAATCTGTTCTTGGTGTAGTAATCCCATTAATTTCAGGAGAAACTCCAGATCAATCAATTCTTGATGGAGTTGGAACAGTTGTTTCTACTATTGTAGATATGCTTTCAGGGGGATTCGATTTCTCAATACAAAATATATTACAAACAGTGGTTAGTATAGCAGGTGTAGGTTTATCCTTATTGGATCCAGATATACCAATGAACATCGTTACAGATATCTTCAATTTATTCTGGTCTGATAAGCCAGAATTCAATGATGTAGCAAAGGTTGTTGAAGATATTATTACAATCATTCAACCTTCAGTTTCTCCAACAGTTTTGAATATAGTAGAAGTTGTCCTTGTTTTTATTGGATCAGCTAAAGGAATTTTCAAGGACGGAACAAAATGGATAATGAACCAACTAGTAGGATGGGTATCAGGAAAGATTGCAGATCTACTTAATATGCTTACTAGTAAATTAAATGATTTGATAATGAATATTGGTTCATTTCTTAGTTTCTCTGCAAACTTTACTGTAGGTTTCGGTAGTTTTTCAGCTTTTTATATGAGTGTATTCTTTAAACTTTCACCAGGTTTTTCAATTAACAAAGAAGCAGTAATCGATTTAGTAAATGATCTAGTCTTCCATGGTTCAACATTGCTTAGTTCGGGTAATCTTGGATATCTGTTTAAGAAAATACTGAGCGCAATATCAATAATACCACTTTTAGAAGCAGGATTAGAGGTTAGCTCAGGAACTACGGGTAAAGATAGTTTGACAAATAAATTGTTGGATAAACTAGGAGTTGAGCTTGCGTTTTCTGGTTCTGCAGGAGTGAAGCTGCAACTTATGAAAATAGAAAATGGAAAGATAAGTACAAGTGATTTTTTGAAATTAATAGAATTCTTCTTTAAATTTGAAATCTCTCTATCGAAGACATTTCCACTTGCGGAATTCTTTTTTGGTCCTGCAGTATCAGTGTTAGCAAAGGTTGCTGAACATTTAGGATTGGGAGGAATATATCTAGAAATTACTTTCTTTATTTCAATAGAAATTGTGAAAAGGATAGATACGAAGTTCCAAAGCGCTGCTGAAATCTTAACGATTGTAATAGGTCTTACGGTAGCAATAATCATAGATCTCTCTCTAGTGATAGTAGGAATCACGATAACGTTTGGCTTTACAGTGACGTTAAGTTTTATACAAGATTTCTTAGCTGGGTCACCGCTACAAGTTGTTTTGGTGATAGTTATTTTCATTTCAGTAAAAATTGTATTCCTATTCTGGGATTGGAGTAAAACCATTGAATTTGGTCCAGATCCAATATATCTAGCGGGAGGAAAGGATGACCCAGAGACGCGGGAGGAGATGACGGGATTGGATGAAGATGGAGATGGATTACCAGATTCTTATGAAGAAGAGATTCCAGGCTTGAAATTAGACTCTGACGATTCAGATGGTGATGGATTATCGGATAAATTCGAAATTAGAAATAGTGGAACAGATCCAATAGTTAATGACACTGATGGGGATAGACTTCTTGATGGATATGAGTACCAAGTTCTTCGAACCAATCCTTTGCAGTGTGATAGTGATTTTGATGGATTAACTGACTACGAAGAAGTAGTAATTTATGGAACAGATCCAAATTCAATAGACACAGATGGAGATCAATTAGATGATTATTACGAAGTAAATACTGCGTGGAATATCACAGGAATAAAAAGAAGCGTTCCATTTGTAATGATTGGAGGAGTAATGTATATTGATCATACAGATCCTCTAAATCCAGACACAGATGGTGATGGAATTCTAGATGGTCAAGAAGGACCTTTCGGTGCATATTATGGTCCTGATTTGTATGATGATGAAGATGATTCCTATTACCCAGATCAACCTCCAATTATATATAATGAAGGATATATTCATCCTCTAGATAATGACACAGATGATGATAGTTATCGGCAATTATGTAATGGAACTATTGCTCCAGGGAACATGTTTTTAATCCCTATGACTGATAAAATTGAGATAGATGGACAATGGGTGATATTCATCGAGGATGATGAATTAATTCCAAGACTAGTAAGAACCAATCCAGTCAATCCTGACACAGATGGTGATACTGGAATAGACCCTTCATGGAGAGGAGATGCAGCTCCTATCAATATATTTCTAAAATCTGATGGATATGAATTGTGGTTAGACCCACCAACAGATCCTAATGATGCAGATACTGATGATGATGGCTTGATTGATGGTTTTGAAGGATGGGGAAATCCAACTGGAAATCATACTGATCCAAATAATGCGGATACCGACAATGATGGATTAGGTGATCTTCAAGATATCTTACTTGGATGTGATCCTTTGGATCCCGATTCAGACGGAGATGGTGTTCTGGACGGAGAAGAATTCTTCAAATATGGTACAAATCCTGCATATGAAGATACAGATCATGATGGTTTACTCGATGGAGAAGAACTATATCTCTTCCATACAAATCCTCTTGCAGTTGATTCTGATGGTGATGGAATTGAAGATGGTTTAGAGGTTCTATATTATGACACTAATCCAATGGATGAAGATGAAGATAATGATGGATTAACAGATTGGGAAGAAATCTTCTATCATGGAACACTACCAAAGGTCTACGATTCAGATGGGGATGGATTGAGTGATTGGGAAGAAGTAGCTGTCTATTATACACATCCTCTCAAATGGGATACAGATAATGATACAATATGGTATCCTAATGAAGTTGGAGAAATGACCTTCCCAATGTCCGATGGAGATGAAATCAAAGTATTTGGAACAAATCCTCTATCATCAGATTCAGATGTTGATGGTATTTACGATTGTTTAGAATTATATTTGGGTTCAGGACTTATACCAGATTTCGCACCAATTCTACTTGATCCTATGTCTAATGATACAGATGGAGATGGGTTGCTAGATGCTCACGAATTAGTAGTTGCAAATGTAACTAATATTATCTATCCTTACAGAAGTTTTCTTTTTACAACTCCGTATAATACTTCAGTCGTTAACCCAGATACAGACGGTGATGGTCTACTAGATGGAGATGAAGTTCTTGTTTATGGAACTCTTGCAAATACTACAGATTCTGATGGTGATGGAATAGATGATGGTAATGAAATATTTGCAACATTCACTAATCCACTAACTTCAGATACGGATGGAGACGCATTAACTGATTATGAAGAAATTTGGGGATATCCTGAATACGCTTTGGATCCGATGAATCCTGATGTTGATGGTGATATGCTTCCTGATGGTGCAGAAATACTCCTGTATGGTACCAATCCAAATAATCCAGATGAGGATGATAACGGAGTTTTGGATGGTCTCGAGACGGACTTTGATTTTGATGGCTTAGAAGATGGTTATGAATTCTTTGTATATAAAACTCCAATGGTAGCAGGCGGAGGCGTTACACAACCGGATAGTGATAGAGATGGTCTGGGAGATGGAGCAGAAGTGTATCTTTATGGTACTAACTGTACTCTTTGGGATACTGATAATGATACCTTCTCTGATGGTTTGGAAGTTATGGTTGGGACTGATCCTCTGACTTTTACAACGCTTGAAGAATTCCGTGATGCTATTCAAGCTTTTGAGAGAGGTGTAGTAGTTGTATCACCTGTTCAAGGAGGAATTTACTCACCTTCAAACTTTACATTCATTATCTATAATGCTTCACCAGTTCTAGATGTTACTTATCAAATGAGAAAAGGAAGCGACGATTTCAGTGATAATGTATCTATGCATTTCTCTATGGAAACAAGTACATGGATGAGTACGGGAGATTATATCAGCAGTGGAGATTATGAAGTTAAATTCTACGTCCATCATCCAGATGATACGTATACAGTTGTAACTAGAACCTTCGTTGTTGAAGGGACGGCAGTTGTTTCATATGCGTGGGTAATAGCAGGGGTTGGAGGAGGAATCGCTACGGGAGTAGCTGGTACGGCTATATTCTATTTAGCTCGAGCAGGAAAATTGTCATTCCTGAAGAGGTTGTTTGGAGGTGGTGGATCATGAGTAAGAACATTAAACCTATTAAAAATAAAATAATAACCGCCTTTGTAACTGCTATTTTTATCTTTTCAATGTTCACTGCAATACCCTCACTACAATTATTAAATGCAGAGATTGCACCCCCAGATTCATATAATTTAGATGAAATTATGAGAATGTTAGAAGAACAACAAGAAGGAAACAGTAATTTTGATCTATCAGGAGATACAGTGTATCCTGATGATATAGATTTAGCTTCTTACTTACGAGATTATTCTAATGACTATTCACAAATTTATCAACCTTGGAAGACTAAAGCTGCTGTTCGATGTATTGAGATATCTGATGATTATCAGTATATGATTGTAGGTGGTGGATATCTTTATGATAATGAGATTCACATTTACCGTTGGAACGATCTTACAAATCAATACGCCAAAGTGTGGAATAGTGGAGATGACATAATAAAGGAAGATGTAATCGATGTCGATATTGCTGACACAGACCACAACCAATTCTTGGAAATAGTCGCTGCATCAGCTGATGGCAGTTTCCACGTTTTTGAACAGATGCACATCTACGATCCTACTGCAAATACTGAAAACATGTTTGAACATGTTTATTCTTCACCTTATATTGGTCAAGTATGGGGTGTAGAAATAAACGATACAGATTGGGATTATGATCCAGATATTATTGTTGTCAGCTGGGATCACAAAGTACATGTCTATGAATATTTCATACATTCAGGATATCCTTTTGCACCAGAGCACTGGATTGAATATGAAGAAAAATGGGTATCTCACAATCTAGGCCAACATCCAACATCTCTAGTTGTTGGAGATACAAATGCAAATGGTCTTCCAGACTTTGTTGTAGGAACAAGAGAAGGTGGAATATTTATCTTTGAAAACAATGGTACATTACTTGATATCCATGGGCAACCATATCCTCTATGTCAAGATAATAGCTACAAATTGATCTATAGTGATATCAATTCCATTTGGAGACCAATCTATTCAATGGAAATAGGAGATCTTGATGGACAAATAGGAGATGAGGTTGTTATAGCTTCATTTGCATTTAATGCGTATGTTTTGAGATATAACCAGCTAACAGAAACTTACTATCTCCAGAAATTAATCAAAGACTTTGAACCATGGACTCTGAAGGATTTCTATCCTGCTGATGATTGGGCAGATAATATGACTGCAGGGCAAAATGTCTACTTTAATGATCCTAATGCAGGTTTAGGTACTACGGTTCCTGAACCAATTCCAATGACTGATCCATGGTTTGTGGATGGTAATTATCCATACAATTCAGGTTCAGTTCAAAACAATGATACTTGTTGGACACTCTTCAGATCAAGTTCTGATGAAGCTTATGCAATCTATGATTTTGGTGCAGATGAAGAAGGAACAGGAAATGGAAATGATAAAGCAGATTTCTCTATAGTGTTCAAAACACCTTATAGTTCAATAAATATAAACGATTTTGAACTTTCAATAAGTCAAGATTATGAACATTGGATGGCAGTAAATTCAACCTCAATCACAAAGGGATATTCCAGTGAAGGATATGCTTCTCTAAATATTGATGTTGACACTCTTCTTGTAAATAACAAATGGGATTTCTTCCAGTATGTTAATGTTACCGTTCTGCAAGGAAATCCTGACTACCACATATACAGATTAGAACTCCATTATGTAAACGTGAGAGTTGATGATGCGCTTTCTGCAACAATTGGAACACTTGCTTCAAGCTATTATGAAGAAGATACAATGATGCAAGCTTTGATTGGAACAGTGGATGGAAGGATTATTGCATTCAAGTACAATTCAACACTGGATGAGTTTGTGCTAACCTGGGATTCATGGGTTGATGATCGCTTTAGCATGGGGATGAACATTTGGGATCTTGAACAAGTTAAAACACTTGGTACTATGCCAATGATTTATGGTATAACAGATTTAGAAACTGATTATATTTTAAGATCTGATTACCTCTTTACGCGTCCTAAAGATCAAGTTCCAACGATTTATGATATCTATGATTATGACATAGAAAACATTGATGAAGATTTGTTCGGTGATGGAGACTTCATTTTGAGTGATGGTAATGGAGATATTTACTTCTTTACTAATGGATTTGAATACTCAGTACCAGAAACTCTCAATTACTTCTCTAATATAAATGCTAATCCAAATTATGATGGAATGAATCTTTCTGTTTCCGCAGCTAACATCTATAACACTCCCTCTCTTCCAGGTTCAGAAATATTGATTGGTTGGTATGATGATTCTCTATCAAACATCTATGATGATTTTTATGATGATTCATCTACATCATTACCAGCTGATATCGAGTTCTGGTATCGAACAGGAGGAATGTTGTATGATAATCCAACTTCACTCACAGCTCTGGAACAAAGCGGTCAATTAGAAGAATTACTAAAAACGGCTCAATCCATCCCTTCAGCTGATGGAATAGATATTGATTCTGATGGGGATATTGATTTAGTTGTTTGCATAGATAATCTCTACTTGCTTTGGAACATTGGTGACACTGTAAACCCACTTTATGCCTTAGACTCTGATTATTTCGAAGATATTAATGAAGTCCAAGGAAAAAGAAAGTACTTTAGTCCTCAATTCGTTGAATTTGATCATGATAATGATTATGATCTAACCATAGGGTATTCCAACCGAGTAGGTGCAACTTATTTCGAAAATTATGGCTCTATTGCTGATCCTAGATGGGTAGAAAAGAAAGAATTACTAAACAATTTTGATGAAATGGCTACAATTAATGTCTATAATCTAACAAGACCACTTTTCATTACATATCAAGATTTCAGTGTTTATGATGCTATTCAGTTGGAGTCAGCAACAGGAGAAGATTACTTAGATAAATACCTATTTTATACAATGTTCAATACCTATACTAATGATTTCTATGAATTTCTGATTAACTATGGTATCCAAACATCTTACATGGTAGCTACTTATCCAATCATATCAAGAGTAGAAGTTAATTCCTTTAAATCAGATATATATGAGGAAATATATACGTGGCGTAATTTTGGATTCAGAGCAATTGAAAGTTGGTCAACACGATTAGATTTGTATAACTGGACTCTATCAGTAGAAACTGCTGATATAGACCAAGACGGTAAAGGTGAAATAATTGTTGGAGATTATGATAATAACGTCTACATCTTTGAACATCTAACAAATAACACTTACAAAATAGCTTTTCGTTCCCCTGATATGTATCAAAACTATCCAACGGATCAATCACCTTATGCTTGGGATCAATTTGGTAGTTTCACTGGAGAATTTAATCAAACTATCTGGAACCATGTCTCCCATATTCTAGTTGGAGTGGATCTTGATAGAAATGGCTATTTAGAACTTGTCGCATTGGCAGGAACGGTGTTATATGTCTTTGAAACCACGCATGATGAATTTAGTGGAAGAATAATAGATGACACATATACTCTTCTCTATCAATACGATTTACTGCTAAATATTGAAAGGGACTATCTAACTTCAAAATCCTATTTAGAATCTACGGGGTTGACTTGGGCCTATGACCTAGATTTAGATGGATACAGTGAAATCATTGTTGCATTTGAATCACAAGTGTTTGTATTCATACCTCGACTAGGTACAATCTACGAACTGTATGGTAATGTTCCCCCAAGCACAAATTCAGGTCATTATAATTTGCCTGGGAACAGTAAGGTATTCAATAACATAACTATATCTGGCGTGAAAGTTTTTGATACAAATAGAAATGGTTTGGAAGAAATTATTATCTATGGTGATATTGGACAGAGTGGATGGAATCATTTAGGATATCTTGTTATTATTGAATATAATTATCTGGGATATCAGATTATTTGGGAACTACCTTCTTCTGCCTCAATTAATAATATGATCTACACCCTTGAAATAGCTGATCAAGATTTTGATGGTAACTGGGAACTTATCATAGGTGGAGAAAAAGGTATTGCAATTTGGGAATATGACAATCCAGACTATCAACAAGTAAGTGTTGTAACGGGTCATATGAATTATCCTTACATGGATTCCTACTCAATGTTTGGTGAAAGCAATTATTATTCATCGGATAGTCAAATAAAACAACGTTCTCATGATATAATTCAACTGACCTATAGTGGTGCTAACCATTCTTATCTAGCAGTATGGACTGAATATAGCGTGGCATTATCACAATATGTTCTTTACCAATCTGTAAGCCATGATGGTGAAACTTGGTTATCAAATACTATGCTTCCTAGATACAAAATTTTCAATATGTACTTCCCTTCGCTTGTACAAATCTCAGATGGAACTATCTATCTGATCTGGTCTCAATTAGAACTTCAATTAGGACTAGGGATTTATGGTATTTTTATGATGAATTCTACAAACAATGGACAGGATTGGAGTGTACCTTATCCAATTCATACCGAGAATGGAATATCAGGTAATCCTTTCAGATCACCAACAGTGTTTTCTTATGGGACCGCTGGAATTGGTTTTGGATTTGTATTCAAGAATACAACTCATTCACTCCCCCAAATTGGGTTCTATAATAAAAACTCAGGAGCTATAACCACTTCAGTTGAAATAGGAAGTTTGCGTGAAGATAATTTCTATGTAAATGGAATAGATGTTGTAGAAAATCCAAACAGCCCCCAGACTTATGCCTTAGCTATGAGTTGTCATAAAACAACAGAAAACAAAGATGATTATGACATCTGGTTCAGCGAACTCAATTCGTCTCTAGGGTATTCAATTGAACCTAGGAAACTAGTTGAAAGTGCTGCTGTTGAACATACTCCGAGTATAGCCTATGTTTATTCAGGAAATTACCCACTATTAATCACATATGATGCTACAGGATACAAACAAGCCATAAGTACCTCCTATGGTTTAGTTTCGTCAGATTATCTGGAATGGTCAGAACCTGATATTCTCTCAGTTTATCCAGATTATATTATTCTTAACTCAACCTATGATGTGTATCCAGAATTTAAAAACATCTTTCCATATGGCATAAATTCACATGGTTTCCGTAGTCCAAAAGTCGCTGCTACCTATGATGGAAGTTTTGTAGTTCTAACTAAATTTGATATTGATGGAGCTCAGATTGTCCCGTATCAACCATTATATTGGGAAGACTTGCTCTGTCAAGTTTATAGCTTGAATGTTACAAGTTTCACACCATTAGAAAAAGCAACGGATATAGCAGTGGGAGATACAGATGGAGATGGATTACAGGAAATTCTAGTAGCAGATGGCTATACTGCAAGGCTAGTAGAATTGTTTACAACACAAAAGGATTATCTAGGATTCCAAGCTAAATGGAAGAGTTATGACTATGAAAATTCAGTTTCAGATGTCTCCATTTATGATACTAATGGTAATGGATTCGGAGAACTAATTTTCAGCGTTCAAGGAGATGACGTTTATATCTTTGAAACAGATAATCTAAATGTAGCTAAAGTAAACCTAACTATTCCTATTCTTTCCTATACTGCATTTGATGCCAACTTAGATCTATATGAGTTATCACTTTCTGTAGATATAGAAGATGATGGATATCCAGACTATGTTGTAATCATGGATAATGGAGATGTTTATGCTTTCATTGGTACAGATGGCGAGAATAGATGGAGTACTAGTACTTCTGGATCATCAGCTCCTGTTCAATTACTTATAGAAGGGATTTACGAAGGAAATCTTGCTATATTCGTATTGTTTGATGATGGAGATGCCTTCTGGATAGATAAGAACGAAGGATCTATTCTACAAACATTTAATCTAGAAGGTACGGATTTCTATGATGATACTGGAATACTGTATGATATCAATGGAGATTCAATAGATGATATAATAGTTCTTACAACAGGATTAGAATTACTAACGTATGATGGATCAGATGGTTCATCATTACCAGAATCTCAAGCATTAGGAACAGGAGTAAGAGGTATTGATCTAGCTTATGAAGACTCAACTCCAAGTATCATCGTTGCTTTAAATAATGACTCTGTTGTTTCTTATGATATATCCTTAGCATTTCAATGGTCATTTGATATAACAACAGATAGTAATTCAAGAGTATTTGCTGAAGATCTCAATGGTGACAGTACGACTGAAGTCTTCATTACCTCTGAACCTTACATTCTAATTCACCCTAATGGTACATGGTTGTGGAATGTTTCTATAATTTCTTATTCGAATACTGCATTCTTCTATGATATTAACAAAGACAATGTTTTAGATATTATAACAAATGGTGGAAGTTCATCCTTCACAACTGCTTATGATGGATCAACTGGAGAAATTCTCTGGAATTATCAAACAGATCACATTTTTACTGGAGAGTTTACAATGGGAACATATAACGGTGAAACCGCTATATTCTTTGCATATTTAGATATAACTGATTTAAGTTTAGGAGTAGGATCGCTCTCACCATATGGTACTCTAAGATGGATGATGAGAACAACATATGATATAACTGAAAACCCGAGTAATCTAAAACCAGTAGTAATAGATAATACACTAGGAGTTATCTATGGAAATCAAGGAGGAAAAGTTTCTGCTGTAGTTTCTGATCAATTAATTTATGAGATAGTACCTGAAAACCTGGATGTGATGCAATTATCTACTATCTATTCATCCAATGATGATATTGCTGAAAAGACAGTAATCACTGATGATTTCTTAGGAGATGGTAATCCTTACTTGTTCTTTGTAGAAAAAGGAAATCGTGCTGTTTTATATGATCTGAAAAACAGTTTAATATACAGCTCTATCACCTTACTTGTATTTGGCAATGTAACTTGGGCAGTAGCTGCAGATATTAATATAGATGGCTATCCTACCTCAGTGTACTTCATTACAGATGCTTTTGAGATTGGGCTATTATCAGTTCAAGATATGACTCTTGAATTTCTCAAGGATGAATCTGGCTCGATAGATGAATTCTATTATATGATAGCTTACCCCCTCAAAGAAAACTACGACGCATTGATAATCAGTGTTAGACATAAAGCAGATTATGAGCTCAGAACATTGAATAAAGTTGGAGACAAAGTATGGGATACTATTGTGAATACTGCAAGTCCATATAAACAGCTTCTAGCAGGACATCTTCTACCTATGGCTACAAGTGAAGATGGAGATTTCTTAGTGCTAGTGCAAGACTCTCAATTGCTCTTCCACTTCGCATATAATGGAACATATTATCATGGGTATGATGGAATGGCCGGTTTAGTTGCCCTATCAAACAGAATGTCAACAGATTCCTACCAAAGTGTATACTTCCAGAATTATGATGATATAGCATGCTACGATCTAGATTTGAAGATTATTCAATGGACATATCAAGTAGGAACAGAAGAAATTCTAGATTTTGCATTCTTGGATTATAATAGTGATACTTACATTGATGTCTATGCTACACAAAATGGTACAGGAATCTACTTGATTCAAGATACAATGGCAGCTCAAACACTAATGTGGACACATATACATAATTCATTTGAAGCAAGATATGTAGAATTTCTGAAAAACACAGACGATAAACCTGAACTATTAATTGGGGACTATCATAGGCTGTTCTTTGCAACACCAGGAGCAGGAAATATCGATACAGCTACAAGAAAGAACTTTGAACAGATTACATATCTTGATTTATGGCCAAGAGATGGTATGTCAAACAAAACAACAATAATTTTCTTAGCTGGTAGTACTATTTATTCCCATAATTTGAGTCTAATATTTGCAGGACAAGCAGAATTTATAGAGGAAAATATCATAGTCGATTTACCAAGACTCATAAGATTAGTTATACCTACTGGTATCATGTTTATTACTGTGCTAATTGCTATGGTAATTCTACTGAAGAAGAAAGAATGATTTCGTCGATAAACTCTTTTCTCTTTTTTTTACTATTTTACTTTCAGCATAGATAGATATCTTTCGTTTGTGAAATATATTATTAAATTTTTCAAACAAAGGATTCAACAAATCTTTAAGATTGCATAAAGAGTCTTTTTGAAAATAGGAGATGCTTCAAAGTTGTTAATTGAACCTCTAGCGATGAAAAAAATTACAATATTGGGAATAACGGGTTCAGGAAAAACAACTTTTCTGGAAGCTCTTTTTGGAGATATTGAGAAAAATGATGTAGCAAGAAGAGTTTTCAAAGAAGTGAGCACTAATCTTGATTTTACTCCTTTAAATACAACAATTTTACTAATAGCACAACAACAATATCATTGAATGTAGTTAATTCTGTTATAGTTTTAACAAGATTTAACAAAGTTATTTTAAGAAAATTTGCAGATAAAGAAACAATAGATTTTGAATCAATTGATGAAGCTTTTCAAGTAATTTTCAACGATCTAGCAGGACAAGAAAGATTTGATTTTATGCAAGAATTGCAATAAAAGGCTCGCATATAATAATTATTATGGCTGATGGATCAAATACTGCATCTGTTGAAAAAATATCTCATTTTCTTGAAATGGTGAGGATGGAGGAACAACGATCTGGTAGAGATATACCTGTTTTAATATTCGTCAATAAATCAGATTTGAAAGAATATGGTGCTTTTTTAGGTAAAGATTATGCTGAAAGAGTTATTTTTTCAGCTTTACTAGATAGGGAATTACTCATCTACGAAACATCTAATTTTGAAGTTGAATCATATGAGATGCCTTTGACAATTATATTCAATTATCTCTCCATGCAAAGCTCCTAATTTGGCTTATATCCCACTCTAATACTAACTAAATGTTTATCTATTTTGGAACGAACTGAAATTTAGAGAAATGAAGCAAATTAAGCAAATTACTTTTGATATAACACAGAGCAGAAGAATAAAGAATTTTGCTCAGAAAAAGAATATTGAAGAAAAAGAAATACTTGCTAATTATCAAATGATTATGCATCTAATTTTCCAATCGTGGAAGAAAAACTACCAAGATAGTGATGAAATTAGTTTTCGAAATTATTTTCTACAAATAATGAAATATGCAGAGTTTGTTTTTCGACTTCATCAGAGACAAGACGATATGATAAGAATAGTCGATCATGTAGAAATATTAAGAGATGCTTTAGAGGAATATGAAAGAGATTATGCAGATATTATAGAAATAGAAAATATCGTTAAGGAAATAAGTGGAGGGATTGATTTATGAAAATCGGTACAACAATGTTTACAGTAAAATTTAAAGATAAGATTCCTTGCGAAAACGAGTTAATCCTAGCAAGTGATTTGGCTTATTATCTCTATTATCTTCACGAAATTCCTGAAGAACTACCAAGATGGCAAATTGATGATTTGAATAAGAAACGACAAGAAGATGAAGAAGTATTTACAGAATTGAGTAAAAAGTACTCTAATTTGTTCAAAGAATATGCCTTAATCAGACTCAAAGCAAATGAGCTATATGAGAGAAATAGAACTATAGCATTGACCATAGGACTAGTTAGACTGAAGTTAATCAATATGAAAGAATCAGGAGTTGAAGCTCCACTAGATTTCGATATTGCGATTGCTAAGATCGAACATTTCATCTACAGGTATCTTACAAAGCAGCAAGATAAGAGACTTGTAGAACAGATTGTTTTTGATGAAAAATAATTAAGAAAATATTCTCCGAGTATTACTACCTTTTATTGAAGGTTACAACCTTCTTAACAAGGTTAAAATGGTTCGCTGTGTTATTTATGTAAGAACGTCTACTGCAGACCAAGAATCTGGTTTGGAAACTCAGATTGATGATGTTTCAGCAAGAATTTATCAGGTTGGGGAAAGAGAGATTGTTAAAATTATCAAGGATGAAGATACTCCTGGTGATAGTGATCCAGAATATAGAGAAGGATTCAAAGAAATTCTAGACATGGTAGAAAATGAAGAATTTGACGAATTATGGACTCAGTCTAGAGACAGATTATCACGAGATGTAGATATTCTTGGTTACATCCGAATTATTCTGAAAAAGAGAGAGATTCCAATAGTTTGCTTAGATGATGAGGATAACAAAGCCTTTGCAAGAATAAAAGATCTCTTTGGTGAGATGGAACTAGAAAAATACCGCGAGAAACGATATAAGGGTATGTTGAGACGAATAAAAGATCAAAAAGTGATGAGTCGACCCCCGTTCGGTTATGCTGTTGGTGAAAGTGGAGGATTAATGGTAGATGAATGTAAAAGAGGTTTAATTAGAAGGCTTTTTGGAGAGTTCGATAACCCATTTGCTTCGCTAAAAACATTAAGTATGAAATACAATATTCCTGTATCAACATTGAGAAATATACGCTCTAATCCTATCTATAGAACTGGAGAAGTTAGATGGGCTGGCAAAATCGCATATTATGTTGAACCAGTTGTTCCAGAAAATAAAGATCAAATGCTAGAAATGGAATGATTCTTCCTTCTTTTCTTGTTTTTCTTATATATGTAAGTTTTCACGAAATATTTTTATTGCTTAGCGTTTCTTTTTATAAGATTAGCAAAGTTCCAAGTGTTCAAAATGAGAAAAAATAAAATTAAATTTAAAGGAAGAATGATTGTTTTTATATTGTTATTTAGTCTTTTTGTGTTTTTATCACCTTTACAAAATGATACAACAGTAATACAAGCTGCATCCAGCACTTTCAATGAAGATTTCACTTCTACTACTTACATGGATGTTTCAAATACTAATGTTAGTGGTTGGGGAACAGGAAATATAGAAAATTCAAAGAAAAAACCTACACTTGTTGGTTCAATTAGTTCTTTTTTAATTGGCAATACCTTAGATGTTTTTGTTGACGGCAATTATGCCTATGTGACAAACCAAGGTGAGGGATTGAAAATTGTAAATATTACAGATCCTACCAATCCAGCAATTATAGGTTCTTATGATACTCCAAACATCGCTCAAAGTGTATATGTTGCAGGTGATTGTGCATTCATTGCCGATTATCAAGGAGAATTTCCTGATTATGAGAATTTTCTTCTTGTAAATGTCACTGATCCAACGAATCCGACTGATCTAGGGAATTGTTCAACAATACTTGCACTAGGAGATGCTGCTCGTGATGTGATTGTTGCTGGAAATATAGCATTCATAGCTAATGATCAAGGTGGACTAAGTGTGGTTAATGTCACAGATACCAGTAATCCTATACGAATAGGTGTAAGAGATACTCCTGGAACATCATCAAATTTAGTTGTTGCTGGTGATTATGTTTATCTAGCTGATGGAGAGAATGGATTAGTAGTGATTAACATCGCTAATCCTCTGAATCCAACAATTGTTGCAACTTACAATGCAGACATTAGTTTTGTTGTGAATGTTGCTGTAGAAGGAAATTATGCCTACGCTATTGATCTGAATAATGGCGTAATAGTGCTGGATATCACTGATATTACTACCCCTACATTTGTAGGATTGTGGAGTAAAAGTGGTGTTTCTGCTGCTTCAGTCTGTGGAGACTACCTTTATGTTACAGATATCAATGATGGACTTTCAGTGGTGAATATTGCTGATCCCACTACTCCAGTATTTATCAATACTCTCTCTCTCCCAGGTAATCCTTCAGCAATAGGTATTGAAGGTGATTATGCTTATTTCACATGTCAATCTGGTGGATTTCAGATTACTCAAATTAAAGATTTCGGTATTTCACTTGCTGGTTCTTATTATCATCCAGCGGGTTGTTTTGATGTATCTGTTTCTGGAGATTATGCGTATGTAGCGGATAGTGGTAGTTTAAAAATAATAGATATTAGTGCTCCTTCTGCTCCCACCCTTGTTGGTTCCTATAGTACTTTCCCATTCTTTGCTTGGGCTGTTTTTGTTTCTGGTGCTTATGCTTATGTAGGGGATGGAAGTGGTGGTATTGGTTTAATAATAATAGATATTAGTACTCCTTCTGCTCCCACTCTTGTCGGTTCGTATGATACTCCAGGGCTTGTATATGGTATTTTTGTTTCTGGAGACTATGCCTATGTAGCGGATGGTAGTAGTGGTTTGCTGGTTCTTGATATTAGTGCTCCTTCTGCTCCCACCCCTGTTGGTTCGTATGATACTCCAGGGTTTGCTTGGGATGTTTTTGTTTCTGGTGCTTATGCCTATGTAGGGGATGAAAGTGATTTAATAATAATAGATATTAGTGCTCCTTCTACTCCCACCCTTGCTGGTTCGTATGACACACCAGGAAGAGCAGATGGTGTTTTTGTTTCTGAAGACTATGCCTATGTAGCGGATGTTAGTAGTGGTTTGCTGGTTCTTGATATTAGTGCTCCTTCTGCTCCCACTCTTGTTGGTTCGTATGATACTCCAGGGTCTGCTAGAAGTGTTTTTGTTTCTGGAGATTATGCGTGTGTAGCGGATGGTGGTAGTGGTTTAATAATAATAGATATTAGTGCTCCTTCTACTCCCACCCTTGCTGGTTCGTATGATACTCCAGAGCTTGCTAGAAATGTTTTTGTTTCTGGAGATTATTCGTATGTAGCGGATACTTATACTTTACAAATTATTGAATTAAAAAAGCATAGAGCTAGTCAATTTGTTTCTCCTTGTGTTGCTCAATCGACTATCGTTTTTACAGCTAATTCAGCAACTATTGTAAGTGCAACATTAGTAGAAAATAGTAATACTCCTGCTCCTACTTCTATCTCTTATTCTCTTTCTGCAGATAATGGGATTAATTGGGAACTAGTTACTCCTGGAACAAAAAATGATTTTGTTAATACTGGTAACCAGCTCAAATGGAAAGCTATTCTCACTACTTCTGATGTTTTAGTGACTCCTATGCTTTATAGTCTTTCAATTACCTATAACACTATCTTGATTGTTCCTGCTCTGAACACACCTACTGAAGGTTATCTTTCTGTAGATTATACGCCAACTTTCACGTGGTCAGGAATTAATGGGGAAACAGATTATCTCTTCCAACTTGCTACTTCAACGAGTTTTACTTCACCATTATATAATACTACACTTCCTTCTTCAAGTTCAAGCTATACTATAAGTTCTCCCCTAGCTATAGATACCTATTATTGGCGAGTAGCAGGGATAGATACTGAAGGGGATTTGGGAAAATTCTCAGATTATAGAACTTTGTATATTATACAAGATACTAATTCCCCTATAATCGATCATCCCAGTGACATCTTCTATGAATTCGGTTCGACAGGTAACACTATTACTTGGTCTCCCACAGATTCTAATCCTTATTGGTACAATATTACTCTAAATGGTATCCTTACTAGTCATGATGATCCTTGGGTAGGCGGGAATATAGTTATGGACATAGATGGCTTATCATTAGGAATTCATACTGCTATATGTTATGTGTATGATTTAGAAGGATTTATGATTAGTGACACTGTCGAAATTGAAGTGACATCTACAGCTCCTCCAACTATTGATGATGTTGCGAATTTTGAGTATGAAGAAGGAGATACGGGAAATTCAATTACTTGGCATCCTTCAGATACAAATCCTGATTACTATTCTATCACTAGAGATGGAGTGGTGATTGATGATTATCCTTGGTTAGGTGGAGATATCAACATTGATATTGATGGCTTAGCTTATGGTGCCTACACATTTGTTTGTACAGTCAATGATACTGAAGGACAAGAAGCAAGTGATACTGTAATAGTTACAGTAACCGATTCTGTTGATCCCGTTCTCAACTCTCCTGCTGATATAATCTACTCAGAAGGAGATACAGGAAACAACATCATCTGGATAGCTACTGATACTAATCCTGCAACATATATCGTTTATAAAGATGGAACATTGTATGAACCTGATACTTGGACTTCAAGTTCCTCGATAATAATCTCTGTAGATGGTTTGGCTTCTGATCAATACAATTTCACAATTGTAGTTTTTGATCAAGCAGGCAATTCTGTGAAAGATACAGTAATTGTAGGAGTTACAGTAGCTGTACCAGAATTCAACCAAAGTATTCTATTCGTTATATCTAGCTTTGCTATGATATATACAGTATTCTGCGTTCAACAAAGAAATAAAAAGCGAAGATAATTCTCTTTTTTACTTTTTTTTCATTCTATTTTTTTCTTTTTGTCATTTATTTTATGAATATCATTTTTTTACATTCTTTACTATTTATAGAACAGAAGAATCTAGATAGGTTAAAAAATAGCTTATTTTACTGAACCTATAGTTCCTGAAGATAAAAATCAAATGCTTGAAACTGATTAATCTCTTTTATATTTACAAATTTTCTTGAACGTATATTATTCTAGAAATCTTTTTATTCTCTAGATATTTCATTTATAGGATAAGTAAAACGTTCTGTTATAAATGAAAAAAAATAATACTACACTAAAAAATCATATTTTTGTTTTTTTGTTAGTTGCAAACCTATGCTTCTTTCTGATTCCTTTTCAAAACGATATATCACTTACTAAGGCTGCTACTGGTATTTATAGTGAAGATTTCACCACTACTGCTTTTATGGATGGTACGAATACGAACACAAGTGGATGGGGAACAGGATCAATAGAAAATTCAAAACAGAAACCTACTCTTGTTGGTTCAATTAGTTCTGCTCTGATAGGAAATGCGTTGAATGTTTTCGTAGAAGGAGATTACGCCCATATAGCTGCAGCTGAATCAGGTTACCAATTAGTTAATGTTACTGATCTCTCTGATCCATCTAAAATCAGTGCTTATGATACTGCAGGTCAAGCTATGAATTTGCATGTTGATGGAGAATATGTTTACATTGCTGATGACACTAATGGTCTGGTGATTCTTAACATTACAGATCCTTTAAATCCTACATTTACAGGATCAGATTCTACATATGATTTAGCAAGGGATGTTGCTGTTTATGGAGAATATGCCTATGTTGCTGATAGTAATAGTGGATTAACTATTGTAGATATTAGTAATCCTGAGTTTCCTAGCACTCTAAATTCTTATGTTGTGGGAGGAACGGTATATAGTGTTACAATTGAAGGAAGAAATGCATACATTACCAATGGAATTGAACTTCAGATAATAGATATTAGCAATCCTACAAGTCTTTCTCTTATTGGATCTGTCTCTTGTAGCGATGCATATGATGTAGCCATAGATGGAAATACTGCTTTTATTTCAGCTCAAGAAAGAGGTGTTTTAATTGTTAATATCACTGATCTTCAATCTCCCCATATAATTGGTAGCTATAGTGATACATACTCGATAGGTATTGATGTTGATGGAGATTATGTTTATACTACAGATTTTTATGGTTTTCTCAATGTCATAGATGTTTCTGATTTGAAAAATCCTAAACTTGGAACTTCTTGTACTATCCCTGTTTCTCAAGGTTTATTTGTAGTAAATGAAAATGCTTTTATTGCTTGCTATACAAACGGTTTTTATATTTTTAATATAAAAAATCAATTTGAACCTTCCTTCCTTAATTCATATGACACCCCTAGTATACCTTGGGGTGTATATGTTTCTGGTGATTATGCTTATGTAGCTGATTATGAAAGTGGAGTACAAATCCTAAATATTTCTGATCCTTCTTCACCTGTTTATGTTGGTTCATACAACACTCCTTGGCGAGCTTATGACATTATTATAGATGGTGATTATGCATATATCACAGACGGACCAACCATTCAAATACTAAATGTGAGTAATCCTTCTTCTCCAACTTTTCTTGGATCCTATCTCTGTAATGATCAATCTGTAAATATAATTGTCTCTGGAGATTTTGCATATGTTGCTGAATATAGTGGTTTAGAAATTCTTGATATTAGTGATCCCACATCTCCTTCACAAATCAGCTTCCATAGTACTTCTGTCTATACTCTTGGAGTGGATGTTGCAGGAGATTATGCTTATACTGCAATCTCTACTAATGGTATTCAAATACTTGATATTAGTAATCCAGTGATACCAAAAGTAGTTGGTACATATGACACTCCAGGTCAAGCATATGAAATCGAAGTTGAAGGCGATTTAGCTTATGTAGTTGATCAAGCAGACGGTCTTCTTATTTTCGATGTTAGCGATCATTCCTCACCTATATTAATAGGAGCATGTGATACTCCTGGAAATGCTATCTCTCTTTTCGTTTCAGGTAATTATGTCTATGTTGGCGATTATCAAGGAGATTTTTTAATCATCGATACTAGCGATCCTACAAACCCAATTATAGTAGGAACATATGAAACTCCAAGTGATACAAACGATTGCTTTGTTCATGGAGACTACGCATTTGTAGCTTGTGTTAATAATGGATTGCATATTATAGAGATAGGTAAGAATAAAGCACGTCAGTACGATTCATCATGCATCGCTCAATCAACATCAGTCTATTCTGATAGTTCTTTCACTCTAATTAGTACAAAATTAATATCAAATGCTCTCGTTCCTGCTGATACCTCAGTAAAATATTATCTTTCTTCTGATAATGGAGTAAACTGGGAGGAAGTAACAAATAACACCGAACACATATTTAGTAATATCGGTTATCAACTTAGATGGAAGACAGTTTTAAGCACAATTAATATTTCAGTGACTCCCGAAATTTACAGTATTTTTATTTCTTATAAAACAACTCTGATCTCTCCATCATTAACTAGTCCACTAGATAGTGCAATTATTGATGAATATACTCCAAATTTTGGTTGGGATATAATATCGGGAGCAACAGATTATCTTTTCCAACTAGATACTTCAACAACTTTCATTACTCCTCTACTTAATATTACGATTCCATCTTCTAGCACAAGTTATACTACGAATTCTCCATTAGCTTTAGGTACCTATTATTGGCGTGTAGCTGGTATAGATTCAGAAGGAGATATCGGAGAATTTTCAAAATATAGGACTTTAGACGTAATATTAGATGAAAACCCTCCAACTATAGATAATCCTAGTGATATTTCCTATGAGCAAGGAATGACTGGAAATACTATTACTTGGACACCTGTTGATTCCAATCCTTACTGGTATAATATAACTCTGAATGGTATTCTTACAAGTTACGATGATCCTTGGCTAGGGGGAGATATTATCATGGATATAGATGGATTACCATTAGGAATTTATACTCTAGTCTGTTATGTATATGATTTAGAAGGATTAATGATAAGTGATACTGTAAATGTTGAAGTAATTTCTACAGCTCCACCAACTATTGATGATGTCGTTGATTTTGCCTATGAAGAAGGAGATACAGGAAATAGTATCACTTGGCATCCCTCAGATGCAAATCCTGACTGGTATACTATCACAAAAGATGGAATTGTATTAAGAGACGATATTTGGCTTGGTGGAGATTTAAACATCAATATAGATGGACTAACTTATGGTGTTTATACCTACGTTTGTACCGTTAATGACACTGAAGGACAAGAAGCTAGTGATACAGTAATAGTGACAGTTACTGATTCAGTTGCTCCCGTTCTCAATTCTCCTGGTGATATAGTCTATAGTCAAGGAGATACAGGAAACAACATCATCTGGATAGCTACTGATACTAATCCTGCAACATATATCGTTTATAAAGATGGAACATTGTATGAACCTGATACTTGGACATCTGGATCCTCTATAGTTATCCCTGTTGATGGATTAGCTGCTGCATCATATAATTTTACAATCGTTGTCTTCGATGAAGCAGGAAATTCAGTTAAAGATGAAGTTACTGTAGCTGTAACACCAGCAGTTCCTGAATTCACTCAAAGCATTTTCTTTACTATAAATAGTATAACAGCTATATGTATCACATACTATATTAAACGAAAAACACAAAAGAAAAGTTAATTCTTCTTCTTTCATTCTTTTTTCTTATTCATACATTTTGTGAATATATTCTTTTTCTATTCCAACTTTTACATCTGGAATATTTTTGCTGAAACCATGTTCTGTAAAGTAGCCTTTTATGAGATTTGCAGGAATGACTTCAAAGTAAGGATTGAATAATTTGACATTTTCAGGCTTTTCTTTGGACCAAATTTGGGAGGAGTTATAGCTTTGAATGGAGAAGGGTACAGCTTTAAGAAGCAGTTTAAGAGTTGAACTAACAACATAAAAAGGCACATTGTACTGATAAGCAAAATTAGCTAACGAATGACTCCCTATCTTATTAGCAATATTTCCATTCGGGAAAATTGTATCTGCACCTACTAATACCATATCTGGTTTAAAAGTTTTCAATGCAATTCCTACAGCTGCATCTACTAGATAATTAACAACATATCCAGCTTCTGTAGCTTCAAGAGCAAACTTCTTTCCCTCTAAAGCTGGTCTAGCTTCGAAAAGGGTAAGTTCTGGAAGATATTGTTTGTTAGTAATTTCACTTAGCTGAACAAGACTTTTTACAATCGTGCTCGAACGGGAGAATGTCATGATTGATTTGCTTTTCTTTAGATGTGGAAGAAGTTTCTCGATGATACATTCCTGTTGCATATCCAGTTTTTCCAAAATTCTATCTGAAATATCTTCTAAAGCTACTCCTTGATGATAAAAATCGATAAAGTATATTAGAACATTTTTGAGTACTGCCATCTCTTTCTTGATTTTCATTACTTTTGAAAGCATTTCAGATAAATCACCTATATTTTTGTACTTCCCTGGTTCACTTTCAATTTCAATATCAACAATCTTCATTGCTTTTCTGACGATCTCCTCAGATCCACTAATGTTATCTGCCTTTAACTTAGTAATTTCCTCTTCAAATCTGTCTGAATACACAAAAGCTAGGATTGGAAAATCATATAAAAAGTTGTTTCTTATGTTTTTTTATGACTGAAAATCTTTGATTTTCTCTCTATTTCTTTTTAGATTTCTTTATTCCCTTATCTAGTTTTGTTAATATCTTTTCAAATCCAAAAAAATCTAATTCGTCTCCTATAATGTCTGCAACAGGATAATCAAAATCATGTGTTAGATGAATGGAATCATAAGGTAGGATTCTCTCTCTAATATTGTTGAAGAAGGATTTTGTATATTTGACATCTTCAATATCTACTAACAAATCCTTCTCTAGTCGGATGAATAAAACTGGTATATTCCTGTTCTCTTCCTTTACTTCATGAACATCCCTTCCAATCTTTTTCAAACAATCCCAGTACTCCTTTTTCATATTTCCAGCACCGCTTACAATCAACCTCCAGATTCCATCAAAAGAAGCTTGAAAAGCTTTGTGAAAATTGAATTTATTGATTAACAAACTGATTGGAAATCCTAAAGCAAGAAGACAACCGTTGAGGTATATTAAAGGTACGGGCAAGCGAAATAAGTATTCAAAAAACCAATGAGATTCTTGGATTCTTGAACCTCCAATAAAAATAGCTCCCTTACATCTTTTTATAGGTTCCTGATTCATTAATTCAATAATTGTTGATGCTCCCATACTGTGACCTACAAAAATAAAGTCCCTGTCTTTAGGTAGGATTTCTCTTAATTCGTCAATGTGTTCTTGAACTGAAAACCGATCTTTTGTTGTAGTCCAAATGACATTGTCAGCACCGAATTTTTCTTCATATGCTGGGTATTCTCTGTCATAGTTACTATAACCTGCTGCAACAATAATGAACGGTTTGTTCTTATCCATTTTGCAAGAGAAAAGGATACTTGCTCTTAAATGTTATTCTTTGAATAGAAAATATATTTAAAAGCACTTCTTTAGAAACCAAAGAAATCAGTTTGTGACATAAAAATCTCAATAAATTCAGAATCCAATGCATGTGTTAGATGAATAATATCATCAGGTAAAATGATTTCTTTTGCTTTCTTAAAGAAGGTTTTAGTAAATTCTACATCTTCTTCATCAACCATCAGATCCTCTTTTAGTCTGATAAAAAGAGTTGGAATATTGTTGTTTTCTTTCAAAATCCCTGTAATATTTCTACCCACTTTTCTTATACATTGATTATATTCTTTTTTCATTTCTCTAGCCTTGTTTACAACAAGACTTTTCATAGATCCTTCATAACAAGTAAGACGAGCTTTCTCAAAATTGAAGCCAGAAAACAACAAAACAAAAGGATAAGTCAATAAGATAATTGAAGCAAAGAAATAGATGAACGGAACAGGGAGGGAAAAAGTGAAGGTAAGAAACCAATGAGAAGGTTGATATCTAGAACCTCCGATTAAAGTAATCCCTTTGCAGTTTTCCAATTTTTCTCTATTGAGTAGTTCAATTATTAATGAAACTCCCATACTATAACCTACAAGCATATAAGGTCGTTCTTTTGGAATTATAGATTTAATCTCATCTAAATGCTCATCAACTGTATATCGTTTTGCGTTGGTTGTATGAGCATAATTTTCTTTACCAAACCTTTCCTCATATGCTGGATATTTCTTTGTATAATTACTATAACCTGCTACTAAAACAACGAAAGGTTGGTCTTCTCCCATACACCAAAAGAAAGACAACTTACTCTTAAATATTTTTGCTTTCATCTCTTCGTAAGGTAAAACCTAAATACCCTAGAGCTATCTTCTGTTAGATGAGTAAGTTATTGTTTTCACTTTCAATTTTGTCTGGATTAGCATCTTTCTCTTTGTATAATTTTGGTTTTGCATTAGAGAAGAAAGCGATCCAGAAATTACCTGCTGAAAAGAAAGAAAAAACAATAATTCTACTAAAAACTATCTTAAGAAACCCACTCTGGTTGCTAGGATTATTTCTCACAATCATAAGCGTCGGTTTCTACTTTGTTGCACTCCTATGGGCTCCTTTTAGTGCAATCGCTCCTCTCTCTGGCTTTGGGTTAATCGTTTTAGTTATCTTCGCTCATATTGATCTTAAAGAATCTTTGAAGAAGATGGAAATTCTCAGTTTTTCTCTTATACTGATAGGGATAATTGTATCATCATATTTGACAAGTTTGGAAAGTGTGACCTTTACTTGGAATGAATGGTTAGGATATGCTCATTCTCTAGGAGGTTCACTTCTCATAGGACTGTCAGTTTTATTATCTGTAGTTCTGATAATCATTCCTTTTGCAAGAAAAACAAAAATGAAAGCTTATAATATAGCAATATTTGCAGGGATTATTGCCGGTGTTCAAACGATATTAATCAAAGGAATAACAGTCTGGTTTTCAGCTCAAAATTGGAATATCAATCTAGCAATAGTGATAATCTACATACTCTCAATGCTTGCCACAGCTTTAATATCAACTGGTTCTCTTCAATTTACATTTAAAGAAGGGAAAGTTTCAATAATAATGTCCATTTACAACGGAATTACAACTTTATTTCCAATATTTTTTGGTGGATTTTTATTAAAAGAATGGGAAAATATGATAACGGTGAATAAGGTATTTCTTGGATTAGCTATACTCGTTACTCTAATTGGAATAGTTATGTTAAGTTTGAAACATACACCTTCATTTATGAAAGAAGACGATTAGTAGCTTCTTCTACCTCATTGATACTTTGATCAACATCTAATCTGAGAATTTCATTTTCTTTAACCACGACTTTTCCATCAACCACAACATTTTCTACATCGTTTCCATTCATAGCATAAGCAAAATGGTTCAGTATAGAATCGTCTAAGTTCTTTGGAGTTAAATGAGGTTTTTTTAGATTGATAGTTATGATATCTGCCAGAGATCCTGGTTCAAGGGTTCCAATTCCTCTCCAGTTTAAAGCTCTAGCTCCTCCTATTGTAGCTAATTGGAAAACTTCTTGTGCCTTAATTAAGGTGGGATTATGAAGGAAACCTTTGTAGTATAAAGCTAGGAAACGAATTGTATCAAAGAGGTCTAAAGTATTGTTGCTTGCCGGACCATCAGTGCCTAATCCAACTGAGGAAATATCAGTTATGATTTTAGGAACAGGAGGCATAAAGTTTCCAAGTTTTGCATTTGATAATGGATTCAAGGATACTCTCACTTTATTTTTCTCTAAAATCTTGATGTCATTTTCATTCACATGAATACAGTGAGCTGCAAGAAGATACTCACTTAAGATACCAGTAGATTCTAGTAATTCTGTCGGTGTCGAAACTTCAGGAAATTCTATACCATGTTCTTTGTGAAGTTTTTGACTTTGCTCTATTTCATTCTCTGACTCAGCCAAATGTGTATGAAGCAAGATTTTCGGTTTATCAACTTGAGATTCATTATACTCCTTAAGATAATCATTAGCTCCTTGAAAATCGGGAATGGTTACAGTATAAGGTGAGTGAAGAGAAAGACTCACTCTAAGTCTGTCTTGAATTGTATTATGATGTTTTTCAATTACTTCTATAGCTTCAGGAAGTTCTGCAATCCCGGTAATAACTGGTGCACCTATCATCCCTCTTAATCCAGTTTCTTCAAAAGCTTGAGCTTCTGAGGACGGATACCAGTACATCGAATTTAGAGTTGTTACACCTGCTAACAAAGATTCAATAGCACCAAGTTTAGCACCAACATATACGTCATTAGCTTGAAGCTTGTCTTCCAGAGGCCAGATATGTTTTCGAAGCCAAATATCAAGAGGAAGATCATCAGCTAATCCACGAAAAAGTGTCATAGCTAAGTGAGTGTGACAATTGATTAAACCTGGAATAATGAGTTGGTTTTCATCTCCAATTATATCATGGTTGCTTATTTCCTTTTTTAGCTTGGAAAAAGAGTCAATATCAAGTATCGAATTACCTTCAACTAATACTAAAGGATCTTTTATGATATGAAGCTTCAGATTTGAATCAAAATATATAGCAAGTCTTCCTCTTATAGCTAGGTTCATAAGTAGTTTGAGAAATAAGAATATTTTAGTTTATTCCTTAAAACTGATTGGAAAAAAGAAAGAAGAAAACAGCTGCTATTTTTGTTTCCTTCTAATAAATATAATTATAATATATGTTATACTAGCAAGGAAAATGAACAGTGGAAAATCAGTCTCATCAACTTGTTTTTTCATAGGAAACTTGTCAACAGAATACGCCGATCCATTGATATTATAGTTACCCTCTTCGTCCCAATCTGACCAATAATTGCCTTTTTCTTCCACAGCATTATACCACATGTTATTAATCCCATCATCTCTTGCCTGACTAATTATACCAAGTGCTATTTTGCAGTTATCGATAAAATCGTTAAAGTAGATTTCATTGGAGTCACATTCTGAATCTAATATTATAGCATATGTTGTGCTTCCCTCTAAACGATTATTTTTAATTATAGTTCCGTTCGTGTTGTATAATTTGATTCCATTGTAATTGTTTGATAAGTCATTATTTTCTATCATTACTCCACCGGAATCATAGATATCAATCCCTGACGTACTATCATTAATGGTGTTATTTTGTATGTAGATTGCTCCACTAGTTATATTCTTGATCTCTATCGAAGTTGTAAATCCAAGAAATTCACAATCTCGAAGATAGATATGTTTTGTAGTACCACTTATATGAATTCCTACAACATGAAGTGAAGAATTGAAAATTCTATTTTCAATAATGTAAGGATCTGAAACTGATCCAGTTCCTGGGAACCCATAATCTATTAAATCTTGATCAGAATAGATCAGTACAATTTGATTTTGATCAAGGGAATTTTCTACAAAATAATTTACAATATTGTTTACAAACTTCTGACCATAATGAATTCCACCATTGTAGTATCCTGTCTCAGTCAATTGCTCATACATTTCTTTATAGTCAGCAAAAATTGTTTCTCCTGCTACTATTACGTGACTGTCATTGCCACTTGTTGTAGACATTTCTTCATATACTACAGCTGGATAGTTTCCGTTTATACCATGCATAGAATCATTATGTGCATAAAGATCAGTGTCAATATTACTTACATCAGTATCATCAGAAGTAGCATTTTCGCTATAACTTAATAGAATTTCAACATTAGGTAACGAACTAGTTCTCAAATCAATATAATCTGCACCAATATATCCTAGAACTGCACATGGACCATGCATAATGATTCCTGCATCACATCCATCTTTAAGGATTGATGCTGTTGGTGACATTCCATAATCTATAGCTGCCACCCTATAGCTAGCTCCGTCATTGGATACAGAATCTAAGACCGATGTTGAATCTATGCGAATGTGAGTACCAAGGTGATCTAATAAACCATTTGCAGAGAGAGGGTCATAATACCCTCCATAATCACTATCTCCACTAATAAAAAGTAGTTTGTCTCCTAGATCTAACCACTCTTTGATTAGCTGCTTCTCATCCGAAGTAAAATTGTTTTCCGGTTGTGAAATAAATGGTGCATCTGCAGCAGCATTTAAATCAAAATCATCTATGCAGATTTGGGCAGTATTACCTGCAGAAGTTAGATTTCCAATAAATCTATCGAATACATTATGATAAGATATATGAGAAATATCAAAAACGAAATGTGCTCCTGAGACTTCTATACTTGTATAATAAGCTTCTACACTTTGATGATTATTGTGTGTTAATATTGGATAAAATACACTATAAACTAATAAGAATAAAATGACTCTCCCTTTCATCTTCTTAATATATGTAGAAACTATAATAAGTTTTGTTGTGAAAAATAGAAAAAGAGTTATTTTCGTATTCTTCAAATGAAAAAACTGATATTGCAATAAATAATCCCTTCATTGATTTAAATAAACCGGTCTATAAGGAAATATAGGAATTGTTTTGTTGCATTTTGGACATCTATTATCTGGTGTCAAATCTGTGAAAGTGACAGAGAAACTATCCCTTTTAATGAGCAATTCAGAACATTCAGGACAATAAGTGCTCTGGAAAGGGTGTCCTGGGATGTTGCCTAGATAAACATAATTCAAGCCTTCTTTTTTAGCAAGAGTATGTGCTTTTTGTATGATCGAAATTGGTGTTTTTTCTATTTTATACAAGTGAGCTGGGAAATAACGTGTAAAGTGAACTGGTGTGTTTACTGAAAGATTCTTTATCACTTTTTGAGAGAAATCTATGATGAATTCCTCATCATCATTTACTGTAGGAATTAATAAGTAAACTAGTTCAATATGCACTCCTCTTTGAAAAGCAACTTGAAGATTCTCCCAAACTTTCGCTAATTTCATATCGAGTAAACAGTCTACAACATTTTCTGTTCCTTTGAAACTAACAGTCATACCATTCATACCTGCAGTTATTAGCAAATCTAGAGCTTCAGTTGTCATGTAACCATTTGTTACAAAATGTTTGTAGTAATCATCTGAAAGCTGCTTAAATACATCTATTGAGAACTCTAGAGAAAGAGTGGGTTCATTAAAAGAGAAACAGACTCCGTTTATAGAAGAATTAAAAGAAGTATTCTCGAGAACTTTTTCAACAGTAATCAAACTGGAATCCTTAAAATTTTCTGGAGGAGATCTTTTTGTTATATGAAAATTCTGACACCACTCACAAGTGAAATTGCACCCCCAAGAACCAAGTGTCATAGCAGTAGATCCTGGAAAATAATGATATACTGGCTTTTTTTCTATTGGATTCAAACTATAACTTGAAACATCACCATATTGAAGTGTATACAATTTCCCTCCAATGTTTTTTCGAGTATTGCAAAATCCTACATCATTTTCTTTGATTATACAAAGTCTGTTACAGGTTTGACATTGCACTGAATCTTCTCTCAACTTCCTGTAAAGCAAGGATTCTTTGATTCTAGGATCTTTGTTTTTCAATGTCTTCAATAAGTAATTTATTGTATTTTTTAAATATCTTTTGTAAATTATTGGAATTCGATAATAATATCTGACTCTTGAGTAAGCTCTTTCTAGAACAAAGAATAAAAAATAAAAAGGCGATTTTATAGCCCTAGAATGGCTCTAAGTATAGGTAAAAACAAACCTAAAGATGCAAGAATTTTAGGACCCCAAGTCTGAAGATAAAATCTAAAGTCTCTAACTACTTTTAAGTTGAAGATTTGAGTAGCTATAACTTCATTTTCTGATGCAAAATCCAATGCTACAAGATTTGAGCCTATATTTTCAGAATGTGCTGAAATCCAAATCGCTGTTCCTTGATACAAAATTCCAGTAACTAGTCTAACTAGTTTTCTTTTTTCTTCAGTCAAGAATTTGGATGTATCTTTAGGTATCGAAACAAAAGAATCATACGATCTGACAGGAAAATCAATATCCAAATCATGTGGTGATAAATCATCAGCTCCCTTATAATTCATACTTATGATCTGATCCTTCTTATCTCTCTCTCTTCTATTCAAAATAAAGAATACTAAATCTTGAGACTCTTCTTTCTTCTGAGTGGGTGGGACTGCTGAGCTTATCCAAAAATCCTTAGCGTCAATTACTTCAGGTGTTTCTCTGAGAGTCAAGATTATTCTATCTATTATCAAGAATATTTCTGGACTTTGTTTCATAAAATGGGAAAAGATATTTTTCCATACTTTCAGATTGAGATTCTTTCCTTTAAGAATCTCATCGACTGTTTCAGAAGAAACGATTCTCAATAATTCATCTTTCAAGTATTTTTTATCTATAAGATTAGGAAGTCTAAAATGAAGATATAATAGCACAAGAACATTTTGGACAGCTAAAGGTTGTCTCTCTTTTGATGATTTAAGTTTAGGAGCAAAATCTGCAGTAATATCATTAGCGATTATTTCACTCCATTGAAGGAAGTAAACTCTAGTAAGAGGATCGAGAAGCGTTTGTATAGAATCATACACTAAGGATTTGAGAATAACTGGGTGTCTTGAAGCATTGTAGTATCTAACAAGATTTCCAACCTCTAGACCTGTTAGAGTAGGTACTCGAATAATAATAGTTGCTGCTAATGAGAAAATGATCATACTTGCAGAGAGATATAACGCCAGAGTCTGTGTACCCAAAACACTTACTCCAATAACATTTGCAAAATTACTTGCACCATAGATTAGAAAAGTGAATAATCCAAATGCAATTGCTGCAAAAAGCAAAATGAAAAGTAGATATAGATTACTTGCTTTGTATTTTTTCTCTAAGTTTCTAAAACCAGCTGCGGATGTGATAGGTGTTCCTCTTTTGAAGAGTCTTCTCACTTCTCTATCAAAGGATATCGAGACAAAAACTCCATTCAATGAAAGTACTAAACTATTAAGAAGGAAAGCATACCATAGAATAAACAACCATTCAGTTGGCTGCAAAACAAGAATATCAGATAATTCAAAAGCATAATAAGCTAAACCTGCAACAAGAGCTGCTGGGAGAAGAAACATGAAAATTCTTCCAATAAACCTCGAGTAAGAATTCACTCCTCTAGAAAGAATAGATACCATATACAGAAATTCTTAACAAGTTTATTAAATAGTTTGTGCAGAAAAGTTTATGCAATTCTCCTTTCATTTATTCCCGAAAAAATAAAATAGTTATAGATAAAACTAAAGATTAGTTATTTCGTTATGAGTTATGCTTTAATGAGGATTTTGGAATATGTTCCATATAGATATGATAAGGGAATTAAAATCCTAATTCTTGAAAAATAATTTCTCCAGAAAATATTAGAAAATTCAAACTAGATATGATGGGTAAAAGAGTTATTGACTAAATTATATAGTTAACATTCATTCTTTTCAGAAGTATTGGTGCAATTAATATGGATTTTATCCAACCAATAGTTAAAGGAGCTGGAAGTACATCTTCTCGAATTGACAGTCTAGATGCTTTAAGTGTAGGATTAAAATCGAATGAGAAAGGTGTAAGACTGTTATATTCTACAGCTGGTATAGAGATTTTGGATGGATAAGTTGAACTTACGTGAATTGTGTTATTTGCAACATATGTTGTATCATTTCCCCAAAGAGCATCACCTGTATTCGGATTGGTTTCAAATCTTGGAAAGTTTGAACTTGAAATATCTATTCTCAAACTATGACCTTCATTAAATAAATATGCAGTGCTATCTAAAGGAATTGTTAATTCGTAAACATCACTTTTATTCAAGAAATTCCAATCAGTATATCCTAAACGATTCCTCGCTCTAATGATCGTGTCTGTGATTAGCATTGATCTTCCATCAGGATAAACATCTGTAAGCTTCACAGTGAAATCTGTATCCGTACAATTAGATTCAATATAGAGTGTAGTAGTTATTTGACCTGCAATTGTTAACGGTTCAGTTAAAGCTGGAGTAGAAAATACTAGGACATCATCTCTTGTTTCTACTGATTGCTGATCCCAAGTTCCAGCAGGTAAAGCCAAATTACCACCATATATTGTTTCAACAGGATCATTTGGATCATATTCATATGAAAGAAGTGCTTGCTTGTATGAGCTAGCTCCTGGTAAAAGAGATTCATTGGAATGCATATAAAGATCTAAGTTTGTTGTACTCAAAGGCCAAAGATCTGATTGATACCATCCATTGGCTAAAATCTCTGGATTGTATTCATATGAGCTCATAAGGTAGAAAACTACGTCTGGGTAAAGATCCCAAAGTGTTGAATTATCCCTTAACCATTTTTCAAAAATTGCATCAGCAGCATTCAGCATAATTCCAATATTCTGTTTGTGATAAGTAATATTCCCACTAGGTGCTCCCATCATACCTCCATGTGTCCAAGGTCCCATAACTAATTTAGCATTTCCTGATGCATTTACACCACCTGAATATTGGTAACCAATAAAAGCGTTAATTGTTTCTTGAGTGAAGATGTCATACCAACCTCCTAAGTGCAAAGATGCAGCTTGAATCTGTGAATAGTTTTCAACGATTCTTCCTTGATCCCATATACCATTCAGTTTCTCGTACTCCTTCAAAGAATCTAAGCTCTCATCTGGAAAATCATTACCTTCTAACCAAGGTAGTATGAGTTCATGTCTTAATTCTCCTCCTCTAAACATTGCTTCGTAAATATCAGGTGTAGCAACCATCGGAAGCTGACACTTAAGAGAACTAGGGGCATTGGGAGCCATTAAATATTGAGCTATACCTAAAGCTGAAGGACCCCATGTACCAATCTTTCCATTACACCATTCTTGCTCTGTTATCCAGTCTAAAGAGTCTTGACCATCCATTAGTTCAGATATAAATGGTAAACTTAGATCACCTTCTGAACCATAAAAACCTCTAAAATCTTGAAGAATCACGATATAGTTTTTGAGAGCATATCCAATTGCCATTAAAGCTAATTGGCTTTTACCGTAAGGAGTACGGATAAAAATAACAGGTAAAGGTTCATCGATTGTACTTGGAACATAGATGTCTGTAGAAATTCTGACATTATCTCTCATTGAAACCATGTAAGGAACAATTACATAACCTTCTTTCACTGAGCTGTTTGTTGGAAATTGCCATTCAAAACCAGGAATGATTGGAGGTCTGTCAGGTATATATATTACCATTAATGGAATTGCTATTGCAGAAACAAGTACAACTGATATTATCGAAACCAGAATCTTTCTATTCACAATAAAGAATACTTCCAGATGTATATAATTTTTTAGTATTGAAGGGAATATTGGGGATTATTTGAAGCATTTTTCTATCTCTTTGACTATGTTTGGATCGTTCATAATTGATCCTAACCAAGCCACCACTTCAAGTATAATTCCTGTATCATAATACTCCAACTCTTTAATCAAATTGTATATCTCTTCATTACCAGATTCTATGGTTTGAATTAAGAAATCTTGTGCATTGGTGTGCCTTTTCACCAATATTTTCTTAAGACATTCTTCATCAGTTTTTCTAGCACCGAATCGTTTTTTTAGTAATAAGCTAATTAGTTTAGTTATTGGATCTCTCTTTAACAACACTGCACCCTCAGCATTTTCACTAAAGGGGTGAATGTCTGCAGCTGTTAAGAATAAATAAGCTCTATTACCATAAAGTGTTTCAGTTCTAATGTTATTTTCTTCATCAATAAATACCCTCTTCCCAACCTTAGCTACAATCCTAGCTTCAATTAATTTTCCTAAATAACGATAAATTGTTTTATCAGATTTTTTGTTGTTATTATTCTCGTATTCACCAACAATATCTCTAACAGTCATAGGACCTTTTTGTCTTAAAAGTGTTCGAAGAAAAACAACATTTTCATCTCTCAAAGTGGGATCATTAGCATCTACAATAATGTGTTTGAAAATGCTGGGTTTAATAGAAATAACATCTTGATAAGTCATCCTAATCGCTTTTAGTATTTTTTTTGTTCTCAGTTATTTTCACACTGTTTCTTATTTGAATGTCTAGTTAATTCTCAGTAGAAACTTGTGATTTTATTTTAGTATTACGCACTCTAAGATGCAAAGAATTCGCATATTCTTAAGGTTTTTGGAACTCCATTCTTAACATAATGTCTCAATCCATCTCACTTTATGAGAACACTTTTAAAGGTGTTGAAGAATGGTCGTCTGTAGTTTTGGAAGGTGGACTCATAATAAACACTCTCTCGTTTAAGATCACCAATCTTTCCACCTTTCCATCTACGTTACAAAAGTATTATAAAGAACTGAAAATTCATTACGTGATGGACTTGAAGAAGAAACTAGGTTATTTGTTATTGTTAACTATATTTGCTTTATCTTTTACCAGTAAAATATCTATAGCACAGAGTTCAGAAAACTTACTCTATATGACTGATTTAACTGAAGATGGAGGATTTTCTCAATCGGAATCCATTATTGATGGAGCTGGAAATCTGCATACATTCTTTGTCGCTAAATCTTCTCTTGGAGAAAGACTGATGCATCTATATTACATTGAAGAAGAAGTACATTTAGAAGTTGTGAGACAAAACGCACATAGTCTGAATCTCTGGTATTCCTATAATACAAGTGCAACTGTAGGAATTGTTTTTTCGATCATCTCGTCAAGTGGAGAAAATGTTTTTTACCATTACCATTGGGATCCAATAGAAGATGGTGTGGAATTCATTCTTTCTATACCTAGAGAATATTACATCAATGTTGATGTCTTTATTAAAGTGTGTTTCGTAGACTGGGTTGTACATGTTTTTTATACTTTAATTTGGGGAGAAATGGGGGGGAATAAGAATATAACTCATTATTATGGTTATTATGAAGATGATTTTAATAGTGAGTCATTTGTGCTACCTTACTATGATCCTTTGTTTCAATATGCTAGGGATGTTGTTGATGTTATTGTAGATGAAAGCCAAGAAATTTGGTATCTATATCAGAGAAAAGAACCAGTATATGGAATTGGAATCTATAAAATTGAAGCTGATAGTTTCGTTTTTTACGATTTTGAAGTATTTAGTGAAGTCTACAATCCAGTTGATAAAATTGTAACATCACTAGATGATGATCCTAGTGTAAATTTTACCCTAGTTTTTACAAATCCTTCTTCTATCCATTGGGGTACATTTGATGGATCAGAACTATCAGAACACTATCAGACTACTTTTTATGCAAATCCAATAGATATAATTTTAGAAATAGAAGAAGGAAGAACATCAGTAATCATCACTGATTTTTCTGAAACAACCAATACGGTTAATTTCTACCATGGTACTCTACAGAATAGTCAATTTACCTTCAGAACTATAGAATCTAGTGAACCTATCCCTGTAAATCATTTCTCTGTTTCTATTTCTGGAAACGACTATGTAATTTTGTTTAACAAAACAGTTGATACATCTAAGTATAAGCCGGAAACAGAATCTTCTTTGCGTTACAGAGAAAAGCAAGCAATAGCTTTATTTATATTATCTTCTCATGATTTTCAAATCTCAGCTTATATAGAAAATTTAGAACTGTATAATCCAATACAAGAATTCTTCCAGACAAAATGGTATATTTTAGTAATTATAGGTGGTGTATTAACACTATTTGTAACGATCTTTATAATTCTCTATAGGAGAAGAAGAATAGAAATCAAAGCCTTTCTGACTGATAAACAAGTAGGTGATTTCAACAGATTTGTTCTCTTCTTCTTGAATATTTGGCGACTAATTAGTAACAGCTTTAATCTAGTTTTCTCCATATGGTTTTCACACAAAAAGAGATCAATCATTACTCTTGCAGGATTCCTGATTACAGGTTACTTGTTAAGTTCTGCTATTATCATAGCTCAATCAGAAGAATCAGCAATGGTTAAGGCATTTGATAGAACTTATCCTTTAGATGGAGATAGTACTATTTCAATCAAATTAGATACTAGTTTTGCAACAGCTCCTGTTGCAACATATGATAGTGATGCAAAAGAAGAAATATTAGATTTATATGACGATTATGAGTTTAGAAAATATATCGAGGGAATAGAATCTTCTTATTATACGGGAATCAAAGTTGGAATAGCATACAGTCCTAGATTACTGGTAGCACTTCCAGACGATTCAGATGAGTTCATTTTCTCCACGCTCTATGAAGGAAGAACTCCTATAAACGCAAATGAAATTATAATGAATGATCGAACTGCGGAATTCTATCATCTTGAATTAAATGATACAATTACTATAACTCCCGCAAAGTATAACGTAACTTTGGTTGGTATTTACTCTGAATTGAACGTAGCACAAACAAGAAGGCTAGCAAACTATCTAGATCTCCCACATGATATTTATAGTCTCTTTGAAGTAGCAGATATTTTAACTAAAACCAGCTTATTCTTCGAACTTCTATCAGGTATGGGTTCTATAAATCAAGATATTCATGGTTATTATCAATTCTTAACTAATTTCAACCAATTTAAGATGGCTGACAGAACTACTTTGATTGAAGAACAAACATCTCTTAATCAAAAAGTATTTAGTTTCAGTTTCGATACCGCATCTTCAGTAAAAATACGAAATGAAATGTTGGAGTTCTTCGGTAGCTTTAATGCTTATTACCTGAAAAATATGGCTAGATTACTTATTTTCGCTGTTCCTGCAATTTTGCTCTCTATTTTCATGGTGTTTGAATCTTCAGAATTGTTCTCATCTAGTTATGAGAAAGAAATAGAGATTCTTGGAAATAGAGGAGTAAGAGGTAGAAAACTTACTTGGATTTATATGACAATAAGAATGTTTGAGGTAGTTACAGCAGCTCTTCTAAGTTTCGGTTTAGCTGTTCTTACTGCAACTCCATTGATTAAAATAAACGGATTTCTAAGATTTAATAATCCAGACACTCATCTAGTAATAGGTAAAGTAGGAGTAGAGCTTGCTCTTGTTATGCTCATTCTCTTTGTAATCTCAGTACCAAGAATCATAATGATTGTCTCACGAAAGAGAGCAGTGGAAAAAGCACCAAACGTGTTTAAGAAAATTCTCAAATTTATTTCATGGAGAGATTTATTCTTCATAGGTATAGGTTCTGGATTCTTCTTCTATTTCTATAATGCGACTTTCTTAGCTTATTATGAGAGCAATATCAGCAATTTCACAACATTTCTATTTCTAACTATAGGAGGAGCTATTTTCATTCTTCTAGGAGGTCTACCTCTGGTAATTAAGTTACTCAGCACAATCTGGAAAGTACTAGGATTTATCATTTGGAAAACAAGAAAATCAAAGATAAGTTTCACGTTTTCTGAAATCAGCAAAGATATTAGATATTTCGAAAACATAACTCTTATTTTCTTGTTAGTTGTATGTATATTGATACCTGTTCTTGTAGTTCCTTATTCAAAGGAATCAACTCTTACAGAACAAGCTTACTTCATGAATGGTGCAGATCTTAAAGTAGAAAATTGGCATCAAAGGTATGGTATGTCCATTGAGGAAGTAGCAGCTTTAGAAGGTGTAGAGAGTGTTACACAAGTTAAATTGCATAATATGCATGTAGTTACTGTAGAAGTCGTATCACCATTATCGTTCAAAACGATACCGGTTAGTATACTCGAGATAAATAACACGAACTTCTTATCAACGTTTTATGAACCTCCAATTCAATTAGAAGTGGAAAACTGGGCACAAGTTGGAGAACTAAATAACGATACAGTTATGATGTCCGAAGCTACATTAGATCATTATATTCTGGATGTAGGGGACGAATATAAGTTTGAAAATGTCTTAATGACTCGAAATCACTATGTAACCGTGATAGCTGATTTTGAACTTTTCCCAGTTTTTTATTTCGAAGAAGATGCGGAAGAAGAATCATTAATGATAGTTGTTACTAACGAATGTTTTGAAAAGCTTCTAAACGTTGATCCTTCAATTACCAAAATCACTGATGAATTATATGTAAGATTGAATAATATTGATGCTCTTGAAGCTGTAGGAAGCGCAATCTATAGTGGAACAGGTCTAGTATCGAAAAGCATTGAAGATTGGAAAAACAGGTTGAAGACACCACTATATAATATTTTCATTATTGAGATGATTCTATCATTGTTTGTAGCATCAATTGTATTAGTATTTTCAAGTTTTACAACTGCGATAAAAATCCTAGAAAAAAGAATAATAAAACACGACATCATGAAGAAAATGGGTCTCAATATAAACCGAATTGTGAATATGTCTACTATACAAACGATGATCGCAGCTATACTGCCTGCTCTGGGGATAGGAGCAGCAGTAGGTTACCTAACAATAGGTCCAACATTAATCCAACTCAATTTTGGGATTGAACCTTTTGGACTTTATATCAATTATCCTCTGATTCCTCTGATTGTACTATTTGTTGGTATTCCAATTTTAGTATATGTCGGGCTAAACTATTTCCTACGTAGAGAATTTGGAAAATATGCCCCAACTGTTATGGAGTAGATGAGAATGATAATATGCAAAGACTTAGTGAAAATCTATTGGGATCCGATAACTGATGTTAAAGTATCAGCTCTTAGAGGATTGGATTTATTCATCAAGGAAGGAGATGTAGCTAGCATCATTGGACCAAGCGGAGCTGGAAAAACTACACTTGTCAAAATTCTTTCAGGTTTAGAGAAACCAAGTGGTGGATCTATTTTTATTGATGAAATTAACATAGCTGAACTTTCTCAAAAACAAATGAAACAGTTCAGGTTTGAAAAGATGGGGATTGTAAGTCAATTCGTTCATCAGAATTTGTTATCGAATATGACACTTGAGAAAAACATTCTCTTCCCAATGAAAATGAGATTTGTGCATAGAGAGAGAGCTCTAAAAGAAACAGATGAATTAATAAAAATGTTAAATCTAAACAAGATTAGAACTAACCCAGTAACTAAAGTTTCTGGAGGTGAAGCAGTTAGAACTAGTATTGGGGTTGCATTAGCAAAACATCCTAGAATCCTTTTAGCTGATGAACCCACTGGAATGCTAGATACAACCAACACTAATGATATCATTGAAACTTTTAGAGATCTTAATCAAGATTTAGGAACAACAATATTGGTTGTCACACACGATCTCCGTTTCAGAAATGCATTTCAAAACAGTTTCATTATACGTGATGGTCGTCTAGTAGGTGTGAATCTTGATCAAGATAGAGGAGAACTTGAATTTATCTTACGACCTCAAGAATCTGTACTACAATCTGTTATCGATAGTTCTCAATTCATTCGAATTCCAGATGAGCTTTTCTCCGTTCATGATTTCAAACATATAGTGGAATTTGATATTCATCCATCCAAACGATTCTCTGCTTTCTTTAATCCTGATGAAATCTCTAGAGATGAAGTAATTGATTTAATGAAAAGAACTGATGAGTATGCAACAGAGGAAGAAGAGAAGGATGAAGACTCAAAGAAGAAAGTGTCCTTTAGTGAAATTCGTCCTATTCTAGAACAAGAATTTCCTTATCCCGAGGATGGAAATGAAATAATAAAAGTGAAGAATCTTTTCAAATCCTATCCTGCTGGAAGAATTGTAAATGAAGTTTTAAAAGATTTAAGTTTTACAGTGAATGAAGGAGATTTTGTTGTAATCTCAGGTAAGAGTGGAGCTGGGAAAACAACTCTTATGAACACTCTTGGTGGAATTGAGACTCCTGATTCAGGTGATATTAATATTAAAGACTTTGATATGATAAATGAATCAGGAAAGAAGATTTCGTTTTTCCGTTTTCATGAAGTTGCTATGATTAGTCAAATGAATAATCTGTTCGACCAATATACAATAAGAGAAAATATGATTATACCAAGACTCTTTCGCAGAGAAAGAATCTTCAAGAGACGAAGAGATGATATCCCAAGAATAGTACAAGATGTAGAAATCGATCACAAGATCAAATCATATGCAGCTGAACTCTCAGCGGGTGAACGTCAAAGAGCAGCTTTAGCAGTTGCTTTAGCTAGAAGAGCTCCAATCATCTTAGCCGATGAACCTACAGCGAACTTAGATTCAAGATTAGCAAGGAATATCGTTACACTATTGATGGAAACTGCTCAAAGATATAAAACAACCATAATCATGAGTACTCATGATTTGAGTTTAGTTCGACCTGGTTTCAGATTAATTAAATTGCAGGATGGTCGTAAAATCGATGATTTCAGAATTACAAAAGACAGTCTCAAAGGAATAATCGAAGATTATCTTGGAATTGAAATTGCTGATAACTAATTCAATCTTCTTTCTTTTTTATTTTCAGAATAATTTTATTTGATTCTTATGTCCATAACTGATTGAAGAATAACATCTGCATTCTTTAGATCCATCTCCTCTGATCTTCCTGTTAGCACTCCTATACAGCAAAGAGCTCCTGCATTCTTACCCATTAACATATCTCTATCATCGTCACCAACGACAATTGATTTAGATACGTCAACTTCTAAGAGCTTGCATGCATATTGAAGCATATCTGGAGCAGGTTTTGCATGATAGGGTGAATCTATATCAAGACCTAATACTAGATCAAATAGATGGAACAATCCTGCGCTCATCAATTGTTTTTCTGCAGGCTCTTTTCCATCATGAGTAACAAGTAGAGTTTTAATTTTCGCTTTACGGAACTCTTGAAGCACTTTATTCACTCCTTCATAGATTTCAACGTGTTCGGAAAAATCAACCAGATTGTCAACTTCATCGAAAATTTCCGCAATATCTTCAACTGTTGAGTTTATTGAGAATTTTCTAAGATATTCCCTAGTTCTTCTTATGATTTCAACTCTTTCAATATGAATTGGACCATCAGATATAATTTCAAGAGTTTCAGAATCCAGACCCATAAGTTCTAAAATATTTTTACGACTTTTATCGGACAAATGAAATTTCTCTAAAAGAAGCTCAGTTCTTTTCTCCATAACAGGTATATACATATTTAAGTTGAGTAATGTCCCATCCTTATCAAAACAGATAAGTTCAATGTCATTGAGTTGTGTATCAGAACACCAAACAGTAGTCATACAAGTGTAACAAACAATTCTTTGTTTAATAATCTTGTGCCCAAATACTTTTTCTATTCTAATTTCTCTAAGATTTCCTTAGCTACAGCTATTAAAGAATTGCTTCTTTCTAGTTCGGATTTTAGAACATTATTCAATTCATAATCTTCAGTAGATACAGAAGAATATTTCTGTAGATTTAACTTCAGAATATGCAAATCCTTTATGTTTCTTCGGAGTTCTCTATTCAGATTCTTACGTCTCTTTGGATTCATGGAAGGTTCGAATCCATTATCAGCATATACACTCACTATCTGATTTAATCTAAATCTGAATTTTCTTAATTCACGCTTTGCTGTGAATAGAAATTCTAAGAAATTGGAGAAACCAATTCTTTCTGCTTCAGCAATTGAAGTTATTTTTTCAAAGCCCGCAATTTGAGCAGAAATCCAATCTTCAAATGAGATGAAACCGCCAAATATTGCTGAAATGAATTGTTCTTTTGTTGAGAATCCCAATTGAACTGCATAATAATAAATTGACCCATATTCAAACCCTAATCCTTCTGCTGTTCTCAACTCTCTATATGATTTGAATCCTTTCTTTCTTGCTAAAATTAGGTTTTCAATCTTCCTTCTTAAGTGTGGATATGAGAACTTAACAGCGATGACTAATGCTCCCCAGAATGGAATCAAATACGCTCCAAATAGAACTAACCAGTTATCCCAAGAAAAGGGATTGTTATTACGATAATATTCCTGTAGATTTGTTAAGTTATCATTATCTGGATCTTCCAAAGAATCTTTGAAAAGAGGATCCAAACCGTTTTTTATTTCCCATCCATCAGGAATAAGATCCTCGTCTGAATCTCTATTGTAAGGGAGTGTATTATATAAATAAACCTCATCTCTATCCGATATATCATCGTCATCCGTATCAGAGTCCCAAGGGTTTGTTCTATAAAAATACTCGTAGAGATTAATCAGATAATCATTATCAGGATCCAGAGATCTATCATCACCTACAGGATTTAGATTAAATTTTACTTCCCATCCATCAGGCATACTATCTCCATCAGAATCAAATAATCGAGGATTGCTACCTATTCGATATTCCTCATAATTTGAAAGTTCATCATGGTCATAATCTCTATTTCCATCATCAAGAAGAGGATTTAGCTGATTTCTTACTTCCCATCCATCTGGCATATGGTCATAATCTGTGTCTTCTAAACGAGGATTTGTTAATCTATTATATTCTTCTAAATTGATCAGATCATCGAAATCTGGATCTTCTAATGCATTGCTGAAAAGAGCATTAATCTTATTTTCAATCTCCCACCCATCAGGCATCAAATCTGAATCAGTATCATTATTCAGAGGATTAGTATTGTGCATGAACAATTCATACCAATCTGATAAATTATCACCATCTGTATCTCTTTTCAGAGGATTCGTTCCATAAATATACTCCTGATAATTGGATAAATCATCATGGTCATTATCTTGTGAACTGTCATCTAAAAGAAGATTAAGATGATAGAATATTTCCCAACTATCTGGTAATCCATCTAAGTCGCTATCATTGCTATTCGGATATGAGCCTAAAATGAATTCTTCATAGTTAGTTATCCCATCACCATCAAAATCCTCAAAACTGTCATTCACTAGTGGATCAAGACTATGAAGAATTTCCCATCGATCGGGTAGCAAATCTGAGTCAGTATCGCTACTCCTAGGATTAGTGAAATAAATTAGCACTTCTTCATAATCAGATAAAGAGTCAAAATCTGTATCATAAGTAATAGGGTCACAATTGTATACAAAAATCTCATCATAATCAGATAAATGATCATTATCTGTGTCATTATTGAAAGGATTCGTAAAATGAACAAATTCTTCTAAATTCATCAATCCATCATTATCCATATCAATGTAAGAATCGTTGCTCAGAGGATTAAGTCCATAAATTACTTCCCATCCATCTGGCATTTGATCATCATCTGAATCAGAATCATCTGGATAGGTTGACAATGCATATTCAAACAAATTGTATATTCCATCATTGTCAGGATCATCCATTGAATCATCAACAAGTGGATTTAGGTTATTACTTACTTCCCAATAATCATCCATTCCGTCGTTTTCTGTATCTTCATTGTTTGGTAAAGTGTTGTATAAGAGTACCTCTTCCCAATCGCTTAACAAATCATCATCAGTATCGTTTTTCCATGGATTAGAATTATAATTCAGAATCTCTTCTCCATCCAGCAAAAAATCTGAATCTGAGTCATTATTCGAAACATCTGTACTACAAAGATAAATTTCCCACCCATCAGGAAGAATGTCTAAATCAGAATCAGTTTGCAGATAGCTGCAATTGAAGAAGGATTCTGTTACATCATCTAAATAATCTCCATCAGAGTCAATACATCTAGTTTTTGTCAGACCACCATTATAGCAAAAAATACTTTGTTTACCAGATTCTGAGACTCCATCCATTCCAATAGAATACATAATATCATTTTCACAAATATAAATTAATTCAGTACAGTTATCTTGATCGATATCAGCTATGACTGGAGCTGTTCTAATTATTGATGGGAATGAGTATGTTGTACTAATTGAACCTTGATGGTCAATCAAATATATCTGATTACGAGTAGTAGTGACGATGATTTCAAGAATATTATTACCATCTAGATCTACCAAAGAGGGTCCAACCAAGAGAGAATCATCTAGATTTATTTCCCATTCTAAACTTCCATTATTATTGAAACAATAAACTAATCCAGAATCTGAACAAAGGAAAATGTCTAGATGATTATCGTTATCATAATCACCAATAGATGGATTCTGATAGTTTCCATATTCTAGAGAAAACGACCATATTGTACTCCCTTCAGAATCCAAACAAAGAATCTCAGTTTGTAAAGTAATTATGATTTCATTGGTAGTCTGATTTCCATCAAAGTCACCCACTCCTAAACCTTTGGTCAAATAATTATCTAGATTACTGATCCACTTTTCATTGCCAAATCTATCTAAACAAATCATAAACTGTCCATGTCCAGTTATAATCTCTAGTTCTCCATCTCCATCTAAATCCGCTATACATCCTTCATGAGTCTTTCCAATTTTATCATTATCATAATGCCACAATAGATTACCTTCTTTATCGAGACAATAAACGCCATACCATTCAGTAAATGAAACGATTTCAAAGAAACCATCTTGGTTAATATCAGCAATACAAGGGGATTGGAAGATATGATCATGAGTGGTTGTTTCATACCTCCATTTCTCAATGCCTAGGCTATCCTGGCAAATTATTCCCCCTTGTATCCCGCTCAGGATTTCAGGTGAACCATCTTTATCAATATCTACAACACAACTAGGAGATTTTGCTGATAATGCCAGGTAATTATTGTACCATTGCAAATTCCCTGTATGAGAAAAGCAATAATCTCCAGTCACAATTTCTAAAAATCCATCTTTATCCAAATCAGCTAAACAAGGAACTGTTGTTCCCCACATAACATCAAAGCTGTCTTTAATGTAGAAATTAACCTGATCTAAACTTTGAGGAGTGATTGAAAAAGTTTCTCTTGATAATCTATAGTTTTTTTGAAAATTCAACTGTACAGTTGGTAAAAATAAAGAAATACAAATTGATACTATTATTACAATACCTAATCCATACAATTTTCTTTTCATTTTAGCCACACCCTTGAAGGAAATAGGCTAAAACGCTAGACCACCAAACTCACACATACTTTCCAAGATGTGTCCGCGAAGTGATGAAACGGTTTCTTTCTCTTCTTCTAATGATATGCATAAACACTTATAATAGTTAGGGAAAACCACCTTCTCCTCCACTCTTATCATGAAAGTCACTGTATCAAAGAAGTTCTGTAATTACTTAATGAATAAGTAGTATTTTTTCATTTGGAGGATAAAGCCATTCAACTCCCATCTCAGTCACTATTGCATCATCCTCTATATTGAAACGAACTTTTCTTCCACCCCATTCTGGATTGGGAGTGTAAGCTATGAATTCAAAAGCGAATAGATTGTTGGGTTTGATGATTAAGTGAGCTCTATCAGGACGGAAACCTGCAATAGATGGACCAACTGCTACTTCGCTATTTCCTGTATTTCCTACACAATGACAATCAACTGTGATTTCAGTTTTTCCAGGAAATTCTTGATTCTCATTGGGTTCTAAACTTGGTCCTCCTCCTAACATTGGATCAAGAGTAAGATGAATGTACTCAAAACCTACTTCATCCAAGGCTCTTCCTACTTTATTAAGTGTATAACCTGCTGTTTGGCCCACCTTAATGTTTGTTTTGATTACTTCTCGAGCTCTTAGAGCTTGATCCCAGGCATACTGAATCCCTTCAGGAACTGAAGATTCTCCTTCCTTTAATACATAAGCTACTCTTTTGAAATCAGTCCCAAAATTCATATGATCTATTCCATAGTCATATTGCATAAGATCACCTCGTTGGATTATATATTCAACTGGTCTGTAATCTTCTCTACGTGATTTCTCAGAATTTATTATCATAGGTGTAGCCATATGAAAAGTGGATCTCATTCCTTGTTCTAAGAGTTGATCCTCCATCCACCAACCAACATCTTCCAGAGTTGTGATTCCTGGAGTTATTACTTCATTTGATAAAGCTCTTTCCAGTAACTGTCTAGTTACTTCGCATAATTCAGAATAAACTTCAATCTCTAAAGGTAATCTTCTAGTTCTAAAATCTGTAATTACATTTTCAGCTGAAACGATTCTTTCAGTATATCTCTCACCAAGTTCTTTTGTAAGCTTATTGTAACTAGAGTATGAAATACCATCAGCAACAGCAATCCAATCAGACATGTTGACAGCTATCCGTTGTGGATTACGTTCAATAACAAATTTAGCTAGTTCATCTTCTGAGCCGAATATATCATACACCCCTAGCTGTTCATAGTCTTCAGTAAACCACCCAAGAACAGCTCTTTCGATTCGATCCTCACCTCGGTCAGTAAAGATAAAATAACCAAAGTCTCCTCCCAAATCAATATTAAGTGGATCAGGATTTCCTTCTCTTATTACATGAATCCACATATCAATGTTGTTCTCTCTCATAGCTAAAGGTAAAATAGTATCAAACTTCTCTTTACGAATCTGATTAAGTGTCTCCCATTGCTTACGAGCTTTACTCATAAAATTACATCCATTTAGATAAATTCTGAAAGATTATTTAATATGTTCTGTTTTTAGAAATAGATTACTGTATTATTTTCAACAATAAATGTCCCTAAATCGGAATAATCGCTGAATAATTCTACATCTTCAGCTATTTCGAAGATATTTCCAATAACCTCACCTTGAGAGCTACCGATAAAAGAAATGCAACTTCTAATTGTTTTGTAGAAATTACAATCCATGATATAGATAGAGTAACAATTCACATATTTCACACTATTCTGATATCCTTCAATAAAAGTTACATTATAAAATGAGATATTACTGGATTGGTAGAAATATATCCCAGATCTCCAAAAAGTATAATATTGAAGACTATAATCAAAAAAAGTGTCTATGGTTGAGATATTATTACATTTTCCAGCAAATATCCCTCTCTCTACATTCCGTAAATCTTGATCTAATATCGTTATATTTGAACAATCAAAGAAGAAGAGCTGTCCAAATTTCTCTACAAAATCAAAATTATTCAAATCGAAGAAGAAACCAAGAGGTTTATCATTCACATAATTATTTTCTACTTTGAAAGTTTCAATTACATCTTTCTCTGAAAATACGTCATCAGAAAACCAATTGTAGCTATCGTCTAAATTGAGACTACTATTAAGGAAGTAATTATTACGGATAGTCACATTAACTGTGTCTCTTAGAAAAAAACCGTTTATTGGTGAGTTTCTTATTGTGTTATTTTCTATGCAGAAATTATACATTTCTTGCCCATCAAAAGACAATATCTTAAGTCCTACAAAATTATCTTGGAAGTTGTTTTGCGAAATTACTGTGTTTTGTGTATCTAATATAATTCCACTCCAATCATTTGAAATTACTTCATTTCCTTCAATTTTTACGCCTTCTAGTACCCAGTCAATTGAAAATGCTCTACCACAGTTCATAATAGTACAATTTATAATGTGAATTCTTCCCGATACGAGATAATTTAATCGTATACCAATGCCTGCTCCTTGAATTATACAATTCTGGATAATCACATGTTTTGTTGTGTGATAGATTCGAATTCCTTTTCTACCTTTAGAAATTTTTTTATTTTCTATTCTGTAGGGATCATCTTCTTTTCCATTTCCTGGAAAATTATATCTTTTAAAATCACCATCTCTTCCGATCTCAATTCCAGATATCGGGAATTTATAATAAGAAAAGAAGGGGATAAATACCACTATACAGATGAAAACGGAAGTAACTATCCAGATTCGAATGTTTTTCATATATCCAGCCTAACAAATCTAATAATAGACTTTGAGATATTAAGTTTTTCCCAGATTATGTCAAATTTCTATTTCTATACAATAGGATTAGAAAGTGGAAATAAGTCTACTGAACTGCTGAACCATCGATCTCATATGTACTGTTCAAGCCTAAGTTTGACCAGTAATTTAAATTGAAACTATATATTAAATGTGTTTTTTATCCAATTAAACAATGGATCAAAGCTGTTCTCTTCGAAATGAGCATGCTTTGCACCAGGAAGTATCGCAAATTCCTTGGTTTCACTAGGAATTTCTTCAAAAAATGCTTTTGTGGATTCAATTGAGAATAATTCATCACTCTCCCCCACACCAACAAAAATTGGATATGTCATCTTTTCCGGTAGAACAAAATTATTTGGATTAATTGTTTTTAAGAATCTAAGTGTATAGTAAAAATTGAAT
>JABLTJ010000077.1 GCA_013166775.1 Promethearchaeati archaeon
CTTTTATTCCTTCGAGTAATTCATCGAATTCATATTTTCCATCATCTATATAGGTATTAGTCATACGAACTTGTGGTTGGTTTTCAAAATCTTGTGCTCTTGAATTGCCAGTTGGAGTTACTGACAATACATGGGCTGAGTTTCTATCATGCATGTAGCCTTTTAGTACACCCTTATCTAAAATAACAGTCTTTCCTTTTGGTGTACCTTCGTCATCAGTAGGCATATAAAAACCACCGTCAATTACCCCCTCATCAATGACTGTTACTTGTTCACTTGCTAATTGCTCTCCTAAGCGATCCTTAAGAGTAGAAGTGCCAGTAAATACTAAATCTGCTTCTGCAGCATGTCCAAAAGCTTCGTGAACCAAAATTCCTACGAGTCTTGGATCAACAACAACAGGATATGTTCCTGGGGGTGGAGCTTTTGCTTGTACAGAACGCAAAGCTAGTTCAGATAAATCAACTGAGAAATCATTCCAGTCTCTTTTCTTTGCAAACTCAAAACCACTGCATGCACCATGTCCATGCACCATGGATTCTATTTTATCATTAGATGCTGCAACAGAAATTTCATAAATTCCAATTAATGGAACTTCAACAGTTGTCTGTGTACCATGGGATGACAAGAAGTATCTATAATCGAGTGAGGAACCCATTACAGTTATGACATTCTTAATTTCATCACTAATCATTGCTGCTTTATTAGTTTCAATAAGTAATTTGACTTTCTCCTCTGGAGAGATATCAATAGGATCAATTTTCATTGAAACTTTTTTGTCAAGCTTCATGGTTTTTGTATCTGCAAAATTACCTTTGTTGCTCTTAAATGATTTAGCTAATTTTAGCGCTTCTTGAAGAGTTTTATCTATATTATTTTTAGACAAATCACTTGTTGAAGCAAAACCAACTGCACCATTGTGTACTACGCGTAAACCCAAACCTCCAAAGCTTTGAGATTTGTAATCTTCTAGAGTTTTGTTTTCAACTCGTATCTGCTCGTTGTTATTAAGATGATAACGAACATCAACGTAAGAAGCACCGAGTTTAAGAGCTTTATCAATGATTTTCTCAGGCTCGAGTTGTTCAATTGTTTCCTTAAAACTACTCATACCTTTCACATCAATATCTTTCAACTTTATCTCTTGATATTTAACCAATATATTTGGTTATTCTTATTAATCTTGGTTAAACTTGAATTATACTTTCATCATGGTGAACCTAGATTAATTTGCAATATTACCTAGTGTGGTCTCTTACTAAAAGAAAAATGGTAAAAAATGACCACTAATCTTCCATTGACTATACACTCTTAGTGAATTGAGGAACATTGAATGATAGCAAGTTTTCTTCATAAAGTGATTTCAGAACTTGATTGGGAAATCTGGGACTTATTGTTAGTAGAGGATATTGTTTAGTAGGAAATAGATTTCTTAGTGACTCTACCTCATCAGTGGTGAGAGATCGTCCTGTTAAACGCAGAAGTGTTCTAATCATACCGCCTTCTATTTGTTGTTTGAGATCATTAAAATTAAGCTCTAGTTTTGTGAGATCTTTTTCGATAACTTTCATTGGAATTGAAGGGAGTTCCTTGAACGTGACTTGCAATTGTTTCTCATCTAAATCTATCAACAGATAACCTTTAGGTTCAATTATTTCTATAAAACTAGTTCTTTCTGTGGATCCAGGATAAACAACAAAACCATTCATAAGTGATTGTGCACGATGAATGTGTCCGGATACGATTAGTTTTATGCTTTCAGGAAGAAGTAGAGGATCAATTGCTCCAAGATTAGTATTAAATCTAAATTTCTGAGGTCCAAATTCTGCTCCATCAAATAATTGGTGACACAGAATTAAACAAGGCTTATCTTTTAATTCCTTTAAGACATGAGAGAGTTTTTCATCAATTAACTTGGAAATATTATTTGAATACGGAAAACCAACAAGTGCACAGACTCCCAAATCTATAACAGCAAATTTGGAAAAGAAATGACTCTTTGGGTGAAATCTTAGAAGAGTATCCGGTAATATGGATTTTTCATGATTTCCTGGCGCAATAATAAAACCAATATCTTCTGAAAGTATTTCTTCTATGAGTTTATATGCCCTTGTCACAACTTTCTTTCTAGGCTTGCTTCGATTAAATATGTCTCCTCCATGTAGAATATAATCAACCTTTTCTCTTTTAGCTATTTGTTTTATTTCTCCGAATACCCCAAACATTCGTTCATAAACGAATTTCCTTGCTTGCGATGTTCTCCCCGTTTCAAATCCAAGGTGTGTGTCTGCAATAGCTAGAAAGCGCATACTATTTCTTGCTTGTTTTTTTCATTAAAACTTTTCCAGCTTGCTTTTTTCATGCTAAAAGCTAGCTTTATATATGTGGCATACTATACACAGTATAGTATTAATCGGATAGTGTTCCGAGAATACTAAAAAACAACACAAAAAAATGGTGATAGCGAGTGTTAAAAAAAGTAAAAACATTTCATCCGGAAGCACTCATCGGAACTGATCATTTCAGAACCTATGTAGAAGGATTCGAGTCAGAACTTTTACGCGGGATCTCAACAGTAGCAGTGTTACAAATAATTAAACGCTATCCAAGAGAAGGGATCTACGGATACCAACTCTTAAAAGAACTAGAAGAAGAAACAAAGAATGTTCTGATAATAGAAGAAGGAACAATCTATCCATTGTTGAGAAAAATGGAGAAAGATGGAGTGCTATCCTCAGAGAAAAAAGAGCTCGGTGGTCGCCCAAGAAAATACTATATTCTCACAGAAGAAGGAATAAAATTGTTAAATCATATGTCTGGTTTTTTTGCTAAACTTTTAGAAGCAATGTCCCCGTTAATGGATTACCAGATCTCGTTGCCTGAAGACAGGTTCATGTATTGCCCAAATTGTGCAAACAAAATCAAGCTTGATGATTTTTCAAAGTTCTGTGAAGTATGTGGGTTATATATAGAAGAAATAAAGGCATAAGGTGAATAAAATGAGTAACGAAAATAACAATTACGATAATAATTCTGATAGACGACAAGAATTGATTAAGGCTTTTCTTGATGATGTTGAAAGGAAATTACCGTTTTGGTTAAAAGATGAAAAAGATAACATCACTGATATTTTAGAGGAATTAGAAACTCATATTTGGGACCGTGCTACAGAACTAGCTGAAGGTGGAGAACCCTCAGAAGAGCAAATTGAACTTGTAATAGAGCAAATGGGCTCACCTAGTAAAATTGCTGGTGAGTATAAACGGCGTGGAAAGCCAAAGTTCTATATTACAGAGGAATTATACCCACTTTATACTAAGATCCTAATTATTGTAGGAGCAGTTCTAGTAGGTTTTAATTTTATTGGTATGTTGTTTAGTATAATAGGAGCTACTACAGCTCGAGAAGTTTTTGGTGGCTTCTTTCAAGGAATCGCAGTTAGTTTTGCAATTGCCTTGATTCTTATTACATTACAATTCGTCTACTTGTCAAAGGAAGGATATCTTCCAGAGGATTTCAGTCGATTTACATCACGATTACCATCAACAGTTCGAAGATTTTTCGAAACAAGGCCAAAGGAAACTACAGAAACAACTACCGCAAAATCAGAAGCTGTAGTTAATAGTGTCTCCAAACCAACTCCAACTGAAACAACAATACCTATTGTTGCACCGAAGGTTGTAGTAAAAACTGTAAAACCACAGATTGTCAAAGAAACTATCATAGTCAAAGAACCAAGAGTAATCAGAGAAGAAAGATTTACACGACCAGAAAGAGTTGTGAAATACAAACGAGATCTAGGACGAAACTATTTGTCTGAAGGTATTACAGGTATGGTTTTCGGAACTGCCCTTGTAATATTGCCATTCCTACCATTATTTGATTTTATGGGTACATCACCACTAAGATACTGGATAGTTATTCTAGGCGGTATCTCACTAGTAATGGGAGTAATCAGATTTCTACAAGCATTAGTTGGTAGACTCTTACGATTACAACAAGGATTAATGTTTCTCAGCGTCTTTCCAAAAGCAGCATACATACCATTGTGGCTTTCATTAATACGACCAATCTTTGAATACGATGGATTCCACTTAGAACTTGTAAGCAAGATCAACTGGTTAGTTACCAATGTAGATTGGTGGTGGTGGGATCAAAGTACAACATTCCTCGTACTAAAAATAGTTATTTACATCACAGTAGCTATAAATGCAATTAGTATCTTGTCTGAATTGATTCGAATAGCAAAATTAGAAGCTGAAGGATTTCCGATAAGAGAAGTAGAAGTATATCGTTAATGGGTAACCATTAACACTCTTTTTTTTTATTATCAAGTTTTGATACCTGCAAAGCAGGCACCATATCTTGATCTCTGATGATTTTTTTCCTCATCAGCGTTCTTACTCGTTTTGAAGCATTTGCAGCGGTGATTGTCGATCAATTTTTCATTAATCATTACATGTTTTGAGCTGTAAAAAGCTGTTTTTACCTGTTGATGTTAAATCTATAATTGATAATTGCACTTTCTATTTGCGCTTTTTCAATCTCTCTGCGTATATTCTTTTTAATTGATTCTTTTGATTTATTCATTTTACTAACTCCATTTTTTTGCTTATTTTAAGTTCATTCTTCCTGGAATTTCCATTCCTGGATTTTCAAGCACTTTTTTTACTTCAAATTTTAGATTGGATTTTCGTTTATTCATTTCAATCACCATTTTTTCTCACAACTATTTGCTTGTTGTGTAAATTCAAATTCATTTTTTATACTTGAAACTCAAAAACCGAGTTCTAGGTCAACACTCAAAACTACTCACAAAGAGTTATTTTGTGAGCGAAAAGTTATCAGACAATTTCCTATATAAAGTCATCGTAACAAAGTTGAAAATTAAAATATAAAAAGCTAATTACTTTTACATGCAGAGTACAAGACAAGAAAAAATTT
>JABLTJ010000078.1 GCA_013166775.1 Promethearchaeati archaeon
ACATTAGGAATGTTAAAATGGACAAAGAAGATTCTTACATTCCTCATTGTTTCCGTTATGTTAATCTCTTTGACTAGCACTTCTGTGGATTCTTTCACATTTTTCATAATTTTTTCTATCTAGTTTAATCAAAACCTTTATATTAGCTGACATCCTTTTACCATCCAGAAGGATGGTCTGAGGAATCCCTTCAAGGAGAAGAAAAACAATGTATGAAGAAACAAAAATGGAAAAATTAACAATAAATTTACCACCAGTAGAATTGGGGAGAATAGATATTCTTGTAGAAGCAGGATACTATCACAGTAGAACGGAATTTATAAGAGCTGCAATTAGAAAAACGCTAGATTCACAACAAGATTATATTGATTCCAAAATCAAGCAATTCAAAGATATATATGAACCAACAGAAAAGACGGAAGACAAGAAATTTGATTCAACATTTTCAATGGGGGTCATAAGTATAGGAAAGAGTCATTTTGAAAGAGTCCTATCTAAAGGAAAGAAAGCGAAAATATATGTTGTAGGTTTGCTTAATATCGAAAAGAACGTAACACCAGAACTAATTTTGAAATCCGTAGAATCACTCCGTGTTTCGGGTGTATTGAAAGCATCTCCAGAAGTAAAAGTTGCTCTAAATCAAATCAAGAAAAAGAGGAAAGAAGACCAGAAGTAGGTGTAAGGTATGAAATTAAGAAAGACAATTCTTTATCCACAATTAAAGATCTCCCTACCTTTCATCAAGATTGAACTAGATTTCCTGAAGTCAGAGATTAATGTTCAAATAAAACTCTTCTAGTTCTTTTCCTCTTTTTTTTATTTCTTTCATCCAAAAAATATAAATTGCTAATTTTGTATTGTGAATTTGGAATCATGGATAAAATGATTCCATTGGGTGGAGAATTTGTCTTCTGAAAATACCAGAAAAGAGAATAATCAATCTAGAGTAGCTCAAACTAGAGTTTCTGATTTTATAATATCGCCATTTTTTGTAATTTCAGTTATTTGTGCAATCATTGGTGTGGGAATAATTGCATTACTAATTTATATGATTCCTGATTATCTTATGAGTCATACAGGAGGAACTCCTAATACTCTTTATGATAATTTTTTTTATGATGTTGAATATGATCGTTATTACTCTTCTTCATCTAGATATTCTTTCCCACATGCATATGCTGGAACTGGTTACTTTATTCTCATGCCAATTGCAATGATTTTGATTGCTATTTCTGGGACAGGAGTTCTGGTAAGAAGCCGTAAAGAAGCAAAAAGATTAATTTTAGTTAATTGGGGATTATATCAAATTCCATTTATAATGGCAATTGTGAAGGATGCCTCTTCAAGTTTCTATTATTGGGAAAGTTTAACTCAACCTTTAGGTTTTTATCCAATATACTTGTGCATCTTTATACAATTCTCTTTGTTACTTGACAAGAACTCATTTCTGGATTGGGCTGGATTCTCAGAAGAAAGTAAAGTTGAGAATGATCGCTCTTCTCTCATTTATAGAAGAGTTATTGCGATTATTTTTCTTGTTATTTTCATCTATACATTTGGCATACCACTTTTTGCTCTGTATACACAAGATAACCATTATTCAGTATTAGGACATGTATGGACAGCTATTCCAATTCTCATTTCTTGGTTAATTTTCGGAGAAGTTATAAGATTATCAGTAAGCAGAATGAGACGTCACAGAAAAGTTATGGATTACATAGTCAAGCACTATGTTGGTAAGAGTGAGCTGTCTATTCCCATAATTGCTGAACAAGCTGAGATAAGTCTAAGAGAAGCAGGAATATTTATCTTAAAAGAAATAAGTAATGGTCGAATTTTGGGTGAAATATCCTATGATAGAACTGTCTTATCATTATTTGCTCCAGACAAATACTTCAAGAAACAAGAAAAACCGATTGAAGAAGTCGAACCTCGAGTAATCAAAGAATTCGAGACTCAACCGTGGTTCTTCTGGATATCAGTTGTTTTGTCCGTTATTGCTGTTGGAACCCTAACAGTTGCTATTTGCTTTATTCCAATTTTAGAAACCAGAATTAATGGAAACGTAGCTGGTACCTTTAACAATTTCTTCTATAAATGGTCTTACTATTATGTCTACTATTCAGATTATACGCGATTAAGTTGGATTAAACCTCATATTGGAGGTTCAATATTATTATCAATTTCTGTTTTATTCCAAACTATATCAGGTCTTGGTTTTCTTGTCAGGAACAGAAAAGATAGTAAGAAATTAAATTACATTAATTGGTTGTTATATTGTGTTCCAATTATTGCTGGAGTAGTAATAAGTGCGATTGGATTATTTACTTTGTCAAGAACACAATATAATGCATTAGATGGTCTTGGAATGCCTTTAATTCTAAGTTTCTACTATCTTACTCCATTTGTTTTTATGCAAGGGTCAATGTTTGTATTAGATAATACGTTTTGTGAATGGTCAAGTTTTAAAGGAGAAAAAGCCCAAAAAGAAAGACCAATAAGAACGGGTAGAATGGTAAGTGCAATATTCTTTTTCCTAATATTTGCTTGGATGTGGTTTTACCCTTTTGGATTGATGATTTTTCCTTTTAGTACTGAATCTTTGCATATCACTCACACAAGTCTTTATTTTGCAATGTTAGCGTGGTGGCTTTTTGGAGATCTAGTAGGAATAATAGCTTTGAAAGGAAAATGGAAAAAAATAATAGAAAGAACAATTAAAATAGGTGTTTTTGATTTAGAAGCTATCTCCATGAGATATAAAATGCCTCTTGATGTTACTTTAGAAGTAGCATATATCCTAACTAGTAAAGGAATAATTATTGGAGATTTAGATGAGAAGAACAAGCTAATAATACCTAAACAAAGAGAGGGAGAGTTCATCTGTATTAGCTGCAACAAACCTAATGAAAAAGATGCAAAATTCTGTTCACATTGCGGATCAAAGCTAGATTTTGCGAAACTTCCACATGAAATAAAAAATAAAACTTCTTCGGAATCAACTTTAGATCGAGAATTATTGCCAATTACAAAGAATAAACTAATGGGAATATTCTCTACTATAATCTTCGCAATATCAACAGTAGGATACATAGTTCTTATGTACTTTGGATTTGATTACTTCTTTGCAACGATTCCATTTGCTCTTTTCCTAATAGCAGGAACAATATTAGGAGCAAAGGCATCTTATCATGCGGTTGGAAAAGCAGGATATTCATTGAATACAATTTCATTAATTATTTTAATAATTTACATATTTATAATGTTGATGTGGATGCTCTAAATTATTGAATAATTTATATGATCTATATCGCCACTGGAAACTGTAATGGATACAAGTCAATATTTTGACCATGTCCACCGATTATATATATTGCATCATCATCCCAAACAAGATCAGACCAGTAATTTCCTTCATTTGTTGATATTTCATACCAAATATTGGTCTCTCTATCATAAGCTTGATAATCATAGAATGCAGCTTCTGAATTGTTTAGGAAGTTATTGTGATGGAAAGCACAACTTAAACTCCATCCAACATAAACACCAGTATAATAATTGAAATAAAGTCTATTATACCTTGTAACTGAATTGTCACATGAATTAATGCTTATTCCTGATTGACAATTTTCAACAAAATTATATTCAATTAAAGCTGAAACTGAATCTAAAACATAAATACCTATACCCAGTGAATTACAGCTATTGTTTGCTATCAATGAATTCTTTGAAGAAGCAACATAAATACCATATGTATCATAAATACTACTCAAATGTGATAACTGATTATTGATTATCTGACTTCCCGGTGCCCAAATAACTTTGATTAAAGATTCAACGAAATATGTGTTGGTAGTAGTTTGGATCTCATTATTTTCAATTCGGGCTGTTCCTTCTGACACAAAGCTAATTAATATTCCATCTAATGGACATATAATTGTGCAATTCGTTATGAGAAAATATTTCGTCGTTTCTTCAATTAAAATTGCTACTTCCTTATTTGTATCAATATTGTAATCTGTTATTAAATATGGATCATTAATTGTTCCACTTCCAGGAAAATCATATCTGTTTACGAAATCCTGATCCTTTCGAATAACTATTTCGCCAAATCCATAGTTAACATCGTAATTAAACCAAATAATGAAACTAATAGGAGTTCCAACAAGAATTATAGTTGTAAAAATGACCACAATTAAAATAGTGTCTTTTCTAGGAAAAATCGAAGATGTCATTTAAACATATTACCCCTTATCCTCATTACTGTTATAATTAGTAGTTCTATTTATTTTAAAATGTGTTCTTTGCTTGTTCTTAAAAATAATCAAGTAAGATAAATTCTTTAAGATTATTGCTAAATAATTCAATCATGAAGAAAGAAGCTTTATACAAATCTCTAGCAAAATACTATGATCTTATTTATACTTGGAAGGATTACAAGAAAGAAGCAGAGGAAATAAAAAAGCTAATTGACAAATACAAATCATCTACTGGTAATCAGTTACTAGATGTTGCATGTGGTACAGGGAGCCACATTATGCATTTTGTTGATGACTTCGATTGTGTTGGTGTGGATTTGAATCCTGAAATGCTTGAGTTTGCAAAAGAAAAAGCTCCAAAAGCGAAATTCATAGAAGCAGATATGATACATCTTGAATTAGACCAAGAATTTGATGTGATTTTGTGTTTGTTTAGTTCTATTGGTTATGTGAAAACAGAAGAGAATTTGAGAAAAACTATTGCAGGTTTTACTAAACATTTGAAGAAAGGTGGTGTTGTGATGATTGAACCTTGGTTAACAAAAGAAATCTATCGTACAGGATCACCTCACATGAATACTTATGATGGGGAAACCACGAAAATTGCTCGAGTAAATGTTTCAGAATTAAAAGAAGAAAAGATCTCATATTTTGAAATGCATTAT
>JABLTJ010000079.1 GCA_013166775.1 Promethearchaeati archaeon
CAAGAAAGAATAAGAAGAGAAATGGGAAGAAGAAGATTTAGGAGGTTTTCAGAAAATAGCGGAATTGCTAGTGAAAGAAATAGATTTGCTCTCGGTGCATCTGTTATAATTGGTGCTTTAGTATTAGGAGACACTATTAGACGAGTTTATAATTTTATTAATGTGGTAGGCGGAAGATTAAGCATAGACCCGCCACCACCAGGTGGAGGAGATGATGATGATGATGATGATGATGATGATGATGATGATGAAGGAGATGATGATGACGATGAAGGAGATGATGATGACCCTATAGACCTCCCTCCAGGTATTCCTGATTGGTATAGAGGTTTATGGGATGCTTTAAAGGGTCAAATTGGGGGAATTATAGGATTTTATCTTGGTACTCCTCCTGTAACATGGAAACAATTATTAGGACAAATAAAAGTGCAAGGATTATTTACTGCAAAAAATGCTATTGAAGAAATAAACAGGATAGGATTTGATGGATATTTAAAAAAATTAAGAGCAGGCATGGAAAGGATAGATGTTAGTGAATTACAAACAGAAAGATTAGCACTTTTCACAGAAATTTGGAAAAAAATAAATTTAGAAAATATGTCTCCTGAAGATAAAGAAAGACTTAGTCAAGAGGTTGAACGTTTGGAATTACATCCTCCTAGTTTTTCCTTTATGGGGCCACAGACACATTTTGAACAAAGAATGCGAGGTATGTATTTAAATCCTGTTCCAATTTCTAAAATAGACTTGGCAACACTAAGGCACGACATGTATTATCAAAGTAAAGACCCTTTATCAAGATTGCGAGGAGACGAAATATTGTTAGATGATTTAACAAAATTAAATAAACAAAAATTAAATCCTTCTCAAAGATTGTTATTGGGATTTACTACAACTTTATTTACAGTTAAATATATTACAGAAAAAATAGCATTAAATAAATACGAAGGAAATGTCAGTCCATTTGGTAAAGGACTATCAGGAGACCCTGAATATCTTGGAGCTTCTATAAGAGATAAAAGATTTGAAAAAATTGAAAAAGAATTTCAAAGATTAAAAACAATATATGATGATGCTGGATTAGTATTTACTATGGGAGATGTAGCGGAAAGAACTGCTGCTAGAGGTATTACAGATACTACAATAAATGAAATTAAAACTTTTATTGAAAATACTAAATTTTTATATTCTGAAAATCCAACAAGAACACCAGAAGGCAAACTCATAGACGATGATATGGGACAAGTAATTATGGGTAATATGACTGATGCTGAAAAAAATATAGCAAGTATTAATATAACGGATACAATGGGTGCAAAAGTCAAAATGAGTACTAAAGACAAAAAAAATATGAGGGGAATAATTGAAGATCTTAAGAAAGACCCTGAGGGCATCGCGAGATTTGATATGCCTGAATTAATCCAACAAGTTTTAGATTATGGTTCTAAGAATGATTCACAAAACATTTTAAGAATTTTAAAATCACAAGGAATAAAAGTCACACTTGCAAATCAAAGTGCTGAAAGTTTAAGAGGTCAAGTACAGAGAGGTTATGAACAATTAACAGGAAATAAAGTCCAGTCTATAAGATTTGCAATGCCAGAACAAGGACGACGCCCAGACACTACACCTTTAAAAACTTCTGAAGGATTGGGAGTACCAACAGGAGAACAACCAACAGAGGCACCAACAGGTGAACAACCCTCAGAAGCACCAACAGGTGAACAACCCTCAGAAGCACCAACAGGTAAACAAAGTTCTATTGATGTTGAAACAATGGAACGGATTTTAAAAGGGAAAAAGAAAAAATTAAAAGAATCGCTCGTAATGATATTATCACATGAACACCCTGAGTTAGGTATTAATAAGGGAAATATTAAAGATTTTACTTTAGGTGAATTAAATGGAAAAATTAAACATGCTATAACATTAAGAGAAAAAAAAGAAGAAGCAACAGCACAACCAACAAGTGCTCAACCATCAACAGCACCAAAGGTTCCATCATTGAGAACAATAGAAGGAATACCAAAAACACCAACAACACAACCAACAACAGCACAACCAACATCAGCACAACCTACAACAGCACAACCACCAACAGGGCAGAGATGGTGGGATTCGATTTTTGGAACTCCCACAGCACAACCGCCAACAGCACAACCACCAACAGCTCAACCACCAACTTCAGCACCTCCACCAACAGCACAACCACCTACTACTCAAATGCCCTCAGGGGATATTGGACAACTTACTAATTCTATAAATAATTTAATTAAGGTTATGGCAGTAGATACTAGCGGTATTGTGGAGGAGGGAAAGGTTACAGGAAATGTAAACCCTGAAGACATGGAAGCGTTCGTACCCTATTTAAGTGCTCAAATGGATAATCCAGATAGCAAAAAAACATTAGAGGAAGATGTTATAGTAAGTGAAAAACTTCAAAAAGAAAGTTTAGAAAATCATGGACTTTTTGACTTCGTGCCAGTGGATATGTGGCGTGAGAAAGGAAATACTTTTAATAGTGATAGAGTGCTTAAAGAGCAACTGCAATGGAAAACTCCTCTGTTTAATGGTTATGTAAATAATAGTAAATTGTCTTGGAAAAAACCAAAACCTAAACAAACTGAAGTAGGAAGACAAATTAAGAGAAGATATGAAAATGCTAATGATGCTATGTATACAGATAAGAACCAACCAGCAAGGATTAAACAGCAAGCAGACTTCCTAGACCTTCAATCCTTTAGAGAATTCTATGCTAACAGGTCATACAATCCTACAAGATATAAGGACGGGGTTAATAGCTACAATATGAGGATAAGGGGGAGAGCGTGAATACCCTTAGAGCACTCTTAATAATTTTATGTTTATATTTTTCATTTTTTTAAAATTAAAAATATATACAATGGAAGAAAAAAATTCTGGAATTAATTTAAAAATAGAAGCATTGCCTACAAGTAAGAGCAAGGTGAAACGAACCGCTGCTCAGTCTGAAAATATTATACCAGCACATCCTTTCCGTCTTCATATAAGTGGCAGTAGTGGTAGTGGTAAAACTAATTGCTTGTTATCAATGCTTACAAGGAAAGAATTTTACAAAGGATATTTTGACATAATTTTTATAATTTCTTTGACTGCTAAGAAGACTGATGATGTCTATGATATTTTAGAAAAGAATAAAGGAAAAACTAAAATTGGATTTATCAATGAACTCGATGAAACAATTATAGGTGAAATTATGGACATCTCTGCGGGTATTGTAGAAGATAAAAAAGCTCACAAAGCCCCCAAGGTACTAATGGTATTTGATGATGTAGTAAGTGAAAAGAAATTTCTAAACAAAAAAGAATTTTCAAAATGTTTTATTATGTCTAGACATTTTAATATGTCCAGCATAATTTTAAGTCAGAAGTACAATGCCACACCTAGAACATGTAGATTGAACTGCGACGCTGTTATATATTTTCCTGGAAGTGTTAGCGAGGATATGGTAATCACAGATGACTATTGTCCTCCTGGATTTACTAAAAAAGAATTTTTACAAATTTTAAAATTTGCTACTGCTGAACCATATTCATTTCTTTTTATAAATATGAAATGCTTACACAAGGTAAGATATAGAAAGAATTTTGACACAATCTTAGAACTCCAAAAATAATTTTAAAATATTAATATATAAAATGTCATCGCTTTTAAGATACACTAAGAAAAATTCAATTGACAAAATCAATAGACGTATTGCTCTTAGGGAGTTTAGAAAATCAATGGGAGACCTTGAGAGGATTGCTAACATGGAGAATGCTCAAGAAAGAAGAGTAGACCTAGGACACTTTATGAGAAATCCTCAAGAAATTTATTCTAAAAGAAATGTAGCAGAATTAAACAGAGGACTTAGAGAAGTGGGACAATTACAAAGAGAATACATCGATGATATTGGATTAAATCAGACAATCTTAGAAGCTCCCACAAATGATATAGACGCTATAAAAACTGCAAATGCTAAAGCACTTGAATTTGATTCTATGCTTGCCCCTGATCCATCCTTAGTAAGTGAAGTTAAAAATATTGAAGAACTCAGAGCAATTAGAAAAAAGAAAAATAGGGATATGTTGAGGCGAGTTCGTAGGTAATCCAAATTTTTTTTATTTCTATAAAATATAAAAACACAATGGAAAGAAAAGGAGATGATACTTTACGCCCAGCCGATTTAGAAACTTCATTAGACATTTCTAATTTACTTTATCTAGAAAATAAGGAAAGCAATGTAGTAGTCGAGAGAACGCAAAAAATCCAATATGCTGACCGACCAGTCAATAAAGCTGAAGATGTCTTGGTTATCAATTTCCAGACGGGCAGTGATTATATCAGTTTTAAAGACTCCCACCTCCGGCTGGTTTTAAATCTTTTTAAACAAGATAAAACTACTCCATCTGTAAGCGGTGATAAAAATACTTTTGGTGTGTGGGGGTCTGTCCTTAATATTATGAGAACGATTAGAATCATTTCAAGGGCGGGAGATGTTATTGCACAAGTAGATTCTGCAAATCTTCTCAATTTTTACAAAGTAAATTATGAACATAAAGAGCGGTGGAAATTTCAGCAAGGAAAAGCTCTCATCGGGTGGACTTCATCTACCGGAGAACATCTTAATGGAACAAATGAATTTTTAATTCCTTTACAACTTATCTGCTCTTTCTTTGAGCTCCATTCCCTTTCTCCGTCCCAGTTGTGTAAAGGAATGAGACTGGAGATTTCTCTCGAAAATCCAGCAGTTGCTTTTGTCCAACCAACACCAGGCCAAGCAGCAGATACTCTAGGAACTTATACAGTTACAGGTTGCCAACTTCACCTTGATTCGTATAGTCTTACCA
>JABLTJ010000080.1 GCA_013166775.1 Promethearchaeati archaeon
ACTGTGTTATATATTTCCTCTTCACCATAATAGAGATGCTCTTCACGCAAAACAGAAGCATAAATTGTATCAAATACCATTAAACTTTCTTTTCCAGCATACTGATTAATTAAATTAAAAGTACTCTCAACTGCAGCTTCATCCAAATACATGATTAGTCCTTCGAGAATAAAGAGACTTTTCTTATCTTTTTGGAAACCAATTTGATCTAATTTCTCACTAATTGATTCTTTATTGAAATCAATCGAAATAAAAATCAGATTGTCTGGGAAGCTTATTTTTCGCTTCTTTAATTGAGTGATTTTTGCACTTTGGGTATGTGGTGCATCCAATTCAATTACCAGTGTTTTACTATCGGGAGGGAGTAGTCTTAGAGCCCTAGAATCAAATCCTGCTCCAAAAATCAAAATTTGCTCGAATCTATCTATAATCGATTGTGTAAAAATCTCGTCTATATATTTGGTTCTGGTAATTACATACTCATATATTCCTTTAGGAGCAACTCTTTTTGTAAACATACTTCTTGTTAATCCAAAACGCAAGAATGGAATGAGAAGTCGAGGAATAAATTTAGTGGCTATATAATCATTACTTTTGTAATGCTTGTTTTTTTCAAAATATGAAGCTGCTCTGTTATAACAGAATAACAAGAATGTATTGATGAATAAAAATATTCTCAAAAATTTCTTTTCACAATAATGATGCTTAGGACTCACACTTCTTCTTTAAGGGCTAGAAGTCCGTTTCGGTAATGACACGCTTAGATGGTAAGGAGCTGCTAGCTGAGCATCACTTTAATACTGATCAATTATAGGAAATCGACAAACAGACTTTTAGAGCATATCATTCATTTAGTGAGTTTATTTTTTTAGAAAAAAACTTCTCTGAAGTTTAGTTTTATTAAAAAACAATTTATATGGGAAAATTGTTTATCAAATAACTAATCAGCTATGCAAAATTGCATACTACAAAGAAGAAATAATAATGGATGGACAAATACTATGTCATTTGATATCAATAATCTATTTCAAGAATTAAAAAATTACAAAGCAATAAATTTCCCACAAAGAGAAATAACTCCAATTTCGGATGACACTCCTTTAATAGAAATCTTGAGTAAATTAGGCGCATCTGATCTTCCAATTATCCCTGTAATTAATGAGAAAGAGGAATATATTGGGATTATTACTCTGCGGGATTTACTATTTCTTTTTCAAAGAAAACATACTTCCTTACATGAAGCTTTTCATCTGCAACATATGACAGAAGGGTACATTGCAAGGGAGTTAATCAACATCAATCTACCAGTTATTTATGATGATGATTCATTTGAGAGAATTATTGAAAGCATGGCAAAATTCCAATCGTCTGTTCTACCTCGAGCTACAAATAGAAAAGAGCAAATATCAGGTTTGATCTATTTAAAGGATATCTTCACTGAAATTAGAAACACTTTACGAAAATTAATTAGTATTGAGAAGGAGGAACCTGGTGAATGAGCTTGGGAGAAGCTGCTTCTGGACCTCTTCAAATCTTCCTTTACCTTGGTGTAGCACTCATTTCAGCAAGGATTCTAGGAGAAATTTTTGAGCGCATTAAACTTTCATCTATTATAGGAGAAATCATAGCGGGAATAATTTTTGGAGGACCATTATTAGGATTGATTGGTAGAAATCCTAATCTATTCATTGATATTGATGTTTTAACACAGTTTTCTCAAATAGGCATTATTATTCTCTTATTCATAATTGGATTAGAGGTTAGTCCTAAAAGTCTTAGAAGTGCAGGTAAACAGAGCATTTTCATTTCATTAATTGAAGTTTTCATTGCCTTAGTAGGGGGATTTCTAACAGGATACTTTTTACTAAAATTAACAATTGCACAAGCAATATTTTTCGGAACGATGTTCACAGCAACTAGTATTGGTGTAACTGTAAGGGCTTTGAATGATATAGGGAAATTAAATACAAAAGTAGGGGAAATCTTACTATCTACAGCAATTTTCGATGATATTATTGCTTTATTTCTAGTATTGATATTCTCTTATGCACTCTTCCCTGAGCCAGGATCAATATGGTACATATCTTTGTTAATTAATTTAGGAATTTTAATAGCACTAATAATTGGAATCATCTTTTTGATACCGTTCATTCTTAGATTCATAGAAAGGAGATTTAGAATTTTCTCAGATTCAAGAACTAATTATTTCTCTTTAGGAATAATATTTGGGCTATTAGCACTTTTAGTTTATTTTTCGGAATCACTTGGAATTTCTGGAGCAATTATTGCTTTCCTTTTTGGATTCTCAATTCAAAAAAATAAAGTATTAATTGGTGATATTAAAGAAGCTTTCATTAAAATGGGAGAAGGAATATTCCTACCACTATTTTTCTTCGCAGTAGGTGCTAATTTCTTATTAGATTTCACGACATTCTCACCGTTATTATTACTAATTGTACCAATAGCAATTCTGTCAAAAGGGCTCGGGACTTTCGCAGGTTCATCTATGATGAAATTCAAACCTAAAGAGTCATTACAAATAACAGTAGGGATGATGCCAAGAGCAGAAATCATCTTAGTAATTGCTGAAATAGGATTGATTCAAGGTATCTTCTCTCAAAGTGTCTTTTCCATGGCAGTCTTATTAGTCTTCATTTCAGTAATCATAACGCCTATTGGATTAAGATTATTATTTAGAGAACCAAAACCATCACTACCAGCTCTTGAATATAGTAAGAAAGAACTGGATAAAACAGAAAATGGGCTTACGGAAATTGGTTAAGCTAGTATAACATTAGCTTAACATTCTTTATTCATCAAACAAGAATCCTAAATGGTTGTTAAAACAATCATAATTGATGCCTCAGGTCCCACACTTCTTCTTTAAGGTCTAGAAGTCCATTTCGGTAATGACACGCTTAAGTGGTAAGTATCTGCTGGCTGAGCATCTCGCCCGAAGACTCGACGCGTGTACGGAAAGTCTTTGATTTTAAATAGAAAATATTAGTGAAAGAGTTAATATAAGAAAATAGGAATAAAATAGCTAGGGATGATTGTATGACAACTCCTTTGATAAACGAAAGAATAGAAGTAAATCCAAAAATACTCACCGGCAAAGCAATTATAAAAGGAACTAGAATTGCAGTAGAGTTCATACTAGAGTTACTAGCAAATGATTGGACCTATGAAACTATCTTAGAAAATTATCCTCAACTTAAGAAAGCGGATATTCTCGCGGCAATAGATTATGCAAGAATCATTATCAAGGAAGAACAATTGCGACCAGTGAAGGTTGAAGAATGAAGATCAAATACCTTGCAGATGAGAATATTCCATTAATAGTTATAAAGGAGTTAAGTGAACTAGGTTTTTCGATAGAAAGCATACCCTCAGGCAAGAGGGGAATGAATGATAAAGAAGTGATGAAATATGCCTTTGAAAAGGGTTTAGTGATAATCACCTTCGACAAGGATTTTGGTCAACTGATTTTCAAGGAAAAAGTTAACTCAAAGGGAATCATCTTACTAAGAGTTACACCCACTTCACCTAAGAAAATAAAATCAATAATTAAGAAAATTCTTGAAGATAAAGAACTTATTCCATTAGGGAAATTTGTTGTTATCCACGAAAAACATATGAGAATTGTTGATTTGCCTTGAAATAATTGATGCTCAGGACTCACATTGCTGCTTGAAGGGCTAGAAGTTTGGTTCGGAGAAAAACAATTAGAAGGTTGGAAAATAGTTTTGGGCAATTATTTTTATCTAATGAATTCCTAATGCAATTTTGCTGTACTATTATATCACTTTTTTAAGACAATAGATCCTCTAATTCTTTCATAGTGTATTTTGAAAGCCCTAAGGTTTCCATTGTGCGCTTGGATTCTTTTAAGTAATCTCGATTCATTAACTGAGACACAATTGTGATCACAGCTGAAATAACAGGTGTTGCCACACCAACTTGTTCCGCAAGTGTCTGGAGGAAAACCAGACCATATCCTACATCTTCATTGAAATACCGATAATCCAAATCACTCTGAGCTTTAACCCCTTTGAATCCTGGTGCGGTAATAAATCCAGTATCATACGAGTTTTCTGTCATATAACCCTGGAGAACACCAAGTTCCGGATCGGGAATGACTTCTACCCCCAACTTATTTCCTATAGCTATCCGTTCTCTATCAACTGCTTCGATCAACCTTCCAACTGCAGGAGTTACCCCTTCATGGTAAAATTCGAAATCACCCAAGGTACGCTCGATTAGTGCTACATTCATGAGTGTAATTGCCGGGTGAATAACTGGATTACCATTCTGCAAGCTAGTTTGAAGTACGTTCTTTGCAGTGCTCATTGTAGGATATACATCTCTCACCCGATCCAATACATAGGAAGAATTTTTTGCTGGAAGTGTTGCCAGAAACAACCCACCTTTGAGTTTATGAAATATCTTAATCTTTCCAGGTTCAAGTAATCGAACAGCATAAGGTAGCGTAGAGGTCTCCGCAATAATTACCCCAGTATCACGAATATCTAATCCCGCACCATTTTTAAACTCAATACTACCCCCACAGGAACTCGGACAAATAATTACCATCTGTCCTTCCTTGAGGAATGGTTTACATACTTCAGCGAATGGTTTAGTGCTGTATGCAGGTCCGACAGCGTAGATAATATCTGCTCCATCCAATACTTCTTGAATATCATGTCCCGCATATACCATAGGTTGAAATCCATTTAGTTCACCCTCACAATAGATTCCTCCGTTATTTTGGATAGCTTCAATAATTTTTGGGAATTGTTCAAAATCAAATAAACTAACTTGGTGACCATGAGCTGCACAATCAAAAGCAACAGCACATCCTCCAGCTCCTAAACCCATTACAGCAATTTTCATTTTGATATCCTCTTTTATAATAAATGTGATTGGAATTTATTCTTTTCTAATAACAATGATTGTATAATCCCAAATAATACTATTTATTCAATTTGATATGTAATCTGGAATAAGTTGATTACCTAAAAAATTAAAAAATGAATTGATGCTCAGGTCTCACACTTCCTCTTTAAGGTCTAGAAGTCCATTTCGGTAATGACACGCGTAAGTGAGATGCATTAATCTCTTCACTAAAAAATAGATGAATTTTGAAGTACTACAATATACACTTTAGTATTCTTATTTTTAGAAAAAACTAACTTATGTCTTTACTTTTCCTCCTTTTAATGATGAAATAAAGTGTAATTGG
>JABLTJ010000046.1 GCA_013166775.1 Promethearchaeati archaeon
GATAAAGCATTCTTTGATCTCATAATTCTAAATCCTCCCTATATGAATTATGGACTTAGAAATGCACAAAAGTATGATAAGGAATTCAGAAATTTTCTTCGAAATCGCTTCTTTTCTGCAGAATACAAATTAAGCCTTTATCCTATCTTTATGGAACGTTCTATTGAGTTACTAAAAGATCAAGGGATACTTGGAATAATTACTCCTGATTCTCATCTTTTAGGTAGATTCTATTCAAAGATTCGTTCCTATCTTCTTCAAAATACTAATATTTTGGATATCTCATTATTAGGATTCGAACCCTTTTCAGGAGTAACTCTCGGTAGACCTACTATTACTTTCTTGAAAAAAACTCTTTCCTCTCAAGAACATGCTTTCAATGTGAGATGGATACCTTCGTTTTCATCTTTTGTTGAAGAAAAATGGAAGGAATACTCTAATAATCAAGACGAATTCTCATCAAGTTTCCACAATCGATTTCATTTGTTTTTTAATCAACAAGATGAGGAGTTTGTTAAGGATTGGAAGAATAAATCCTCTAAGCTAATCCAAGATATTGTTTCAATACATACAGGGATTAGGAGTAAGATTGGGCAGAAGAACATAATCTCTAAAACCAAAAAAAGTCATACTTGGAAAAAAGGGATTATTTCAAGCAGTCAAGTTAAACCTTTCTTTCTAGATAATCAAAATCATTGGATAAACGTCGAACCTTCTATTTTATGGGCAGGAGGGTTTAAGAAAGAAGTAAATGAGAATCCCAAACTATTAGTACGACAAACAGGGTATCAGATAGTTACGTGTGTTGATTTGGATGGATTTTACCATTTGAATAATTGTCATTCAATATCTCCTAGAAGTAAGGAAACGAATCTGTTCTCTTTGGCAACTATTCTTAACTCTACTGAATTTAACAGACTTTATCATATCTTGAGTATGGAAAAAGGAAGAGCGTTAGCACAAGTAGATATTGAATTTCTAATAAAATTACCAATTCCATCTTTCACAAAAGAAGGTGAGAAGAAACTTGAAGACTTCTACTGGATGAAGAATAAAACTGCTATGAAAGATGATTCTTTTGTAAGCTATTCACTTTTTAATTTATTTGAAAAAACTTAATTACTAACTATTTATAAAGAGCGTGTTAAGCATCAAAAAAGGTTTGAATTATGCACAAGAAATTTACAAGAAACATGCAATTTTTATTCTTCTCTCTTCTTCTAATAAATTCATTCTTTCCTTCGTTCAATATCGTGGGATCTGAGGATATAAACGAAAGAGAAATTCTAAGTTCTGATCCATTAGGTAGTCAAAAACTAGCTGAAATACCTTCTGAGAATCCACCTAATCTTGATTATATTGATCAAAATGATATGAATGTTTATACTACTTCTGATAGATTTGAGGGCTACAACCTTTTTGTTGTTAACCGCTTATATTCTAAATCGAATGATATTATTCTCTTAGTCACTGATATGGATGGCAATGTACTCAAAGAAAAATATCTTGGAACAAAAACTTATACATTATATGTTTCACCTAAGTTCATTAACGCTACGCATATTCTTTATGGAGCTCCTGATGGAGCAAGACTTTGGAATTATTATACAGATGAAGATGTGTCTTTAGGATTTTATGGACATCATGAGTACGAATACAATCCTGTGCAAGAAACTTTTTTCACTATCAATAGATATACTGAAATTATAAATGAAGTAAATTATTACTTTGATCACATCCAAGAATACGATTCAACAGGAAACAAGATTTGGGAATTAAGTACATTTACATTTCATACTATTGATATGTGGTGTTATTATGAAGAACTCTTTAACTTTAGACCTGATATCTCTCATTCTAACTCAATCTTTTTCGATGCTGAGGAAGATATGATTTATTGTAATTCAAGAAACACAAATACTTTCTATAAAATCGACCATAGTACGGGCATAGTAGAATGGGCTCTAGGAGAATATGGAGATTTTACTCTTTATGATTTAAAAGGTAATGTGAAAAATAATTTGTTTTATCATGCTCACGCAGTTGAAAAGATTGATGATAATAAATTCCTCTTATTCGATAATGATTACCATAATCAAACCGATGAGGAAAGCAATATCTCTAGACTTGTTGAAATTACAATTGATGAAAATACAATGACTGCTAACGAAACTTGGACTTGGGAAGCTCCAAGTAGTTACTATAGTGATGTTTGGGGAGACGCTGATCCACTTCCGAATGGGAATGTTTTTGGAACATTTGGAGCATTCGAGCATGATGGCTATATTAGTATCGGAGCTAGAATGATAGAAGTAAACACAACTGGTGATATCGTCTGGGAGATGAATTTCCCTATGACAAATTATCATTATGGAATATACAGAGCTGAAAGATTTGGTTTGTCACCATTTATTAATGCTTCTTCTAAACTCTTTGCAGGTTCAGGAACAGAAATATCAGCTACCTTCCAGACTTGGTATAATTTCAGATCAAAAATAAAAACGATAGGATCTTATGATCTTTATTTAGATGATGCTTTAATCGATACAGATTCTGTTCAATTTGATAAGTTTTGGCGTGTAAAAAACCTCACTTTTGAATTAGGTATTTTACCTGATGGTCAACATAATCTTACCGTTGCTATTGCAGATGAAGCTGGGCATACTACTATCAAGACTATATTCATTAATATAGGACCATTCTACATTGAAAAAACGGGGCCAACAGAGATGGAAATTGGAGAAACAAATTCGATAATCAGTTGGTCAGGTTACGCTATAAGTCCCTTGGAGTTCAATTTGATTATCAATGATACAAATGAAATCACTGACACTTGGAGCGGTGAAATTGTTGAATATGACTTAAATGAATTAATAGCGGGGATACATAATTTCACAGTTCAACTTTACAACGGAACGGAATTAGTTTTTAATGAAACTTTTTGGGTTACTATCTTCCCATATTCTCCTCCTGTTTTTAACAGTTTTCCAAGTGATCAATCAATAACTTGGAATGACTACTTGATGCTCTCATGGAATGTGTCAGATTCCACTCTTTACAAAATAGAACTCTATTTTGATGGTACATTAGCTAGACAAATTGATTTTTCAATTCCTCCATTAAGCTATGTTTTTGATTATGTTTTCCCACTTGTCGATGAAGGAAATTATAATGTCACTTTACTTATTATCGATAGGACACTAGGGAGTGTTTTAAAAACAACATGGATAGAAGTTGCTCCACCTAGTCCTCCTATTATTTCTCAATTTCCAATGAATGATTTTGTTCAATGGGGACATCAAAACACTAGTTTCATCTGGGAAGTTCATGGAGAAAGTGATTCTTCATGGAAATTACTAAAAAATGAAAGCATCTATGCTAGTGGAGTTCTTAGTAATAAAATAATAGAGATTTCTATTGAAGATTGGTATGATATTGAGTGGTACCTAGGAACATATAATCTCACATTATCAGTAGAAGATACTTATGGAAATACCACAATTAGCACAGTTTTTATTAAAATAGCAATTGCAGGAGATCCTTATGTTAACGCTATTATTGAGATTGCTTCCCTTTTCTACTACAACGGTGAAAATGCGATAGGAGCACCCGATGGTGAATGTGCTCAAATCTTTGCAGATTATAGCAATGGATTTATTACTTTAGATATGGGAAGAGACGAAGAAATTGTTGATGGAGATGGAGATGATTTTACGATTATCTCATCATCTGGTCGTTTTGATTGTTGGGTAGGGAATAATCTTGAAGAATCATTTGTATTTCTTGGATCAGGTGAAGGAAATACTTCTTTTGATTTGAATGCGAAAGACTTAGATTCAGCAAGATATGTGAGAATAGAATATACTTCTGGCATAATGGTTAGAGTTGATGCGATAGTAGCATTAAATTATCTTATTCTAGAATCTGATTCTGAAAGCCCTGAAATTATCGGACCAGATGATTTTGTTATAAATAATAATGTGACTTCTTTCACCATTTCTTGGCTGCTTTATGATATTACTCCTTTCAATTTTTCGATAACCATAAATGATGAAGTTTATGATTCAGGCCCATGGAATGGTTCTGATATCACACTTACATACGTTTGGGATGAATTAGGTTTATATGAAGTTGAACTTATTCTCTATGATATCTTTGGGAATCATGCTTCAGACATAGTCAATGTTCAAGTTGAAAATCAGGATAATAGACCATATTTGTATTTTCTTTTTCTACTTTCACTAGCTGCAATTCCTATATTCCTCTTACAAAGAAAAAGAAAAGTATAATTCTTTATCGCAACGTTACATCCAATATTTTTTAAGTGACAATTTTGGGTTAAGAATGATAACTAGTGGCAACCAACGAGAGCTATGAATTTAAAGAGGAATTTAACATTCTTTGTCAAAGTGCAAAGAAAGCTAGAACTGAGTTATTAAAAATCGTCGAAAAGGGTTTTAGTAAAACACTCAAAGCAAATGATGATCCCGTAACAACTGGAGATTTTACTGTCAACAATATACTTCAAGAAGAATTTTCCAAGCATTTTCCAGAGATAGGTTGGTTGTCTGAAGAAACAAGAGATAATGCGGACAGATTAGACAAAGAATTTGTTTGGATTGTAGATCCAATAGATGGAACAAAAGAATTTGTAATGGGTATCCCTGAATATTCAATCTCTGTTGCATTAGTAAGAAAGGGTTCTCCAATTTTGGGATTGATTCTCAATCCTCTTCGAGATGAGATGTATACTGCAATCAAAGGTAAAGGAGCTTTCTTAAATGAGAAGTCTATTCGAGTCAAAGAAACTCTTGATGAAAAACCCACAATAGTGGCAAGTAGATCTGAAATCAAAAGAGGTGAATTCGAACCATTTGAGAATGTTTCGAAAGTTGTTCCGACAGGTTCTATAGCATACAAATTAGCACTCGTTGCTGCAGGAAAAGCTGATGGTACTTTCAGCCTAGGTCCAAAAAATGAATGGGACATTGCTGCTGGATGTTTGATTGTTGAAGAAGCTGGAGGGAAGGTCAGTAACAAATATGGACAAGATTTTAAATTCAACCAGAAAGACACTCTTGTAAATTCCATAGTTGGAACATCAAAAGCTGCGTCTGAGCAGATATTTAGTATGATTCAAAAAGTGATGAATTAAAATGAATGGAAAAAGTAAGCTTATACTACCTCATGGTGGAAAGATAGTTGATTTAGTAGTTAAAGATGAAAAAATCAGATTTGATCTTATTGAGAAAGCAAAAACTCTTACAAAAGTAAATCTCAATGAGAGAGGCTTAGCAGATTTAGAATGTATTGCGACCGGTATTTATTCTCCATTAACAGGTTTCTTGGAAGAAAAAGATTACAAAAGTGTATTGAATGAAATGAGACTAACCGATGGAACAATCTGGCCAATTCCAATAACCTTAGCAGTTAGTGAAGATGTTTCTTCAAAATTCAAAGTTGGAGATGAAGCTTCGCTAATGTGGGATGATGTTCATATTGGTTTAATGAAAGTTTCAAGTATCTATAAACCTGATAAAAAGGAAGAAGCAATTAAAGTCTATAAAACAGAAGATATTTCTCATCCTGGAGTAGACGCATTGTATAAAACTGAGGATGTTTATTTAGGAGGAGAAATTCAACTAATTGAAGAATTACCTCATAAAGAATTCAATGAGTATAGATTTACTCCTAAACATACTAGAGCAATTTTTGAAGAGAAAGGATGGAAAACAGTTGTTGCGTTCCAAACAAGAAATCCAATTCATAGGGCTCATGAACATCTTCAAAAAATCGCTTTGGAATATGTTGATGGATTGTTCATCAATCCACTTGTAGGAGCTACAAAGAAAGATGATATTTCAGCTTCAGTCAGAATGGAATCTTACAATATTATTTTGAACAGTTACTATCCAAGGGATAGATACTTCTTAGGAGTTTATCCTGCTAATATGAGATATGCAGGACCTCGTGAAGCTATCCTGCACGCTATTTCCAGACAAAATTATGGTTGTTCTCATTTCATAGTAGGCAGAGATCATGCAGGTGTTGGAGATTACTATGGCACTTACGAAGCTCAAGAAATCTTCGACCAATTTTCAAAAGACGAGTTACTGATTACTCCTCTGAAATTTGAACATGCTTTTTATTGCCGAATCTGTGAACAGATGGTAACAAAAAGAACTTGCCCACATGGAAAAGATGCTCACGTATTCTTATCAGGAACAAAAGTCAGAGAGATGCTTAATAATGGAGAAATGCTTCCTCGAGAATTCACTCGACCTGAAGTAGCAATGATTTTAATTGATTCTGTTAATAATAAAAGAGCATACAAACTAGAACAAAAGGGTGTTACAATGCTTTTTACAGGGCTCTCTGGTTCAGGAAAAACCACTATATCAAAAGCTGCAGCTGAAGAATTGAAAAAACGAGGATACAAAGTGGAAAGACTAGATGCAGATATTATCAGACAAAATCTTAGCAAGGGACTTGGCTTCAGTAAGGATGACCGTGATGAAAACATTCGTAGAGTTGGGTTTGTTTGTCATCTTATGAGTAGAAATGGAGTAATTGCTATGATGGCAAATATAGCTCCATACATATCTGTACGTGAAGAAATCAGACAAAGAATTGGTGATTTCATGGAAATCTATGTAAAATGCCCTGTTGAAATCTGTGAAACACGCGATCTAAAGGGTCTTTATGCTAAAGCTCGTGCGGGTGAGATTACTGGTTTCACTGGAGTAGATGATCCTTATGAAGAACCTCAAGCTCCAGAAGTTGTTTGTGAAACTGATAAAGAAGCTATAGAGGAAAGTGTTCAGAAAGTCATAGATAAGATGGAAGAACTAGGTTACATCGAGCATTTTAAAGTGAAAGAACCTATCTAGTTTCTCTTTTTCTTATTATTTTCTATTTTTTTATATATATAATTAACAATGAGATAAGAGAAAAAAAAAAGAAAGGAACATCTTTATTCTCTTCGATGTAGATCAACAATTATTGAATCACATTCGTTACATATGAAGAAAATTAATCCACTGCAGCCTTCTGCTGTAGCTTGTTGGAGTTTTTTACATGTGGGGCAATGTAAAACAGAAAATTTAGTTAAATCAGCTAACTTCACTAAATCTAGAATGTTATTATTTGCTATGTCTTCAGTATAATGAAGCGAATCTAATCTATCAAGAGTTTTTAGTCGTAGATCTAGTTCTAGTAGAAGCTCATCCTGGTGATCATAAAGAATTTTGAACAAATTCTGAATTAAAGGATGAAAATCTTCGAGTTGTTTTTTCTCAACTTGAGGTAATTGTAAGAGGATTTCTGAATGATCATCTGATTCGTGAATTAATCTAAGGTGAATATCTTCTTCTATGCATTCTATTTTATTTTCTTCAAACTTGATATGCATATATTCTAAAGCTTCATCGAGACAATTGAAACTTCTCAGAGTTCTATCATTTAATTTTAGTTTGTAGATATTCATTCTATCACCTCTTATACAAATTCAACAAGTTCTTCTTCATCAAGAAAAAGTCTTACCAAATCACTCGTAATAGCAATAGCATACTTGTTAAATTTCTGTGGATCTCTAAAGAAATCTGCTTTTGTTAATAGTATATTATCTATCCATGTATAAATTACGGGATGGAATAGATCCATCAATCTATTCATCTGAAATTCAGGTACTCCTAAATCAAGACAAAGTGATTTCATGATTTTTTTTGTCAAATTATCAGCTATTTCTTTCAGTCTTTCTTCTCCTCTCCAGATGTTCCAACCTTCTTTTATAACTGATTCTATCCAATCAATCAATATTTCATGAATTGTATCCCAAACATTTATTGTCTCATAATTCAACATTTTTCCATTTTTCCTTTAGTTTTTTCCATTTTTCATTTAATTTTTTACATTTTTCCTTCAGTTCCTGGTTGTTTTTGGTTTTAAATTAGATGTGTCTTAACCTGGAGTACTATCTTCTACACTTTAACAACCAGAATTATTGTGTCTATTTGTATCATTGTGACACAATCTAATAAACTTTGTTGTATAATCACGCAAAATAATATACTGTGACAATAATCTTTTTTAAAGAAGTAAGAATAATTGATATATGAAGAATGAAACATCTGATAAAATTCACTTGAAAATTGAACTTAGCGAAGAGGATTTTCAAATGTTCTCTGAAATCCAAACTCATTATAATATTAAAAATAAAACAGATGTTTTGAGATTATGTATAAAAGATGCGTTCAGGATTATGAAAAGACGAGAACAGTTACTTAAAGAAATGGTCTAGATTTAAAGAATACAATCTTCTTCTTCTCCAAAAGCCTTTGCAGTATTCTTCAGAATAAAGCACAGAGCTCTCTTTTCATCTTCAACATGATAAAGCTCTTCCATGCTTGCTATTGTATAAAGAACAATTTTCCTCAATTTTTCAGCAGGTATGTTTTGTACTTCTTCTATAATTTCTTCAGATAATTTCATAACAGTTCTCTTTGGATCATCTAAATCAGTCCCTTCAAATGGAATTTTTTCTTTCTGTTTCATAATCTTTCTCTCACTAATTTTTTTGCAAATTCATGATGTTTATTATACACGAGTGCTGACACAAAGAAGTAGAGTAGAATACTCTTTAAGATCTATTTTTCTTATTTACTTTAGTAATCATAATATTTCCATCTTCAAATAGTATCCATCTCAGTTTATCTCCATTGTCTAATCCTAAAATATCTACTATTTCTTTTGGGACAGTTGTTCTTCTTCTACTTTCTCTTATAGTTAAAGTTGTTTCTGTGATGTATTCTACTTTATCTATTTCGATAGTTGTCATCTAAGCTTATTTAGTCCCCAGCTTATTTAAAGTTTGGTTTGAAACCAAAGAAGTTGGAGCATTTTGTCGTGAGAGGGTTACATTTTGTTTTATTATGTACTATAAGGTCTTAAGGTGTAAATATGTTGAAGCCAAAGGGCATTGGTTTAACACCAAATTTATAAACACAATGATTATCTCAAACAAAAAGAAAGAAGTTGACTTTCATGGTTGAAGTAATTTCATTTACTATTGGATTTTATGTGCTTTTTGGAGTACTTGCACTTGTATGTGAATATGTTGATTCGGCAATGGGGGGTGGATATGGTACCATTCTTGTTCCTGTTCTACTAGGTTTTAATATTGATCGTGCTCTACTCGTTCCTGCAATTCTTTTTACAGAAATTTGGACAGGATTCGGATCAGCCATTCTTCATCACGTTGTAGGTAACGCGAATTTCCGTTTGCGATATTTATCCAAGGATAAAAAACCATCTCGGAAATTTTTTGCAGATGGAGGTTCTATTGCAAAAATAGAAGAAAGCGCTCATGAAAAAAAGAATAAAAGAATTTTTGAGATATCTGATGATCTAAAAATTTCTGGCGTTTTAGCATTGTTGGGAATAGTCGGAGGAGTAGTTTCTGCAACTGTAGCTCTTAGCATAAATGAAATTGCATTCAAAACATATATTGGTGTTTTAGTTATGCTTATGGGATTTTTAGTTTTCTTTAAATTGAAGTGGAAATTTTCTTGGTGGAAAATATCAGGGATTGGTTTATTAGCAGCTTTTAACAAAGGACTGAGCGGAGGAGGTTATGGTCCTTTAATCAGTTCAGGACAGATGATTGTTGATAGAAATCCACGTCAAGCAGTAGCATCAACATCTCTTTCTGAAGCAGTAGTTTGTGTTGTTTCTCTTATTATCTATATGACCATCGGGGGAAGTGTCCTATCTATGAATTTCTGGTTTCTAGTTATCGCATTACTCATTGGAGCACTAATTTCAGTTCCTTTAGCTGTTTACACAGTGAAATACATTCCAATAGGTAAAATGCAACCGATTATTGGTTTTGTCACGATGCTTCTTGGAGTATTCACGTTAGCAAAAACATTCGCATTTTGAATTATTGCATTCTTTTCTTTTTTTTCTCTTCTTGTTATACTCGATTATTGTTCTTCAATGAACAATCCAATTGCTATCCAATCCAAATTTATCTTAGAAACTAGTAAATTAAGCTCCCAAAAAATCTTATCTAATTCCATTAAAATCTCACAGTTTAATTCTTTAGCTTTGTTGTAGATTTTTTCTATTTGGATATTATTATCAAAATCAAGTAATGTTTCAACCTTATTTTTATCTTCTTCTGATAGTCCACTCACATTTTAACTTTTCATCACCTTTTAAAATCTGATTACCTACTTTGTTTATTGAAGATTGATGAATCACCAAAAACTAGGGTGATAAGAAATAAGAAAAGAGAATAAATATTACAACTAACAAAAGTGAAACTCCAACAAATAGAGAAACTTGTTTTCTTTTCATCTTTCTTTTTAACCATGTTCCGATACCTGCACCTAGAGGAAGTGAAAGAGCTAAAGATAAAAACAGATACCAATCAATGTGATTTTCAATAATATGTGTACCCCCACCTACAAGTGCTTTTATCAGGATTATTAATAGTGATGTTCCTGAAGCCATCAATGGAGGAAATCCAAAACCGAGTATCAGTAATGGTGTATGTAACCATCCTCCACTTAGACCAACCAGACCAGTTAGTAATCCACTGAATAATCCTGCAAGAATTAAGATTGGGATACTTACTTTATATGAATAGCTTTCTTGTCTTATTGTTACATTAGGTTTGATTGTTGCTATCCTTTCCAATAAGGATGCTTTCTTTTCTTTTTCTATCTCAATTTCCTCTCTCATTGCATATCTAATCATTCTGTAGCTTAGTAATGCCGCTATTAAGCACATAACTATCATCAAAATTAATTCTGGTATTCTGTCTGATACTACTGCCCCTACTAATGCACCTATTGAAGAAGGAATTGCAAAAATAATTGCTAGTTTGTAATCAATTTCCTTTCTTCTCCTTGCACCTAAAACTCCAACTATTGAGAACACAATTACAGCTAACAATGTAGAGCCTACAATAATGACAAATTCATAATCGAATATTGTAAAGATGAAAGGTACAAGAAATACACCACCACCAAAACCTGCGATAACACTTACAATTCCTACTACTAACGCAACAATTGCTATAATTGCTAATTCAGCAGCAGTTCCCATAAAATCATCTTTATCTTCTTATATTTAAAGCAATCCCCCTAATCTTATTCTTAATCCGAAAGTATAAAAAACTACATATCAAAATAATCTGAAAACCATGGATTTCATACAGAATTCAATAGCAGATTTTACAACGTACTTAGCACAAAAGATAGAGAATAAATCTGTTAGAGTTGGTGTTTTAGGATTAGGTTATGTAGGTTTTCCTCTTTCCATGCAAATAATCAAATCTGGATTAGATTATGTAGGGTTCGATGTGAAAAAAGAAAAAATCATAGCATTCAAGGAAGGGAAAATTCCTTATGCAGAATATAGTACTGAAGAGAATCTAGAATTATTAGCTAGATCTAATGTTCAGTTTTGTTATCAAACTGATGGATTAAATGGAGTAGATATATACATAATTTGTGTTCCAACACCTGTTGATGACAGTCTGAATCCGGATCTTTCCTTCATTCGAAAGTCTGTCAATTATATATCAGAAACTTTCGAAAAAGGGAATGTAATTATTCTTGAGAGTACTGTTTATCCTGGAGTTACCGAAAATGTTGTAGGTAATTTAATTGAAGAAAAAACCGATCTTGTAGCGGGAGTAGATTTTGGTTTAGCTAACTGTCCTGAAAGAATCAATCCTGGTGACAAGATTCGAACTATAGATAATATTGAACGAGTAATAGGTGCTAGTTCAATTAAACTTGCTCAAGAATTAGCTAAATTCTATAATCAATTTATTTCTGCAAAAATTCATATTACTCCTTCCATAAAGGTAGCTGAAGCATCTAAAGTCATCGAGAATACTCAGAGAGATGTAAATATTGCACTTATTAACGAATTTGCTCTAATCTTTGAAAAGATGGGGATAGATGTTATGGATGTAATTGATGCTGCTTCAAGTAAATGGAATTTCATGAAACTAACTCCTGGAGCAGGAGTGGGGGGTCACTGTTTACCTCATGATCCTCTTTACCTTGCAAATCAGTCATCTATCTTAGGTTATGATCCTCGTTTAATCTATTCTGCAAGAAAAATAAATGATCATATGCCAGTCCATGTTGTAGATATCATTAAGAATATTCTGAATGAAAAAGGTAAAACTCTGAAAGGGAGCAATATAATCATACTTGGTGCGTCCTATAAACCAAATGTTGATGATCTTCGTACCAGTCCAACAGAAATTTTCATCAAAAATATCAAACCGCATAAGCCTAATTTAGTTATTATTGAACCACATGTTCAAGAAACTACAATATACTCTATTCCTAATCAAACGGAGCTAAATGAAGATGTTTTAAGAAATGCAGATGTATTAGTTCTATTCACAGCTCATGATTATTTCAGAAATCTTAATTGGGAAGAGATTCGAACAAAAATTAAAACTGAAGATGTTTTGTTTGTTGATGGAAGAAGAATATTTAATCCTGAAATAATGGAGAAACATTACTTATTTTATGCTATTGGAAGAGGTGTTTAATTTGGAGAAAGTGTTACTTAATTCTTTACCAAAAGCAGGTACAAATCTTATAGCTAAAGCTTTGGATCTTCTTGGTTTTTATCCCGCTTTTAGTCTTGATCCGGGACTTTTTCTTAGAGATAAATGGCAAAATCGAGTAAGACGTTTTTTGAATCGTCCTAGGAAGCAAGGATATATCATTGGTATTAATCACCCTATTGAAATTAGTAGAGGTTCAGTTGAAAGAATACTTCAAAAAACTCAAAAAGGACAGTATATTACTGCACATATAGGTTTCTCTGAAGACATTCTGTCAAGAGCTCTTGAACTTGATTTTAAAACCATCCAGATGATTAGAGATCCAAGAGCTGTAGCAGCTTCTTATGTTCCTTATGTAGCGAAGAACATAAACAATCCTTTTCACAAGGAATTCTCTCAAAAATCTAAGAATGAACAGTATCAAATAGCTTTCAAGGGTTATCAAGGAAAGAACATCTCAAAGCAATCTCTTTATACATCATGTCTTGCATTAGAACCTTGGATTAATTCCAAAGAGACTTTGGTTATTAAATTTGAGGATATTGTTGGTGAGAAAGGAGGAGGGGATGATACGATTCAGAAAGAAGTTCTAACTGAATTAGCATCGCGGATTGGAGCACCAAAAGATAAAATTGATTATGTTGTCGAGAATATTTTTGGATCAGGAAGACACACGTTCCGAAAAGGAAAAATCGACTCTTGGAAAGATGAAATTCCAAAAAACATTCAAAAGACTATGACTGAAGAGTTAGAACCAATTCTCAGAAAATGGAATTATATTTAGAACTCAAGAGAAAACTACACTCTCTTTTGCTGAATATACATTATTTGGTTGGGAAAACATAATCATATTTTTCGATAATGAAATTCTCTTTCTCTGTTATAAGATTCATCGTCTCTTTATCATAATAATATGAAGCCTCATGATGTTTTGAGACATTTCGTTTTTTTTCTGTTTTACTCAATATCTTTGCTTCAATTTCTTTATCTAATGAATGTCCTGCTTTTGTAACATTTTTTATAAAATCCTCTTCAAGATTTTCAATATAAATAACTCCGTCTAAAAGATTATTTAATTCATCATATTCTATAAGCTCATTATAGTTCTTAATCTTGGAGGAATTTTGTCTTTTGTAGAAATTCTTCATGTGCAATTTACTATATCTATACGTCATAAAACCTGCAAAATCAGAAAGAGAACTATTGGAATAGCCCTCTCTAAGATCGGGCATCCTCTTTCTTTCAAAAAGAAGCTTAAGCCAGCTTCTAAAAAGTTCAGCATCTTCATATGTTTCATAATAACTTTGCCATAATTTGATAGGTTTAGTAATTTCAGCCCATGCATTTGCAAATCTTAATTTTAGAATATCTTTTAATATTAGAGCAAAATTACGTTTTGTTAATCTAATGTATAGTCCACCTTTCTTTTCGCATCCAAAGGCCCAAAGAGAGAGATACCAATTCCATGGGTTTCTGATTGAACCGATGATCAGCTTTTCTGTATTGTAATTAGTCAACCAATTGTGCTTTCCTATCTTTTCTCCCCCAACGAATCTCTTTAGAAGTAAAGCAATGTGAGAACAAGCTGTTTTTGGCATCTCTAAATAGATTAGTTTACTTGTAATAAACAATTTAGTCATGTTTCTCTCAATCAGTTTTTATTTATACTTTCTTATTTGAGATTTAAAGAAGATTTATTTGAAATTAAGCAGATTTAGTTCTGTTATTAATATATGATTTTACTAAATTTTTTGCGAAATTATAATCTTCTTTCTTTATTAATCTGAACAAGAAAATTAAACCAATATAAATAACAGTACTTATTAGAAAAGGAACAACTAAGTCGATGTTAATTCCACCTTCTATGACAAAAAGATTGAAGATTACACCTATACCAATGGAAATTAATGCAGCAATTAGTATTTTCACAACAATTTTGTAATCATAATGTATTTTGAAATAACGCTGGGATACTATTGTTAGCATTATTAAATTAGAACCTTTAATTATAAGATACACAATTCCAATTCCAAGCAATCCCAAAGATGGAATCAAGAAATAAGATGCTAGAACACCACTACCTACGCTGATTACTGAGGCAATAAGAACCCAGTAGTTTTTGTAATAAAGAGTATGTCCATATGCAACAATGTTTGAAAGTTGCTCACAAGCTTGTGAAACAAACAAGAGAGGTATCAAATAGATTCCTCCTAGATAACTGCTGTTGGTAAAAAGATACGTAATTAGAATAGGTGAGAATGCAAAGACCAGAATACAGATTGCTATAATAATGATTCCATATAATTTAGAAATCATAATCGTCAAATCTTCCATGCTTTCAAGTTTCTTTTTCTCAAAATATTTGAAAATAATCGGTCTATAGACAGTTCTGAACATTTGCCCTATCATTAACAGAATATTCGCAATCGGTAATGCTCCAAAAACATAGAGAGCTATTAATGCTTCACCATTTTCTGGATATACTTGATCAATATAAACAAGCAAGTAAAGATTGAATGTTCTCATTAGCATTACTTTTCCATATACAGGTACAGAAAAAGCAAATACTGATTTAAGCTCTTTAAAAGAAAATTTCCCTATCCCCAAATCCTTTATTAAAACGAAACCACAGTATAATGCAACTATAAATTCAGCTGCACTAATACCTAGAATCAGCCCTAATATTCCTAGATCCAAATAAATGACAAAGAGGATTCCGAGAGGAATTTGCAGAAGAACACGCATAATAACCGGTATTGTATAATACCTAGAATTTTGTAGAGATGCAGCAATATTGTAGCATAAGGTTGAAAAGTACTGTGCTAGTGCAATAATTCCAACAGCCAAAAGTGTTAATACATACGGTTCTATCTCTAAGAATGAAGGATAAAAACCTCTTGCTAAATAAAGTATAAGTAAAATTCCAATTATAAGAACTTCAATAATTACAAACGAAATAAAACCTGAAAAGACTAAATCTTGTAAATTCTTTTTCTTCCCTTGAATCTTATATGTAACAGTATATCGATTTAAAGCAGTTTGAAAGCCTATACTTGCATAAGCTAGGATTGTCATAGATGCAGTAACAAAGATAGCATATTGTCCCATATCCTCTTGGGGAAGGATGTTTGTGAATATTTTTGTGAAAGCAATACTCAGAGCTTTGGCTAGAACAATAGTGATACCAAAAGAAATTAGAAACTTTGTTCCAGCTCCTTGCTTAAGTAGAGAATATTGCTTTGTTTCTTCCACATCTTTCACCAAAAATTCAGGTTCATAATTTCTTCAAATTTAAGAGAACTTATTATCTTTTTCAATAATACTCTATCTTTAAATCTTATTATTTCAGCATCTTATTTCTTCGAAATCAAGAAAATAAGTTTGTGATCCAAAAGAAAATACTTCATGGCAAAAGATATTTATTTAGCTTTGACATTCATGGTTAAGTGATAAATTTGAAAGGAATCATTTTAGCTGGTGGAGCAGGTACTAGGCTCTATCCAATAACAAAATCAATCTCTAAACAATTGTTACCTATTTATGATAAACCAATGGTTTACTACCCTCTTTCTGTTCTAATGCTTTCTGGGATAAGAGAGATTCTTATCATCTCTACTCCTGAGGACCTTCCACTTTATAAAAGACTTTTTGGAACGGGAGAACAAATCGGATTGTCTTTCTCTTATGCAGTGCAAGAACAAC
>JABLTJ010000081.1 GCA_013166775.1 Promethearchaeati archaeon
AGCAAAAGTGGGATTAACCATTGCTTTCTTGGATATTTTAAAAGGAACACTAACCATTGCATTAATTGACCAAATATTCTCCTTACCATATTTCACAGAAGGAGGAACCACACCAATTTGGCATTCAATTGCTTGTATACTCGGTCCTGCTTTCTGCATCCTAGGACACAACTATTCTGTTTGGTTGAAATTTGAGGGCGGACGAGGGTTTGGAGTAATAATGGGAACTATGCTCTACATGAATCCATTAGTATACATTGTGTACATGGTCATGACAGCGATACAAACACAAGCATTAAAACTCCCATCGAGGTTTGCAAACATTCTAGCAGGTTTTGTAGTAGCACCAGCTGCGTTTTTCATGCCAATCTTTCCACCATGGACGACCATAGCAAGTTTGTGGGTGTTAGGGGGAACTGGTTATGCATATATGATCCAAGGATTTGTAGTCCTACTCATGTGGATAGCAATACTACATAGAAATTGGTCAGGAGTAGTACACGCGTTCACAGGAAAGGAATGGAGCTTCAACGCATTAGGCGGAGGACAACAGATCGCAGAGGATTTTGCAACCAAGAAAGATTCAGCAGAAAAAGAATAAGACAAAAGACAGTTTTATTCTTTCCTTACTTTTATTTGAGTGGAAAAAGAATAATAAGAGAGAGGAGAAAAGGTAAAGTATTATGTCAGAAATTGCTGAAGAAGAAATGCTCATTTTTAAGATAAATAATCAGAAAGACACCTTCAAACTACTCATACTCTTGTGGAACAGAGGACGATTGTACGGATCTAAGATTCGGAGACTTGGAATGAATGATCGAACCCTCATCAAGGTTCGAGAAGTTCTACATGGATACGGATTGATTAATCTCACAGCGATAGAAGGGTCAAGAAGACTGTACTATGATTTGACTCCAAAAGGAAAAAGAGTAGTAGAAAAATTAGTGCAATTAGAACGAGAATTAATTTCAGATTAAGAATAATAGTTTTTTTCAGCAAAGATAAATAATTACTTGAGAGTTTTCACATGAGATACGCCATAGATGGAATACTACAAAAAGAAGGGAAAATATTGCTCATAAGAAGAGCGGGAAACACATTTCATAATTACTGGGCATTACCGGGAGGGATAGTAGAGGAAGGAGAAACAGTAGAAGAAGCATTGATTCGAGAGATGTTGGAAGAATTGGGAGTAGAAGTGAAGATAATTGAGATACTTGGAGTGTATTCCAAACCGAGTAGAGACCCTCGAGAGCATACAATTTCTGTAGTATTCATTTGTGCTTATGAAGGAAAACCGGAAGCAGGTGATGATGCAGCAACCTTCGGAGAGTTCCCAGAAGGGATGGTCCCAGAGTTAGAGCTAGCTTTTGATCACAAACAAATAGTTAGAGATTATAGGATATGGCTCAAGAAGAAAGGAACATTCTGGTCAACAAAAAGTGTGGCGAGCTATTAAACATTAAAAACATTCAAATTGATAGAGATATTTCTCGTTTCAAAGAAAAATATGATTATGATTTAATTCAAGAATTTCCTTCGAATGTGAATATAGTTAGAGGTAAAGAATAATTGTGTAGAAAAAGGTGTCGAAATAATCATCTTGTATTAGTTCAAACACTTCATTATGATTATGGTGGAAAAGGCATTTGCGATCTAGTAATTGGCAAATGTCGTGATCTTAAAGCCATTGACAAACTTGAAGGACCAGTTGTTGTAGCAGGTAAATGTGCTGTTAAAGAAGTTGGTGAGAGATTAACACAACGATTAGGTAAAAAACATGTATACATAAATAATGTGTACAATAATCTTGCACAAACATAAGTTGGTCTTGGACGATATATGGGAGTAAATCTTTTGAAAATGGTACCAATAAATCCATTTAAATCAATTGTATTATTATTAAATGCGAAATTGGAAGGATCGAAATCAAATGTACCATCTTTGATATCAATAATAAAACGATATAGAGTTGAGTACTAAATATTATGATAATAAATCATTTATAATTAGTTATAAAATATAGAAGTTCAATCTATATATTTCTTAATTTCATTGTATGGACCGAGGAATTTATCATAATCCTTCTCAAAGAAGAATTGCTCATCAAAAGCTGGTTCTAAATCACTCAACCATATAGCTTTAGGATTGTATTTAGCAAAAAACGGTTTATTAACCCAAGAAGGGTTTCGTCCTTGTATGAAGCTTAAAGCTAGAACTTTTTCACCATTAATTTTTGTTGGACCTAAAACGTTAACTTTTCCAGGTGAACAAGACATAGATGGACCTCTTATAGTTCGACAAATTCCACTAACTTTTGTATAAGCTTTAGAAAATATTTCCCATGCCTTAACAAGTGGTACACTAAAGTAATGCTGTGCTCCTGTGTCCCTAGCAATGAATAAGTAATAAGGTACCATATTATAATCTATTTGTAATTTCCACATTTTTGCTAAAATGTCTGATGATGCATTAATTTGATTCAATAATGGAGTTTGTGTTAAAATTTGCGCTCCTGTTTTTTTAATTTCTTCGACAGCCATTTTGAAATAAAAGCTTTCCATTTCTTGGTAATGATTAATATGTGCCATGAAACATAAATTAAGTCCTTTATCTGTGATATTAGAAAATAGACCTAATACATAGTCAGAATCTGGATCATCAATATATCGCATAGGCCAATAAGTAAGAGATTTAGATCCTATTCTAATTGTTCTTAAGTGAGGAATTTCAGCATTTACAATAGGTTGTATAAATCGCACAAGTCTATTAAAACACATAATCATTGGATCACCACCAGTTATAAGTACATCAGTTATTTCCGGATTCTCTTGTAAATAAGCTATGAAATTATCAACAGATTTTACTCCAAATTTATCTTTGGTTTTCAGTGAAACAAATTGTGACCATCGGAAACAAAATGTACAATAAGCATGACAAGTTTGACCACTACGAGGAAATAGAAGTGCTGTTTCTCGGTATTTATGTTGTACACCGTTGAGCTTCTTTCTTTGAAAAGTAGGTACATTATAAGATATTTGTCCTGCCGGATATGGATTTAATTCCATTCGAATTTCTTTAGCGGTTGATTTTATAATTTTTTTGGATTCACTTTTCAAAGCTTTTTTCATTTTTCGAAAATGTTTTGGAATTAACATATTTTTTTGTGGGAAAACTAAACGAAAAATGGGGTCATTTGGTACTTCATTCCAATCAATTAAATTATCTAGAACATAATTATTAACTTTAAATGGAAGTACATGAGCAACAATTTTCATTTCGTTTATTAATCGATGATTTAAGTTATGCAATTTACTTATTTTATCAATTGTAGAGCGAGTAAAAACTTTAAATCGTTTAGGTAATCCTATATTATTATTATCAGATATTTCATTTTGCTCAGCATGTTCTTCAATTCTATAATCCATATAATATGGCACCGACAATTTAATTCAAAATATGCACATTGATATTAAGTATCAAGTGGTTTATGAATGGTTTTAGATCAATTATTCTAAGGTTGAGATTTAACAATCAAAGCATTGATCTATGACACTTTGATGGTTTTTCTAAGATAATATTCGTTTCAGAACTTTTAAATCCTTGCATATTTAAATTAACCATTTTTAAATATAATTAATGAAAATTGGGAAAAAATAAAGTTAAGTTGTTGATTTATCAATACTTTTTTTGTCTTGACTATAACAAAATGGTTAAAATTTGATGGTTCTTTTTATTTCTTAATTAAATTATGATTTAAATGGTTGAAATAATTATTAGAAAAATGACAAAGAATGATATTGATTCAGGCATTAAAATGACCATAACAAGTTTTCCATGGACAGCTTTTGGATTAGAATATAAGTGTGCAAGACAATTCTTCTGTATAGACTAAAAAGCTATGATAAAGAAGTTTATGTAGTAATTCGCGATAAAGATGTAATTGTATTTATCGCTATTAAGAAAGATATCTTATTTGCTAATTATATAAGAAGATTAGTTGTTAGAAAGGACATGCATAGTAAAGGTATTGGAACAAAGCTTGTAAAATTTATTGAAGAATTAACTTATAAAAGCAGATTACCCAATTTTTCTTAATTACGACAATTGAAAATAAAAGAGCTATAAATTTTTATGAAAAAAACGGATATAAAATAATAGGGACAATACCAGACTTTGTAGAAGAGGGACTAGATGAATACATCTTTTGGAAAACAAAAGGACCAGTGAACAAGTTCAAGATCTACGATTAAGTTAAAGAATCAAATGCAAATCAGTAATGAGTAATTATAATATGAAAGAAAGAAAGAAAGAAAGAAAGAAAAAAATTGATATGATTAATTATATCTTTATCAATCCAAATCTAAAACTTTTGTATTTTTTTTCTGTTACAATAGAAACAAAATTGACTTTTATCTGAATCGATAATATTTTCTTCTTCTATTTTTCTGCCACATTCGATACATGTTTTAATGATAGTAGTATCGGGTGTTTCAACTAAATCTGAATTAGTCATAAGTAATTCACCTCGTGAGTTATTTCTACTATAGTTAAGTGTTGAGTCAAGTAC
>JABLTJ010000025.1 GCA_013166775.1 Promethearchaeati archaeon
GCTCAAATTACAAATTTATAAGAATATTGATTAATAAAGAAAGACAAGAAAAAAGAGTATCCACAAACCGTTTTTTCAAGTTTATTTAAGATGTTACACAATCAATTTAAGTGCTCAATAGTATTTAATCTTTGAAAGCTCTGTTTCTTCGTTTCCTTTTAAGATATGCTCGAACTAAGAACAGAAGGGAAAAGACATAAAACGGTATTTCGAAATCTGCCACTTCTATAGTTTGTGTAGGAGAAACAACTCTGGTATCGTTATTATACTCAAAAAAGTAGATGATGGTTGTTTCACTAACATCAATAATCAGCTTTTCTGTCACTACAGGAACAGGACAAGTACTGCAATTTGTGTAATCAAACCACAATTCATACCTGCCTAGAGGAAGACTCTTGTTTAGGTGATACCATATCTCGAAATAGAAGTTGTAAGTTTCTTTCTTAATGCCAGGACGAAATGTATGCTGCCCCATTACCCATTCAACACTAAAAGCTTGATAAACCTCGAGAGTCTTATTCACTAAATTGGTTTTCAATCTAGGAAAAGGGTAAGGAGCACATACAAAGTCTATTGTTATCCAAGATTGTGTAGGATTCTCAATCTGATAATCCACAGTAAAACCAAAAAGAGTATAATTCCGTTTTTCATCCACACCCATTAATGGAGGAAAACTCGCATCCACCACTCTAACAATAAGATAATCCTCCGCAGCAGAAATTTTTACTGATGGGTAAAAAGTGATCGATAAGATGCGGAGTGCAATTAATTGCCATTTTAAACGTTGAAGCGAATACATGCAGACAACTTTCCATCTGTTTTTGAAATTAAAAAGTTTCTCCCAAATTCTTATTTTTTATTTTTTTATCTCTGAGTTAGTAGATAAAGTGAAAGTAATCAAAAAGATAAGCTATCACTCAGTTCAATACAAAAAGTGATATCAAATAATATGGTTGAAAATAGAATCAATTTTCTATCAATAACATTTTCTTCATCTAACACATTAGAATTTTGAAGAAGAGAAGAATAGAAATTCACTAGAGCACGAAGTAGATTTCTAGCTAGCTCTTCTTGCTCCCAATTATTAAAATCTCTATGTTCAAAATCAAAATATTTATTGTAAACTTCCGCTACTAGACTGAAGGATATTCCTACTTCTGGGAAGGATTGGAGAAATTCTCCAGAATTTACTTTCTTATTTAAGTTTTCTACTGTTTTTCTTATCTTTTCTTCAATATTATATTCTTTAGTTAAACCATATTTTGATAGAAATAATTCAGAAGCGTTATCAGAAAGAATGTACTTTGCTGTAGGGAGATATTTAAGTTCCTCATCCACAATTTCAAAAAGATCAAACAACTCCCAATCAATGAAACCAGTGAATGTATCAAATCCCTTTAATCCGTATTCATTCATTATATTTTCTCTAGACCTTTTTCCATAAATAATATCAATGAATCTTTCTTTTTCTTTTTTGTAAAAATTCTTAAAATTAACAAAAACGGTAATTTTCTCCTTAATAGTAAAATCACAGTAATCGCATTTTTCTTTATCAACACTTAGAGGATTTTTGCAATTTGAACATAGCTTTTTGTCACCATGTAAAAAGACACCACACTTGGCACATAAATCATTATTTGAATTATTGAAAGTATTACAGTTAACACATGGGTAAACGGAAAAAACAGTTTCTTCAGCAGCCATTTTTACTTCCATTTAACATACTTAACTGTACATTTAAGCTTTGCGAGGCAAAAATAAAGCAGATGAATGAAAATGAAAGAGAAAAGAAAAATCAAAGTAAATGGAATTATGAATTAGATGATATATTCTTCTCGGAATTTCATGTGCTCATTACTGAATTGATGAGAGAGGCGACTGGCATGATAAAAGAGTTTGTCAACGTTGTGAGAGGAAAGAGCAGAGGTTTCAACGTAATCAAAACGACGGAGACGAACATAGTCGAGAATAGCATCTTTGTCAACAGAACGAGCATCAACAAGATCGAATTTGTTACCACAGATGACGATAGGGATGTCGGGGCATTTACCAATAACCTCATTGACCCAAATTTCGACATCGTCGAAGGAGTTCTGGTTGGTGATGTCGAAAATGATAACGGCGCAGGTAGCACCAGCATAGTATTTGGGGCGGAGATAGGTAAACATCTCTTGGCCTCCCGTGTCCCATAGACTCAGCCTTAAAGTCTCTGGTTCACTATATAATTTCTTTGTTAAATTTTCATTTAGTTGTTCTTCTGTTAATGTTATTGTTTTTGTCAGCCATGATACACCTAATGTTGGTATGTAGCTGTGTATGAAAGTGTTTAACGTGAATCTTCTTGCTAAGCTTGTTTTTCCCACAAATGCTGATCCTACACAAATTATTTTTTGTAGTTGATTCATTTTTCTATCTCCACACTATTGTTAAAACATCCTGTACTAAACTTAATCCGAGCATTCTTTCCCATTCTCTTTTCATTATCGTTGGTAATTTGTACGAAATTATTTGTCTCAGACCTTCTTTTCCGAATTGTTCATCCAGATATTCAATTATATTCTTCATCAGAAGTATGAATTCTCTTTTTACTTCTGTTGTTGTCCCTTTCTGTATATCCACTTCACAGAAATCAAATCCTTCTTCTTCTTCAATTTTGAACTCTTCTTTCAAATGGTAAGTATTACTCTCAATATAATTTCGGAAATTCTCTATTATTGATTCAATAGTTACTTCTTTCTCTGCTGCGCTTTCCACTATGTACATCCTTATACCAAGCCATACAGAGTTAAGTATATTTTCAAAAACTTCTATCATGTTTCTCTTATCTATATCTTCAATATGCAGATCTAAAACATTCCACAGCATAAAGGAGTGTGCGAGAGACTCTGATACTTCTCTCCTCTTTATTCCTTCTAGTTCTAACAGAAACTCATTTGTGCTTTCTTCATCCGTTATTTCAAAAGCGTTTAGAAATAATTTCATGAAGAAGAATAATTGTGAGGAAACCATATCTGTTGAATAATTAGGTGGGCTTAAAAGAACAAACAGAAAGGAGTACTTACTCATGAATAAAATTTTGGAGTTCTTAAATTTCAAAACCTGTAATTCGTTAAGAGTTGGTTGTTCTTCTGTTTCTTTGTAAAATGAAAGTAGTAATCGAATGATAGCATCTACTTCTGTTTCATCAGTACTTATCTTTAATGGCCTGCAAAATAGCACGTCCATCTTTTCTTTATTTATGATGTAGAATCCCATCATTATTCGAGCAACTCTTCAAGGATTAATGTGAGAAATTTATCTCTTGATTATATATTTAAAATAACATATAGGCAACATTAATCTCGAAACATGAAAAAGAAGTTTGATGGTTTTACTTTATCAATTTTTAAGTAAAACCTATTTTTGGACTTGATATCTGACTTGGTCTCTTGAATCTTTCTGTGATTTTCTCATAATACTTTATGACATCTGGAGTGACCGTTGGATGTATTTTTTCCAAAGCTATACTGAAATGTTTCATTGCTATTTTTTCTATACCGAAATCTTCACGCAATGCTATCATACCTGCTTCTCTGCACAAAGCCTCAACGTCACTACCGACAAATCCTTCTGTCATAGACGCTAAATCCTTTAATACCACATCAGAAGCTAAAGGCATTTCCTTTGTATATATTTTGAATATTTCCAACCTTCCCTTTTGATCTGGAGGTTTAACATGAATTAATTTATCAAATCTTCCTGGTCTTAATAGTGCGGGATCTACTATATCTGGTCTGTTTGTTGCAGCAATTACTAAGATATCTTTTAGCTCTACTAATCCATCCAATTCTGTCAGCAATTGGCTAATTACTCTTTCAGTAACATTACTATCTGAGGACATTCCTCTAATAGGTGTTAATGAATCAATTTCATCAAAGAACACTATCGATGGAGCAGCCAATCTGGCTTTGCGGAAAACTTCGCGTATAGCTTTTTCGCTTTCTCCTACCCATTTGGAAAGTATTTCTGGGCCTTTGACGGAAATGAAATTAGCTTCGGATTCTGTTACTACGGCTTTAGCTAAAAGGGTTTTTCCACATCCTGGTGGACCATAGAGTAAAATACCTCTTGGAGGTTTAATACCGACTCTCTTGAATACTTCAGGTTGAGTCAACGGCCACTCAATTGCTTCTCGAATTTCTATTATTACTTGTTTTAAACCACCTACAGCAGTCCATGGTATGTTTGGTGATTCAACGTAAACCTCTCTAATAGCAGTTGGGGTAATTTCTTTCAAAGCCTGTAGAAAATCATCATGTGTGACTTCTAACTGATCTAGAATATCAACTGGGATGCTTTCTTCTTCCAGGTTCGCTGAGGGTAAAACACGACGTAGTGTTTTCATCGCTGCTTCTCTTGAAAGTGCTTGTAAATCAGCACCAACATAACCATGAGTTACATCTGCTAAAGCTTTTAAATCAACATCTTGAGCAAGAGGCATTCCTCTAGTATGAATAAGTGAAATTTCTTCTCTGCTATCCCTATCTGGAACATGAATTTCTATTTCTCTATCGAAACGTCCAGGACGTCGAAGTGCAGGATCAACCGCATTGGGTCTATTTGTAGCTCCGATAACAATTACTTGTCCTCTGGCTACTAGCCCATCCATTAGTGCTAACAACTGTGCTACTACTCGTCGTTCGACCTCTCCCGTTACATCTTCCCTTTTAGGTGCAATAGCATCCAATTCATCAATAAAGACAATACTTGGAGAATTATCTTCAGCATCTTTGAAAATACTTCTTAATCGTTGCTCAGATTCTCCATAGAATTTGGACATAATTTCAGGTCCATTAATAACTATGAAATGAGCTGCGGATTCATTAGCAACAGCTCTAGCTATTAGAGTTTTTCCACACCCAGGAGGACCATGTAAAAGAACACCCTTTGGAGGATCTATTCCTAGTTTTTCGAATAATTGTGGGAATTTAAGTGGAAGTTCAACCATTTCCCTAATTTTCTGAATTTCTTGATGAAGACCACCTATGTCTTCATATGAAACACTGGGAGCGGTTTTTTCTCCTTCCATTATTGGTTTCTCAGCTACTTTTAATTGTGTTCCTTCTGTAACAACAACGATACCCGAAGGAACTGTACTGACCACATTAAATGGAATTGCTCTTCCAAGAATTGGAATTAAAACGGTATCCTTTCTTGATAGTGGTTGCCCAAGTAATTTCCTTTTTACAAAATTTTCAAAACTGAAATCTATATTAACAGACATTTGTTCAGGTGCTAAAGTTACTTGTCTTGCTACACTAACTTTAGCTTTCTTAACATCAACTTTATCTCCCAAAGATACACCCGCATTTCTGCGAATGACGCCATCACATCTAATAATTTCCTTTTTCAAATCCTCTGGATAAGAAGGCCAAGCAACTGCTGTTGTAGATCTTTTTCCAATTATTTCAACAATATCTCCTGTAGAAACACCTATTTTGGACATTGCCATACTGTCTAATCGAACTTTACCTCTACCTACGTCTCTTTGCTTTGCTTCTGCTACTCTCAAAGTAATTTCTTTTTCGACCATTCGACACTCCTCAAACAGTGATAGCCATTATTTTACGCTTATTTTCCGATTATCTTTGAGCTTTATAATGGTTTGTTTTATGTCGTTCTATCACACTTATACCTTCAGAAAAATCATATATAAACTGGTCTTAATCACGAATAATTTTAGTTTTTCTTAAGATAAAAAAACTGCATTAAAACCTGAAGGTTAGTTTTAATGCACCCTCCTTACAAGCATCGATACAATCACCACAATTCGTACACATTTTATCTGTTACATCCCGATCAAAAGTTAAAATCGGAATTTGTACAGGGCACGCTTGTTCACAATCATTACAACCACTTAAACAACGGTTTTTATTCAAACGAATACCTAAAAGACTAAATCTGCTGAAGATGCCTAGGAGTGCTCCAGTTGGGCAGAACCATCTACAATAAGCTCTGGGATATAATGTAATAAGTACTAAAACAACTATGAATATGATTATTCTTAGAAAGAAGATAAATCTCCAATCACCCATTTCAGCACCAAGAGTAGTTCCTTGAATTCCCCATCGTAAATAATAGTAGAGTGAAGCGAAAAGTGTTGATGCGGGATCTATTGTACTAAACGGCATATCTTTTCCTGTCCCAAAAGCACTTTTTGCTCCGCTTCTCATGTAAGTTAAACCAATGATAAAAGACATCAATAATACAAAAATCACAATACCTATTCCAATTCTGCTAAGATTTTTATTTGTAGGTTTCGAAACTTTCTTCTTTTTGATTGGAATAATTCTGAAAATATCTTGAAATAAACCAAAGGGACAAACCCAACCACAAGTAGTTTTACCAAAAATGGTACCAAACAATGCAAATATAGAAATTGCTAGGTATGGAAAAATCCAGAAAGTCATTGCATACTGTAATGCTTCAAAAGCATTCCAAGTAGTACCAAATTGAGCACCTGTTGGAAATTCAATTGGCAATAGTACACTTACTCTGCCCAAACCAAAGATAGCTCCATTCAGTAGACCAAATGATATGATTTGAACAATTACTCGGATAATCTTAATTCGGTGTTCACTTATTGGACGTAAAGCAGTAGTTATTTTTGTTTTGATCTCCTTTGTTGCCATGATATCACTCTTCCTTTTCTCCTAAGCCCATGGACGTGGAAAACCCGCTACATAAGTATTCAAGAAATCTTGTACTTGAGTTTCTGTAAAAGTACTAATTGTTTCATAAAGATTAGCTTGTTGATGTACAAATGCAATTAATAAGAAAATTATTCCTATTGAGAGGAAGAATATTAGATATATTCGTGCTCGGGTATTCATGATGACTGAAGACTTCAAAAAACTTACTTATTAAAAGTTTTACTTTAAGAAATCTATTTTCCTAAATTGATATCATTCTCATAGTTAATTGAGAGAGAGCTAAAAATTAGGGCGATTTTATCCAATATTAGAACAAAACTATCTTCTCGCAATCATAATGCATTTAAACTGTTGAAATTAAACACTATACAGGAGTTCAAGTGAAATGTGGAAAGTTACACCACTAAAGTCATGCATTCTGGCAATTTTAGAAAAACGAGGCGGAATTCTTTTAGAGAACGATTTAGAAAATCCTTTGAAAGAGATGTATGGTGATTTCAGTGAATCAGAATTAAATAAAGCACTAATGACACTCGAAAATCAAGGATTAGTTCATGTAACTTGGATTTCAAAAACAAGAAGAAGAATTCAGAAAATGACAAAGGATATGGGATTTCTAGCTATTGGTGAAGACTAGTTTGGAAATGATTTTTCACAATATCTTAGCACACATTTACTTGGTATAAATCACAAGTTTTCTGTTTATTATATTGTGCTTTCTCCCAATCTGAACAGGTAGTTTTACATTGAATAATGTACTTTTAGTTTGAAACTCTAATTTGCAGTTTTTAGCAATCTTTTGATAATCAGGATATATTGAATAATCTTGCGAATATCTATATTCAGGAATGATTAGGATAACCCGATGACCTGTCTTTAGATATTCCACACTTTTTTGTAAAACCTTTGTATAGAGTTTTTCCAGCATGGTCATTGTATCCTTAGCTTTTTCTTTGGTTGGTAGTTCCTTGATGAAAGGACCAAGATATGGTTCAGTTACCAGTCCTCCAATTTTAATATCAATTACTTCGTTGAGATTTTGAGAATCAAGAAGGTATATCGACCACTTGTCTTTCATTCGTTCCTTAGAAGGAAATTTCATTGAGAAATGATTTAAATTAGCTTTACTTGCCCTAACACTTTTTGGATCTCTATCTATTCCTATTGCTTGTAAGTTTTGTTTAAGTCCTTCCAGTAAAATTGTTCCTGTTCCACAAAAAGGATCAAACAAAACATCTCCTTCCTGTATTTTTGAGAGATTCACTAGAGTCCTAGCTAATTTTATTGAAGTACCATGAGTAAAGAGCCGAACTGGTCTTTCTTCATCTTGTTTTATGTCCTTAAGTGGATTAGTTACCCACTTTAGATGTCCAATAAAAATTGTTGATTTTATAACCAAGCAAGTTATTTCAATTCCTCGCTTATGAAAATTTTCTTTGAAAAATTGATATGGGGATAATTCAGATGTCTCTTTTTTTGGGGAACGGATTTTTGATTCAAAAAGTAAATCAGATGATGTTTGATATATAGATTTCTTGATTATACTATTGAGTTGTTTTCTAATTGTAATTGTAGAAGTTTGGATATTTATTGAAAACTTAATTTTTCTTGTTTTCTGAATTGGTAAAGTTTGAAGTGTTTTTTTAAGATAAGCAATAATTTTAGGTTTCAACTCATTTAAGTCATTCACTTTTTCTTCAAGCTCAATAAAACCTGCTTTAATTATACTCCCAGATTTTTCCAGAGATTTGATCAATTTGGTCTGTTGTTCTTTACTCAATTCCAGTAAAAGATATTTTTTCCATTCCTGGAACTTTAACTCCGTTATCGAAAATTCTTCCAAAATCGACGATAACTCTAGCTTAGACAATTCACCGTTAGCTCCTAGTTTTATAAAAGTGTTGAAAGAGAGTGACATTTTAATCATTAACCAAAAAAAGCATCGAGACTCTTCTGCTTAAGAGCTGTATCTTGTCCTTTCTTTGCTTTTTGCAAAGTGCTGGCTACTCGTTCTTTGTTAAAACCTCTTTCTTCACACAAGAATTGGATGATGCCATCCACATCAAGGGATTTAAAAATTAGGCTATAATCTTCAGTAACAACTGGATTGAGAAATACATTTCGTATTTCTCCAAAATCCTCATCAACGATAATTTTTTCTTCTTTCTCTATAACATCTTCTAAACTTCCGTGTTCTTTTATGAGTTTGAAAGCCGTTTTAGGTCCTACTCCTTTTACTCCCCCAGGATTAAAATCTGTACCTATCAAAATAGACATATCAATTAGCTGTTCTCTAGTAATATCTAATGTTCGTAATAACTCATTCTGATGAAATTCTTCAACGTTAACTGTAACGGTTCTTGTGGATCTTGGGAGTTTTCTTTGACCAGAAAGAGTAAGATTTCTTATTAGAACAGGGGAACCGAATAATAAACTGTCATAATCTTGAGACGCAACAGCCCACACTTTTTTCTGGTTTACTAGATGAGCAGCTTGAGCTTCACCTTCTTGAGGTGCTTCAATCACTGGGATACCCATTAATTCCAATAATCTTTTGCTATCATTTATCATGTTTGTTGTTACAGCGCTTGTTCTTTGTGCAACTACTCGTGCCCGTGCCATATCTCCTCGTTCTAGTGCTTCTTCATACTCTTCCCTCGCTTTTCTTTTAACTTCACCCCTTCGTTTAATTTCTTCTCTCTTCAGCACTGAAGGTTTTCCATCAAAAACATAAGCTAGCTGGATTCCTTTTTCAATAAGTCTAGCATTTCTGTATAACAAACCTGATAAATGACTAGTCACGGTACCTTCAGAATCCGAGAGCAGACTGCCATCATAACCTCTTATAGAGGCTAGGAACTGGTATATGATATTATATGCATCAATAGCAAGTTTTTTTTGTCTAAGTTGATCTAATTCAATAGGAGTACCCTTAAACAGCTCACTTATTTTTTTGACACCCATCGACGATCTACCTATCATTTGTTATATTTAATTTGAAATTAAAAACTTGTCTAAAATGAGAAAATCTATCCATATTTCCCAGTTAAAGGAACAAAAGCTACTCCACCCATGCTTCTTTCATTAAAATCTTTTTCAGATTTTTTTTCAATAATTACTAACTCTTGGTAAAACATTCTTCCAACTGGAATTATGAGCTTTCCATTAATTTTGAGTTGTTCCAGCAAAGGAGGTGGAATTTGTTTACTAGCTGCTGCTACTGAGATTATATCATATGGCCCTTCTGATGGATGACCTATTCCTCCATCTCCTTGAATAATTGTTACACGATCAGAATAACCCGTTCGTTCAATATTATTTTTTGCAAATTCTACAAGCTCTGGGATTATCTCGACAGCATAAACATGACCTGGATTGTCAACTCCTTCAGGAGCAACCATTTCTGCAAACATAGCAGCATTGTAACCACTACCTGCTCCTACTTCAAGGATCTTGTTCCCAATCTGCGGATCTGAACATGAAGAGGAGATGTAAATCATTACCATGTGAATAGCACTGATTGTTTGTCCAGATAGAATTGGAAGAGGAGTATCAATGTAAGCCCTTTCCTTGTATTTTTCAAGAACAAATTCTTCTCTTGGTACGTTTAGAAAAGCTTGCTTCATCTGTTCAGTGACATTTATCCTATGAGTACGTAATCTTGATAAAACATCAATTTTTGTTTTCAGTAATTCTTCTTCTATGGACATATCTTTTCACAAAAATCTCTTTCAGATAGAGAGTCTATCCTTCAGACTTAATTAAATTTTGGTCAAATATGCAAGAATTTCACATGTAAAGCTAATTAGGTGAGTTTTTATAATAAACTATGAAAGAAAATTAGGTTATGCATATTTTGTGGAGAGTATCATAAGTTTTTAAAAATAGATTATAATAAGTATATATCAGCCTTGATAATAAAAGTAAAAAGTAGCAATAAATACAGTTACCTATTGAAAAGGAGAATTTCTAATGATATCAGGAAAACAATTTGAAGAAACATTAAAGTCATTAGCGTCACATCCAGGAGTTAGAGGAGTTATAATAACAAGTAATGATGGTTTACCAATTTCAAGTACAGAGAACCTCAGCATGGAAATGCGAGAAAATGTATCTGCTCTGGTTGCCTCATTAGTTGGACGAGCAAAAGCAGTAGTTAACGAGCTTAACGAAGGAGAACTAAACTTTTTCACATTAGATACTAGCCAAGGGGAAATTCTTGTTGCCCCAGAAAATGATTATGTTTTAATTGTGTTAAGAGAGAAAAGATGAGAAAACTACCCTATAGAAACAGAACAAGAGAAAAGATGATGAGGACAAGATGAGGAAAGACGCATCAGGGAAAATGCATTTCAAATTGGTCTTTGTTGGACCAAGCTTAGCTGGAAAAACTACGCTTCTTAAAAGGCTACATACAGATGTTACCGGTATCAAGAAAGGAGGGCTAAATAGTATTGAAGATCCCTCAGGAAGAACAATTTATTTTGATTTCAGTCCATTTATGGCAACATCATCTGTTATTCTAGATATATACACAGTAGCAGGACAAAGAAGACACAGGCATCAACGATCACTTGTTCTAAAGGGTGTGGATGGTTTACTATTTGTAGCTGACTCATCTCGAGCAATGTTAGCCGATAATGTTGAGTCTGCTGAAGAGCTAAAACGTGAATTGGGAGATAAAATCGGAGGAGAGATTCCTATTGTTATTTCTCTGAATAAAAGAGATGCCCCTGATGCAATGCCAAAGAGAGAATTGGTAGATGCTATGGATTTAGGAACAAATATACCAGTTTATGAAACAATAGCAATCGAAGGGATTGGAGTAAAGAGATGTTTCCAATCATTAGCTAGAGAAGTTCTTCTAAAGAAACTGTATGCTGTTGAACAATAAGGATACAATTTTCTAATTTTTACTAGGCATTAAGAGAATATGATCAATATTACTAGTCTCATCCTGGTCAATTATGAAACGAACAGCTTTAGCAACGTCCTCCACAGCTAACATCTTGGATCTATCTACAGCCTTGCCATCAAACCATTGTGTGTTAACGGAACCAGGATTTATTGTTGCAGCTTTCACCCCTGTTCCTTTCAACTCATCCCTTAAACTCCAAACCATTGCTTGAACAGCATGTTTTGTTGCTGCATAGAGAGAACAACGCGCTCCAGTCTTCAATCCCAAGTCTGAAGATGTGACTATCACTTGACCACTGTTTTGACCTTTTAACAAAGGCAATGTTTTATTCAACCAAAGAAATACTCCTCGAACATTGGTATTGAACTGTTTATCATACTGCTCTATGGTTAAATCTTCTAGATTACCAAAATAACCTACACCTGCGTTTGCAAAAATAACATCAATTCCTCCAAGTTTAGATTTAACATCACTTAATAGAGTATCAACATCCTCTTCATTTCCAACATCTCCAGTACCAAAATAGGCTTCACATCCTAGAGTTTCTAAACTGTCACAAACTTTCTTCAATCTCCCTTCATTTCTTCCTGTGAGATAAAAACGATGACCACTTTTTGCCATTTCTAGTGCTACAGCTTCTCCTATTCCGCTTGAACCACCAGTAATAACAATTCTTAAAGAATCTTGATTCTTTTGAGCATTCATGGTTTGAAGATTTAACACTACTTAATAATTTTTTAGACTATTGTTTTTTGTATACAATTTCTCCCTCTACAATAGTCAGGTCTACTGAAACATCAATAATTTGTTCTGTGGGAATAGTAAGAATATCCTCACTTAAAACAACCATATCAGCTAACTTACCAATTTCGATTGATCCTAACATATTCTCATCGAATGAATGGTAAGCTGCATAGATTGTATATAGCTTTAATGCTTCAATTACGGTTATCCTCTGACTCCTTCCAATTGGTTTTCCTAATTTAGTAGTTCTATTCACTAGTGCATGTATTGCCATGAGAGGATTAAAAGGTGCACAGGGGTGATCAGAATGAGCAGCTATTTTCACCCCAGCGTCCAAAAACGATCGAGCAGCAAACATTGACTCTAATCGTTTTTCTCCAAATGCTGGTATTAGTTTATCTCCATGATAATATGCATAAGGACCAAAGATTGAAGGGAGTAAATCTAAACTCTTAATTCGTTTCACTATTTGGTCATTAATTACTGTACAATGAATGTCCCTATTTCGAGGATCTGAACGAGGATATGTTGTTTGTAGCTCCTCCATTATATCTAGAAACATTTCAATTGCTCTATCACCATTTGCATGAGCTGAGATTCTGTAACCTTTTTCGTATACATTGGTTAGAAGCTCACCTGCAATTTCCTTAGTTGTTGCCATTACTCCATAGAAGTCTGGTTTATTCAGATAAGGCTCAGATACTGCAGCAGTTCTTGCTGAAATTGCTCCATCAAAGAAAAACTTTATTCCACAAATTCGAAGCCAATCATCTCCAAGACCTCTATATATTCCCAGTTTATCCAGCTCTTCAAAGAGTTCTATTGTTACATCCATTCTTACTCTTATAGGCAGTTTCGTATCATTTTTTAGATCAATAGCTGCCCTAATTTCATTGTTTCCTACAAGATCATAGATACAGGTTAAACCAACAGATGCACATTCATTCAGAATCTGATAAGCACCTTCATATGCTTGTTCTCTTGATGATTCTGGAGAGCCTTCTGATCTTAGAACATTGTAAGCTTCCTCATGAAGACCACCAGTCAGTTCACCAGTTTTAGTATCTCTATCAAACTTTCCTCCTACAGGATCAGAAGTAGTTTTTGTAACACCAACGTTACTGAAAGCTTTAGAATTAGCAATCCAGAAGTGTCCACCAACTGTTGTTACTATAATAGGGTGATCAACTGAAGCTTCATCTAACTCCCATCTAGTAGGATGTCTTTTCTCCAAGAGTTTTGAGTCATCTTCCTGATAACCAAAAATCCACTCCCCAGCTGGTGTCTCATTTGCCTTTTCTTTTAATTTGTGTTGAATGTCTGCGATTGAGGTTACTCCTGCTTCTTCACTTAAATCTATAAACAATTTTCTTGCGGATCCTTGTCGCATAAAATGACCATGGGAATCGATTAATCCTGGAATCATGGTTTTTCCCTCAAGATCAATCACTTCTGTTTCATCTCCAATCAGATGATTCACATCTGAATTCTCCCCTATAGCAATTATTCTCCCAAATTTAACTGCTATTGCTTCGTTGATTGAATCTTTCGAATCCATTGAAATTATTTTACCATTTTTAATCACTAAATCTGCAAACATCATTAAATCACTTTATGGCTACCAATAGTTCAATCTTACTAAGAATTACATCGTAGTTCTTTATTAAATTTACAACTCAATTATATGTTTTTGATTGTATAAAGACACAAAAAACAGTAAGAAATCTTCATGCACTGTAACCTTATTTTCTGATTTTTCTCTGCTTTAAATAATAAAATCTTTCCATCTTTTTGAAGTGGTGAATAGCTATGGATAAGAAAGAATATGCTTCTTGGGATAATGAGAAAATTGCTTCTAATGATGATGAGATTTTTTACGAAGAACTCTGGGAAGTTGGAATCCTTATTCTTACTAGTAACTTTGAAAAAACAAAAATCAGATAATGTTCTTCAGTAAAAAAATATAAGCTGAAAAGCTTATGATTATTTCAGCTTAAGTTTGATGCAAATTTATGATTGAGCTTCTAATCTTCTAGCAAATATCAGAAGTAGGATTGTAATAATTCCTCCTAAAAGCCCTGTGTAGAAGGTTGTTCCAAAACCCCAATCAGTTCCTTCACTAGCTAAAATGCCAAATATTATTGCAGTCATTATTGTTAAAATCACAACTGCTATAGTTGCATAAAAAGCTCCTTTTTCTAAGTTTTCCTCTAGTTCACTATCAATCTTAAGGAAAGGATATAATTTTTGAAGTGAAACAAAAGCTACAAAGAGATAAAATAATCCCAATACTACTAATATTATTTTACCATACCATGGAGTATATTCTCCATAGAGAGCAAAATCATACCCCCAGGAGTAACCTTCATACCACCATCCAAATTCAGTAGCTAAGAAAAGAATACCGCCTACAAGGCTAATCAAAAAAGCTCCTAAGTATAAAACTGGTTTGGTATAAACAGGGGTTTTTTCTGTTGAATTCATGAAATAAATTTCTGCAACTTATTTAAAAGAATTATTAAGGAACAAAAATAAATGGGATTTGAAACGAAAGTTTTATTAAAAATGTGAGGGGACAGATTTCAAAGGGCCTGTGGCTCAGTTAGGTAGAGCAGCGGACTCTTAAACGAGAAAGAAATTTCTCTTAGAGTTATCCGTCGGTCGCCGGTTCAAATCCGGCCAGGCTCGCCACCTACGATAAACTTGATCTGACCTCTTGTTCTAAAATCATCATTTGCGCGTATTCTCTCTCCCACTCTTTAATCAGATGCTTCTCCCATGTATCTGTATCAATGATTAATTTTATCATATCTTCGAACTGTTTTCTCTCTTCAAAAACTTGGAAGGCTTCATCTATCTCCATATCATCTTTTCTAAGCCAATCGTTGCACAAATTAGCGATAAATTCAGCAAACCTTTTGTAAGTTGTTTTGTGTTCTTTGTTCTGAGTAATTATTACAGCAAAAGCTTTCTGAATTCTCTTAACATAAATTATCAGGTTCTCACTTTCTAGTTTTGTCAACTCACCTAACCCAATTGATTTCCCTAAATCTAAAATTGCAGCCATAAAAGCTGTGAAAAGTGTAGCATCATAAGGAAGTGTAAGGGTCAACATTAAGAATACAGGCTGTCCTGTATCTATTGTTATCAATAAATCTACATCACTAATTACAAGTGGTTTATCAATGAAATCTTCTTCAACTGTTACGCTTTTTGTGCCCTTCTCTATAAGAGTTCTCTTATTTATAATTAAATTCAGATTACGCATAAAATGATATATTCTTTCTTTTTCGTTTTCAAGAAATTCCTCATCTTCGATCCATGCATGGGCTTCTTGTAAAACTTGTAGTGGTTGAAAATTATCTCGAAAATTATTTTTTACTCTTTCAGTTAAATTTTCATATTTTCCTTTTTCTTTTACAATTGTTAGGATATATTCTCCTTTTGCTTCGCATACTATTTCATTATCTCCAAATTCAATTGATTGTGGAGATTTTTCACCGAATTCACTTATTATAGATGTTACAGCTGTAATATAACTTACAACCTCAACATTCTTATCTTCGGAACCCCATTTTTCATCATAGATTCTATAGTATCTACATGAGCCATTTGTCTTTAGAACCAATATAGCTTTAATCAACGAGGTTTCACTTCTGCCCATTTTATTTTAAGAACTTAACTTCAATACGGAAAAAGAAGTCTTAAAAGGTTTCTTTCGGGGAAACTCATAATGCACATAGAATCTATAGGGATTAGAATAAGCTATTCGAATGCTGAACATCTGCGAAAATGGCTTAGTTCACATAATGCTATTAATCAATCCTTATCTTTCACTAAGGAAGAGAACAGTTTGATAATGCCGCTAATTCTTTCAGAGGAAGAAGCTAGTAATTTACTTTTGACTTACAGCGAAGATGTGTACTTTTTAATTAGGGTTTTCCAATTCGAAGAAAAGGATTTCCATCCGAAAAATCTCTTTGAAGCTGTGGAAAAAGCCATCCCCATTAATCAACATAAGTACATCCCAAAAGCATATGATATGATAGGAGACATAGTGGTTGTTGACATACCAGAAGAAATCTCAGACTATAATAATGCTATAGGGGATTCATTGTGTGATTTGTTCCCTTCGATAAATTCCGTTTACCGAAAAGCTTCTTCAGTTTCAGGAAAATTTAGAATAAGAGAATTAGAGTTAATAGCTGGAGAAGAAAAATGTGAGACTGTTCACTTAGAATATGGTATAAGAATTTCAGTTAATGTATGTGAGACTTACTTCAGTCCAAGATTAGGAGATGAACACAAGAAAGTAGCTGATTCAGTCAAACAGAATGAATGTATAATAGATCTCTTTACAGGAGTGGGTTCATTTCCTCTGCATATAGCTAAAAATCATGATTCTATAGTATATGCAATAGATATTAATAAAAATGCAATAGAATGTTTGGAAAAATCAATTTCGATGAATAAACTCAAAGGAACTATTCACCCTATACATAGTGACTGCAGAGAAGCAGTAAAATCTATCCCTAAAGCTAACAGAGTTATAATGAACCTTCCAGGCAAATCACTGGAATTTGTAGATGTTGCATGTGATGTTCTGAAACCTAATGGAATTTTATATTTCTACCATTTCACTTCAGAAAAAAGTCCGAAAAAAGAAATAATTAAAGAACTCAACAAGGAATTAACAAAATCTGGATGGAAAATTAAAGAAACCATAGATTATAGAAAAGTTAGAGATAGTGCTCCCCGTGAGATTCAAGCTTGTTTAGAGGTTACTGCTGTTCCATTATCTGAATCGTGATTTTCATTTTACTACTAGGATTTTTCATGATTTTAATTATTCTATCATTAATATCATTTGCAGCTTTATCAGATTTAATCATCAATGTTCGAGAACAGATGAAATCACTTTTTCTTATGATAATAGCGTGTTCATCAGATAGTTCTAGCCTTGAATCTCCACAACCTTCAATAGTATCAGAGTATCTTCCCACGTGTAAATGTACCAATATTCTTGCTGCTGGACTCTTTATTCTTTCCTTTAATTCTGAAGGAAAACTAATCAGATTGCAAGAGGAACTGACGCCTAAGATGCAATCACCCCTTGGAGTAAGACTTTCATCTTTTGTGAATTCCAAGGTTGTTTTATGAGTTGCGCGTATATTCGGATGACCGTTACAGTAAAAAACAAAACTATCCATTTTATCATCCTTCAAATTAACTATTTTAACTATGTTTCGTAGTAAAGTATATAGTCTCTTTCCTATATTCTTAAAAATAGTTGTAAATCATTAAGTATAGGTTGTTTCAATGTCACTAGAAAAAAACCTAGATGAAACACTAGAGTGGTTTAAAGAAAAGATATCATCGAATGTCTCTAGTTATAGAAACAATGCGATGAAGCAAATTAGAGCAATAAGTGATAGAATCGAAGAAGTTAAGACGGCAGCTCATCGATTTGATTACTCGGATTTAAAGGATCCTGATGTTTACCAGAATTATGCAACAACCATTTATGATAAAACATTAGAAGTTTTTGAACAAATTCAAGCTCCAGAAATTATTACATATAATAATCTAGATAATTTTGCTAGAGATACAAACAATAAAATCAATACATACATGAATATTCTATCTAAATATCTATCTTGGTTAAAGAGAGATCGTTCTTACAAAACCAAAGTTAAGACTCTTGATAGAGCTCTAACCAGACTAAAAGAAGAGCTTCACATTTTTGAAAATAAAACTATGCTCTCCTACTCTGAAATTATAAATTTTGAAAAAGTTTGTGATGATATAACCTCTTTAATAGGATTAGTAGATAGGATCCAGTTCCTAGAAAAGGAGATTGAATCTCACAAAGATGATATCGAAAAACTTACACAAACAATCGAAAAGAACGAGAAAGATCTAATTGAACTAAAAAATCATCCTGGTTTTCAACAATTGGAGAAAAACAAGAAGGAACTAGAACATATCGAAATTTCCATTTCTAATAAAGTATCAGAGATTAAAAAATTAAGCAGTAAAGTTCTAAGAGCAGCAGATTCCAGAAAAATTGAACTCAATGAGTATGATAAAGAGTTGATGAAGAATTTAACAAAAGATCCACTTGGAGTATTCGTGAAGGAAAATGAAGGTTATAGAGGAGTTAAAGCAATGCTCAATACCTTAAAAGAAATTAGTAAAGAACCCGCAATTCAGATGAAAAAAGAAAAACTGCAAAGAGCTTACGAGAATATTGATGAGATACTAAATGATGAAATCTTGGAAATACAGATTAGAGCCCAATTTTTAGTTCAGCAAAGTGAGGCAATTAATGATAAATTCAAAGAAATGCAATTAGATATCAAAATCAAAAAGCTTGAAGATGAAATAGACAATTTAAAAATAGATAGGAATCGTATAACCCTCCCACTTAGGAGAGAAAAAGAAGAAAAGGGTAAAGAAATAGATACAATATCAAAATCAGTAGAAGAAAGAATCGAGGAATTTACGAGTAAAGTTGTGAAACTAATTCTATAAAATCCGAATTTTCTCACTAAAACAAATCTTAAATTTCGTTTTATAGATGTTTTTAATATGGAACAGATAAAGAAATGGATAGCTACTGAAGAGGAAATTGCTGAGGGAAAAACTACTGATGTTTATTTTGTTCGAACCAAACAATGTTTAGACAAAGATAATCTGAGTGACACAAAAGTTTGGACTGAAGTAACCACAGGAGGGATACCTAGGGAAGGGAAACAATTTCTATTCCTGGGTTTATATGATGTATTAAATTTATTCTCAAAAGCAAACTTGGATGTAAATGTTTATTCGATAAAGGAAGGAACCATTCTTCCTAATAATGACGTCAACGGTGTTAGAATACCTTTCTTAATAGTCGAAGGCATGTATGGTGATTTCGCTATATATGAAACACCAATGCTCGGTTATTTATGCTTTCAATCTGGAGTAGGTACAGCAGCTACACGACTAAGAATAGCAGCTCAAGATAAAACCTTGCTCTCATTTGGAATTAGAAGAATGCCTCCAGAAATAGCACCTACTATTGATAGAGCTTGTTATATTGCAGGATTTGATGGTATATCTTGCGTATTAAGTGCAGATAAACTAGGTATTCCTGCAACAGGAACAGTCCCACACGCTTTAATTATGATAGAAGGTGGGATAACACAAGCAGTTCAATCATTTGATAGACACATTGATAGCGATATCTCAAGAGTTGCGCTTGCTGATACATTTAATGATGAAAGAGTTGAGGTTCTTCAAGCACTGGAAGCTTTAGGGGATAAACTCTCGGGGATTCGATTGGATACACCTAGTTCAAGAAAAGGAAGTTTTAAAGACATTGTTCAAGAGATAAAATGGGAACTAAAACTAAGAGGAAGAGAAGATATTAAGATTTTTCTAAGTGGTGGCTTAACAGAAGATACTGTTAAAGAATATCGAAGCTTTGCAGATGGTTTTGGTGTTGGTACCTTTGTTTCAAACAGTCCAACAGTAGATTTTGCATTCGATATTGTTGAAATTGAAGGAAAATCCATTGCAAAAAGAGGAAAATTCGCTGGCAAAAAACAAGTTGGTTTTTGTAATCAATGTCAAATTTATCTTTGTGAAGAATTTCATAAATCAGCCATTAAATGCCCTTCTTGTGCAAAACCCATGGATAAAATGATCGATCTAGTAATGGAGAGAGGTAAAATTCTAAATGCGATTCCTACTGAACTTGAACTTAGAGATTATGTAAAAAAACAGTTAAATGGAAAATTGGAGATTTAACTCCTTCCTTCTATTTTGCCCAACCAAATAAATTTAAAAGTGATGTTGAGAAAAATGTACCAGCAATAGCTGGATTTATAAGTAAAATTCAGCATTCAACAATGCGGGTTATCCACATGGCATTTGGCATAACTTTTGAGAATAAAACAGCGGAATTAAAATCCACGTTAAGTGATTTAAAGATAAAAGTACCAGAGATAGAAAGTGCAGCGATTGTTTCAATCGAAGGATTACCTATAGCATCTGTTCTACCTCAAGAAATCGAAGAGGCAAGGTTAGCAGCGATGACTGCAGCGATGCTTTCATTGGGAGAGAGAGTAGCTCAAGAAATGCAAAGGGGAGAGTTAGAGAAGATTTTCATTGAGGGGGCATATGGATATATTATAACGATTGCTGCAGGACAAAATGCCGTATTGACAGTTTCTGCGAGGAAAGAAGCAAAACTGGGTCTAGTCTTTCTAGATATGGCAAGAGCTGGACAGGAAGTCGAAAGGCAGCTGAGTTAACTATATCTTCCTCTAATTATTTTTATTTTGCTTTTACAAATTCTAGTTATTCCATAATTTTTGTTCTCTTAATACGAAAAATCTTTAAAATCCGATACTTCTTCAACACTTGTGCTAATGTATGGAAATTACTACTGAAAGACATAGAAGAAACGAAGATTTAGTCGTTAGACTAGGAAAACTGGAAGAAGAAATTAGTTTTTTTAAGAAGAAAAGAGATGAACATAACCAATTGACAAAGGAAGTTTTAACCAAACGAAACGAATTCAATGAGCAAATTAATGAAGATTTAGCAAAAGCAAAAGATTATACAGCTAAAAGAGATGATTTAAACTCCCAAGTAAAACAATCAAAGCAAAAACGAAAAATACTACAAGATAAGGTTAAGGAAAATAAAAAGGTTCTAGAAGAAGTAGTAGAAAAAGATCAAGCACTAAAAAAGGACAATATAAGAAGAAAACGAAGAAGTATGCGTAGTCTTAATGAGAATATTAATAAAATAGAATGGGATTTACAGACAAGTGTTTTAACTTCAGAGAAAGAAAAGGAAATGGTACAACTTCTTGAAAAACTTTCAGAACAATTAAATAAAATAGCAGAAGAAGTTCATATAACTTCTCAACAGACACAAATGTGGAAGGAGATTTCTGTAGCACAAAGGGAGATTAATATATTACATATTCAGATTATTGATGCAGCAAAAGAATCACAAATTTACCATAATTTAATGAATCAAAATTATCACCAAATAAATGAATTAAGAAAGCAAGCAAATGATAACCATAAAAAATTCTTGAGTTTCAAAAAGCAATCGGATACTTTTCACCGTGATTTCTTATCGAAAGTAGCAGAAAAAAATGAATTGAAAGGTGAATTGAGGGAAAGCAAACAAAAAATCAGAGCCGAGATACGAGAAAAGAAGCAAGCAAATCTAGAAGAAAATACACAAAAAGCATACGAGAAATACGAGAGGGGAGAAAATCTCTCACTAGATGAATTTAGATTGCTTGTGGAAAAGGGAATGATTTAGATTTTTAATGAAAACCATATACTGTAAAAACAGCTCCAATAGATGTTTTTACAATTCATCAAGTGATATAATATAATCTGAGTAAGGCAAATAGCTTTTTGCTATTGTTTTTGTTGGACTTATAAGTAAGATATCAATTGTTTCCCTCAATTTTATAACAACAGGAAGTAAAGAATCATCTTTTACACCTATGCAGATAATATCTACTTGTTGCGAATTCGCAACATCAAGGCTTTCAAGTGTTATGTTAACATCCTTATCTGAAGGGACTATTTTTGGAGAAAATCCTCTACTTAAGTACATCTCATAAACCTCTGGAGCCAACTGACTATCAAAGAAAACAATAGATTTTCTTATGCTCCCTAGTTGTTTAATCTGTTCCAATAGCAGCTTAATACTCAAAGGAGAAAGGGATTCTAATATTGCTCCATCAATTAAGCAGAAAACTCTTTTTGTTTGCTTTCTAAGTATTTTCATAATTTTTTCAGACATCTTTCAAAAGAACATAGGGTTTTACTTTTTAAATATTTTTTACCATTATTAGTCTAGGATGTAAAAAAATAATTGCAATTGATTATATTAGCTGTTCTGTTTTTTAAAAATATTATTTAAATCATAAAAACAAGTATTAATAAACTTAAACAAAAAACTTCTATTGAAAATATTAAATAAACTATTAGAAATCTTTGAGGTAATCAAATGCAATGGTTTATGCCTGGTCTTATTTATCGTATCTATGAAAAGAAGCTTTCATCTGAGATAAAAAATCAACCTATTCCAAAACATATTGGGGTTATTCTAGATGGAAATAGGAGAGCAAGTGAAAAACTAGGTTTAGGTTATAAAGATGGATACAGACTAGGTGCAAAAAAACTCGAAGAAGTTTTAGGTTGGTGTTGGGATCTTGGTGTTAAGGTTGTAACCTGCTGGGTTTTCTCAACAGAAAATTTCTCTCGTCCAAAGGATCAAGTAGATACAATTATGAATCTAGCTACTATGTATTTACAAAGATTGAGAGAGGATAAGCGGATAATCAAGAACAAGGTTCAAGTAAAAGTTCTTGGAAGATTAAACCTATTGCCTGAAAAAGTTCAAAAGGAAATTAAAAAAACTGAAAAAGCAACAGAAGAATTCTCCAACTATCGCTTGAACGTATGTATGGCTTATGGCGGAAGAGCAGAGATAGTTGATGCTTTAAAGCAAATTTTGAAGAAAGCAAATAGTGGTCATATCAACTTAGATGAGGTAGATGAAGAATTAATAAGTAATCACTTATACACTGATGGTGTTCCAGATCCTGATTTGATTATCAGAACTTCTGGTGAAGAAAGATTATCTGGATTCCTTTTATGGCAATCTGCTTACTCTGAATATTACTTTGTTGATGTTCATTGGCCTCTGTTCCGAAAAATAGATTTGTGGCGTGCAGTAAGAACTTATCAACGAAGACAAAGAAGATTTGGACAATAACGCATTAGTTTCCCAGATTTCTATTACTCGTAAAAATCATCTCTTTCTCCCCAATCTCTTTCCATTTGTCCAATTAATGTGTCAATGTTGTGTCCTGTATTTGCACTTATAGGTATTAAATCACCTGTAGTTTTGAATTGTTCCAGTATCTCCATTATACTCAAGCCAAGTTGTTGAGACAAGGAAGTTTGTCCAACGCTCTGAATATCTGCTACTAGAGAATCTGGGGATTCTATCCAATTTTCCAAATTTTCCATTTGCTCTTTTTCTATAATATCATCTTTTGATATTGCGACAATCTGAGGAAGTGAAAGCTGAAAAGCAACTGATATACTTAGCAGTAAGATACTTGAGAAACCTTCAGGTCGCATTGCTAAAGAAGGATCTATAAGAAAAACCGAAGTAGGCTGACTTTCGTCAGATATAACAGAAGAAACTAAACGACCACTACTTCTATACGCAAACAATTCAATTTGCCCTGGGGTATCAACTAGCAAATATTCTGGGCCGATGTAATCAATTTCTGCTTTTATTTCGTCGATTTTAGTTGCAATTAAATCCATACTTGCAATCATAGCACCATTTGGTCCTAGATCCAGTTTCTCAGTAAGATTATCTATATTAACCAAATCACGAACATCAATATCAGGATTATAAGGTAATCTCCTAACTCCTGCATCAAGATTTAGTGTAGCTACATCCAGATGTTTTTCATTGAACCAATCATACAAGGTTCTGGTAAGTACTGTTTTTCCACTCCCCGCTGTACCCAACATAAATATTACATAAGACCTTTGAGCCACTTTTCATCAATCCTTCATTTCTTGAATATTAATCGAAGATAAATTGGAAAGAAAAACTTCTTGAAGCATTTTCTTTGCGTTAACAACTTCTTCTTTTCCCTTTTCTCCTGTGCCTGAGATATGTATAACAATTCCTTTTTTATCTTTATAGGCTGGATGAGATTTAATATAGAGATTCTGATAATTAGTCTTAATTTCATTAATAAAGGGCGCTAGTTCACTTTCTACGCAACCAAAAATTTGAAATTTCTCTTCATATAGTTCGTTTTTTGTTTTCTCTTTAAGACTTGATCTAATGCAATTTGCAAAAATATCTTTCATCTCTGTTGGAACACCGGGCAAACAATAAAAATCAATGTCACTATATTTAAAATAGCATCCTGGTGCTCCACCAACATTATTCTCCAAAACCTCTGATCCTTCTGGAAGAAAACCCATTTTTCTTCTTTCTTTTGTTATTTTTAGATTCTTCTTTGCATAATAATTTTTAATCTGTAGAATAGCTTCTTGATTTTCTTTTAATTCCAATCCAGTAGCTTTTGAAAGAACTTCAAGCTGAATATCATCATATGTTGGTCCTAAACCCCCGGTGATAATTGTTAAACTGGGTTTTCTTGAAATCAATTCAATGAAGAAATCAGCAGCTAAATCAACATCATCTCGTATAGCTGAGATTCTCCTTACTTCATATCCAAGTTTAGTAAGTTGGTCTCCAATATAAGTGGCATTAGTGTTAACGGTAACACCAATCAATAACTCATTCCCCAAACATACAATTTCTGCTGTTGGAAGATTCACTTAATTATCACACCTATTTTTCTCTATTAATCCCCATCTTAGCTATTTCAATCAGGTATTTCTTAAACTTCTCTTCTATCATTGGATCTAGATTTTCCAGGTAGGAAATACAATTATTAAATAATTCTTCTGCTTTCTTATTGGCAAAATCAAGTGAACCAGTTTCTTTGAATATTGTTCTTACTTCGTCAATTTCTTGATCTGTAGCTTGACGGTTACCTACAACCTTTGAAATTATCTGAAATTGATCGTCATTTGCATTCTCAATAGCTTTTATTAGTAAAAGAGTTTTCTTTCCTTCTTTTATGTCGCTATTAGTTGGTTTTCCTGTTATTCTCGAATCCCCAAAAGTCCCAATAATGTCATCAACAATTTGAAAAGCAATACCTGCATCCAAAGCATATTTACCAAGACCATCAATTTGAGATTCAGTTCCACCAGCAAAAATAGCTCCTAATCTAGCTGCTTTTTCAAAGAGAGCTGCTGTTTTTCCAGTAATCATTGAAAGGTATTGAGTCTCAGTGACATCTAGTTTTTGCATTAAATCAGTTTCTACAATTACGCCTTGAACAATGTGCAAGAATCCCTCATTAAACTCTATTGCTGCTCGTAAAGTTACAGCAGGTGGAAAGTCTTTTGTATTAATTGCTTTGTAAGCAAGATTGTAAGCAAAATCTCCACCTAGAATCCCCATTGATATTCCATAATTATTGTCATTTTGTATATTAGAACTAGAATTATTTTCCGCATAATCTTGAAGAACATGGTGAAAAGCTTTTCTTCCTCTTCTAGTTTCAGCATTATCCATTATATCATCATGAATTAAACTAGCATTGTGAAGTAGTTCTAAACTAAGTGATGCAGATAAAATTCCTTTATCAACAGCAGCGGATTTTATGGATTGATAGCAAAGAGCCATGAGAACAGGACGAATTCTTTTCCCTCCTGAGAACAAGAAATCATTAATTTGTTCATAAAAGTATTTGAGTAAGTGATTGTCCTGAACTGAATTTATTTGTTCATTCATAAAGTCATGAAGAGCATCATCGACTTTTCTTTGAAGGTTAGCATAATGCATAAGAAACATAGGTATCTTCCTTGTTTTACACTTTGATACAGAAATTTAGCTAGTATTAATTTTTTGTTCTTTAGGTGATATGTTTACCTAATCGCAAGATATTTTTATTTAAAAGATTTATTCAGAATGATTATTATGGTTGATACTTCGAAATTCCAGAACATAGCATCACAAATAGAACAAAGACTCATCGAGTTGGATAGTATTCGAGAAGAGATAATCAAACTATCTAGAAAAGTGGTTAGAAATGCGGGGCAGAGTATTGAGAATTTTCATAACAAAAATTACGAACAATCAAAAGAAAAGCTACTGATGGCCAAGGATTCTTTATCTGAGGTTAAAAACTATCTAAAGAGATATGCTACATTTCAACAGATTGGTCTCGTTGGAGTCGCAATGCAAGAATATGCAGAAGCAAAACTGCTTTTTGAGTTAATCACGAATAATAAATTTCCTTCATTTGAAGAAATTGGAATTGATGAACAATCCTATATCTTAGGGGTTGCAGATTTGATAGGTGAATTGAGAAGACATGTTCTGGAAAAACTAGTTGAAGGACAAATCGATGATGCAAAGAAGTTTTATGAAATCATGAAAAAACTATATGGTAGTTTCTTACAAATTGATTATGGAAAGAATCTAATTCCAGAATTTCGCAGAAAAAAAGATACAGCTAGGGTTCTAGTTGAGCGGACACTTTCTGATCTTTTTGTTGCAGTGCAAGGAAAGAAACTTGAAGAAAAACTGAAAAGAGAATAAGGAATTATTTTTCTTTATCAAATTTCATGCAGATTATTCCAATATCCAGTAAGTTTGTTCCTGTGTGATTAGTTATAATTTCTCCCCCATATTCTTTGAAAAAGGAGTTTGAATCATGTGTAGATAAAGCTACATTGGCTTTTTGTTTTTTAACATCATCTGATATTGTAAATGGACCAATCAGTGCCCCTGCAGCTAATGATGTTCCATCTATACCATCTGTTCCGAAAGAAGCTAAGTAAATGGGATAATTATTCATAATCTCTAGTGCAAAAGACAGAGCTAGCTCTTGATTACGCCCCCCTAAACCTGCTGGAGTTTTTAGTGTAACAGTGGTTTCCCCTGAGAAAAGTAAAAAATAATAATGAGATTTACTTGAAGATTTTTCATCTGTAAAGTGCTTAATTGAGGTGATAGCTAGCTCTTTTCCTCTTTCACTTGATTCACCTGTAAGTGAATGAGTCAATATTTTAACGCAATAATTATTAGAAATTTTATCTTTCAATTTGCTTAATAATAAGGAATTATCGCCAATTATAAAATTGGATACATGAGAAAAAAGAGAGTGATCTGCTGGAGTATCTTCAATATTATTGCTTAATCCGTTTTCGATATTAAACGTGATACTTTTGGGTAACTGTGTTTGAAGATTGTATTTAGTGAGAATGTCTTTACAGTCATTCCAAGTTGATACATCAGGAGCTGTTGGTCCTGATGCAATAATAGAAGGATCATTTCCTATAACATCTGACATAATTAAAGCAATTATCCTTGCCTTTGTTTGTAAAGCTAATTTACCACCCTTCACCTTAGAGAAATGTTTTCTAATGGTGTTAATCTCATGGATAGATGCACCACTAAATAATAGTAACCCTATGAGAGTTTGATAATCCTCTAAAGACACATCAAAACTAGGAGATTCGAAAAGAGAACTTCCTCCACCTGATATTAATACAAAACAAAGATCATCTGAAGAAAGGTTTCTAAGGAAATTCAAAGTGTATTCCGCTGCTTCTAAACTTTCGTTATTTGGTGTTGGGTGACCTGCTTTAAAAAAGGAGAAATCAGGTAAAGATTCAAAGTGATCATCGCATTCGTTTGGGGATACAAGAATAATACGAGAGAAATACAACGGAAAATTATCTAAAAGCCATTTTGACATAGTTTGAGAAGCTTTACCGAATGCTAACATATGATATTTATTAAATTCTGACAGGTCAATTTTTTCTTCTTTTATTATCATCTCTAAATTATTGAATAAGATATATTCGGACATCAGATTACAAGGTTGAGCTATATCTAGAGATTCCTCAATTAAGTCAAATAAAAGAGGTACTATTTTATGCTCAATTTCGTTTCGTGACAGCGATAGAAGAGAAGACCTATTTTTAATAAACATCTCAATCAAGAATTAATTCCTGGGATTAAGAAAGTTTCTGATAAAAATCAAACTAAATTATGTTCATTTTTTCTCTAGACGGTAATTATGTTTTATCATATCTTGCATGATTTTTGTTGTTGATTTGCCAGGAATATATTCCTTAAGTCTAACAATTTTCACATGAGGATATCCATTAGTGGATAATGATTCATAAAGATGTTCTACATCATGATATTGATCATATCCTAACGCGATTATATCAGGCTGAATCAAACTAACAGTTTCCATAAAATCATACTCACTCCCTATTAAAGCAACATCCACATCTTTGATATGATCAACAACCTTTACTCTTTCTTCTTGGGTTTTGGAGGGATGACGGTTTTTTTCTTTTTCAACCGTTTTATCAGTGGCAATTACTACTGTTAAGATATCGCCTAACAATTTAGCTTGTTGTAAAGTAAAAAGATGTCCAGAGTGTAGAAGATCAAATGTCCCACCTGTCATAACAACAGTTAATTGCTTTCTTCCTAATTTCAATAGACTGTATTTGCCATCTGAGCTGAGTGAAAGAGATTCTCTTTCCACTAGATAAGATAGACTAGGTTCCAATAATGGTTGTGAGAGCTCCAAAAGACGTGATAGAGTCGAGATTGTAGATGGTATTTGTTTAATTGAATTAGAGTAGATTGTTTTCAATACAAGATGTTCTATTGTCCCAGCCATTAATCATCAATTCCCCTTTTTCTTTTCAAAAGTAAACTCAACAACTACTTCATCTCCATCTACTATGTCGAGAATTTCACGCAAATAAACATCGCTGATTAACTCTAATATATTTGAACCATAATGGGTTCTTCGAGGGATAATCCCTGCTACATTGGCAGTTTTTTTTGGAATTTTAAGGGGATAGCACAGAACATCTCCAAATCGTCTTCCCTCTTCTTCGAAGCCTTTGATTATAATTGGCCAAGAACCTCGTATTAAATCCAACCTATCTATATCATTGGTGTTAATCCGCAGATTAAGTGTTCCATGATAAGGCTTGAAACCAAGTTTGGATGTAAATTCCTTAAAATAAGAAGCTCTTGATATGTAGTATTTACCCTCTCCTAATCCTGAAAATGCGACACCTCTTAGTTTAATCGAAGTTAAATCAGGATGAAGAGCCCTTTCTAGTTCAAAACGTAATTGATGTAGTATCGAATCCCCAGTTGGTGTCAGTTGTACAAGGGATCCTTTAGGTGAGGATTTCCATAAAATAATTCTTTCTTCCTTGAGTTTGAGTAAACATCGTGATGCTGTTTGCTGTGAGATAGAGAAGAATTCTGCTATTTGGGTTGTTGTTACTTCAATTTCTTTGTCAATTGCCCTGTTTTGGGCTAAGTAAATGAGAAGGCCAAGTTCTCGACTTGAGAGATTGTATATATCCATCTACTTCACCAAATTGGTACCAATTAACACAAAAAAGTTAGGATACTTAAGCTTTTCAATCAGACATACATAAATGAGTAACAGTGACTTTTAATCAGATAGAGATTTATATTGCGAATTTGATTTGAGGTCATGGTTGAAGAGCTAACAATAATTGAGGAATGGGAAAGAGTGAAGGTTCCCACAGTTCCTGAATTGGAAGAAGTAAAATTAAAGTTGAGGGAATCCGCTCTTTTAGTATTAGATATTCAAAATCAAAACTGCAATGAAGATAGAAGACCTAGATGTGTCAGAACACTTCATCATATACAGATGTTAATAGAAAAAGCTCGAAATAGTGGAATGTTAATAATATTCAGTTTAACTAGTGCTGCGAGTAAAGCAGACATTAGAAGAGAAGTACTTCCAAAGAGGAATGAAATCATTGTAAAAGCTGGTGTAGATAAATTTCATAACACGAAATTGGAAGATATGCTACGAGAGAATGGAATAAAAAGTGTTATTATAGTAGGAACTTCAGCAAATGGTGCTGTTTTGCATACTGCTACTGGTGCTGCAACAAGGAAATTTGGAATTATTGTACCTGTAAATGCTATTTCAGCAACTTATCCGTATGAGGAACAGTATACAGTTTGGCATCTGATGAATTCGCCAGGTACTCGAAGAAGAGTAATTTTATCTAAAGCAGAAATGATTAATTTCGTCTAAGAAAAATACATGAAGATATCCTTACTTTGAATGGCAGTTGATTTAATGAGTACGTATATTACCTTGCCTAACGTGCGTAGAAGGAAAATTCCTGAGGAGTTTAAAGATAATGATAATCGTTTCTCTGAAAGTTTGGTAGAATACTTTTTAGAAAAATACACTAAAAAGGGAGATATAGTGCTGGATATTTTCGCGGGTCTTGGAACTACTCTTTTTGTAGCTGAAGAAATGGAACGTATTCCATTTGGAGTTGAGTATTCAGAAGCAAGGTATATTTACATTAGAGAGAACTTGCAGAATAAGGATAACATAATTTATGGAGATTCCTTGAAATTATTGGAATATAATGTCCCTAAATGCGATTTTTGTATAGCATCTCCAATCTATATGAATAAGAGCGAAACTGAAAATCCATATACAGCTTACACTACCAAAGGTACCTATAAACAATACTTAGAGGACACAAGAAAAATCTATTCTAACGTTAAAAAGAAAATGAAGCATAATTCAAAAATAGTGGTTGAGGTTTCGAATCTAAAAAAAGATGATTCAGTAACTACACTTGCATGGGATATTGGTAAAGAAATTTCTAAAATATTCCATTTCGAAGGAGAAATAGTTGTGAATTGGACCAGTAATAGTTCCGAAAATAAAGATGGGTTCTACGGTTATGGGTATGATCATAGTTATTGTCTTGTTTTTTCCAACAAATAGATGAAAAACGAAAGTTTTATTAAACGAGTATGATGAGAGGAAAACGGAATGGGTTATTAGCTCAGCTAGGTAGAGCAGCAGGCTTTTAACCTGATGGCCGCCGGTTCAAATCCGGCATAACCCGCCATTATATCTTTAAGTCCTAGCTTTTCTTGAAAGAATTTATAATTATAGTCATTTTTTGTAAATCATGGATTTAGTTACAGAGATACTAGAAGCATGTGATGAATTTGGGAATTTTAGATCGTTTGCATATATGAGACCACTTTCTATATGGGCAATAAAATGGGCTGTTGATAGAAAAGGGGAAGAACAATAACCATTCTTTTTTCTATAAGAACAGATTCTTTTTATTATATCGGCTCTTTTTTCAAGAAAAGAAACTTCCTGGTGTTATATTGAGATCCTTTCAACCATTTTCTCAGCAAGGTTTTGCACGAATCTTAGCAGAGACTCGAACACATTTTCCTCTTTCACCAGGTCTTATTTCAATAGAACAGCTTAAATCAATTGATGGATATTCAGCATTTTTTAATTTCCCATTTCCACCCACATATTCAGACATGGAAATTAACGAATATTCTCTAGAATGGAATCTACCTGAGAAGAAGAAAGATAAAGCACTTTTCACTTCATTTACACTTTCCAGTCAGCCATTTTATCCGTCGTATATATCATGTAACATTTCTTCAGATGATTTCACTAACTACGTCGAAACATTTATCTCCCTACCCGAACAACACAAACAGATTTTCACTCTACCTTTATCTTGGATTGATTCTCCTTTTATTGATGAAGTGATAAAAAAGGATGTTTCATTAATAGTTCTTACAGGATTACCATCTCTTTTTAACAACCAGAGGAAACTAACAGAAGCACTAGTATCAATTAGAACAAAGCTTCCCCCAGACATTGCTTTATATCTTCCAGGACATATCTCACCTGAAATCTACTCATTTCTAGTTTATACAGGTATTGATTTTTTTGATAATTCTATAGCATACTTCACATCAAAGAAAGGATATTTCTTAACATCGAAAGGAACTTTCAGTTTACAAAATCACCCCTCTTGTTATTGTAAAGATTGTATGTCATCTCCACCTAATATCTTTGGTCACAATGAGATGATACTGAAGAACAATTTAGCAGAGATAAGATTTGCTCTCAACTCAGGAACGCTTCGATCTTTAGTAGAACAAGATATACATAATTCAGTAACATTCGCTGCAGCTCTTCGTCAAATTGATAGGAACTATTCTTCAGCATTTAGACTTCGCACACCTGTTCTCTCATCTTCACCAATCAAATGCATTGGAGAAGAATCGCTTTTCCGACCAGAAATTACTGAATTCAGAGAGAGAGTGAAAAATAGGTTTGTCCCAGATTCTAATAGTAAAATAATAGTTCTTCTTCCTTGTTCAGCTAGAAAACCCTATTCGTTTTCTCGGTCTCACATGTTTTTTAGAAAAGCAGTAAAGGAAGGTATTGGTAAATTCAGAAGCATCTTATCGGAACTTATCATAACATCACCTCTTGCAGTAGTTCCTCGAGAGCTTGAAAGTATTTATCCTGCTAAATCCTATGATATTCCTGTAGCTGGTCTATGGAATAACGAGGAAATCGAAGTGACATCTTCTTTATTGTTGGAAATCCTTTCAAAATATAGTAGTGATACTACAATCATAAATCATACATATGGAGAAGGATATAGCAATATTATTGAAACTATAAGAACTGAAATTCCCAACAGGATACTATCCACATCACAAGAATCTTCTCCTACAAGTAATGAATCCCTATCAAACCTGACTTTAGCTCTTAAAGAGATTGTTTCAGATTCCCAGAATGTCCAAATACAGGGAAGACCTACTATAATGAAACATTTACAAGCTGTTGCGGATTATCAATTTGGGAGAGGGGTAGGGAAAAAACTGTTTAGTGGCATTATTAAAATAAAGGGAAAATATCCTCGTGACAGGCAAATCTTCAGAGAGAAAGAACATATTGCAAATCTTAGATCAACGGACGGTTTCCTTACGATTCTACCTCAACATGCTCAGGAAATAGTGAGTCTTTCTTACAATAATTTAGAATTTGGTGATGAACGTGTATCTGGGAGCAATATCTATGCACCAGGTTGTTTAAACGCAGATAAACGTATTCACCCTAATGATGATATTCTCGTCGTATTCAATAATCAAGTAATTGCTACAGGAACAGCAGTTGTTTCAGGAGAGGATATGAATAATATGACCTCTGGAATTTTAGCTAGAGTAAAGAAGAAGCATAAGGTGAAAAAATGAAAATTAATAAATCCTTAGCAGAAGAAATTCTGAAAATTCGAGAATCTACTCTACCAACACGCAAGCATTCTAGAAAGGTTACTCATTGGAAAGAAAATCATCGTCTTCGTTCCGGAGAGGGTGAAGCATTAGTTTTTATTCTTCCAACAAAAGGATGTTCTTGGGCACTGGCAAAAAGCGGTGGTTGTTCAATCTGTGGTTATATCTACGATAATCCGCAAGAATCTAATTTTGATATGATAGTATCTTCCATTAAAAATACATTAAGAAGAACAATAGAAGAAGGAAAATTTTCGATAAAGGTCTTTACTAGTGGGAGTTTCTTAGATGAGAGAGAATTACCATTAGAAATTCAAACAAGCATAATTCAAGAAATAGCAAAGTATGATCAAATTGAAGAAGTTGTTCTTGAATCTAGGCCAGAGTACATAACTGATAAAATCTTGCAGAATCTAGCTAAAAATATTGAAATGAGTAAAATCGAGATTGCTATTGGTTTAGAAAGTGCCAATAATAGAATATTGAAGAATTCAATCAACAAAGGATTCTTTTGGGAGGATTTTGAAAAAAGTGCAATAAGAGTTTTGAGTTCTGGTGCCAAGGTAAAACCGTATCTTCTTTTCAAACCACCTTTTGTTTCAGAATATGATTCTATTAAGGATGTTCTTCAAAGTGTTTCCAAAGTTGTAAGTTTAGGTATTGATACTGTTTCAATAAATGCAATGAGTATTCATAGAGGTACTTTACTTTCTGAGGTTTTTGAAGAGAAATTATATCGTTCCCCATGGTTATGGTCATTGCACGTAATCTGCAAAGAAATTAAGCAAAAATATCCAGAGATACGAATAATATGTGATATTGTAGCAGGGGGAAAAGAAAGGGGAGCACATAATTGTGGAACATGTGACAGTGAGATTATTCGTAAAATTCAGAAATTCACGCTAACTCAGAACATTGATGAGCTTGAAGAGGAGATGTTATGTAATTGCAAAGAAGAATGGAAGAGTTTCCTAGTTTTGGAGAAAATTAATATCTCAGACTATCTTCATGTTCCTTACTTAGAGAAATAAAAGTAATTTTCTTATTTACTTTCTTCATATTCCAGGACAACATTCTTAATTCTAATTGCTATTCTCTCAAAAATAGGTTGTAGGAGGACAGGGTCTGCTGCTTTAGTTGCAACAGCGTACATGAAATTATTTTCGTTTAACGGAACAAAGATGATTTGATATTTTTCCGAAACCTCGATTGCATTTTCTGAATCTTCATCTCCCATAAGTTTTAGAATATCTTCTAGAAATTTCTGACAAATACCCAAGGTTTTGTTAACAATTTTTTCACTTAATTGACCGTTTTGAAATCTAAGTACTGTATTATTCTCCTTATGTTCAACAAATACTAGATGCTCAATACTTTCCATTGAATTTAGAATATTAAAAGTTACAGCACTTAATTTCTGTTCTTGCGATACTTCTTCCTGTATTAATTTATCTTTCTTATCTGCTTTTTTCCCTTTTTTCATTGTTTTTGCAACCAATGCGATTTCATCATATTGCATCGGTAAATCAATAAGTTCCATATCGATTAGTACTTCTGAAACAGGGGTAGGGATACTTTCTCTTTCAGCTTTCAGTTGTTCATAATGTTTTATTACTGCCTTAAACAACTCCTCTACTATTTCAGCGAACACTGCAGAAGCTCCAGCAAAAACTTGTTTAGGATCGTCACTATGAAATTTAGCTCTTGATTTATCTTCAAAAATCTTTGATATATCTCCTATCAGTTTGTCAGCGACTTTTTTTTCTTCTAATCCATGAACAAGAACATACGTTATATCTTGGATTTTTATAAAAGAAATCTTTGATTTTGAAAGTTCAATAGTTCCATTATCAGAGACCTGTGTCTCATCAGCAAATGAACAAATGGCTTTAACTATATTTGCTAGAATTTGCTCATGGCATAATTCCTTGTTGAATATTCTTTCCTTGTATATCATACCCTCTGCATTACCAAGAAAGAATCCATATATTGATTCAACGTGTTCAGAAATACTAGTTAATAATGCCTTTTCCGTTTGTATCTCCTCTTTTACCTTTTTTTACTTAATTCCAACATAAATATTTAGTGTTTGTATGCAGTTAATGGATGAAAATAGGTTTGTTCATTGTTATTTAAATGGAAGCTTTCTATATGTTTATTATGTAGATAAGATTAGTTCGAATATCCAAAATATAAGGGAAGCAATCTCTAACCAGCTGTGATTAAAATGGTGGGCAATCAGATTGTTGATAATCTTTCTGAATTCATAAAACTACTTCTAGGTGGGGAGCTTGATGAAGAAAGAAGAAAAAAAACAATACTTCAAAATCTGTGTAAAACAATACTTAATACACTTAACCCAGCTATTGTAATTATTAGCCTATATGACCAAGAAAATCAATTCCTCACTCCATTTTTTATGACCGATAACAGTTTTGATATGGAAATCCTCAAAACCGAAGTGGATGTATTTGACAGCGATAATCCATACACAGAACTGTTTACAACTTCTAATGCAACATGGTTGAAAGTTCAAGATCTTTCCAATAAGTTTCCAATAAAGAAAGCACTCAAAGATGCTGGAGTTAGTGAAGTTATCCTAACACCAATTTTATATGATAACAATAGAACAATCGGTGTTTTAAACACATTTCTTACTCCAGATACTGTAAGATTAAATGTAGAAAACTATTTTGAAGTAATTAATGATGTTACTCAAATTGCTTCTGTCATTATCACATCTTGGGTAGAAGAGTATAGTTCTAAGCTAAAACAGAAACAAACTGAATTAGTAGTGGAAATGTCAAATCTGACTTTAGAAACAACTGAAATTCAAGTGATTTTAAATTCCATTCTACCCAAAGTAGAAAAAAGTACAGGAATTGATGGAATTGGTGTGTTTATCAAAGATGTGAATCAGTTCTCATTAGTCCAGCATATAGGTTTAAACGATGAAATCGAAAAATACTACTCTTCACCTGATTTAGATATTTCAAATCTACCTTATTATAATACTGCTAATGAAATAAACGAGGTAGATTTTGGTCTATTCACTAACCAGTATGGAGTTGTTTTACCTATAGGTTCAACGAATTTGATGCTAGGTTTTCTTTTAGTTTTATCTTCCTCTTTAGAGAAATTATCTGAATCTAATATTCATGTCCTCAGAATCGTCACAAACCAACTTTTTCTTACTCTTCAAAGAAAAAGATTATTGGATGATATAAGACAAATCACTCAAACATCGGAATTCTCATCTTTTCCAATTATTTTAGTCAATAACAAAAACGAAATTATTTACCTTAATAAACAAGCAGAAAAAACTTTCAACATTAATCACGATGAATCAATAGGAGTAAAACTAGATTATTCTTTAGAGTTGAATCCCGATAGAGCAAATAGCATTATCCAGAAAACAAGAGAAGTCATAGCTAATATAGCAAAAGATACTATGAAATTAGATATTGAAGTTCTTCAAGCTGGAAAAAAAGATACAAGAACATTTTTTGTACAATTATCTCCAACAATAAACAATTTGACTGGAGAATACTGTGTTGTCCTTTCTTTGGTAGACATTTCAGAAGCAACGAAGCTTCAATCAATAGCTGAAGAGTACTCAAATCGATCTAGAATGTATTTGAATGTGCTGACACATGATATTTACAATATTTTGTTTGGGATCTCAGGTTATTATGAACTACTGAAAGATAGCATACCAGAAGAAGAGAGTTCTATTATAGAGAGAGTGAGGATTTTAGTTCGAAGGGGAACAGGCATTGTTCAAGATATTCGTCTATTATCTAATGTTCTTGATATTACTACAGGTGCAGAATTAAATTTCATACCCTTGAGAATGACTTTAACTAATGTTATAGAAAAGATTGATGAAGAATATTATGACAAGGAAATTAGTATTAATGTTGAAATCCCTAGTTATGTCAAAGTAATAGGGGGAGCTTTTCTTCATGATATGTTTCTATATGTTGTTTCAAGTCTTGTTCAGAAAACAGAAAGTAAAGAAGTAAAACTAGAAATTACTGGTAAAGAATTTACAACTGAGGAGGAAAATTATTTTGAGATAGAGTTTATTGATAGAGAGGGGACTCGACCTCAATTGAAAGAAGAGATTCATAGAGCATTAGATCTTTCTCCATTTGATGAAACTGTAAGAAGACATCTAGGTTTTATGATTGTTAATGAAATTGCCAAGAAATACAATTACCTTGTAACTATGGAAGATATAGATCCTTTAGATTGGAAAAAGGGAAACGCAATAAAGATTATAATGCCAATTTCAGTTGAAACTGAAAAAGAAGAATGAGATGAGGGGGAAACAATTAAAGACGTGTAACAAACGTCATTTGAATTGAAGACACAACTTCAAGAGAATTCAGAAAATCTTCTAGCTCATCTTGAGCTCCATCCTCTTCTGGAATAATAAACTGACCAACAATTCCAATTAGCCCAAAAAACAAAGGTTTCTCTTCAGGATCATTTTGCATTTTAAACCTAGGCGAGAGGTTGTCTCTTACTTTTTTTTCTAGCTCTTTTGGTGTTGTTTCAGGAGTTTCAGGACGAATTTCATAAACTAATAATACTTCACCCATAATATCACTTCATTTTTTAAGGTCCTGTAAAACCACATTTTGGACAAGCATATGCATTGGCGAAGAGTCTGCAATCTTTGCATCTTATAATTATTACATCGTTACATTTAGGACACGAGAATCGAGTTTCACTCTCTTCGCTAGGGCTTATTATTTTATTGCAACTAGTGCATCTTGGCATGTCAATCATCTTACTCATTGTAATCACAATTTAATGTCTATAGAGTTAGGTTTAGGTTAGTGTTTTAAGCTTTTTGACTTGTTATATTTTCGATTCTTAACTCAAGGGAAATTATTTTCCACCTTCCGACAAAGAAATTCTTATAACTATGATTTGCACAGCTTTATTAAGAAACTTAAGTGTTTTACAAAAGGAAGATACTAATGAGTGGATATTCTCCAACCTGGACAAACAAAGGCAGTGATAAATTACGAGCTCTTCAAGTAACTAAAATACTAATGAATTCCTTGAAGAGAATAATCTCATCATTTGATACTTCGAAAAAAGAGACAGAAGATATTATAGTTACCGCGATTGCAGGTGTTGTTTATAACAATTTTACACCACACAGAGATTTATCAATAGAAGAACAATATGATCTTCTAGTAGAAGTACTAGGGTGGAAAAATCTATCCATAGAAAAGCAAGATGAAAATGCCATAATTCAATTAGGAGCTAATAGATTTGTATCTTCTGATACTAAAGATCTTACTTACATACTAATTGTTACGGGAATCATGAAAGCACTTGGCTACTTTTTGTTTGATTCCAATGTGATGGTAGAGACCATCCCAAGCCAATTTCAATCACAACAATTACAAATGGTAATTCAAAAAATTGATCAACCAATACCATCTATTGGAGAAGAAATAATTCCAATCGAAGCCACTGAAGTTTCTCCAATAGTTGCAGAACAAATTCAAAAAACTGTTAGTGAAGCAACAAAACCACTCTTGTCTGTAGAGGATGAAGAAATTAAACCAAGTATTGATCTTGAATTGGAAACTGTCTTTTCTCCAATACTGCAGAACTATCCAGTTTCTATTCTATTACCTATTTTTCATCAAGTTTTAGCAGAGATTTCTACTACTTTCTTTGGCGATATTGAAGATAATAATGTGAAGAAAGCAAAAGCTGAATTTACAGAGTTACACATACGATTTCTTATAGAATTCCTACTCATAAACATTAGAGATTCGGAACAGGATATAAGAGAGATTTCAGTTATGATTGGTCAATATATAATCAAAGCTCTCAAAGCTAAATCGGATGAAGATCTGACAAAATATTTACCAGAAGATATCAAAGCATCAGTATCCAGAAGAGTTGCTTATGTAGAATTCCCTGCTAGAGGATATTGTACTTATGCTCCAGGAGAAAAATGTGTAGAAGGTAAGAGAGACTTATGTGATTTCGTTCTATATATGTGGGAAGGTTTTCTTCAAATCTTATTACCAGAAAAGAATTTTAAAGTTGGGGAACGGATACCTGCTACTCGAAGAGGAAATTTCTGTTTAGTTGAATTCTTAAAAAATGAATAACTAGAAAGATTTTAAACTGCTAGGTATAATTCATGCTAGGGTGAAATTATGGGTAGACGTGTAGTCAAGAAAGTTTACAGGAATACATACGCCAGAGGACAGCAAGATACAAAGGAATTTGATGACAGATATTGGATTAAAGTAGACTTAATATCTTTAAAAGTTCTTGAAGATCGAGATTTACTTGGAAATGAATCGGAATTATATTTTAGAATAGGACAAAGACCTCATTACAGTTCAAGAGTACCAAACAAAGGAACTATCAATCTTGAGAAAAACGAGGTTTACAAACCACAAGAAGGTTTGACGCTCTATACTGAATTTGTCAAAGCACCAGAGGGAGGAGTTGTTAATGTGCCTTTTCATCTCTTTGAGCGAGATCCTGGAAAGAATGACGATGAAATCTTTGAACATGATTTAGCAGTTCCCCTTGGTTCTTCTGATTATAAGGTAATTACGCAAAATTCAGTTAAAGTCAAATTGAAATTATCAGGTCTTAGATCAAGATATTAAATTGCTTTTCTGCTGCATCAGCAGAAGAACATTCAGTTTTTTCATAATTGTTATTTACTTTTTAAGCAGATATTTTGTCCCTGTTCTAATGAAAAAAGGCCACAGATTATACTTTAATAATAATCTAAAAACTACTCTCTTCTGATTATCTACATCACCGATTTGGGAGACTATGTTCTTTATCTTTGGTTTGTTGATTAGTAAAAACAATCTTTCTGTTTCTTTGTCTGTTAGTGTATTCAGATACTGACGAACATGTTTCATAACAAACAGATTAGTCTTCATCTCTTTCTTCCATTGCTTCTCATATCTTGAAAGAAAATTTGCACTTTGATCATTAGCTGCTATTGAATCAGCAGCAATTTCACCAGCAATTCTAGAAGCGACACCTCCCAGAATTACACCCCCACCTGTAGTTGGTTTAGTCTGACCCGCAGCATCCCCGACTACAAGAACATTATCAGTATAGGTTCTCTTGATATGAGAACTAAGCGGAATTGCTCCACTTGTTTTTTTCTCTATCTTTGCTTGCTTTAACTTTTCTTTAGCAATTGGATGTTGGAGAACAAATTTCTCTAGATACTTTCCAGAAGGAGAATATTGAGAACCAATCCCCACCTTTGCACTTTCATCGTCTATGGGGATAATCCATGCAAAAAAACCTGGTGCAAATTTTTGTGCTTGATAAATTTCTACAAACTTGGAATCTATATCTTTTATGTTAGACATGACATACATCGAAGCAAAGATGACTCTTTTTCGAGGAGGAGAAGGTAATTTAACTTGTGCATTTAGTTTTGGAAAACGTCCCTCTGCAAGTATAGCTATTTTGGTTTGTATTATTGCCGATGATGTCCTTTTTCCTGTTTGTAATTCAAGCCCCTTACTGTTTCTCTTAACACCTAAAACATTAGTAGAAGTTTTAATCTCCACTCCTTTTTCTATCGCTAAGGAACTAATATACTGATTGAATCGGACTCGGTCAACTACATAAGCTGTTGTGGAATTTTTACTTACTGTAACTAAATTCCCAGAAGGTGAATAGATACGCGCACCGATAATGTTATTGTTCTGAATAATTTCCGAAGGTAAATTTGAAAATTCTATTTTCTCTAATCCTTCTGTACTCAATAGTCCAGCGCAGTGTTCATGGAATCCTATTTTCTCTTTTGATTCGAATAAAATAACATTAGTACCATGTTCAGCAGCTGATTTAGCCGCAAATAAACCAGCAGGACCCCCTCCAACGACTGCAATATCAGTTACTTTAGGTTCCACACACAACAGAGATAGAATATATTGAAAAATTGTATGGTTGTTGCGCTAATAGTTAATTTTGATAAATATAGCATACTTATGCAGAATTTGTTTCAATTTGTAATGGTGTTGATTTTTTCTTTGTTTTGAGATTTTCTTTTTTGACATATTTTTCAAAGTTTTCTAGGGAAAGATCAGTATCATATTGATATTGCATTTCTGATCTTATGACAAAAAGTATTTGTCCACATTCAGAACAATTAATCTCAGTAGTAGAAAAACCCTCATTTATCGAATCAAAAACTGGAACAAAGCTTTTACACCGCGAACAATATGCACTGTTTATTTCGAACAACATTATTCTCACCCTTTCTTTCAGGCAAATATTACTTCCTAAATAAAACTTAACTTTCTTCTTTAAAGGGAACGTAATATGCATATTATTATCTGGGGGATATTGTTTGTTTATAAACTACTTATAAAGAATCAAGAAAATTATAGCAATAAGAAAAAATTATTTCTGATATCTAGTTATTTTCGCTAAATATTTCTGCTGTTTTTTCTCCAATCTTTTCATCCTTAGTAAACCCTCAAAATACCAACAAAGAACAGTTCTATTAATAAATTTTAGAACTTTCTGGTGAATATTACCTGAATTATCTTCACGGTTAAGTACAATTTGTCTATCTGATGAAAAGAGAACAATTTCCTCTTTCATATTAGCCCGTTGAAAACTGTAGAATCTGCATTTCTCTTTCGCCCCCTTATCTATTCTAAATCTGTAAGCTTTGGAACCTTCAATTTTGAGAAAATTAATTATAGCTTCAAGTAGTTCTCCATTTCTCATTTCCTCTATCTGTTTTTCATCGCTAGCAATAGCCTCCAAATCGTCTCCTATTTCTTTTATCTCTCTAAGCTCTTCGATAAGTTTGTTTTCTATGTGAGCACCTCTATCTTCAAATAATTCCCAGGATCTGCGATAAAGACTATTGACTTTATTTTCAGATTCATAATAGTAAATCGATTCAGTTTGAGGGCTATAGGTTACTTTCTGAACTCCCTCGGGGTAAATTTTTTCCTTAACATTAGGAGTAAATACAGTTTCAGTTTTATTCTCAATATTCTTGATAGCATCCAAATAACCCTCAGTGATATCTATCTGCTCAAAACTAGATTCTTCATTATTCCCTTTGGGCTTTCCTACAGTAGTCATGCTATTACCTCTGATTAGAGATCTCTAGTAGAATAATCAAAGATGGCCTAATAAACACAAATCTTTTCACTATTCTAATGAAAATATCTCCGTTTTAATAATAGGGATAAGTATTATCCGCAAAATATCTAAAACTACAGAAATAACTAATTGATAAAAAATAAAGTAAAAAAATAATTTTTAATTTCTCTTTCAACTGATTTCTTTATCAATTTATATGAAAATAAAACACAGATTAAATATATAAGTACTTATAGAATATGAGAAATGTGAGAAAAAATGGATTTTATTGAAGATTCTATAGAGATAAAAGCAACACCAGAGAGGATTTACAGTTTTTTTGAAAATTGGACAAAAAACTATAAAATCTGGCATCCAGACCATGGAGAAGCAAAATGGATTAAAGGGAATCTATCAGAAGTAGACTCAATACTTTACATAGAAGAATATCTTCACGGGGAACTGCATAAAATGAAATTTAGACTAACATACGTAGACCCCCCTAATAAATTCGATTACAAAATTCTTTTTCCTATGTCATTAATAATTCCTAAGGGTTCATTTATTATAGATAAAAAAGATGATACTAAAAGTACTTTTAGAGCAATTATGTATTTCAGGTTAGGAAAGATTCTGAAGAAAGTTACTAGAAAAAAATATGAAGAGCTCAGAAAGCATATGAAAGAGGAAGGAGTTAATCTTAAGAAAATATTGGAAGAAACAAGCTAAGAATTATGAAATCAATATCGTATCCTCTGTTCTAACCTCCCTTTTATTTCCTTCAATGCCTGATTGTTTTCCTTGTCCAAAGGAATTAGATTTCCCTCTTCTTAAATTTCCTCTAAAGTCATGTCTTCTTTCTATCTTTTGGTGCATAAAATCTCATTTGGTTTTCTATACTTTTTAGGTTTGAGAATGAAATAAACACGATAACACACATTCCTAATAATCCATTAATTGCTGCTAATAAAGGATAAAACCAAACTAGTATGAATGTGGAAATTATCATCGAGATTATAAAACTAAGTTGAAAAGCACTCCTTGGGATTAAGAATCCTCTGATAAAATGTGTTGTGATTCGGATTGGAATTTGGAATCTATAGAGTTGTTTACCTTCTTGTGACAATCTATAGAGAGTAGAGGGGAGTTTTTCTATGAGCCCAGCTTCCTCGAGTTTGTCTAGATGCCATACAGCAGTACTTGGACTCTTAAGGGAAACTGCTCGTTGAGTTTCCCTAACTCCAATATCTTCTTTAGTTTTGGAGCGTAGGTAGATGAAGAGTTTGAGAGTAGTTGGGTGTTCAAGGACTCTACTAATCTTGTCTTCTTGTTCTAGAACCATCAAAATTCACCGAGTTTATTGAGATTCGAAGAAATTCTCCAGTAGCTGATTTATAGCTACAGTGTAATTAGGAAATTGTTCTTCCATATAGCCTAAGTACCATATTTTGTGGAAATTATCATCAACTTTTCCAAACCAATGAGTGTAACCTGAATCATATTCAGTAAATCTGTTTAGTTGAATAAAAACCACGTCATCAAAGGATAACAGTCGAATTATTGACCCATCCTGATAGAAATACACAATATCGTATTCAGTCATATTTTCCTTAACTAAGTTTTGTCTAAGTTCTTGGTAATTTTCAGTAATGTCAGTTAAATTGTCTATAGTTTGAATATCAGAAGATAGAGCAGAAGGTAGATTAACTAGAATATCGGGATTAATAACATAATAAGTATCATATAGATTGCTACTCCCAACAGCATCATAAACCAGTAACCAATTCTCAGCTTCTAAATTAAACCAAACATGTACCGTATTCACAGAATAATTGAAGTAAGGGATATCAAAAATACAACCACCATCTTCCAAAGCTCTGCCAACATTAACAGCCATAGCATAGAGAAAATCTGAACGACTTAACATCTGATTGGAGAGTTTAACAGGAGAATCAATGTCCCAATCGAAAGAAGGGAGAAGGCCTGTTGCTCCCATATTCATAGTAGTGGTTACGAATGAAACACCTAGAATAATTGTAGTTAAACATAGAGCCGTCAGAAAACCAAAAAGAAGATTCTTCTTAACTTGACTTAAATGCATAAGTATCAAAAATAGAATAAGATTTTAGATTAATAAATGTAGTGAGAGAGCATTTTTGTTCTAGTGCTAGAACGTCCGTGGCCTAGCGAATCTATAAAAACAAGAATACAAATATTGTACGATAAGGTGTTGAGAATCTGATATGACAAAGGAAAAAGAGGATAGAAAAATCGGTTTTTACAGTCGTTATCATGCAAAAATCTTTATTTTCTTAGGGATCTCTGTTATAGTCTTAATTCTTATTTCAATTACATTTATCGTAAGAACAATTTTTACTGGTCCAGTAAAAGTACCAACATTGAGATTCAACATTGCTGGAGGATTTCTTGCATTTTTATCTCTTCTTCATGCAATTTTCACAGTCGTTATCTACAGAAGTCGAGATAAAGAAGCTCCTTATCGGATACTATTGATACTGACTCTGATATTTGATATATTATTAATAATAGGTGGTATAGCAGCAACTACAGTATATATAGGAATATACCCCTCCCTGAGTTAGAAGAATTGATAAATTCCTAACAATAGTTCAAGTTTGGAAGATTTTTTGAGAGAACTCAAAGACCAAAGAAAAAATAGTCTAAATATTGATGATTTTCAATCCTTCTTGAATTCGTTTTTTCTAGTACTAGAACGTCCGTAGCTGTGCAAATCTATAAAAATGGAGAAACTAGTATTCACTGTATGAAAAGATTACATGTGATGAAATTCCATGAGAAGAAATCAAGCAACATTGAAGGAAGATTTGAAAAAGAACAAATCCAAAATTTTTTCAGAAGTAAGAAAACCTATACAACTTTGTTTGTATTTGGTCAATTTTGGGTTGCTGTAATTTCAATTCTAAGTAATCAATTGGTTCGTATTAATTTCGATTTGCCTTTTTGTGGAGCGATTCTACCACTTGTTAGAGCAATTTATGTGATCTTCTTCATAACACAAGGATTCAACTTTGTCTATATATTTTATCTACGTTTTAAAAATGAGATCAACACTTTGACTGCCACTCTAACTCCTACATCAAATTTTATCATTTCAGGATTGATTTTCTCTTTTAGCTTCATCATCCCTATGTGCTGATAAAAAACAGTTACGCAAATCGATAAACTTCCCAACGTATTTCTCCCTATGTTTTCCCACATTGATCCATCTGTAGATATATTGAATAGGACGAAAAATGTAAACAAACCAAGATATGAAGTTAAAGATTTTAACTGTTGTTGAAAAAGTGATTATTTCTGCTATTTTTGAATTTTTCTCTTCATAGATTCATTAATTGGTTATTGTTTTTCTCCTTTTGTATACATTAATCAGGAATGATAATAAGAAAATGAAAACGAGTGGGGATGTGAGTAAGAAGTTTGTATCATCAGTAGTTTGATCAGGAGTTTGAGTGTCAGAGCTTACCTCTTCAGTACGATTATAGTAAAAACTGTGATAAATTATTTTTATAATCCCAGAATTTACAATAATAATGGTTGGAAATTGCTCTCCTGAGATAGGTCGACAGAGAGTATAGTTGCCATCTGGAAGCTGAGATAAACCTTTTTGATTAATATAAAATTGCACAACTTCATATTCAACAGTGATGCCAGGCGGATAGGAATAGATCTTAGACATATCAAGGCACCATATCCATTGTTCAAGTTCTAATAATTGATCTACAAATACTGCACTAATCAAAACTTTAGGATAACAATCTACTCCTACAGATACTGTTTGATTTTCCTCAGCCCTATTTAAGATCTCTACTTTGGTTTTGATTCCAAATAAAGTAGAACTAGATTGATAATTTAGATCAATTATTGCAATTTCACTGATCTCAGAGATTCTAGAAGCAATAACGGGTTGATTGCCAGTAACTGCTAACACATTAGAAAGAATAAGTAATTGTATTATTACTATTAGAATCAAGAATTTTTCCAGTAATTTAAACATGAACTTTTCTCTTCCTTTTTGTTTTTTTAGCCACTAAAATTATTATTAAGACTATTAAAGGCACATGATAATTAAATTCAGGTTTAACAATCTTTTCTGCAATTTTGATTTTCTCTGGTTCAAAAAGATAGGATTCATTAGTGGATTCATTTACAAAATATTCCTTAATCATTAATCCAGTTTTCCGCTCATAATATCTTGTTCTAGAAGAAAAAACATGTGTTTCACCTAAATTCTCAATTTTTATACTAGGATATTTTACCTCTATAACATCATATTGAGTTGGAGTATCATTGATTGATGTAAAATCAGTGACAATCCCCTTACAAAATCCAGTGTCTATCTCATGTCCTATATCGACTTCTGGAGATATAATGTAGGGAACAATTGGTGGAGAGTAGAAAGTCCAGCTCTTATTCAGAAAGAGATTGGTTTCATATCCACCACCTCTCAGATACCAAACAGCGTTTGGTAAATAGTCTCTCAAATAAGTTTGTGATCCATTCTTAAACGTGATAACGGCATTGAGTTTATCTGACATGTCCTCAAATTTATTATAGTCAAGAAGTGATATTGAGATATTATATCTATCACAGGGAAAACCACTATGTTCAGCTATTAATTGAGCAGTATGTAAAGCATAAGTTCCATTTTGCTTCCAAATTAAACGAGACCAATGATAAAAAGTAGGACAGAGAAAGACATTTTTGTTCGTATATATATTCAGATATGTTTCTTTGAATTGAATAACCTCTTCTCTAATATCTTTAAAACGCCAAATATCTTCAATTTCATAAGAAAAATCGGAGTAACTGGAATTTATTTCTATCAAGGGATTAGCATAAAAAATATGTCCTTCAACGAAACTACCCTTAGTTACGGATAAAACAGGATTGGAAGAACACGAAGAATTAGGAATTAGTGCTAAGAATAAAGAAAATATGAGAAATAGCACATAAAACTTTTTACTTTCCATAAGACCGCTAAACTAAAGTATAAAACACTTATATAAGTTCAGATTTGGAAGAAATGGAAACAGAAGTCAATTTTTATTCTTCTAGAATCATGTCATATGATTGTAATTCCTTTCTCATCTTAATTAATTGAATAATTACAAATACAAGTATCGCAATCAATGAGAATATTCCATTTATTGCCCCTATAAGTGGTTTCCACAAAGAAAAAGCAATTGTTAATACTACGCTTATAAATAAAAATGTTGCAAGAAAAGTAATTTTAGGAACAAAGATACCTTTCACCAATAGAACAGATATTTTTACTGGAATTCGTATCTGTTGAGTTAAACCAATATCTGTTAGTTGAAACCTATTTGAAGATAATTTCTCGACAAATCCAGCGTTTTCTAGTTTTTCTAAATGCCATTTAACAATGCTCGGACTTTTGATATTCAAAGCTCGTTGAGTTTCTCTTACACCTATGGTTTCAGAGGATCTGTCATCGGAATATCGTAAGTAAAGATAAATCCGTAATGTGGTTGGATGCTCAAGCACAGAAGAAATATTCTCCAAATCATCAGTATTCATAAAATTAACCTAAGGTGAATTTTGTTTTATTAAATCATTTATAGCATTTGTATGTTGTGGAAAAAAACCAGTGAGATTACCTCTGTAGGTAATTTCAGGAATGCTAGTATCTATATACCAACCAGAAGATCCATCAATTGATACATAATAGTCCCTGAAAAGGATAGAATCAAGAATTATTTGCCCATTCTGCAAAAATAGCTGTAAATATGTTCCATCATAGAACACGAACTCTATCCTATAAACTAGAAAACCAACCTCTAATTTATCATCAATTCCAGTATGAAAATATTCCCCTGTTACATCTAGCAAATTCTGAGTTTGAGCTAAATCTTGAGATAAAGCTGAAATAATAATCTGGATTGTGTTTTTATTAATTGTAAAATCAGGTTTTAATCTTGGTTCTGGAACAATGGAATCAAGATGAAAATTCCACACATCCTTTCTTTGATTATGCCATAATGAATAAGACTTTCTATTTCCATAGAAAAATGGAAATGGTGTATTCGTCTTAAGAGAGTACCCAACAGAGGGAGTAATATTAAAAACTCTTACAATGGAAAAAAGAATTTTATCACTTCTCTCTTCTAGTTGTGATGAAAATAAAGTAATATTGTCGAAATTCCAAACATATGCAGAAGTTTCAAATTCGTATTTCTTATCAACAATGTAATTTCGTAGATAGACTATACTTACAGAAGATCCTCCAATTAATATTGCTAATAGAAGTCCATAAATCATCCATTTTCTTGAAAAGGATTTCTTCATTTTCTTTCAACATATCTATTTGAATGAGATTATTTAAAGCTAGTACACGAACATATAGAATACTGTTAGAAGCAAAATCGAACATGAAAGATAGATTATGAAAGATGTTATGGAT
>JABLTJ010000026.1 GCA_013166775.1 Promethearchaeati archaeon
CTATTCAAGTCTTCCATTGACCAGAATAAATAGTACAATGAATTAGATATGGCATTGAGATTTTGTGCATTTACTCTTAACTCTAATTGGTTTAAAACAGTGGTAAATTTCTTTGCTGGTTCACTAAATTGACCATACTCTCCATTATCTGCTTTAGCTATCATTGCATCTGTTCGAGCTTCTAGACTTAATGTTGAAAGGTATAAATCATCACTATCTCCTCGATAAGAATCGATTTGACTCATGATTCCACTAAAATCTGTGATGTTTTCAAAACCATCTTGGAAATAATATAGAGTACTGTTTAGTCCTAAAGCTACTGGAATCAAATCACTACCAGTGAAACTTAGATCAGCAAATAGACCAGTTGCATCCACAATAAAAGCAAGTGTATCATTCAGAATAGGTGTATCAGAATCTATTAATGATTGCACGGTAGGAGTGTTTAATGCATTGTAGGTGGTATTAAGATGAACACCAGCATTATTAAAGTATGTTTCCGTACCGACAAAGTTTGAGAAATCACCTATTATCTCAACAGCTTTAAGCAAATTGTAAGCTCCTTTGAAGAAATGTACTAAAGTTGCATAATCACTTTGTGTACCATTGTCAAAGGTTGGCCTGTCAACTAGAACACGCATTAAATCAGTTGCATTATCAAACAAACCAAGATAAGTTTGAATTTCATCTACAAATGGATCAACAGTTTCACCAACATTTCCAGGTATTTGTCCTAAAGCGTATAGAATGTCTTCCCAATCAACTTGTTTTACTTCTTCTAAAGCTTCATCAAGTACAATAGTGCTATCATTAAAGTAGAGTAGACCTTCATTTATATATTCCAATCCTTCATTAAATGCGTTGTCATCTATTGTCGTTTTAACCATTTCACCTTGAGCTGTCACTGAAGGACTTATACTGCTGAGACTAAGAGCATCGGAAATTAGATTAAATCCTTGCAAGACCTGGAAAGATCCGTTAACAAATGGCCCTACTCCACTAAAGAGTATAAATGCTGCTTGGAAAAGCCGGTTAAAGTCATCTGCTGCTTCACCTATACCCCACGGAAATAGACCCAATCCTGCAAGAAAGACAGCTATATCTTCTCCTCCTTTCTGAAACCATTCCGATGCTAGATTAAAACTATCGACCGCATTATTGATATCAGTCTGATTAACATTTGGAAAATTCTCAATAGCAGTGATACCGTCTATCATGTAAAGCGTGCCTATACCAATATTTGAGCCTAAATCTGTGACACCTGCAACTATCAGATGTATAGCAGGGGATACAATCATTCCAATTAGGAAGAATACTAGGGCAAAGAATCCTGAAAGTATCGTCAATATTTTGGGTTTCGTCGTGAAGAGTTGAACAATCCATGTCATACTTAACGTTCCAAATATAAATATCGGAAGTGCTATCACTAAATCAACAAGAAAAGCTAAAACAGAAAATTGTTTGATAGTACCCATATTATCCTGAATTGCTGGAGGTACACTTTCCCAAAGTGTAGTATCGCTTATTTCATCAACGCGATCAACCAAAGGCATCAATCGTTCTGAAATTGGCGCTAATGGATTGTAAATTGGTGCGTTGATATAATGTAAAAGAGCTCCTACACCAAAAATTATTATCAATACAACTGGGATTGTGAAAAACACTTTAGCTTTGCTTCTTGTTAAACCCGCAAATATCCCCAAACCTACTAGTCCAATTGCATATGCAACTATGGTTGCAACAAAGCTGTCTCTTGGATGCAGAGCAGCTTCTAGTATGAACATTAAGGCTATTGTCCAAATAACGAGAAATAGGAGTCCCCAACCTAGAAAACTCCATTTTTCCTTTTCTGGATCCGAGGGCATTTCGTAAACTATTTTATCATTACTCATATTTTAAAACCTCAGAAATTATTTCTGGATATTAAGTCATTTGCCCAAATAGCTATTTATATCTGTTGAAATTCTAAAAATGAAAAATGTGTGGTAATCAAAGTGCATAAAATTGTCTACTGATATTTCTGAAGTATTTGGCAATTTAGTAAACTATTGAGCCTTTACATCGTTCAAATCACCATTGACCGTTGCCAAAGTATCCACTATTGCTGTAGAATTTCCTGCAACATCTAACGGATTAGCAGCAGGTCCTAAAAGAGCCAAAGCTAAGAGATTGTTGAAATAAACTATTGTACTCACTAAAGTTGACTTAATCGTCTCAAGTGCAATTTTTGATTCATCCAATTGTTGCATTTCTCCTTCTGCTAGAGTCATATATGAAATTGCTAAATCCATTTCAGTAATAGAGTTTGTAAGTGAGACGTTTGCAGCTATGAAACTGTTTTTGGCTTGAAGATAAAATGAATCGTTGAATTGTTGTCTTCCTAATTTTATGTTGTTATTGGTATCTTTTAGATAACTCATACCATTGAAAAGGTGGTAGAGAGCTTTTGCAACATTTACAGAGTTCTCCACCGTTGTAACAAATTCAAATCTTTCCAGAGCAGATAATATTTCTTGACTTGGTACAGTGAATACTCCGTATTCATCACTTTCAGATTTTGTTCTAACAGTAGTAATATTTCCTTCAATTTCATAAGCAGTATTGTTTAAGTTTTCAGCATCAGTTACTAAAGTACTAAGTTCTGTTTGGATTTCAGGATAGTTCGTTATATTTTCATACCCTAGCCCGAGATAAGAGACTGTATTGTTTAATCCTTCAAAAACAGATCCTATATTAGATCCATAATAGCTAATATCAGTCACAAGTGAATTCATGTCAAAAAGGAAATTCAGTGTTTCACTAAAGAAGAGAGTATCCGTCACAATCATTTGCTGTATTTCATCTTTTACCAATTGATCTATAACTAAAGTGGAATTGGATAAGGCATTATCCAACAATGTGGAAGTACCATTGTACGCTGAAGTATCATCAATTATTTCTATAGCTTTTATTAGATTATAGGCTCCATATAGAAAATGTGTTAGAGTAGAGAAGCGAGAAGGATTTCCATTATCAATCGGTTTTTCTACAAGTATTTCTAACACTGCAGGTAAATCAGCAAAGGATACAACATAATCTTCTACCATGAATATATACGGAGAAATATATGACTCAATTACTCCAGGAGGGATAGGTAAACTCTCAAGGGAGGCAAGAATATCTGTCATGTTTACTGTCTCAATTTCTGTAAATGCAGTAGCAAGTAAATCTATGCTAGTGCTAAGTTCGTTTAAACCTTCTTCTACTTTATTTACACCGATATTAAACAAATCATCATTTATTTGTGGTTGTTTTTTAACACCCTGAGCTAGTAGCGTACTTGAACTATAATTTAATGCATCAGCCACATCTTTGAAACCTTGAAAAACTTGATAAGAACCGTTAATCATTGGTTCAATTCCATTCAATAGAATAACTGAAGCACTCAAGTATTGTATCAAAGCGCTCGTAATTGTGATAAAACCATAAGCAAAAGAAAACATGCTAATACTTTGATGTGCCTTTCTGAAGTTTTCTGCTGCAAGGAGAAAATCTTCTAAAACTATATTGATTTCTTCCTGAGTAGCATTATCAAAGTTTTTCATTATATCCACACCATCCCATATTTGATTAGCACCAAGTAAAGTATTTCCACCAAAGTCAACGAAACCCGCTAAACCCAAGTGAATGATGGGGGATATTACGAGACCAATTGTGAATAATACGAGAGCTAGGAAAATTAGGAATGATGTTGAAATTTTTATTTCAGAGGTGAATAAATCCACTATCCAGATTAGAGAAAGGCAACCTACAAAACCGATTAATAGTGCTATAACAAAATCGGCTACGAATACACTTAGACTCCATAATTCCAAAGTTTCTATTGTTATGAGACCAAATAGAGGTGCTTCTGGATCGAAAAAATTGGTACTGCTTCTAATTGATTCTATGACAAATTTGGCTCTTTCTCCCAGTGGAGCTAAAGGGCTATAAATTGGTGCATTAACAAAGTGGAATAGAATACTTAATCCAAATACAATCAGTAAAAGTATTGGAAACGCTATAGCAAATTTCTTTTTGCTTCTTACTAGAAGAGCAAAAACAACTAAACCAAAGAGACCTAGTGAATAGGCAATAATACCAGCAGGAAAACTATCACGTGGATGGAGCACTGGTTCAAGAATGAACATTAGAAGAATATTCCATATTAGAAAAAATAAACAGCCCCACCAGAAGAAAGACCATTTTTTAGGTCCTTTTTCTTCATCTGTTTCTAGATCTTCTGATGTTATTGGAGAACGTCTTTGTTCTTCATACGAAACATGAGAATATTCAATGGGTTTAGGCGCGCTTGAATCTTCAATTTCCTTTTTAGGAAGTTCTTCAGAAACAGGAACAGGAACAGGAATAGAGGGGCTTTCCGAAGGAGGGGGCGCTGAACGTTGTGGTTTAGGTGGGTATTCATCTACTTCTTTTCTTTCTTCTAATACCCTTTCCTCATCTTCTTTTTTTTTCACAGGATATGGGGATTTAGGAGGAGTTGAATTTTCACTCATCAGCTATCATTTTTTCTTGTATTAATAACAATTAAACGTATATTGTTATTTATAGATATTGAAAGTTTTTTACCAACAAAACATTGTGTGTGAATCTTTATGGGTAATTTACTAATCAGAACATCATACCTTGGAATTCTGATAATATCTTCAAACCAAATCTTGGTTCTATGTTTGAAATAGTTATTAGATTTTGTGTCTGCTCATATAATTTCTGTTCGATTTTTCTAATGTTAGATCCAACAACGGAAACCGAGTACGATGGAAATACTAAAAATAAAATAACTGGTGTAAAGGAATCTTTATCATTATTGTCATCTAATAAAAGAAGATCGAAGCCATACACAAAAGTATTTTCTGATAATTGCATTAATCCACGAAATCTACGTGAGTTTGTAAAATTGTAAGTCAGACCATTCATGAGTGTTGACGTTCCCTTAATAGCTAAATTCATGAGTGTGCTTTCTGCTAATGATGAATGATTAGACAATATGATAGGACCCAATCTATGATCAAACTTTACAAGAACTACCCCCAGATCCATAACTCTATCATGTAAGATTGTGAATGATGACATACGACCATGTTGACATTGTAAATTAGCTATTTAAGAAAAACAGACAGAGTGATTTGAAAGTGAAAAAAATAGTAAAAAATGCTGTAAATGAAGATTTAACTTAATTTGTCGGATTCAAAAATCTAAAAGATTTGGTGCGGGGAGGGAGATTCGAACTCCCGAACCACTAAGGACTGGATCCTAAGTCCAGCGCCTTTGACCGCTCGGCAATCCCCGCTGATATTGTTTGTGTTATTAGAAGCATATGGTTGGATTTTTTAAATTTATTCTTGAATGTCATCGAGTAATCTATTTTATTATCATCATCATTTCATCATTTTTGCTTTGAAAACCTACCTTTTCATAAAGGGATTTACCAATATGGGTAAAGTGCAATCGAATTTTCTTAATACCTGTTTCTTCGATTTTCTCTATTAATTTGTTTAATAATTTTGTTCCTATTCCATGCCTTCTGTATTCAGGGAGAGAATACATGTTCATAATATAAGCTTCTTTTCCAGATATATTCCCAAATGTTGGTGGAACCTCATGGAATGAGACTCCACTTGTTGCGACAACCTTTTCTCCTTCAAAAGCAATCCATGAGATATAATTACCTTTGGGGATGTTCCTCTGAAAAAAAGAAATGAGAGATTCTTTCAATTCTTGTGAATGTTCATCGGTATTGATCCTTTCAGCTTCGATAAGAAATTTTATTCTTAAATCAACTAAAATTTCTATATCCTTAACAGATGCAAGTCTGTATTCAATCATGTTTAATCATGATTTGTTATCAATATGCTCTAATAAATTTATATTATTGGTTTTTAAAATAGCAAAATTGGTGCCTCGACCGGGATTTGAACCCGGGTCTGCGGATATTCCTGCTATGCCACGCGGACCTTCACATGTGAAAGTCCGCAATGATTGGCCGAACTACACCATCGAGGCACTCAGTTATTCGCTCTTTTCTGTTTTCTTTTTAATATCTTTCGTTATTTGCTTTTAATTTCTTATTAATTATTTTTTTAAACACCAATTTCCTTGCTTTTGATTCCTCAATTCCTAAAAAAGTTTATTAAACTAAAATACATACATTCAGTAGGTGAAGTCCGAATGGCAATAGCATTCATCCTGATAAATAGTGAAATTGGAGAAGAAAAGAGCGTACTCGATCAGCTTATGTCCTTACCTAATGTTAAAGAAGCGCATGTTGTTTATGGTGTTTATGACTTAATTGCTAAAATTGAAGCAGATACTATGGATGAGTTAAAGAAGATAGTTACGGAAAATCTACGAGCATTAGAGAATGTACGAAGTACAATGACGATGATTTGCGTCGAGAAATAAATTTTTCCCCTTTTTTTATTCTTAAACCTTCTTATTTCTTTTAATGTATTTTAGAACATCTGGTAAATTTTAAATAAAAGTCAACAACTTTTTCTCCATGGCATATGAGCTTTTGTATGAGATTCTATTGTTAGTAGGAGGGTACTTATTTGGTTCTATACCTTTTGCATATATAGTTGGCAAAATCAGTCGTGGGATCGACATAAGAGACTATGGTTCTGGAAACATGGGAGCAACTAATGTTATGAGAACATTAGGCAAAAAACTCGGGTACTTGACAATGGCTTTTGATATGCTCAAGGGTGCGATACCTGTTTTTCTAGCAAGAATCTATATTTGGTTTGGTGATTATTCCGGATTTGGGACTAAAGCTGAAGGAACAGAATTTCCTGGATTCTTGGATGAAGGATTTCTCTTAGCTTCTGTTGCTTTTATGGCTGTAATAGGTCATGCTTTACCCGTTTGGGTTAAGTTCAAAGGAGGTAAATCCGCAGCTGTAGGGGCAGGAGCGCTCCTAGGAATCAATCCAATTGCCTATGTAGCTATTCTTCTAATATGGTTTCCACTTCTGAAAATTACAAAAATTATGTCACTCTCAAACCTAATAATGGCATTAGTATCCCCTATCATGTATTGGATTTTTGCAGGAAATGATTGGTTTTTCAACGGTAGCCTTTGGGCGTTGATTGTTGCTTGTATAATGGTGGTCTTTGTTTTCTGGCGGCATAAGGCAAATCTTAAAAGATTGCTTACTGGAACAGAAAGGAAAATGGGAGAAAAAGTAGAAATAAAAAAGGAAGAGGAATAATCACCCCTCCTTTGCTATTCCAAAGAATATATAACAGCTTATAAGATATCTCTAGTTGTGAAAAACTCTTTTCGAAAGACACTAACAATTTTACTAGTTGTTATAGCTATAGGGAGTTTTGCTACTGCTGGTTATTTCTTATCGAAATTTTTTATCGAGAGAAATAATACAGATAAAGTTCAATTAATCGCAATTTCATTACCTGAAAAATTAATAAAAGGGGAATCGCTTAAATCAGTAATCCAGCTTGAAATCAGCGGTAGAAAAGGAGTTTTTATTCAGAGAGTAGAATTTGAGATTTATTCGTTAGCTTATAATCTAAATGGGAGTGTTCAATACGAGGTAAATAAAACAACGGAGCATACTGGAAGTTACAATCTTACAGTACTCATCAATCCTTTCCTGAATACTACAACTGGGTATTTTGCCTTGAATGTTGGAGAGTATACACTAAATTCGCTTCGGATAATTTTTGAGAAAAAAATTCCTGCAATTCAAAAAGAGATAGATTCTATTTTTCAAGTAATTAATCCAACGAGTGAAGAATTATTGGAAAATGGAGATTTTCAAAACGATTTAGTAGGATGGAATTTGCTTAAGAAAGATAATAATCTAACCAGCGAAATAATAGCACAGGAGGCATTAAACGAGAAAAGCTTCTTTGTATATAATAATCAGAATATTTCGTCTGAAAATTCTACATGGATATCTATTTCACAAACAATTAACTCTACAAATAGTCACTTCTTATCATTTAGTCAGTATCTTGAAGGAGATAATTTTAGTATAGAGATCAATTTATTGATTAATGGAATAAAGGTGGACATGGGGGTTGTGTTAGATATTCTTTCAGAAAAAGAGCAGCTAATCTATTATGGCAATTCAACAAACATCGTAGAAATTACATTACAGATTAACTTCTTTAATGCTGAAATCGGCACTAAACTATACCTAGATAATATATCTATTGTGAAATACGAACACAGAGTGTTCGTTGTGATGCTTAATGATAATTGGGAAATAATAGGTAATGAGATAGGAAGAAAGAATCTTTTTGAGAGTATGTTTGAAACATCCTTCTTCTTTGAGAAGTATCTTGGCATAAAATTAATTCCAATTCTGGAATTAGAATGGAAACCCCACAACACTAGCAAAGAAATAGTGGATTTGATCGCTTTAAACGATGCAGGAGAAATGTTGAAGCTACAGGACGACTGGGAAGTACTTTATGGTAGATCTTCAGAAAACCATGGTTTCGATCTATTGCTAGCATTCTCGAATAGAACGTCAGAACATTATGGATTTGCGTACTACGAAAGAAATGCTGCTTTTCACTTTGGTCAATCAGAAGAACTAGGAGAGTATAGTTGGATTTCTATAGTTGAAGATTGGGTTGAGAATCTTATTCAACACGAAATCAGTCATAATTTTGGAGCTCACGATAGAGACAGATCAGAATATCCACCTAGCGTAATGAGTAAACCTTCAACACCTGAACAAACAATTGCAGATTTTACAACTAACTTACTTTGGCTTCAAGTGAACAATTGGTTACGAGAAGATATCTTACTTATGCTGAAGAATAGAGCAATGTTTGATTAATTGTATTTTACAAAATAGAAAAGCTTAATTATATACGTAAAAGGGAGATAGTGTAGAAATTGGCCGGATGGTCTAGCTTGGTATGGCCCTGGGTTTGGGACTCAGTGATCCCGAGTTCAAATCTCGGTCCGGCCACCATCTTCTCATTATTTTTTATCTCGTTTCAGAGGATTTCTTATAAGTATCGAATTGAATTATTTGTATATGAAAATAGGTTTTGTTACAGATAGTGGTTCAGATATTGATCCAGATTATGCAGAAGAAATAGGTGTAAAGGTTGTTCCTTTGAGCATAACTTTTAGTGATGCAGATGATGTTGTACATAAGGAAAATAGAAGTTTTGATCTTGATTCCTATTATCGGAAATATGAAACAGTTGACGATTTCTCAGCAAAAACTGCTCAACCAACCCCTAATGATTTTTTAACTACTTATGAAGAACTTACAGAAGAAGGAATAGAAGAAATAATAGTTGTAACTCTAAGTTCAGGTTTAAGTGGAACAATTAACAGCGCACGTTTGGGAGCAAATATGCTTAAAAGAAAAAATGAGAGAATTAAGGTTCACCTTGTTGATGCATTGAATGCATCATATTCGGAGGTAATATTGATTGAGAAAGGTTTGAAATTACAAAAACAAGGTTTAAATGGCGATGAAATAGCAGAAAAATTGAGAGAACAAGCTAAATGCATCAAAACATACATACTGTTTCCTTCATTGAAATACCTGCGTAAAGGTGGGAGAATTTCAGTGACTAAATACGTTCTTGGAACTCTATTAAAGAAGAGACCAATTACAGTTGTTACTGAAGAAGGCAAAAACGAAGTAGCTACATCTGTAACTGAAACAGATGAAGGTATTCATAAAATCCTTGAATTAACTTCAGAGAATTTTACTATATTTCCAAAACAGGTTGTAATTATTCATGGTAATAATTTGGAGTATGCTGGAAGAATGGAGAAACAATTAAAACAACATTTCAAAGAGGTAAAAATAACAACAAGATGTACAGGTGTCACAATATCTGCACACACAGGACCAGATGTTGTTGCATTAATATCTGAATTCTGAAACTTCTATTTTTTCAATCTTTCGGAAGTTATAAGAGCACTAAGATAATCTTGTAAAGCATTGAATTTTTCTTCATAACTTCTATTTGTCAGATTTTGCTAAAGCAATCGAAGAGGCTTTACCAAATTCAATAGCTAACAATAAAATGGTCATTTTGATTTTTGATCAAGACATGGGGGTTCTGTTGGAATAGCTCTTCGTCGAGAGACATCTTTGCAGAATAATCTGATTTGTATGGATGAATTAGAACTTGAAGAAGGTGATTGGATTGATATTGTGCTCCTCTTTACTCGGGACAAGCTTTTCCTGTAACAGTAAAGAGTTTAGTATTTAATAAAAACAAGAACTAGTCAGAAAAATCCCTCCTAGGTAAGACCCAATAAATGAATTTTTCAGAATTTTTGTTAATTTCCGAATTATTCTTTATATTCAGTTGCTCTCCAGAGAAAACCATGTTTCTTTGAAACTTCTTTAAACCCATATTTATCATAGAGCTTTATTGCAGGTGTATTTGATATATCAACTTCAAGATATGTATTAGTCTTATCTTGTTCTAAAAGACTGGCAAGACATTCCTCCATTAAAACATTTCCAAGACCCTTACCTCGATGATCAGGAAGAACTCCTATGGGTCCAAGTTCCATGAAATCTCCATAATCGACGACTCTACTTATTGCTATAATTTCCTTATCTTTCTTAATCACTCTGGAATCTTCTGTCATCTTTGCATCGAGAGTGAAATTCCAAACTTTATACTCTTTTGAATCTAGACTATTAGTGAAATTATCATAAGATTCTGCAAAGATTTCCATGTAGCAATCCATAAGTAATTGTCTATCTTGAAGGTTCATAGATTCAACATGATAATCATAGTTAATAGAAACGTCTCTTATGATGTCAGGTGTTAATTGGTTTTTCATGCAAAGAACAGTATGGGTTTGTTTCATTCCAGCTTGGAGGAAATATTGCTTCAATTCTTGATATCTAGGTCGTCGTTCTTCGCTTTCAATTGTGAAAATCCGAACATTTTCTACATTTTTCATATTAGCACATTTAATGCAACTTTGTATTAGCTCTAAGGCAATCAGCTCTTTATTGGAATCTGAAAAGATTATAGGATGATCCTCCCAGATAAGGATAGTTACAGATTTCACATTCATAACACCTAGCCAACCTACTAATTCTTCATTTTCATAAGCTAGGAAATTTCTTGTGATGAAAGAATTCAACAAATAATCAATGTATCTTGAAACTCTATCTGTTTCTTCATCTGTTAACTCCCTTCCAAGACTCTTGATTCTTTGATCAATATGTAATCTAACCAATTCCTCCCTGTCCATTGAAGTTTTTTCTTGTTCTTTAATGGAAATCATGTTGCAAATACGATATTGAACGCTTTTATTTATTGTTATTCTCTATCAATTGCTAAACTGATTAAAATAGAAATGTCACCTCAATTAGGTGAAAACTCTGTTTAAAGAAAATCTATTTTCTATTCAAGCACAAATGACAAGCTTTTGCATAATAATTTAACCCTGAATGAAATCTCAGAAGAGTAAATTCTTCTCAAAAGGTCTACCATGACCTGGATATACGTATTTGAACTCTAAGAATCCTATTTTTTCAATACTTTGTTCCATATCATTGCTATCTGACACCATACTTGCTTGATCAGGTTGTTTTATATTCTCAAGAACATCACCGCAAAAAAAATGTCCATCTTCTGTTAGGACTCCTACAGATCCTTTAGAATGACCTGGTAAGGTAATGATTTTAGCAGATAAACCATGTTCATCAAGTTTCTTTTCGTTTTCAAGTACAATATCTGGCAAAAATCTATCTTCTTTCTTCAGTTGCATCCCTAAAAGAAAGGTCATTAATTTCCCTAAAATTCTAAGAAATACATTCATATTCCGATTCCAAGTGATATCACTATGCTCTACCATACCAATATCGTCGTTATGTATAGCAATTTCCGAATTATATTTCACTTTTAGATATTTTGCATTTCCAGTGTGATCAAAATCACCATGTGTGAGAAGTATCAGTTTTAGTTTTTGATTTTCAGGTGTTATTCCTTTATTTGATAAAAACGCATCTATTGTCAATCTACTTTTACTGAAACCTGTATCAATTAAAATAAAACCTTTTTCCGTTTCTATAAGGTAACAATTAACTTTTTCTAAATCTATTCTTGAAATAGAATCAGGAATTTTGAATTGTTGTATGGAATCCATTTGTTTTCACCTTTTTCATCATTAATGAATGAACGTTCATTTATATATGTTTCTATTATTGCGGTTAATAATGGGTCTACCTCAAAATAGACGTTTAGAATATTAGTAAACATAAAAATTTAAATGAATGAATGTTTACTTATGTATCATCATGAGAACACGAGATCAGAAGAAGTACAATGCCGTTGTAAAATCATCAATCGAACTAACTAACAAGTTAGGGTTTTCAGGTATTTCCATTTCTAAAATTGCCAAAAAAGCTAATGTTTCTCCTGCTACAATCTACATTTATTTCAAAAACAAGGAAGATTTATTGACTGTAATTTATTGTAATATAAGAAAGAAAGCGGGAGAATCTGTTCTCACAAATATTGATGCAAACATGTCTATAAAAGAACGATTCAGCGCGATTTGGATTAATTCATTCTCTTTTTATCAGAACTATCCCGAATATATCCAATATCGCGAACAATTTGAACAAACTAAAATGATGGAAGACGTCAAAACTGATGAATTTGAGTTAAACAATTATATAGTAGAAATATTAACTAAAGGAATTAAAGATAAAATAATTCAAAATCTTCCAATTCCAATCTTAACAGCATTTGCATTCATCCCCATAATAACTCTACTCAAATTTCATTTTAGCGATATTCTAATAATGACTGAAAAAGAAATAATCAATGCATGCAAGATTGCTTGGAAGTCCATAGCTATATGAAACAACTTTTTGAAAAGTCAGCTTTCAAAGAGGAGGAGAAAGAATAAAATCTCTTCCAAGAAATCCACATCAATGATTTTAGAGATTATAATTTTCACATTTGTTCTTTTTCTCTCATTTCTTTTTTTCTTGAACTAATAATGTGTAGGTATACAAATATTAGTGTTATCAAACTTAGCACAAAAGTAATAATATATTGGTAATGCCCAAGTACACCTCTATTTATTTTATCAGCTACTCCAAAAGGAGAGATCGCGAATACAATAAATTGGAAAGATCCGAATATTGCTGTTAAACATGAGAAGATAATAAACACAAACATATTTTCCTTAAAAACTAAACTCATAACGATATTGATGATTGCAAAACCTGTGCAGATATAACCTATCACATTTATTCTAAATAGTAGAGCTTGATAGTTTGCATCAGCTAATGACCAAAACTGTCCAAATATTCCAAATGCAAATATACCAGTTAGTCCACTAAAAATCAAAGATATTACTTTATATTTATTGACAGAACCTCTTTTCTCTAAAACTTTCAGAGTTTCTTTAGATTCTGAATTGTCGATTAATCCTGATCCACTTAGAGTTTCCATAACATAACACTTAGATTTATTTTTTTTATATCTTTCCATAATTACCGTAGTAAACTTACTTAATCACTCTGACATTATGGATTGTTGCATTTCTGCGTAAAATTGACGTGAGGTTAGATATAGTTCTCATTTGTTCCTCTAGTTCTAAGTGTTCCATCTATCTCCTACCTTCTTATATTGTCTCCCTTATTGAAATCTGGGTTTTAAGATAATGGAAGAGACCTTACTAGAAGATATTAATTCGCTTTATCCGCAAATAATGTTTATATAAAATAAATCTTTGAGAAACTTTGAGACACTAATAATGAGCCGAGGAATAGAATATCAAAGAAGTATCTAGAACAGATTGGAAGAATGTATGAGTTCAATTCAGACAATCTCTCTTTTGTAGGTGGATTCCAGAATGAGATTTATTCTTTTCAAAAGAATATTGAAGAATACATCCTTAGAATTGGAGATAGTGAACACATGACTCATAATCTTGTACGAGCTGAAATGGATTGGAACGTTTATCTTGCAGAAAACAATGTACCCGCGATTAGACCCACACAATCTAACAATGGAAGACTTGTAGAAAAAATAGAAAAGGATTCTGGATATTTTAATGCAGTGGTTTTTGAAAAAGCAGAAGGAGAACATTTGAATGATTCTGACCTTTTAAACTGGTCTGATGAATTATTAATAAATTATGGTAAAATTATTGGTAGAATGCATGCTTTAGCAAAAAAATTTGAACCTTTAGAATCAAAGCGGTTTGAGTTTCAATGCTCTGTCGACATACCACATTTACTCAAAGATGACGACACTGAAACTGTAAAACGTGCTAGAAAAATCTTACTCGAAGCAGAAAATCTTCCAAAACATAAGGATTCATATGGACTAGTTCATGGAGATTTGCATACACATAATTTCTTTGTGAAAAATGATAAAATTACTGCTATCATAGATTTTGAATATTCTTGTTACAAATGGTTCATTTCAGATATATCCGTAGCATTATATTATGTTCTTTACTGGAAACCTCAATTAAACCAAGATATTCTGAAAAAAATTGCGAAGAGATTTCTACTACTATTTATGAAAGGATATGAAACTGAAAACAAATTAAATGCTAACTGCATGGAAAAAATTGATCTTTTCATTAAAGTACGAGAAGTGATTTTACTCATGTATATTCCTCGACATCATGAATATAGAGAATCAAGAGTTAATAGATTGAAAGAAGATAATTACATTAATATTCAAGAAATTCTTGAAGAACTTTGAGTGAAAAGAAATGAGCAGTAAGGAAAAAGAAGAAAGGATTAAACAATTTCTGGATTTATCTACACGAATTGAAACAGAGAGATTGATCATTAAAAAATTCGAGGAAGGAGATGGTAAAGGATTATTTAGTTTATTAGAGCGAAACAATAATAGAAAATTACTGAAGGAACACGTAGATGAAGCTACAGATGTTCAATTTCTCGAAGATGCTGAAACTCGTGTTCGTTCATTAGCAGCAGATTTTATCAATCGGAAAAGATTTGTTATGGGAATCTAGATAAAGGAATCAAATACTTTCATTGGAAACATCTGGATTGAACCCAAAAACTGGCAAGTACCCTCTTTTGAAATAGGATATTATTTAGATCAAGGATATACAATGAAAGGTCTTGCAACAGAAGCTGTAAAAAGATCTATAGATTTCATTTTTGATGAATTACAAGCTCACAAGATTATACTTATCACAAGAGATTACAATGAAAGAAGCTGTAAACTAGCTGAAAGGCTTAATTTTGTTAAAGAAGGTCATTTTAGAGAGAGTAATATTGACTCCGAGAAACGTTGGGGTTTATACTATTATGGATTGTTAAAGCCTGAATATGAAAAATTAAAAGAAGGAATCTAATAGTAACAGATAATAATTTAAGTGTTTTAAATTTTAAAACTGTATGGCAACAAGAGACATTAAAATTATTACCACACATAAAGGAAAAATACCCAATAAAGTTCGTCCTGAATTAGCTAAGTTTATGGCATACTCAAAATTAGAACCAGGACTATCTCCAGAATTCTTTTTTGAATGGCTAAATAAACCTATAACAAAAGACTGGAATGAGAAGTATGGTATCAATGTTTCTTTTGCAATAAAAGAGAATATTGTTGTTGCATGGGGACATTTTAGTTGGTCAAAAAAAAGTGAATTTACTCCAGAGTTATATGTAAAGGTACATCATGATGAGATGAGAAAAGGTTTAGGATCTCAGCTGATTAAAGAATTGCTAGAAAGAATCCCAGATTATGTTCAAGAATTGACCATCCCAGCTATGAAAGAGGATTTTGGCTCAAAATTTGTTCAGTCAAAACTTAATGGAAAAGTTATAGAAGAAGATAGAAGAGGTCTTTTAAAAGTTAGAGAAGTTAATCATGAGGACATTTCACAAGAAATGAGAAAACTATCTGAAAGTTTGAATAAGCAAAGAATAAGAATACAGTTTTCATCTGCTGAAAATCTGATCAAGGATGGAAAATTACCGTCTTTAGTAAAATTGATTGAACAGGTGGAAAAAGGATTTTCTTCAATAAAATGGACTAAAGAGAGAGAGTTGGAAAAGGTGCTTGAGTATAAAAAAATGCTTAATGCATCAAAAAGAAATGAAACAATTCACGAGTACTTTCTAGCCTTTGAAGAAGATAGTGAAGAAATAATAGCATATACACATACTGCAAGGAATTTTGAAAGAAATAAATTATTAGCATGGCACGAGAAGACTATAATCAAACCAGAACAGAAAGATGAAATAATTGTATCTGCACTTCTACATCACATGCTTAATTATCTAATCAGTCAAACAGAAGTAACTCACTGGATTAATCAAAGTATGTATAATGATGAGTTTTTACTGAAGGTATTTAAGAAAGCAGGATTCAAATATTTTGTAACAAATCTCATTCATAAAGTAACAAGAGAAGATTGGACTCGATATTTAAACTATTAAAAAAGTAATATAGGCTAAATATCTTTTTATTTATAATTCCTTGATTGAGTGTAGTTTTTACTAAAAATAAATAATTTCAATAAACAGAAAGATTATTTTATTTTTGTAGAATCTTTTGTTTGTTGAGAAAATGATTTAGTTACTCCTGGCTGATTTATGATTGTTCGAGGTAAGCTGATTCTTAACACTTATTTATTTTTACTTTTTTTAAGATGTTATTTCACCTTTTCAAAGAATTTGTGAAACTTTATTGGTAAATCTTGATAATTCGTTTTCTTAGTGTAGTAGGATAAATCTGCTGAACTTTTTGTATTCCAATAAAGAACCACTTCATTTTTTGAAATCTTTGATTTTCTACTATAGTCTATTAATCCACTTAGTGTTTTACCTGTGTAAACATATTCTAGTTTAAGCCCATCTTCCTTAGCTAATTCAATTGCTTCTAGAGCTTCTTCTGTAGATTTTCCATATAAACCTCCAAAATAAGCGTGATCTACTATTAATCTTTTTGACAACTTCTTTGAAACATCTGGAATAGAGAGGTCTTTACTTCTCATAATTTCTAAAGCCTTTGTAGCTAAGTCTAGAGTAGCTTCTTTCGAACTCCAAGAAGGATCTGTTACTCCGATACCAATAACCTGAGACTTTAGTTGAGCTAATTCCAATCCAAGTACTAAACCTGCACAAGTAGCAAGAGAACCAACTGTTATGAAGATTTTATCCGGCTCTGGCATCAGTTTTTTATCTATTTGTTCTTTGAGCTCAAAAGCAGCATTAACAAAACCTAATGTTCCTAAGGGAGAACTCGCACCGATTACAACCGAGTATGCTTTTCTATCAAAGAATAGATTTACTTTTACTGCCAGTTTTCTATGAAAATTGTTTTTCAGTAAAGATAACTTTGCACCAAAATGATGATGACACAACAGATTCTCAAGAACATTCGGTGAGGGTTCTTGTTCAAGTAAAAACAAGTGTGTTTTCAGACCAAACCGTTTTGCATGGATTGTTGTTGCCAACCCATGATTAGTTCCAATACTACCTTGTGTTAAGATTCTCTTCTTGTTTTTCTTCAAAATATCTGCAAAAACAAACTCATATTTTCTTAGTTTGTTTCCCCCATAGGTTTCATGAGTTAAATCATCGCGTTTTACCCAAATCTCTCCAATATCTAAAATTCTGGTTAATTCTTCCATTTTATGAACTGGTGTAGGAGGATTAAGTACAGATATCCAAGGAATAGAACTCAACTTTGGATATGCTCTAAAAAGAGGATTCTCTTGAACCATCACTATCTTGCTTTCTAGTTTAAACAGATACTTTAATCTTATTCAATATAGATAGCAACAAATGTTTTTATTCTACTCATTTTCTCTTCTATTGTATTAGGAGATAGACTAGATGAAGTTATTCGAACCATATAAGCTAAATCAAATAATACTAAAAAACCGACTTATTATGCCTGGAATGGACACCAATTTTGGTGATGAAGAAGGAAACATTCCTGACAAATTAATAGATTACTATGAATTAAGAGCTAAGGGAGGTATTGGTCTGATTATAGTTGAAGGTGCCTACTTCGATCAAATAGGTGCTGGAACTGCTACTATGCTCAGTATTGATAGCAATAAACGAATACCTAAGTTTAAAGAATTAGTAAACACCATCAAAAAACACGGAGCCCATGCACTTTTACAGATTTATCATGCAGGTGCTCAAGCATCATCTTATATGATTGGTCTTCAAGCAGTTGCTCCATCTGCAATACCTTTTGAAATGTCAGGAGAGATGCCAATACCTCTTACAACAAAACAGATTTCTAAAATTGTTAAAGGGTATGGTGAAGCTTGTTTAAGAGCTAAAAAAGCTGGATTCGATGGTGTAGAAATCCATGCAGGACATGGGTATTTACTCAATCAATTCTTCTCATTAAGAACCAATAAACGAAATGATGAATATGGTGGACAGAATTTTGAGAATAGAACTAGAGCAGCTGTTGAAATTATACGTGAAGTAAGAAAGAAATGTGGAAATGATTTCATCATAGGTTTTAGATTAAATGGTAGTGATTATATTCTTGAGGGATTGGAAATAGAAGATGTTATCAAAATTGCTAAAATTCTCGAAAAGGAAGGTATAGATTTAATCAACATAACTGGCGGTGTTTTTGATAGTCCCCGATTCCCAGTTGTACCTTATATGAACTATCCTAGAGGTTGCTTTGTTCAGAATGCAAGCTTAGTAAAAGAAGCATTAGAGAAAAACACAATTGCTGTTGTTGGTAGAATAAACACCGCAGATAAAGCAGAGGACATTCTTCAAAACAATGAAGCCGATTTAGTGGCTACAGGTCGAGCTGTGATTGCAGATCCTGAATTTCCAAATAAAATCAAAGCAAATCAAATTGAATCTATTCGAACTTGTATAGGTTGTAACGCTTGCTTAAACCAAATAATGACTGAACAACAAGTCCTCTGTTCAATCAATCCAAATCTTATTGCTTCAGACGAAGCTATAGGTACTTCTGATAATCCTCAAAAATTACTAGTAGTAGGAGCAGGTCCAGCAGGTTTAGAGTTTGCCAGAATTGCAAAACTAAGAGGACACAATGTTATAGTAATAGAGAAAGAAGCATCGATAGGTGGTTCGCTAAAATATGCTAAAGTTGCACCAATGAAGAAGGAAGTTCAGAACCTCATCGATTATTGTGAATACATTACGAATAAACTTCAAATAGATATTAAACTGAATACTCCTTTCACTGAGGGCATTTTGAAGCAATATGACCCAGACACATTGATACTCGCCACCGGCATTTCACCCAAATTACCGGACATAGAGGGAATTAGTGAGAATAATTCCAATTACTATTCAGAGATTCTTGGTGGTTCCATACCCAAAGGACAGAAGATTGTCATTCTAGGCGGAGATATGATTGGTCTAGAACTAGCTGAATTCCTTTCATGTGCAAACAAAGATGTAACAATTATATCGGAGAAAAAGAGACTTGGAACAGATGTTTATTCGTTAGTCGCTAAAGAGATAATACCTACTATCGAAGAAGATGATAAAATAGAAATAATGTATGAAACAACTGTTTTAGAAATAAAAGACAACAAAATAATAGCTGCCCAAGAAGATAAAAGTATTGAAATCGAGTTCGATGAACTTGCTTTAACTTCCGCTCAACCTTCATTGGAAATAGAAAAAACAGTAAAAAACCACATTAAAAGGGTGTTCAAAATTGGGGATTGTAAAGAAGTCCACCCTAGAAAAATTTTGGATTCAATAAAAGAAGGATATGAACTCGGTCTCATTATAGAAACACCTGAAGCAGATCTCTTATTTGGTGATTTGCCAGAAGTACAGGATGGTGATTTAAAATCTTTAATGAGAATGAAGATTAAAAGGCGTTCCTTTACAAATGACGATATACCAGACTATCTAGATATGATGTCTATGGTATGTAATGAAAATGAAAAGATACGCAAAAAAAATAAGAAAACCAATCTCATTTTCCAGATCTCAATTGGTGATAAGAAACATTATTTCATTAAAATCGAGAATGGAAACTTTTCTACTGGTGAAGGTAAGGTAGACAACCCAAATGTTACTATTTGGATGGAATCATCAATTGCTGGAGGAATTTTCGCAGGAACAGTAAACTCAGCTTCAGCTTACATGTCAAAAGAATTGAAATTCGAAGGTTCAATGATACACGGTATTAAGTTCAGAAGCTTAACAGAAGCAGTGATAAAAGAGCTAGAAGAATCGTAGAATATTGTCTAGATATATTGACAAAACTTAATACTATTATTTTTAGAGTTACCTCAACGATTCAATACAAAGGGTTCAGCTTCATGCCTACAGTCTTCAAATATGATAAGGGAATCAAGTTTCTTAAGAAACCTGAGAATCTTACTCTGATAGCTGACCCAACAACCGCTAAAGCAGCTAACAATTGCGACGCAGCTTTCATTTCGCACGCACATACTGATCATTCTATTGCTTTTCCAAATGAAGGAATAAAGGTTTTTGCAACTAAGATTGCCAGTGAATTATACGAAAAACTAACTTCTAGAAAAGCAAAAAATACTCATTTTGTCGAATATGATAAAAGTTTGAAAATAGAAGATATCGAAGTTGAATTCATCCAAGCTGGACATCTTCTTGGTGCAGCACAAATAATTTTCTATTTTGAAGATATTACTGTTTGCTATACTGGAGATCTCAGCACAGTTGATATGATTTCTGTTCCAAAGGCAACAATACCAAAAGAAGATATAGATATTCTAATCATAGAAGCTACTTATGGGAAGTCTGATTTGTTTTTTGAATCTCGTGAGACAATAAAAATCTCAGTCTTAAACTGGATAGCAGAAAACTTGCAAAAGAATAGAATACCTGTAATCAATATAGGACACTTAGGAGGAGCTCAAGAGCTTATCGCTTTTCTAAACGAAATGTTATCGGTCGATATCTATTGTGACGATAGAACAAGCGAGATTAATAAAATATACAAAAGAGAAGGCACAAATTTACAATGGAACAGCTTTGATATCTTAAATGATGAAGAATTCAAAGAGAAAAATAGTATATGTTTACTTCCGCGTGCTGCAAAAGAATTACCGGAATTCCTTAAAGATCATAAGACATCTAGAAGCATAGTAACAGGTCAGGCATCACGATTTGCATTTTCAAATTTTGAACAAGCGTTTCCATTTTCCATGCATGCAAATTGTAATGAGTTATTAGAACATATTAAAGCAATTAATCCTAAAAACGTATATACATTATATGGTTTTGATTCAGAATTGTCTGCAATAGTTAGGCAAAAAATGAAAATCCCTTCTAGACCATTAAAACTAGCTAAAAAGAAATTTACTCTAGAGGAGTTTTTGTGAAAAAATGAAAGAATTACAAAAGATATTCGTCTTCTTTTTCTTTTTCTACTGATTTTTCAATAACTCGGATTGATTCCCCTGTAATTGTTACAGGTATTTGTAGATCCATAGCAAGTAATTCTACAGTGACTTCCTCTTTTCCAACATTTATATCAAGAACTCTCGCTCTCGATCCCTTGAATGGACCATTAATTACTTCTACTATATCGTTTATATCTACGCCTTCAATTACCGGTCTTGGAATGAGGAAATGATCCAATTCTTCTAAAGGTATTTCTTCAGCTCTAGAAGCTCTTGGGCGTTTACGTACGTGTCTCATTCCTTCAACAAGAAGCTCTACATCATCGATTGAACTAGCTTCAACGAAAATATACCCTTTTAATCCTCCAGGAACTAAAACAGAAAGAATTTGTAAGTGAGATCTGTTTTCAGCTCTTCGAGCTAATTGCTCACTTAATGAATGTTCTTGACCAATAGTAGTTCTTAGAGCATATATGGGCATTTCTTTCACTTCATTGTACTTTTTTGAATTTTAAACTAAATTTTAACCTGATTGTTGTATAGCGTTTATTATTGCGTTAAATAGTAGACTCAGAACATATCCAATAACTCCGATAACAACAACTCCTATAGCACTCATTTTTGTAGTGATTGATAATTCTCTTCTACTAGGTAATTTTGCATGTCTAAGTAGTCGCTTACTACTGGAAAGGAAGGTTCTAGTTTTATTTACTATTTTACTCATTTAATTAACCTCTACAGTTGTTTTTCTTACATGTTTTTATTTATTCTGATGATTTACTCTTCTTTATTCTTCTTAATCAAGAAGCTCATCATACTTTCCTGCATCAATTTCCTTTTGTACGTCTCTAGGATCTTTTTCTTCACAAGTTACTCCTATTGTAACCATGGTTCCTAGAATCTCTTTGCAGGCAGTTTTTGTTGAAGAAGCAGTTAAATCCGTCCACTTGGATTTTGCTATTTCAATTAACTGGGAAAATGTAATGTTTCCTACGATCTCAGTATTTGGTGTTCCGGACCCTTTTGAAATGCCTGCTGCTTTAAGAACTAAAGCAGATGCTGGAGGAATACCAATCTCAATTTCAAAACCTCTTGTTTTCTTATTAACTGTAACCTTTACAGGTACTTTCATACCTGAGTAAGCTTTAGTTTTAGAATTGATTTCATCAACAATACCCTTAATATTAACGCCCAGTGGACCTAAAGCGGGACCCATTGCACCTCCAGAAGATGCATTTCCGCCATCCACTAGTAAATCTACAGTAACAAGGTCTGCACTCATTTTTTCTTCCTCTTGAAACTATATTAGTTCTAATCAGAAGCAAAAGAAACTCTAAATAAAGGTAACGATTTCTAACCAAAGGATAAATTTGCTAATATAATGTATCATAAGATCTAATTCTGGTTAAAATGTTCCTTCTTCTCTAAATCCAAAATATTTATAATGAAAGCATAGAGTTTTGAAAACATAACAATTGGAGCTACAACCATGTCATCTAAACCAATGGATATACTTAACCAAGCCAGGGAAAAACGTGTCTTAATACGTTTAAGAGGCAATCGTCGTATGAGAGGAATCCTCAAAAATTATGATATTCATCTAAATTTGACTTTAGAGGATGCTGAAGAAATAGGAGAAGAAGGAAGCTTAAAATTAGGCGACATAATTGTCAGAGGAGACAATGTGATAATGATAAGCCCTCCTCCAAAATAAAAATAGAGGTCGATAACAATGACAAAAGGAACACCATCATTTGGAAGACACAATAAAAAATCAACCCATATAGTTTGTAGAAGATGTGGTAAGCACTCTTTTCATAAACGTCATAAGGAATGTGCATCATGTGGTTTCGGTAAAACAACTAAGATCCGAAGTTATGCTTGGCACAAACACTAGAATATTGTGACAAATTTAATTATTTTATCTCTAAAAAAGGGCCGGTAGATCAGCCTGGAAGATCGCTTCCTTGGCATGGAAGAGGCCGCGAGTTCGAATCTCGCCCGGTCCACCATTTTAGTAAAAGTAAAAGACGATTTTTAGGCGGTTTAATTACATTTTATTACTTTTTACGAAGGTCGTTTTTCAATCTTAAATAAATTTATATATTGTTAATGTGCCTTTAGAGATATGGAAAAATCATATGACGAGAACCTAGCTAAACTTATGTCAGAGGCTCGTGATTTATTTAAGAGTGAGAATTTTGCAGATTCTGCAAGAAAATATTTAGAAGCAGCCAAGAATCAAGAATCAGCAAGAGGGATGGCTCAAGCTGAGGATTTATATCATGAAGCAATTAAGAATTTTATAAGAGCTTCAGAAGAAAATAAAGAAAAGAAGCAATTTCGTATGAGTGCTCAAAATCTCTATTACGTTGTTCAAATATTCAAAAAATTAGGGGTGGAGGAAGATTGGAAGGCTGCAACATCTGCAGTTGTTGATGATTTAGTTAATGCAGCACAGGAATACTTAATGTGGAACGAATATGATAGAGGGATAATTCTTATTTCAACTGCATGTTTCTTCTTATTCTCAACAGAAGATTTTCAAACAGCCGAACAATTATATTTACAATATGTAGAACAGATAAAGGATGATCCAGGTTTTACTCGGGCTCAGCAAATTCTTTATGCTGCTGGTCATGCAATTAAAGCTATAAAGGATTCAGATACTACTTCTCTCCTAAATGCACAACAACTTGTTGGTAGTCATCTTAAACCAGGTTTAAGTCAAATAGTTGGAGATTTATTTTTCCCTGCTCTAGATGATGCAATGGATAATGTTGTCAAAATTTTCCGTTCAAAAATAAAGTTGCCAAAAATTGTTCCAGAACTTAAAATTTCAAGAGACTTAGTTCTAAATGAACCTGCGGATCTCACAATTTTCCTGGAAAATGAAGGGCAAGGAGACGCATTCAATCTTATATTTAAGCTCAATATGCCAGATGGATTAGAAATTCTTGAAGGAAGCAAAGAATTCACACTCAGTCAACTACTTGCTCAAGAAACCTATGAATACAAATTAGTTGTACGTGGTATGTCAGGTATTGGTGACGTCACTCATGAATTGAATGCAAATATTACTTTTCAAGATCAATTACAAACAAAACAAACAATGATGATTGGTCCTTACGACTTAATTTTCAGAGAAAAAAGCTTAGTCAGAGAACTTGAAGTTGAACTTGTCGAACTTTCAGAGAAAAATACCAAACTACAAAAACAAATGACTTCAACTGATGTAATTCCTGAAGAAGCTACCAAACTTATGATTGATTTTGTAACAACAATTATTCGAGAATCCGAAGAGGTAATTACTAAAGAGGAATTTGAAACAGTACGAGCTAATATTAAAAGCATTGAATATTTCCACGGTTTAATACAGACATTAACAAGCAAGGAGTTTATTCACCCCCTTATCGAAAAACGTGAAAATGCTTTGAATGAAAAAGTAGAACAAGCAAAAATCGAACTTCAAGAAGAGTTGAATGTTCAACTTGAGGATCAGAAGGAAGCACTAAAACAAGAGCAACAAAAAGAAATAGAAGAACTCAGACAAAGTTTCAACAGCGAGAAAGAAACTGAGCAAAAGGAATTAATAGAAAAACTAGAAGAAGATCATCAAAAAGACATTGCAGAACTGAGAGACGAATTTGAACAGAGACTAAAAAATGAGCTTGATGAACAAAGATTAAAATTTGAAGATGAAAAGAAGAAGGTTTTAGAAGAACAAGAAGCAGTTCTGAGAGCTGAATTTCAAAAGCTGTTATCTGAATCACAGGATAAAAAAAGAAGATAATGAAGCAACTATCATCTCTTAAAATCATTATTTTTTACTTATTATCCTCTTTTGAGTATTCAATTTAATATAATCATCTGTTTTTATGAAACTCACAACATCTTCTTCTGGTTGATCTACTAAGGGGATTTCAGCAAGAATTGCACCAGCTATAACAATCGTTTCAGCTATATTTGCTATGAAAGCTAAGGGAGCCACACCATTCACTCTCAAGCCATATATAATATAAGAACCAACTGTAGAGCCCTTTCCTTTTGGAAAAACAAAGATTTTGTCAGCTATTGATTGTCCGTTTAATGGATTCTCTGAATCGATTATTTTTCCAGTTTTGGGATCTATTCCCCCAAAAAAAGAAATAGCAATAGGTGACACTAATGCTGGTCCTTCAACCAAGCCATCAACTATTGGTCTTATCGAAATTTTTTTCATTGAACAACACTTTCCATTATTTCGTTTAGTGAAAGAAGATTAACATTGATTGTACCATCTCTTGTAAGATAAAAAGCAGCCTTCGCTGAATTTGTTAAGATGTTTTCGAATTTTTCACTGATTGCAGGGGAAACAACCATACATGTATCAGTAAAAACCCTAATACCTTTTTTTTCTAATTCATAAATAAGTCTAGATGCCTTTTCATCTTGTGAGATGAGTTTAGAGGTAAATATCCATACTTCAATTTCATCTTTGATTTTGGCATTCTGTGTGTATTCATTAATTAGTTGCAAATCTACCAAACTAGTATGTGGGCACCCAATTGCAACCAAATCTGCATGATCTTTAATTTGATTAAAGTGTTCGTAGACTTTCTCTTTGTCTTCTTCCGCATAAACGATTTTGTTTTCTATTTCTGTTGTTTTTACAGTCTTTGCTTCAGGAGTTTTTGCTTCAACATGAAAAAGTGGTACACTTCCAGAAGCAGCTATTGCAGATGAAAGCATCTTTGCTTCATCAATCGTAAAGCTACTGAAACTATTGAAAAGTGGAATAGAATCCCCAAACATCTCCCCATACCAATACCCTAAAGCTGAAAAATCTGATAATGTTTTTGTTTCTGCTTTCACTTCAACGAAAGTTTTAGGTATACGATTTTCCTCTTTATGCATACCATAATTTGCAGTAAAACCTGTTATTGCAGAAGCAAGAGACGAAGGACCGCCTTCTCTATTTGTTCTTGCACCAAAAAAACTATTTGCCATTGATACTGCAGACGATTCGCTCCATGCCAAATGATCACCAAAAGAAGGTTCTAATCCAATCAGATAGGGAGTGCAAGTAAGAGTAGTTTCTATTCCCATTTCCTCATAGTGTTTTAGTATTTCAAATTGCTTTTCCGCGAATATTGTTCTTACTCCCATCTCCTTCCATCTCAATCTATCCATCCCCGCGGGATTTAACCAACTAGGGACTTTCACCTTTACTTTGTCACTAGATAATAAATCGAAAAATGAAAAAATTGCATCTCCTACAGTATGATAAGAAACTCCAGCAATCTGGGCGCTCTTTATTTGAATAAGTTTATCTGCGTTATTTACTACTCCGATTTTTATAATTAGATTCATCATTTTTGCAATAGCATTACCCTTTTCTCCAGCTAGCAATCTTTCTTGATTCTTTGTTAGATACATCTTCGAATCCTGCTTAAATGATTTTAATTACACTATAATATTAAAGAATTTCAGCTTTTCTAATATGAAAACTACAATGTTTGTTTAGTGGACAAGCATCACATTTAGGATGGTTTTTTAAGCAGTGGCTTTTAGCGTGTTGAACAAGTAGTGCGTGAAATTCCTTATACATTTCAATATCCTTTGGTAGGTTATCAATAAATATCCTTTGGAGCTCCAAATAATCATTATCAGAATTAATTCCCAGCCTTTCAAGTATTCTGTAAGTGTATACATCAATAACAAAATATGGTTCTTCAAACCAATATAGTAATACAGAATCAGCAGTTTCTAACCCCAAACCGTTTACCAACAATAACTCTTCACGCGATGGAGTAGGATTTTTTGAAATCAATTCAATAAAATTTTTCAGCCTTCTTGCTTTAATTCGATAATAACCACTTGGTTTAATGAGAGTTTCCAGTTTTTCTATGTGGATTGTTTCTAAGCATTTAATATTTAGACAATTTGCATCCTTTAGATTTTGAATAGCTTTCTCAACACTTATCCAACTTGTTTGTTGAGTTAAAATTGCACCAATTGCAATTTCTAGTCCTTCTCCTGGCCACCATCCTTGAGGACCGTAATAATTGTAAAGAATCTCATAAAGTTCCTCAAGTTTTATAGCCATTGTGTAAAACTTTTCTTCTCTTTAAAAAAACTTGTTAAACCTTTATTATCATAAATTATCTTAAACTTTAAATGAGCTTTTGAAAAAGGAGAAACGAGTAAATTGACTACTGAGGATTTTAATTTTGAAACACTTACTGCACCGTGTCCTGTTTGTAGAAGTGATAACACAAAGGTTACCCAGAAGATAGTGAATCTTCCTCATTTTCCTCAGTTATGGTTATTTAATCTATTATGTAATGATTGCAACTATAAACACAATGATTTTCTCAACCTTTCAGTAAAAGAACCTATAAAATACATCTACCATGCAGAAAACAAGGATGATTATACTACAAAGATAGTAAGAGCAGCAAATGGAACTCTAAGATTTCCACAAATCGGTGCAATAATCGAACCTGGACCAAGCGCTAATGGCTTCATAAGCAACATTGAAGGGATTCTTAGAGACATTCAACAAAAAGCTCAGCATTTGCTTAGGGATGCAACTAAAAAGGAGGAGATTAAAAGAATAGGAAATTACATTAAACTTTTGGATGAATATATTGAACAAAATCATCCAATTGATATTGTTGTTGAAGATCCCTTTGGCAATTCATCAATAATACCATTTGATCCAGATAAACTAGAAACAATTCAATTAACCAAAGAAGAAGCTGAAAAGCTTAAAACAGGTTTCATGGTTTTTGAAGATGTAAAACAAAAAGAAGATGATTAAACCTGTTTATTTTTACAAGAGGTCTTGTTTTTTTTATTCTATTTTATTGAGAGTTATCTTTACATCTAGAGCTGAAATCCCTTGATTTTCTTCATATACAAAAAAGGGATTGATATCCAGCTCTTTTATCTCATGGAAATCATTAACTAGAAGAGCTATTCGAAGTAATGTATCAATTACTGACTCTATATCTGAAGGTTTTTCTCCTCTTACTCCCTTGAGTAATGAATACACCTTTGTTTGTTCAAGCATTTTTTCAGCTTCACGTTTTGTCAAGGGGGCAAGACCAAATGCAACATCCTTGAAAAAGTTCGCATATACTCCCCCCATACCAACCATCACTAATGAACCAAATTGTGGATCCTTCATGGAACCAACAATTAGTTCACGTCCCACGCTTTCCATTTTTTGGATATCTACTGCAAGTATCTGTGCATTTGGATGATGTTTTTTTGCATTTTCTATTATCTCAACATAGGTGTTAATAGCTTCCTCTTTGCTTTGAATTCCTAATTTTACTCCACCAATATCTGTTTTATGAACAATGTCGGGACTCGTGATTTTCATAACTATTGGGAAACCTATTTCTTCTGCAAAAATACCTGCCTCTTCTTTTGATCTAGCTAATCTGGTAGGGGGAGTTCGAATACCATACGCTACTGCTACTTCAATAGCTTCAGTTCCTAAGAGATTGAATCTCTTTTCTGACTTCACTTTGTCAAAGATCTTTCTCACTTTTTCTTTATCTCTAACTAGATTTGGTATGTCGTCGTCTAATGGTTTTTCTCGCTTTCTCGCATACTCGACTAGAGCTGCCATTGCCTTTACACCTCTTTCAGGATGGGGATAACAAGGTATCCTATGTTTCTTGAGAAAATATATACTTGGCCCCAATATTTCTCCACCGATAAAAATGCTAATAACGGGTTTATCTGGATACTTCTTTCTTATTTCAACTATTTTATCTGCTGTTTCTTGACCTTCAGTCATTGCTTGTGGTGTGAGTATAACAATCACACCATCTACCTCCTCTTCTTTAAGAGCTAACTCTATTACTCTACCATAATCTTCAGCCTGTGCTGTTCCTAGAGCATCGATTGGATTGTTAAAATTAGCTGCAGGCGGTAGAAATTCTCTTAATTGTTCTTTGAATTCAGACGAGAGGGTTGCTAATTTAAGACCATTCCTTTCAGCTTCATCGGTTGCCAATATCCCAGGTCCTCCAGCATTTGTTATAATGGCTATTTTGTTTCCTTTAGGTATGGGCATATAACTGAAAGCAAACGCCATATCAAAGAGTTCTTGAGCATTGTCCGCTCGAATGACACCACATTTTTCGAATGCTACATCATAAGTGGTATCAGCTCCTGTCATACTACCAGTATGAGAAGAAGCTGCTTTTGATCCTGCCTCCGACCTACCTGATTTAATTACGATAACTGGCTTTCTTCTAGTGACTTCTTTACAAACTTCAATAAACTCTTTCCCTCTATTTATACTTTCAAGGTAAGCTAAAATTGCTAGAGTATGTTCATCATCAGCTAAAGCTTCAATGAAATCAGTTTCATCTAAATCTGCTTTATTTCCAAGAGACACAAAGCTTGAATATCCAATTCCTTCTGCTCTGCTCCAATCTAAAATTCCTGTAAGAAGTGCTCCACTTTGGCTAAGAAAAGCTATCTCACCTTTAATAGGGGAACGTTCAGCAAAGCTTGCATTCATAGGAGCTGAAGTATCTATTACACCGAGGATATTTGGTCCAACGATTCGTATTCCATATTTATTAGCAACATCTACAATTTGCTGTTCAAGTTTCGCTCCCTCGGTTCCGGTTTCTTTAAATCCTGCAGTTATTATCGCGGCGTATTTAACATCTTTTTTTCCAAGTTCATCCATCAATGAAGGTATAAAACGAGCAGGAATACAAACTACTGCCAAATCTATAGTATCTGGTATTTCACTAATATTAGTGAAAACTTTAACTCCTTCTATTTCTCCATATTGTGCAGCTTTAGGATTTATAGCATATAATCTTCCTTTAAATCCACTATAAACCATGTTGCGCAGAACAGCATACCCAACTTTCTTTTTATCTGGGCTAGCACCAATGATGGCAACGCTGTCAGGATGAAGAAGTTTTTCTAGTTTCTTTAAGGCCAGAATACCACCTAAAATGAGCAAACTAGAATTAATTTAAGTTTGTCGTTAAGAAGTTCAGTTATTATTGGTCAATTAGCAAATTACTCCCAAGATAATTTCTCCTCTTCAGAGAGATTCATTATCGCAAGCTTCTCTTCAATCATTTGTTGACTTGCTAGTATCTGTGAGATTACTGCAAATAAATCCAGACCTTCTTCATAAATTGCTATCTTTCTATCAACTAAACTATCAGTGAGACCCCTAAGTTTTCCTTGCGGATATGCACCAAATATCAACAGAGGGTTCGTTGCACCATATACTAGTTCAGAATATTCAGAAGAAGTCATCTGTTCTCCCTTCACACTAAATTCAATCACTAAATCGTGTTTACTTCGCAACTCATTTACAAGATTAGATAAAGAGGAATCTGACAAAGTCATTAATGGCTCCTGTGAATCAGGAGGAACCTGTTTTTCTTTGAAAAGTTGAATTAAAAGTCCATTAAATCGATCAATGTTTTTTGGGAGTCTAATATCAGGATGAAGATGTATTATCTTATTATGATATGTATGAATTATAACATTCAAACGATGATCTCGAGCTAATATAGAACCAAAACAAGACAATAATGCAAAATGTGAGATATCCGGTCTTCCTCTTTTCTCTGCATCTGGAAGTTTTTCTACTAAATGAGAATGATAACTCATGTCTAGTAACACTTCATCAGCTGATTTCTTCAATTTGGAAAGATATTGACGAGCTTGTATATCTTTGAGCAGTTCTTCTGGAAAAAGTTCGATTGCTGCTTCTGCTAGAAGAATTGTTAGAAATTTTGCCATAATTAACAATTATAACTCTTTACTCGGTTATTTTTCAACTTTACTAAACATGGAAAAAAAGAGATAAACCAAAATTGCTAAAAGGACTCATTGGAAAACGGGAAACAATGAGAAAAAGCTTCCTTGTAGAATTCGACCTTCTTGAGTATCTGAAATCTCTTGATTTGCAGAAGAGACTAAGAGAAATAAAGGAAGAAAACAGAGAGTTTGATGATTTTCTGTTTGTTTTACAACATAATCCAATTTTCACAATAGGAAGAAAAGGAAGTAGAGAAGATATTATAGTATCAGATAAAATCTTGGAAAAAGAAAACATCGATGTAGTAGAGGTAAAAAGGGGAGGAGAAGTAACTTATCATGGTCCAGGCCAATTGGTTGGATATCTCCATCTTAATCTATCAAGATTAGGAATAAGTGTAGATCAATTTGTTTGGAACATGGAAGAAATATTGATTGAATTATTAAAAGAATATAACATTGATGGATGGAGAATGGAAGGTTATCCTGGTGTATGGATTAATCATCAAGGAAGAAAGTGGAAACTTGCTGCTATAGGAGCTAGAGCTTCAAAAATGATAACATCACATGGTCTAGCATTAAATGTTAATACTAATATGGATCACTTTAGAATGATAATTCCTTGTGGAATTACTGAATATGATCCAATATCAATGAAGCAGGTGCTAGGAAAGACTCTAGACATAAAGGAAATATACAAGATTTTTGAAGAGAAGTTTGAAAAGATTTTCAAGATAAGTTTAATTCAAATTAAAGAAGAAGAACTTGAAGAGATGATAAAAAACAATGCCTAGAATACGAAAACCCGAATGGTTAAGAATTGGTAGCATGGATAGAGACAAAATAAGAGAGGTTCAACAAATACTAAGAAAGTTGAATCTTCATACAGTTTGCGAAGAGTCTATGTGTCCAAATATAAGTAAATGTTTTGAGAAAAAGACAGCAACTTTCTTAGTTATGGGGGGAATTTGTACAAGGAATTGTAAGTTCTGTGATATAAAGTTTGGAAAACCCTTGCCATTGGATCCGCTAGAACCAGACCATATAGTTGAAGCAACGAAAAAATTAGGTTTAAGGCATGTAGTTATAACATCAGTTACAAGAGATGATCTGCCAGATGGTGGCGCTGCTCATTTCGCAGAAATTACTGAAAAATTGAGAGATTATAATAAAGACATAATAATCGAATTACTGATACCGGATTTAAAAGGAAATGAAGAGCATATAAGAATCGTCGTGGAATCAAAGCCTGATATAATCAACCATAATATTGAAGTGATTCCAAGATTGTTCAGAAAAGTAACACCACAAGCAAATTATGAAAAATCTTTGAAACTACTAAAAGTAGTAAAAGAGATGAATCCTGAGATACATACAAAATCAGGATTGATGGTAGGATTAGGAGAAAACAAGGAAGAAGTGTTTGAATTGTTAAAGGATTTAAAAGAAACTGAATGTGATATTTTAACAATTGGTCAATATTTGAAACCTCCAAGTTCAGACTTAGAAATAGAAGAATACGTTCATCCTAATGTATTCAAAGAATACGAAGCAAAAGCTTATGAGATGGGTTTTAAATTCGTAGCTTCAGCACCATTTGTTAGAAGTTCTTTCAATGCAGAAGAAGCAGATTTCTTACTAGAAGGTTGAAAAACTTTTGGAAGAGAAGAAAAAACTTAAAAAAACGAGTGTAAGGGATTATAAGTAGAAAAGGGGCACTAGCTCAGCCTGGTTAGAAGTTCAATGGTTGCGTACCATTTTACTAGCAAGCGTCTGGCTCATACCTAGAGCCTTTCTGGTGGGAAACCAGATGGTCGGTGGTTCAAATCCGCCGTGCCCCACCAAAATTTGTTCTGACCGTAAGTTTTTATTATATAGCGTTACATTGTAGTTACTTGTCAAATAGGTGTATTAATTTGGATTCAGCGTTTCAACAAATTGTTGAGGATATCCGAACCTTACGAATTCAGGGAGCTACAAATATAGCTATTGAGGGAGTGAAAGCTTTTGCATCACTAGCTACCCGTCTTGAGGTTTCCTCATTGGATAATCTCTTTGAAGAATTGGGGAAAGCTAGATATGTTTTAGCAACAGCTAGAGCTACTGAACCCGCTTTACGAAATGGTTTGCGATACATTGTTTATAATCTACAGGAGAAAGCCAATACTGTCCAAGAAGCTAAGGAAATCGCTAATTCCTTTACACAAGAATATGTAAATCTGTTAAAGGAATCTAAACAGAAAGTTATTTCCTATGGTGCCCATAGAATTAAACCAGGAAGTACTATCATGACTCATTGTCATTCTTCATTATCTACGGGAGTAATTCTAGAAGCACATAAACAGGATAAAGATATACGAGTATTTTGTACTGAAACTCGTCCTCTATATCAAGGTCGAATTACTGCTAAAAAATTGGTTGAAGCAGGAGTAACAACTACACAAGTTGTTGATAGTGCGATGAGATGGGTTTTGAATAGACACGATGTGGATATCATAATAACAGGAGCAGATGCTATTACCAGTCAAGGTACAGTCATCAATAAAATAGGAACACGTCTTTTAGCTTTAGCTGCTAAAGAAATGGATATACCATTCTATACAGCAATTAATCTCCTAAAATATGATCCTGAAACAAGTATTGGAAAGCTATCGGAAATCGAAATGAGATCTGGATCAGAGATTTGGGAAAATCCTCCAGAAGGATTGAACTTTCTGAATCCTGCATTTGAAACAGTTTCTCATGATTTAATAGATGGAATCATTACTGAAGCAGGAGTGTTTTCACCTTCAGTAGTTTACATGATAATCAAAGAAAGGTATCCATTTATGATAATTAGCGAGGGTACCTAGAACAATTTATGATTAATATGGTGATATAAATGAAAGATAAATATAAAGAATTATTAGTTGCTCGTTATTACGTCGAGCACGTCAAGTCAGTCGAAAAGGCTGCAGAAGAAATATGCGATGAAGAAAGTGTTGGTACATGGACCAAGCTTACTACTATCGAAAACACAGAAATCGATATTATTCCTCGACTTCGAGCTGAAATTCTGGACACCAAAGTTCACGGTGACCATGATGGATATCAAAGCGGAGAAGTATTAATCGGTTTTAAAACAGAAACCTTTGATACAGAAGCAGGAATTACAAGTATTCTATCAATGCTAGCTGGCAACCTTTTTGGTTTAGGTGCTCTTCGAAACATACGATGGAAGGATGTGGATTTTCCACGAAGCATTGCTGAAAACTTCCCAGGACCAAAATTTGGTGTAGATGGAGTACGTAAAATCTTAGGAACAGACAAAGGAGAATTCCCAAATCGTCCCCATATTGGAACAATAGTCAAACCAAAAATGGGATTAACAGCAAAAGAGTGGGCACAAGTAGCTTATGAAGCTGCAATAGGTGGTGTGGATTTTATTAAAGATGATGAAAATCTTAGCAATCAGCCTTTTTGTCCAATATCTGATAGAACTGTTGCAGTATTAGAAAAAATGGATCAAGTGAAAGAGGAAACAGGAAGAACTGTAATTCATGCAGTAAACGTAACAGCTAAACATGATGTCATGTGGAGAAGGGTAGAAGAAGCTTTAGACAATGGGGCAAAATGTCTTATGATTGATGTTATACTTACTGGATTTCAAGAATTAGCTCAAATGGCAGCTGATCCTAGTGTTAAAGTCCCTATTCATGTTCATAGAACTATGCATGCTGCTTTTACCCGCAATCAAAGACATGGTATTTCTATGTTGCCAATTGCAAAGATAATCCGTATGGTTGGTGGGGATCAACTTCACATAGGATCATATGGTCAAGGTAAAATGGATACAGAATTAGATCTTGAGCTTCAAATTAAAAATGCTATGCTTAATCCCATGTATGAATTTAAGCAAACATTCCCTGTTGCATCTGGAGGTCTATATCCTGCTAAAATACCTAATTTGGTAAAATATGGGGGTAATAACGTCATAATTCAAGCTGGAGGAGGAATTCACGGACATCCTGATGGTACAAGAAAAGGTGCAATGGCAATGAGACAAGCACTGGATGCTACGCTTAAGGAGATTTCCTTAGAAGAGTACGCTAAAGAACATGTAGAGCTTGCAAGAGCTCTTGAGAAATGGGGAAATTAAACTCTCTAATTTCCTTTTTTATATATAATTTTCCAAAAAACCTTAAGAGAAAGAAAGCCGTAGAGTAAAAATTATGCCAGAAAATAACTATGTAGAAGTAAATGGCTTAAACATGTTTTACATTGAAAAGGGAAAAGGTCACCCATTAGTGCTTCTTCACGGAGGAATTGTAACAGCAGAAGTTAATTGGCCGAAACAAATGGAATTCTTCTCTAATCACTTCAGAGTTATTGCAGTCGACTCCAGAGGTCATGGAAGAACGAATAACCCCTCTGAAGAGTTCAGCTACAAGCTTATGGCTGACGATATTGCAGCTCTAATTCAAACTTTGAATTTGGAAAAACCCTTTGTGTGCGGCTGGAGCGATGGAGGTCAAATAGTTTTGGAAATTGGTATAAACTACCCTGACTTATCAAAAGCTCTCGTTGCAGGAGGAGTGTTAAGTGAAATTACTGATCACTATTCTTCAGCAATGAAAATCTGGGGGATAGAAGGACCAGGAAAAGTCGACTTTGAGAAAAGTAGAGAGGTAATACCACAGTTTGTTGATGCATTACCAGAAATGCATTCACCAGTTTATGGCTCTGAATATTGGAAAAAACTTCTTCACGATATTTCAAAAATGTGGCTAGACCGTCACATTTTCCTGAAAAGAGAATTGAGCAAATTAACACACCTATCTTAGTGATTGCTGGTGATCGAGATGCAGTATCTTCTATTGATGAATGTGTGAAAATGTACAAGTTAATTCCAAATGCGGAACTTGCCATTATTCCAAATGCCAATCATGACGTCTACGAAACTAAACCAGACTTGTTTAACAATATTGTGCTGGAATATTTATTGAGATATATGGAATAGATAAGGTTCAGATTATATATTCTATAACCGGTGGATCCATTTCAAGCAATCTGAAGTATATACTTAGTTGTCCTCTATGATGAAGACTATGTTCCAACACCTCTTGAAGAATTTCTGCTTTTGTCGCAGGTCTACTAAAGTAAAGCACTTCTTCAGTAAGCATTGAATTTGTTATCTGTTCTAAAAGAAAAACAGCTTTTGATGTTACTCTATTGTATAACTCCTTGATAGCCTTTTCATTTCCATATTCAACTAGATTATAAGCAAGAGGCTTCCATTCATTTTTTACAATGCCTGTTGAATAGAACTCAATTGATCTTATCATGTGTAGTACGATTTCACCCAAAGATCTACCATCCATCAAAGGTTTCTGAAGAATTATTTCATCGTTCAACTTGTCAATGAAAGATTGAGTTTCCTCAAAGTGTCTTATAATCAGTTTGTGAAATACTTTTACGTTCATCTTTATTCTCTAGCTAATAGTTCCTTTCTTATTTAATTAAATTTCTATCTTTCAAGTCTTATATCTCATAAACGGAAAGATTAAAAATCAAAAGTTAAAATTGAAGTGTAGTTACATACGCCAATAGTCTAGTGGTAGGACTTCAGCCTTCCAAGCTGGAAACCCGGGTTCGAATCCCGGTTGGCGTACCAATTCATCCGCACGTGTAGTCTAGTTGGTAGGACTCGGCCCTGCCACGGCTGGAACCCGGGTTCGAATCCCGGCGCGTGCACCAAATTATTCTTCTCTTATTCAAACAATAATTAAAGCAAAGTATAATCCATGTATTATTTTTGTATTATGTTCGTACTAGTGATACAGATTAAGTGCTTTAAGAATGAGTTTAGAGCTGCCATAACAAAGAAATAAACTTTCTCTCAAAAGTATACTAAAAGCTTAATGTAATACGGGAGAGTCTTCTCGGTCATATTTGTTTTGTTATTTTACTTTTCAAAAGCTTCATTGAAAGCAGATGGATGAAGACTTTATTATTGAATTTCCAGAAGAGGAAGAAGAAGATCTTCCAGAGGAGGAAGAATACACCTTTGATAGTGCTCAAGCAGACAAAGAACTAGAAAGTTTTCTTTTAAATCAGAGTAGTACTCCTGATAGATTCTCTAGCCATTCTGTTGATTCCTACATACAAAGAGTTCTACGTACCAACCGCATATTGGGGGTAGGTGTTGGTGGAGCGGGTTCAAATGCAATTAACAACATTATGGCACGTGGAGGTATAATTGGTGCTACTACTGTGGCAGTAAATACCGATGCTAGACATTTGTTGAGCACTCAAGCTTCAAAGAAGTTACTAATTGGTCGAGAATTAACTAATGGAACTGGTGCAGGAAATGATCCTAATATTGGTCGAGCTGCAGCCGAAGAAAATGAGGAAGACATACGAGAACTTGTTCGAGGAAATGATTTAGTTTTTGTTGCATGTGGTTTAGGTAAAGGAACAGGTACTGGTGCAGCACCTTATTTTGCTAGAATTGCTCAAGAAGAAGGGTGTTTAGTTGTTAGTGTTTGTACTTTACCCTTTGCATCCGAAGGACAATTAAAAATGGAAACAGCTTTAGAAGGCCTTAGAGAACTAGATGATTACTCTAATACCATCATTGTAGTACCAAACGAAAAATTGTTGATGTATGCTCCTGATTTTACATTGTGGGATGCCTTCAAGCTTGCAGATGATGTTCTGATTAATGCTGTTGTAGGTCTTACTGAACTTATTGTCCTTCCAGCTAGAGTCAATGTAGATTTCGCCGATACAAAGAAAATCCTTCGTAGAAGCGGACCAGCAGTTATAGGTGTAGGTAGAGGAAAAGGTGAGAACAGAGCAATTCAAGCGATAACTAATGCATTATCTAATCCCCTACTTGATATTGATATAACCTCTTCAACTGGAGCATTGGTGAATATTAAAGCAAACAAAAACATTTCAATGACCGAAGTAGATACCATAACAACAATGATAACTGATCAGATACACCCCAAAGCAGAATTTGTTTGGGGTTGTAACATAGACGATTCAATACCTGATGACGAGTTATCTGTAACAGTAGTGATAGCAGAAGTTAAATCACCTTATCTCGCTAAACCTGAAGATATTTCTATTGAGGCTTTGTGGAGAGATTAACTTCTTTTTCTCAATTAATATTTTGTGGGCTTTTTATTCTTTTTTTAAATAATAGTAGTAGTAAAAATGTCACAGTTTCAGATATATGATACTGAAGAACTTATAACACTTGAATCTAAGACTCAAGCAGTAGCTATTATTGGTTTTTCAGTCTACAAAATGGAAAATTCATCAAAGAAGTATCTATCTCAGAAGATTTTAAATTATTTAAATTCCTTTAAGTATACGTACGTAACACAAATAACACAGTCTTCAATCAGGTTTTTTTTGTTTGTCCCTGCTAATAGTGCTGGCGATGTTATTGAGAAAGTTTCAATTCTCTTAAATAAAATTGATAGAATGGGTCAAATTGATCCCTTTCTGGTTTTCACCCCTTTAAATCACACAAATATTGCAACATCTATTAAAGCACTTTATCATGAACCCATGAAGAGAACAGAAAACCCTCGAATTATTAGAATTGATAGCAAATGCTTAGTTTTCACATCATTTTCATTTTCAGAGTTTGAAAAGAATGCTGCAAGGAACTACATTAAGGATTTGCTCTCTTATCAACCAAGTACATTGAATTTATCCAATTATTTTTCCACGCAAAAGAAAAGAAAAAAATCTGCAACTAACATGATGTTTTTACATATTTTCTCTTCATATGAAGAAGGGGTTACATTTCTAATACATTTAGAAAAAATTTCGAAACGATATAAGCAAAAATTATCCTTTTCATTACGTTTTCATCCCTACAATGAAGTTAAAAGAAGAAAGGTTCTTTTTCTCTTTGGCTTAACGAATTGGTCAAAGGATACTTTCAATTGGAGCGATATGATAAACATTGAGGAACACATTCCCTACCTGAGTTCTTACAAGGAACAACCTTTGCAGAAGTCACAAACCATTGAAACCAAAACTAGTACAGTTAATGATATTTTAGAAGTAAAGTTGGAACAAATAAAAAATCAAACAGACAAAGTGTCCGAGAAGCAAGAAGAAGCTCCCCTACAGCCAATTTTCCCATATGGCCAGATTGTTACTGATGAAGATATCAAGAAGTTAGTCAAAAATATTCCTGCACCACCCACATAGATTCAAAAAGATAATACCTAAATCCTCTATTGGAATAAGCTCTGATAGCGAAATAATCTCAATAAAGAAACGTTGATAAGGACAATTTATCACATCTTTTAAGGATGAAATTAATGCCATCAAAAAAACCTTCTTCTCCTCGCTCTAAAAGAAAAAGATCTCGAAGGGCTAAACAACCATTAATTTCTCAAGACGACATAACAGAGCGTGTAATATATCTACTAAGAGAAGCTGATAGAGTAATTGGAGATGACATAGAGATGGCACAGAAATACGCATTACAAGCAAGAAAGATTCAGATGCGTACAAGAATAAGATTTCCTTCTCAATGGACTAAGAGATTTTGCAAACAATGTAAATCCTTTCTTTATCCTGGAATCAATTCCCGAGTAAGATTATCTTCATCTAACAAGGTAGTAGCAATCAAATGCTTCCACTGTAATGGTTATACCAGGATACCATATTATCAAAATATGGAGGAAAAGAATGAAAACGAACATTGATAGAATCCGTCATGAACCTGCTAAAATCAGAATTGGTAAAAGAGGGATAACGGAGGGCATAATCTCCGAAGTTGAAGCAGTTCTAAAAAAAGACCAAGTAGTTAAAGTCAAGTGTTTGAAAATTGTTCCTACCGAGGGGATAAAAGCTATAGCAAATAACATCGCCAATTTAACACATTGTAATGTCGTTGAAATAAGAGGAAAAACGTTTATTTTAGTAAGTAAAACTCCTAATCATAAATAATCAATGGAGATAAGATAAATGGTTCAAATTTTTATCTGTGTGGATTTTGATCGAGATTATGGATATCCCATCACCCATTTGAAGCATGCAGTAAGTAAACCGATTCATTTACATAAGCCTGAGTTAATTGATGATCCTCAAGATGCTACTTCCATTCGAGGAACTGTAGAGGGATTTGATCTTTTTATTCAGCACTTATTGGACGAAAAATTACCAACAACATTCTATTTCGAAGCAAGAAGCATTAACATGTTTAATGATAGATACTCTGAGAAAACTAAATTGTTCAAGCTTCCACTTTTTGAACTTGGGGTGCATGGTTATGATCATGAAGATCTCACAGGTGAGGAAACAGGGATAAGATTTACTAAACTAGAAGAAGAAGAGATAATTAAGAAAGCACAGATGAATCTTGAAGCTCTTTTTTCAACTAAAATGATTGGTTTTAGAGCCCCATATATGAGAATTACAAATAATACAACTAATATCTTATCCAATTTAGGATTCGCTTATGATAGTTCTATTTATCAAGAATCTATACGTGCGATTCGTCCATATTCCATCAATCAGGATTTAATAGAATTTCCAGTTATTAAAACACCAAAGGAAAGTCCAATGAAGGGAATGTATACCTATCTTTGGCCCTTGTTTGAAGGAAACAGAGAAATTGAGGATACCATAAAGAATTATCTGCGAATTGTAGAAAATTCAAAAATTTTGGATTCTTATATTTCTATTAACCTACATTCCTGGCACTTTGCATATAATATAAAGCAAGACAGATATTTATCTACAGAAGACATTGTGCATAATATAAACATGTTTGAAAAATTAATTTCAGCCTTAAGCGAAACTGAAGGGGTTATTTTTTCCACTCCAGGAAAATGGCTTAAAAAGCACAAACAAGATCTAGATCTGTCTTAAATCCTTTTTTATTTTCTTAACTTCAGATAATTGAGATATTGTTAGAACTTCTTTCCAGATGTCTTCATCACTTAGAATTTTTTCAAATTCTTGTGTTAATTCGTGTTTTTCTTCCTTAGAGATTTCCCTTAGAAAGAGGTGTTTTAGTTTCTTATCAATCAGATCCAACAAATTAGTAGAAAGCTTTTCCTCAAAGTAAATTTCAAAGACGATGGAATTTAGTAGTTCAGTTATGGTTGAGGATAATTGTTTAAAAGAATCATTAGAAAATCCAGTGCTCCTCGAATGTATGCTAAGTAAAAACTCAACGATTTTTTGAACCGAATCTTGATTAGAACACTTTAAAATGGGGATATTCGCTATTTGATTTGAACGGAAATCATAAAGATTGTATACCTTTTTGTTCATGTATTTAATATAGTAATGTATCATTTCTGAATTCAGTACAGTTAGTAAATAAAACCAATTGAGTTTCTTTGAAAATTGATCTTTAAGTGCAATAGTAATTACATCTGTTTCATTAATTGTTTTTTCTTTCTGATTTGCAACTAGAGCGAATTTATTTTTAGTTGCTTGATAAGGACAAATTATTTTGGTTGCCTTTTCAATGAGGGAGAGAGAACGGTAAGCTGCATAGTCATAATAATTCTTTAATCTATATTTGTCCTTACTTTGCTCTAACTTTACCCTATGTTTTTCTAAATAGGATTTAATGTTTGGAAAATCATTAACGTCCCTATTCTTTAGAAAAATCCAATATTGGTTTCTTTTTTTCCACCAGTATCGTTGAATATCGCTGTTTTTGATCAATAATCTGAGAGTTTGTATTTCACTATCTTTCAGATGTAATTTTTCACCGTTTATTCCTTCAAACACATTATTGGTGAGCTGAATTAAACGGAATATACTATTGTTTCCAGTAGAGCACCCTTTTCCAATTTCACAAATTCCTTCAAATCGTCTATGTTTCTTATCATCACTTAGTAGGTAATCTGCTTTATGTTCGATTCTTGAAATAATTGCTGGTTTTTCAAAAACCCATCTATCTTCTGTAAGAGAGGTTTGTTTTACTTTTAGATGCCTAAATCGTTTATTATCAAGTTGCTTTATCAAAGAATTATCTTTGGATAGATAAAGATGGAAATTATCTTGAACAGGTTTTCCTCTCTGAACAGTAGTTATTGCGGTATCAATACCAAGCTTATCTTCTGTTTGCTTAAATATGGTTCTATTACTTCTAAAGTCAATAATTTCAATCAACATTGAATTTCGTAAAATAAAATCCCTTAATGAATTACTATCACAACCCTCCAGCCAATACCTTGGAGTAATGAAGGAAACAATACCACCATTCTTACATAAATTAATACTTCTTTCCCAGAAGATGTTAGAGATGTCTCCATTAGAATTATATGTTTTATAGAATTTAGAGAAAAATCTTCTTTCTTCAATTTTTAATCTTTTAACGTTTATATAAGGTGGATTACCTACTATTACATCAAATCCACCAGATTCCATTACATTGGGGCAGATTTCATTCCAATGGATTAATTTTTGATCTAATAGCCATTGTTTTACTTTTTGTTTATCTTTCTCTGAGATTTTTGATGTTTTGTGATTAATAAATACTGAATCACTATTCTTGCTTGATGTTTGTAAAATAGGAGATATATTACCTGTTAAACAATTTCCTGTTGCAAAATTTATTCTGGGTAAGACTATTTCATCTTGTTTCGTGATTTGAAAAGATTTTTCAGCTACTTTTAATTTCGCCAGTTCAACCGATTCTTGCGATAAGTCTACACCATAGATGTTATTGGTAATAATTTGCTTAATTATATATTCCTTTACTGAGGATAAATCGCTAGAATGTTTTAGATTAAAATTAGAAGTAATTTCATTAAAATTAGCAAATAAATCTTCATATATATTGAATAAAATATCAAAAGAATGGAGAAGAAAAACTCCCCAACCCATTGCGATATCGCATACGTAGAAAGAAGGCAATATTTCATTAATAACTAATTTTGCAATATTCTTATTTTCTTCATTTTCTAGTTCTCTCAAAGATTTTAACTGTTTTTTCAAATTTAAGGATATGTTTATTCTATTGATAAGAGAGTTAGATATAGCGTTTTTGGTGATATGATACACTATAAAGTTTGGTGTGTAATAAGTACCAGAGCTCTTTTTGCTTGATTCTTTGAGCACTGATTTAAGTTGCATTTCGCTTCTTTTCAAAGCGTATTCAACTTCCAATCTAGAGTATTTTCTTCCTTCTTCACCCAACAGTATCAACTATTATTTACATTGGTTGCTTTTCTCTTTTTCGTATCATTTTCATTTGATTTGTTCTTAAGCTAGTTTTTTTTAGTACAAAAAGGATAGAATTATGGAATGTCTCCCAGTTTGGATTATTTTGTTTCAAAGGGTTGTTCTTATCAAGAATTTATTCAAAGAACACCAAAAAATAGAGAGAGATTAGCTAGGGTTTATTCGGAAGTTTCAGTTCCCAAAGATTTAGAAAGTCAAATCAACGATATTCGCACTCACATTAGGCTACTAGTGTTTGCTGAAAATTGGTGTTCTGATACGGTGTTAACACTACCTATATTGTCTAAGATTTCCGAAATAAGCGATTATGTTAATTTAATTGTTGTTCCAAGAGACGACGTTATTGAAGAATTCAAGAAAAATTATCTTACTTACGGTAAAGCAAAGATTCCAGTTGTTCTCTTCTTAATTGATAAAACAGAAGAAATAAACAGATGGATTGAAAGAACACAATATGTTAATCATGAAGTAAAGAAGATAAAATCTCTTGATTTGAAAAAGGCGGAATCATATAGAAGCGTTATTGAGTTTTATATGTCGAAGGGTACCATTGAGAATACGACAAAAGTACTTGCTTGTGAGTTGATAAAAGCAGATATTATTGCTCGTTCTACAATGAAGTAAACTTAGTAGTTTATAGAATTAACGAAATGATAGAACATTAGCAATTTTACTTGCTGTCCTTTCCATATCTAGAAATAATAGACCTAATTTAGTATCTGTAGTTGCACTAACAGTTAGAACTGCTATATCACCAGCTTGCATAGTAATAATATATCCATTATCTCCCTCAACGAAGATTTTTTTCAGGAGACCCTTGTTAAGCTCAGTTGCTACCCTTTCTCCTAACGAAAGCATTGCTGCAGTCATTGCTGCAAATCTTGTTTCCTCTACTCTTTCTAGTACAAGCGACACTATAGGTAAGCCTTCTAGGGACACCACTGCAACATCTACTATGCCTATAGACTTGAATCTTAATTCGTTAATACATTCCATAAGTTCGTTATTTACTGATTCTAAACCATATTGTGAACTGAACATAGACAAATTTAGTCACCTTTCTGATTCTTATATCTAACTTCAACATAAAAACGCAACAAATAAAAACTGAAATTACGAGGAAAAAAGCGGTTTATTTGTATGTTTCGTATATTTCTTTACAAATTTGATCTATTTCTTCTTTTCCTTTTTCTTCGTCTATAGAAAGTGAATAAGCTTTAGTTGGTGTTATAAAGTTCAATATATCATCTGTAGTTGTTGGTTTGTTGCGATTTATTGAACGAAAGTTATCAATAGCTCTAAAATATGTTTCAGGTTCATACATGTAAACTGAGCCGGGGCCAACAATTATAACAGCATTAGATTCTCTAATGCACCAAGCAGGATGAGCAGAATTGTTGAAGCTTTCAATTACTATGGTTTGTGATTCTTCCTTTATTTGTTTAAAAGCTGATTCTGTTGCATCTGCATAAAATTGACTGTTCAACGAAAAATATTCTTGTTCATTTTTGTATGTTCTTACATCTTTACCCTGTTTTATTATTGTGTCAGTTAAGGAGATATCATTCCAGAATTTTTGATTTCCATATATAGGTTCGTTTACTATAAATATTGAATCACAATCGCTTGAAGAATCGCAGGTCGAAAATCTTTGAAATAGTGTTACACTGCTCAGATAACGATTATAAAATGTTTTAATTGAACCTTCCTTAATGAATTCGTAGGAGAGCGCTTGAGTATTTAATCTGTGGACTGGATTAGCAACTGTTGGACTAATTTTACTGGAAGAACAAGCGAGTAAATCAACTATATCTAAAGAAATGAATTGATTATATTTGTCTACATATTCCTTTATTTTCTCATAATTATAAAAAAGATTATTTCCACTTAAAGGCTTAAATGGTGTTGTTTTAAAGGAGAGATCTTTTTCAAAGAAATTTATCATTTCTTTTGCGATAGTAGTTTTTCCAGAATTATATTCAAGTAAACCTGCTACGAAAATTACAAAAGTCATAGAATCTACCAAAAGAAAATGAAAGAGAACTCTTGATATATGTTTCGAAAAAGGACGAGAGTGAATCACCTCTTTTAGCTAAGTAAAAATAATCACGAATATAGAATTTCATTACAAAAACAATATAAGAGCTGATACATTAAGGCATCTTGATACAGATGCGCAATCTGAAAGGAATTCTTGGTTTATTGGTTATTGGTTTTCTCATTATTTCGACTCAAAACATCTTAGCTATTAGTCAAAGTCAAATTTTCCAAGGAGATGAAGGATCCGTAATAGAACTAAAAGCTACGCTTGAAACAACTAATCTAAATGAAGGTGAACATGTTCTTGCAATTGAGATAACATTAGTTTCTCTTGGTGCTGATGTAACTGAGATAGGTTTTATAATTGTTTATTATCGCATCGGCGAATATTCTGGTGCTATAGATTTCTCAATGCACCAATTATCATCGAGCACCGAAAGATTGAAACAAACGACCGTTTTCATCTATGAAAAAGATTGGGAGGATGTTATGCTGGAAATTTCGCTACTGTTCTTTGAAAAAACTGTAGAAGAAGAAATATTTCCCGAAAACATGCACTACTATGATTTTCAACCTTATTTCAAAGTAACGCCCAAAAGATTCCTAAAAGAAAATCAGTATATCTTTTTTATACCGATTCTTCTTGTTATAGGAATATCACATTTTAGTATAATAAAATGGAAAAAACAATCACTTAAAATTCGTGAGATTATGTTTTCTTGTGCTAAATGTGGTTTTGAAAGTAAAATCAAAGTAAGAAATAACCCACATAACAAAGTATCTCATTCGTGCCCCAATTGCAGTTTTGGTAAATACAATATGCACCTTGTCGAGTAATAAAGTAATAATTTCCACATCTCTTATTTTAGCAAAAGACGAGTGGAATATTTCTCCTTGAATTTAGTAACCTTTGGTTCTATTATTACCTTACAGTAGGGCTGAGAAGCGTTCAATTTGAAATAATTCTGATGATATTTTTCAGCTTTAAAGAATTTGACAAGAGGAGAGACTTCAGTTGTAATTGAGTTTGCCCAAATTTTTGAGTTTTCAAGCTTTTTTATTTGAGCGTTAGCTATATCTCTCTGCTCTTCATTGTGATAGAAAATAACCGATCTATATTGTGTTCCAACATCATTTCCTTGTCTATTTAATGTTGTAGGATCATGAATATCAAAGAAAATATCTAAAATGTCTTTGAAGGATATTAAATCAGAATCAAAAGTAATCTGGACGACCTCTGCATGACCAGTTGAACCAGAACAAACTTGTTCATATGTAGGATTATCTAGTTGTCCTCCAGAATAACCCGATACAACTTTTTCAACTCCTTTCAAATCAGCATATACTGCTTCAAGACACCAAAAACAACCACCGCCAATAGTAATATTCTCCATATTTATATCACCAATAATTCTATTTTCTCTTCTTCTATAAATAGAGTCACAAAATCTTTGATAGTTCCACCATTACTCCATAAACTATTAAACACTAGTATGTAACAAAAATTACACTTTCTAAATCAAACTGAAGATAAGGAAATTCTTACTAAAGACTTATAATTCGTTGAGCAAATTCTACCATTAGTTTTTCTTTCAATGGATATTCTTCATAGAACTCTTTAGCCCTTTCTACCCACGTTCCTAAATCACCTTTTGGTGGTGGATCCATCGATAATAAAATGAAAAGAGTTTGACTCGGAATATTTTTGAAAGGTCCTTGAAGATTGTTACTATATTTCCATGCACTTGTAAAAGATTCTACAGCATTATTCTTTTCATCTTTTATTGAATACAGATTTGCTAGATAAAAATGCCCAAGAGCGTGTTTTGGAAAAAGTTTTACGATTTTTTTAAAGGTGATTATTGCTGAACCTATCTCGCCTTGTTTTATTTCTGTTAAACCTTTTTCCATTAATTTAGTGGGCATTCTTTCTAACCTACTTGAAGGTTATAGAAGATATTTAGCTATAAAAACACTTGTCAGAACATTGTTACGAAATTGGTCAGTTTTACCTGCTTCATCTTTTTTTCTGATGGTTTTTTAGGTTTTTTTTCTTCTCTCAATTTCCTTAGATACCATTCTTTTATCTTGAAATCAGATCCAACAGCGTTTTTAGGAATCCATATAGGCTCTGAAAGTATTTTAGATATTATCCCATAATAGGAATTTCTTGTTTCAGCTATAAGATAATCCAAAATATGTTCAGAAAATTCTTCTTCGCTTTCATCCATTTTCCATTTTGTTGAACAAAAGTATTTAAACTCAACAAAAAAGCAAATTAAACTATGATTCCTAAAAATATCATTAATGTAGTATAAACCGGAAAATACATTCTTTTTTATTAGCTTAGCTTTTGATAGTACTTCAATGAAAATGAGTTATGAAGAAGAAACTGTTTTCATTAATCAATTTGGGGTTCCATTCCGAAAATGTGAAATTATGGAATGTACTTGGAATGCAGATTGTAATGAAGTTTCCGCAGGGGGGATAATGTCAGGAGAAATAAGCAGCCCTTCTTTTGAGGGGAGAGTATGCAATTGTTTGCCAGAGAATCCTATAGCTGTTTTAGAAGCGGCAAAAGTAAGATGTTATCCTGAAAAAGGTGGAATAAATCTAAGCAGGATAAAAAGCACAGGGAGATAGATTCTTCATCTTGAGAATAACTAATGAGGAACTTTCTTTTTCAGTTTTGATATAATCAGCTGCCCTCATCTATTCTCTCTGACCTTTTCCTTTCTTATTTTGTAGATTATAATGTAGTAAATTAGAGAAAATAAGAAAACGGAAAGCGAAACAATTCCAAGAGCTAAAGGCCAAATGATTTCACCAGCATGCCCTACCATGAACATCAATAGATGAAAGAAGAAGAAGATTATAGAACCAATAAAACTTAAACCTAATACTAAAGAACTAATAATTGACCTCAACTGTAATGCTTTATCTGATTTTTCTCGTTGTCTATTAAGCATAACAACGAACCTCTAATATTAAGAATAACGAGGGAATAATAAGAATATCGTAATATAATGGAGCGGAGTGGGTGATTTGAACACTCGTCAAGAGTTTTGCTATTCTACAACCATCAATTTAGATTTTTTCAGAAAAGTTTATTGATTTAAGAATTAAAGTTGAGAGTATGGTTAATGATTTCAGAATGGTCAGCTCTTTGGCTAATATTCACAAATTGGACATGGATTATACAATTAATTTGGCAACTATGAATAATGCAAATTTTGAGATTATATCAAGAATCATACCAAAAAGAGCTGAGAAAATTTATGTGCTTCCCCTTTTTTTCATGCCAAGGAGGGAAAGGAGAGGATTGCATATTGATAAATTTAACAAACTTAATATCTTCATAGGTAACAATCAACCTTGTATTCCACTAGATAATAATACTAACGAACGTATAGCTGTGAAATATATAGTGTATTCACTTTTGAACGAATGCAAAACCAATAATAATGAAAAAGGTTTTTCTGAGATACTAAATAAGTTTGTAGGAACAAAGAAGAAATTTGGTATTAATAGTAATATACAATCTATTATAAATTCTAACTTTGACGGTAGTTTTTTTACTGAAGAAAGCTATTCATCATGGTATGAAAAGCCCTATGGAACTGATTTTCGTTTATATTACAGGTACTATGAGGAATTTTATCTAGGAAGACTCTCCAGTGAACTAACATCTGTATTTGATGAAATACAATTAGATAACAGTTGGGGAGTGTTTCTTGCGAATTTTCTAGAGTATAGATTACAGTTTGTATATATACCAGATGAATACAATGAAGAAGATATATACGCATTAAGAACTACATATAATCAGAATTTAGACTATAGCCGTAAAACATTTAGGAAATTTGAGAACTATTTACAACTTCCTCCTTTTCCTATTATGCCTTTTCAAGACATACATGAGGATAATCTCCAGATTAGAGTAGATCCTCCAGAAGGTGTGAAGTTTCATTTTCAAGGCGAAGAGATAGTGAGAAAGAGAGAGAAGAAAGAAGATAGAGATCCCTATGCTGGTTTGAAGATAGATGAATCGAAACATAAAACTTATTCTGTAACTCATAAAAGGCGAGGAGATTCTGAAAAACATAGCAAGCGAAATATTACTACTTCCAAGAAAAGTAATGATTGGTCAACATCTCATTATGAATTTATAATATTCCATCATCCAGAAATTCAAAGAGATAAGGAGATCATTATGAGACCAAACGCACTTCTCAGATATAAAGCAAAATTCTCACCTTTGTTAATTACTTATACTATAATATTATTAATTTCTACCTTTGGAATAGCACTTGAAATTTATAATCTTGTAAAAGACAATAGAATTTCAGTTGAAGTGGATTTTACATTAGTACTTTTTATTATAGGAGCATCTATAGGGTTAATTCAAGATTATAACAACAAGAAAAGTATTCAGCAATTTATTCTAGCACCAATATTCTATCTTCAAATTTTCATTGTTATAATCCTATTCATCGTAATAATAATTACGAACTTCTTAAAGTAAAAAGAATCGTCAAGGATTGAAAAGATAAATCAGAAATAGCACAAATGCTTAAAACATTATACTCTAAATTCTAAAAGAATATGTCTAATAAAGAATATATTGTTTGGAAGGGAACATGGAGACACAGGGTTCTTGAAAAATTAGAAAAAGAATCTATTGCTACTATTAATTCAATCTTAGACCATATTAAAAGAGCTATTGATTATATTGAGGGACTACTTAAGAAAAGAATAGATGAAGAATCAATTGAAATTGCAAAACAAGCAAACAAAAAGGCAAAAAAGTCTAACATTAGTTGCTTTAGTTGAAGTTTTTGCCTGATATGAATTCACAATTCTTTTATCATTTTATTTAACCTTCATATTAGATAAATTAAATGCACAACAATTGTCACACGAATCCTTAAAAGCACTTAAAATTCTACTTTAGTTTGATATAATGAAAAAAGAGGATAGAGAGGATTTAATTAATAAAATTGATAGTTTCATTAATCGTTTAAAAAACATGAAAAGATATCAATATGGTCGATGGGAGGAGTTTGATGAATTAAAGGATGAAATTGAGATTTTTCAAAGAAGACAAATACCAAAAATTATGCTTTTTGATCTATCTTATCCTTCTGAAGAAAAAAAGGATGAGGATTTTGAAGAACTTGATGAGGAGGAGGTTCTTGATTTGTTTCTAGATGACGTTGAATATTATTTAGCTAAGCTTACAAAGCAAAAAAAAGAAATCAAGGAATACGGTTTACCTATTAGTATTATAAAAGAAAAGACACCTCAGAAAATTGAGAAGAAGAAGGAAGAAACACAACCAAAAAGAGAAGAAATCACAGAAAAAAATGGGACGGTTCGTTATTTCTTAACTAATATAGCTTGTTCTAGAGAAGAAAGAGATTTCTTCATAAGAGGAGTTATTATGGGGATTTTATATATTGGTATTCCGTTGTTTGCAACTATGATTTCTTTGATTATAGCTCTCATAGTAAAATAGTATGAATTTGAGAATTCAATAGTGAAGCTAGCGAATTAAAGAAAAGAAATTTGAGATAAATGTTGATGTTTTTCTAAGCTTCATGGATGCTAGCTTCAGTTAATTAAATTAAAGAACATATTTAACATCCACAAAAAAAATTCTTCTCGTCCCCTAACTGAAAATTTCCCAGAATTGTCCTTGAGACCAACCAATTAAATCCCAGATTAAAACAAATATTATAGCAAAGATAAAAACTGCTATACCAATAAGTAGAATCTCCTCTAAAATGGGACTACCTTTTCTATTTTTTATCAAGAAATACTTCAGTAAATCAAAGACTAACATAGCTTTCATAATAATAACAAACCTATCTATTTAAACCCAACAAGATCAGTATGATA
>JABLTJ010000082.1 GCA_013166775.1 Promethearchaeati archaeon
GTACCTTCATATGAGACAATATTTGCGGATTCAATTCCTTCAGGTTATCGATCAAAAATTTACTCTTGGAGATATTTATTGAACCAAATTGGAAATTCAGTTGGACCTTTTCTAGCAGCAATTCTTTACGTTATTTTTGGTAATATTTGGAATTTAATTGTAATCAAACGTGTAATCTATGTAGGCTTAGCTATTTATTGCATAGCAATTGTTATCTTGTTCTTCTTTAAAGATAAGGAAATAATGGGTAAGGAAAGTGAAGCAATCGCTGAAGAAATTACTGAAATTGCTAAGGAACAAAAAGGGAGATTAACATTAAACATTGATTCTAAAAAAGCAATAAAATTAATTCCTTTTCTTTTAGTTGGTTTTAACTTAATTCTTGCAGCAGGTGCAGGTTTATCAGTGCAATATTTTTCGGTGTTTTTCGCAGAGGAATATTTCATTTTGCCTGTTTGGTTGAGTATACTCATAGGAGCTACATCTTTAGTTACAGGATTATTTGGTCTTGTTTTTCAAAAAATGTCCTTAAGATTAGGAAGAGTCCAAACGATTTTTCTTACTCATTTTACAGCTACTACTCTTTTACTTATTATAACAGTCTATCCTCCGTTAGCAGTTTTAATACCATTCTATATTCTACGGGGTTCACTCATGAATGGAAACCAACCGTTAAGCAGAGCAATTTTAATGGATATTATTCCTAAGAAGAATCGTGGTAAATGGAATTCAGTTAATTTAATCACCCATCAAGTATTCTGGAATGCATCAGCGTTATTAGGTGGTTTTATTATCGGAGAGAGTAACAGATTTTATCTCAGTTTTATTATTACAACATTTGTATATATTGTAGCTACAATTCCAATAATTATCATTATGCCTTTTATTGGTAAAGAACGAGAAGCAATAAACAAGAGGATTAAGAAAGAAGTGGAATCATCATTAGAAATTACCTCTTAGTTACTACAAACACAATTAAGAAATAAAATCAAAAAACTTCTCACTAAATCTTCAAAGTGAATAATTTACGATACTCTATTATTTCACCTGTTTTCTCATCTCGTTTTTCTAAAGCAGTTTCTCGAGTAATGCGTTTAACTGTATTATCTAGCTTTACTTGTTTTATTGTTTCAACTAGTGGAGTATTCTTTTCTTGTAATTGCTGCCACATACCAAGTTGTTTTTCAAGTTGTTCTTGTTCTTTTGTAATTCCTTGAATTAGTATTTGTAATCCCTTTTCCTCAGCTAAAGCTTTTGCTGAATTCAACAATTTTACGGCATTTTCTGCATCATATTCTAATAAAACAACTTGTGATTTTAATCTATAAATTTCGACTATCAATTCATGATATTGGCTATCTTTTGCCTCTTTCAATAAACTAGTAATTTGCTTTTGTATTTCTACCAAAAAAGCCTGATTTGGGGAAAGTTGTAATTCCTTTACTCTAACTTCTAGAAGAGCAAACGAGATATCAAATCGCATTATTTGAGATAATTCTTCATCTTCGATAAGTTTCTCTAATAATTTAACTGCTTCAATCCAATCTTCCATATTGGAACTTGTTTTGAGAATTAGCGCAGAAGTAAAGCGATGCAATCGAATAACAGATTCAAGATTTGTTTTATATGAAAACTCTTGTAAATACTCATTATATTTTTGAGCTTTTCCTAGTTCATTCATATCAATTGCTAAGGAAATTAAATTAAATAGCAACCAAGGTTGCATACGTTTTTCATCTATTTTCTTGCAAATCTCTAATGCTTTCAAGTAATATTCTTGAGCAAGTTCTAACTCTCCTTTCATGTGGTAAGCATATCCAATAACTCTTAATGGATAAATCTCCCACGAAGCAGAGGAACGAAACGCTAGTGCTTTTAGACAATACTCTAATGCCTGATCGAAACTATTCATAGCTGAGTAAGTATTTCCCAAAAAGAAATACAGCATTGGTAAAGTTGCTTTGTAACCTTCTTTCTCAGCTATAGCGATACCTTTCTGAGCAAATTCAATAGTTCGTTTGTAATCAACTTGTCTAGCATAAAATCCAGTGTATTGTAGATAAATTTTCGCTCTTTCGTAATCATTATCAATTTCATTTGCTATAGTAAGAGCTTTTTCAAGGTGTTCCTCACCAAGTTTTAAATTTCCTGCAATATCGATTAGGTAATATGCAAAAGATAACAAAGAATTTGTAATCAATCGTTTGTTACCACTTTTCTTAGCAAGCGAGAGGAATTGATTTAATGTCTCTTTAACAAGATCGATTTCTCCTTTCGTAAAGTAAAACCACCATTTAAATTCTAAAAGTAAAGCTTTTCGATAAGCAATAGTCTTCGCTGGTAAATGAGTTTGAGTCTCAAGTAATTGTTCAATTTTTTCTATATTGGAATAGGCTTCTTTATGATTCAAAAGTCTGGTTAAAGCATATCCTTTCACGATAAGTGCATCTAAAGGAATCAATGATTCCGTCATCCCTTTACTACTTTTTAAAACATCATCAACAATTTCTAAGGCTTCTTGATACTCTCCAAATCTGTTTAGAATATCACTTTTGTAGAAATTAAGAAGCAATAATTCGGTCTTGCTAAGATCATCCTTTTCCAATAAACCGTTTATTAATGTTAAAGATTCATTATATTTTCCAAGAAACATTAAATGTTCAATATCTTTCAGTAGTGCTGTAGTTGAAGACGCCAAGAAAATTCCCACCTTAAATATAGTGGAATACTGCGCGTGAAAAAGTTTTCTCTCTAAAGTTTGGCAAATGTTCTTTTCTTTAATATATGATAAAAATTAAAGTTACGTTACGAAATATTTATAATTTGGTTACGTTACTATTTTCTTTAGAATAAACGGAGGGTCGATTTAGATTGATTCCTAAAAAAGAAAAGAAATATTTCAGAAAAGAAATAATAAAGGCATGTTCAATTTTGGTTTTATGTTTAATGATTTTTACAAAAATAGTTGATAGTAGACTTATTCCAAACATGGGTGTATCAAAAGTAAATTCTGATTTATGGAATGATGAATTGTTACTGAATCCGAATGTGATTGGGATCACAAAGAATTGGTATATTGATGTTGATGAACCTATATATTCTTCACCTATTATTGTAGATATTGATAGAGACGGTTCAAAAGATATAATTGTGGGTTTTGGATTGTTCAAAGCAAATCCTGGTGGGATGTGTTGCATTGAAAATAATGGGTCCATAAAATGGATATATCATTTATCTTCTCCTGCTTTGTCTTCACCAGCAGTAGCTGATCTTGATCAAGATAATTCATTGGATATTATTTTCACATGCGTAGATAATACTACATACTGTTTGAATCCTGATGGTACCCTAAAATGGATATATGATATGGGTTATACGTCAATAGCTACTCCAAATATAGCAGACATAGACGGGGATGGAACGTTTGAAATCATAGTAATTGGTGGTGTTAAATTATTGGGAGGGATAATCGCATGTCTAAATGGCAATGGAACTCTGAGGTGGTCTTATCCAACACCTGGTTGGACTCATAGTTCATCAGTAATTGCAGATTTAAATAAAGATGGCAAATTAGAAGTACTCGCTGCATTTTCTAGTACGAGTGATCTTTTTTGCTTGGATTATGATGGCAGTTTAAAATGGATTAAAAACTTCATAGTTAATTCACAAGGCTTTGGAATTTCTGGATCTCCAATCGTAGTAGATATCGACAATGATCTTGAGCAAGAAATTATTTTTGGTAATACAATGGGAACAGTTTATTGTCTTAATGCTACTGGGGATCAAGAATGGAATTACTCATCACCAACTGATGATTTCTTCTTTACTCCCGTAGTTTCATATATTGACTCTGATCCCTATCTTGACATAATAATTGGTTCTTCCATTGATGATGCAGGTCAATATGTGTCCTTTATTAGATGCATCGATCATGAAGGAAAAGAAACTTGGAGTGTAAGAGATGTAAGTGTAAGTTTATCCGCTTCTACACCATTAGTTGCTGACGTGAATGATGATGGAAACTATGAAATCAGTTTTTCATCAATGAACAACAATACCTATCTTATACCAAATACAGGAGTTCCTATAATTTCTTCATATAGAACAGGAGCAATTAATCCAGAAGGTAGAGATTTTCCAGCGATAGCCTCTTCAGCTGCTATTGATGATATCGACAACGATGGAGTTCTTGAACTCATAGTAGGATCTGACTGGTTGTTAAAAGGAAGAATCTGGTGTATAAAAATCACCGGAACTACATCTCAAGGACATACGCCTTATCCATGTTTTAGAGGTTCAATGTTTAGAACTGGATCTATGGATAGAGATAGTGATTATATTGATGACTTGACTGAAGGAAGATCATATAGTACAAGTATTTACAATCCAGACACCGATGATGATGGATTGCTAGATGGAGAAGAAATATGGTATAATACTAATCCCTTGGAAGAAGATTCTGATAGCGATGGTTTCACTGATGGGGTAGAAATCAGTAGTAATAAAGACCCGCTTGATCC
>JABLTJ010000007.1 GCA_013166775.1 Promethearchaeati archaeon
ATAAATCTTGTAGGATGAGAGATCCTCAAGTACAAAATAATTGTGTGCTTCGACTGTCGCAAACTGATTGTCATGAATTGCCCCATCGTCAAGGGATAAACCGATCAATATCCCTAATGGTATTGCAGTTACACAGACAAACACGATTGAAACAATCGCCAGTGCATTCAGAAATTTTAATCCTTTTCGTGCCATTTTTTTACCACCGTAAGATTTTTCTCCACCGTAGTGGTGTAGAAATTTTCTTCACTATAGTGGTGAATGTTTCTAAACCTTTATAAATGTTTGCAAACAAACTATATACAGAATGACAAAAAAAGAGGCGTTAGTGGAAAAACTAAGATTAATGGGTTTCTCAGAATATGCCGCTAAAACATATCTTGCAATAGTACGTGTTGGAAATTCCACACCAACAAAACTATCAGAAGCAGCAGAGGTTCCTAAAGGAAAGATATATGAGGTTTTAGAAGATTTATACAAAGATGGATTTGTTGGTAAAGATGAAAAATCTAAACCTATGAAATACTTTGCTGATAAACCAATTAAGCGATTTAAAAAATTTCTCAAGCAATTCAGTGAAGCTTCTAATGATCTGTTAGATGAATTGGAAAGATCATATGAAACGGCAGGTGGTGCTCATGACTATGGTTTCTATTCTGTAGGTAATTTTACTGATAAGCTTAATACTGAAGACTATACCTATATCTTTGCAAAGGATGACAGTCTGTTCAATCGCTTCTTCGAAGGCAAGAAAGTAGTAGTAGAAGGTACATCTAGAGCACATAACTTCTATACAGTAGGTGGGAGTTCAGATGCTTTAGTAGCATTTACAAGACATAGAATGATAGTTTTAATTGAAAAAGATGATAGAGTACAGTTTGTTTCAATAGAAGATCCTGTATTTGCTTCAGCAGTAGATCAATTGATGGCTTTATCTTCAATTAATAGAACACTTACAACAGAGATGGATGACATTCAAGAATTAGCAGGAGAAAAAATACTTTATGTAGACTCTCTTCGACATGCAGAGGGGTCTGTATTCGGTCAAAATGGTACCCTTTGGATATCAAATAAAAGATTTTTTGTAAAGATTCCAGGAAAAGAAACATATGCTGTACCTGTTTTCGCAATCGAATCTTGTAAAGTTAATCCAGATGGAAGATTAGAGTTAATTGTAAAGGGTAGGGATAGAACAGAAGAGATTATCATTTATCCTGAATCAGATTCAGTAATAATAGTTAATTTAATCGATTTCATTTTGGAAAATGGAAAAAAATAAGTTAGATTTGTTGTTTAAATTGAAACCTATCTGAACTTCTAATCTCTTCAAAACCATTTTCAATCTTTATGATTTCCATTCTTTTAGAGATTATGTCTGATTTTACTTCTAGTTCTTCAAGTTGGATTGTTTGTTCTAACAATTGTTCTTTTGCTTTGATAACCTTTAAAGCTAGAATATTGTATCCTTTCTCTTCTGCAATTTGCTGTGTTTCGGTTAAGATTTTCCTTGCCTCTTTTGAATTTAATTCGAGTAAAGAGAGTTGAGATTTAAGCCATAAAATTTCGATTGAAAGATAGGGATTATCATTTAAACTACCAATTTCGATTAGTTGGTTGAGATTTTTTCGAAGCTTAGTTAAAATCTTCTTGTCAGAAGTTTCTTTTAGTTCTTTTAGGAGGAGTTCACAAAGATTGAAAAGAATCTCTATGCGATCCAGATGATGTAAATCAACCTTGAGTAGTTGATCAAATATTAGTTCAGCTCTTACCCTCTCTCTAGGTAATTCACTTTTCTTGAGTATTATTGCTTCTGCCATGAGTGCTTGATCTTTATATGGTTCATATTCAATTTCTTCTGTAATTTTAACTAGCTCTTCATAATATTCCTCAGCAAGTTCCTTTTTCTCAAATTCTAGTGCTAATTTTATGAGTAAATACAAAGCACCTGCAATTGCTGGTTTTATATTAAGCTCCCTTACACATCTTAGATACTCTTTTGCATACTCACATGCTTGCTTAAAAATCCCTTTTCTTCTGTAAACAAACCCTATGCTGGCAAGTGTTCCCGTTAGCCCTCTTTTATCATTAATCTGTTCATAATAAGCTAAAACTTCTTCTAACAATTTCAAGCCTTTATCCAACTCTCCTCTCCGAATGTATATTGTACTCAAATTTCGTAAATTTAGATTTGCATATTCCAATCTTCCCAAGTTTTTGTTGATTTTCAAAGCTGTTTCCCAACATTGTAGTGCTTTTTCATCGTTTCCTAGAGAAGAATGCATTGCACCAATATTATTTAGGAAGTAACCATACTCCTCTCTTGCTCCTTTTTCAGACAAAATATCGTAAGCTTTTTGGAAATATTCAAGACCTTCTTTACGGTCTCCGATTTCAACATAATAAATACCTAAACGATTGAATATATACCCAGTAAAACGTTCATTTCCTAGTTTCTCACAAATCTTCAAAGCTTTCTTTTGATATTCAAGTTGATATTTATATTCTCCCCTCACCCAATGTATCCCACCTAATTCATAAACTGATAAGCACTTATGATAATCGTTACCTATCTCCTCAGCAATACCTAATGTTTCCTCATATAATGCTAGAGCTTTATCATAGTCATTAATCTCACAAAGATACTTAGCCTTATTATGCAAAAAACACAGTAGAATTTCCTTATCATTACTTTCTTGGATAAGTTGTATTGCTTCATCTAACATGCCAAAAGTTTTCTGATGATCCCAAATATAGTTCTTAATTATTAGCATCTTAGCTCTATTTTGTTCACATAATACAGATAGAATTAATGCTTCTTGCGCCTTTGGTAAGGAAATCTTTTTGCTCTTAATTTCTTTATAAATCTGTTCTAAGAATTTTACTTCATTTAGGAACAATTGAGGATTGAAAATTTCTTTCAACTTGTATGTCGATAAATACCAAGCTTTTGTTTCTGCTATTAATTGTAAACTATCTGCTTTTTTGCTGAGTTTTGACGCTAGTGATGAGATCTGACAACTCCTCTCTAAATAATTATCCTCAACTTCAAACACACCTAATCTTGCATAACACTTACTCATAAGTATTAAAGCACGAATTTCGTCACTTATATTTAGTTCTTGCACTTCAATGCTTTTTTCTAGCTTTTCTAATGCATCACGATACTTTCCAATAATAATTAAGCTATTTACATCCTCTAATTCTTTGGCGATTAAACCTGTCACTATCTTCCCCTTAGTGAAACATATAAACTAGGTTTAACAGAAATAAAACTTTTCCCCTGATTTGGAATTTATACTATATTAATACTTCAAGCCCAAAAGCAGATTCTATTAACTCAACGGATCTAGCAATAAAACGTGCAGCAGGAGCACCGTCAACAATATTGTGATCAATAGTGAAAGTCATATTGAGTATATCTCAAGGAACAACTTTTCCATCACTATAACCTGGTTTTTCTTTTATTCCACCTAATGCTAAATCTACAGTTCTTGTTGGAAAGTGAATTGCTCATCCTGCTACATTTTTTCCATACATTCCTAAAGCTGTTACACCAACAGTTCCGCTGAATTTAGTGATGAATTTCTTGTTCAATGCTATCTTCTTTAGTAACATTCTACTGATAATATCAGGGACTATTCTGTACAGAATAAGTTGAAGCTTCCTCATTAGATTCTGCTCCCCCATCATCTGGTCTTGTTCCTCGATAACTTCCTCTTGTATCTTTCTGATCTCATCAGAGATTTCTATAACGTTTCTCTCCTCTGTTTTATCAATTACAGCCATAAAGGGAACTTTTTGCCCTTCTTTGGTCTGTTTCTCAACCATAATTCCAAATCTAATTTCTTGAGGAATAATGATCTTTCCTTTTTTAACTCTATAAGCATGAACAATTTTGTTTTCTTTGATAGCTTCACTAACACATTTGCTTATCCAACCTGTGAAAGAGATTCTTTTGTTATTTTTATCGTAGTAATCCTTTATGATTTTCCTAGCCTCAGTAACATCAACCTCTAGAAGACCTCTCATGTAAGGTAGAGCTGCAATTAACTCATTATAGGTCGAAAGAATTTGTCTTGTTAATGAGAAATTCTGGATTTCTTTATCCTTGTCTTTTTTAACCATAAATCGAAGAAATAAAACTTGTTTTTAAATGTTCTATCTCATTTAACAATCGCTGAAATAGTATAGGATAGAAACGAAGCACATACATTTATAAGGTCCTTACTTTTTTTACATCAAAGGAGTGTTAGAACTTGGAAGATGAGCTCAAAACCAAAAAAAAGGAAAAGCTCCAGAAAAAATCGGAACATCAAATCGAAGATCTAACGAGAGAGACTGTAGCAGAAATCAGAAAAGAAAACGGAAGTTTGGAACTAGAGTTGCCTGAAATTGAACGTGAGATACCTAAACTTGATGAAATAGTGAGAGAATTATATATCAATTCTTTACAAAGAACTGAAATATCAGCTCCTTTTGGTTATTATATTAAGAAAAACAAATTACACATAAAGAAAGAAGAATCTGGAAAAATAAAACTAATCTTTTCTTGGTTTTATAAACAGAAAAAGAGTTTAGAAGAAATCTCAGTGAAAGTTCAGTTAAGTATAACAAAAATCAAGAATATCTTGATAAACCCAGTATACTTTGGTAAAGTTATTTCTAATGGAGAAATTCGAAAAGGAAAACATCCAGCAATTATAGACAAAAAATATTGTAAAAAGTACAATATAAATGCTGAAAAAATTATGAAAAGATATTTGTCATTAAGCTTAGAATCTAAAAATAAGTAGATACATCAAGTTGATTATAACTATATCACATCTTTAGCAACAGATAGATGAAATTAAATGCTACTGTTATTAGTCAGATTCCCTCCGCAGTTTCTACAAAATTTATATTCCGTAGATACTATAGTTCCGCAATTTTCACATATTTTCTCTTTTATATGAGTTGAGTTTCATTCTTCAATTCTGAAGTTACTTGTTTAATTATCCAATTGTCTTCAACAATGTTCTCCTTTAAACTCTTAAGATTTTTTCTTGCTGTTACAACAAATATAAAAATCATTATTAATTGAAAGAATAACAAAGTCCATATCTCAATTCCAGTTGCTACTAAAAGAATATCTTCCCCTGATTCATCAACTGAACCTATCATTTTAGGAAAAAGAAAAAGTGATCTTAAGAAACCATATGCAATAAATATAATACCTAATTCTGTGATTTTATTTTTTTTCAATATAATTCCAACTATTGAAAAGAAAAAACAATATAGCATATCCTCAAAAGGGAATATGTAATACTCTAAATTAATGAAACTTCTAATTGCTATAATTTGAAAAACAGCGCTAATTAATAGCGCAATTATTAATAGACTTTTGTATTTATCTATTTTTAAATTACTTACAATAACAAGTAAGAATAGAAAGCACATAAATGCTAAAAATATACAAAGACTCACAATATAATATGTGTTTCCTAAAAAGAACATACTAATTGAAAATTCTTCTTTAGAGAATCCTGCATAAAGATCAAATATAGATTTTAACACTAGTAATATTATATTTATGCTGTATAAACTAACAATAGCTATTTTTTCTTGTTTAGTTTTTGACATAAATTACTCTTCTAAAGCATATAAATTTAATGAAATAAAAATATTTCTAAATAAAAATACCAATAGTCTTTTTAATACTATGAATTGCTATTAGAATTTAAATATATTTAATTAATTAATTAATTAATATTCTTAAAAACAACTGAAGGTTCAGGTCTAGAAACTAATCTTCTGAATTTGTTCTTAGGTTTTCCAACTGCTAAACAAGCATGCAATAGATGATCATCTGGTAAATCTACAATATTTCTTATTTTCTTAGAATAATACCAGCTCTTATGGAGATAGCCTATGAAAGTAGACCCTAATCCTAAGGTTTGTGTACCTAATGCGATATTTTGTGCAGCAATATTACAGTCCTCAATCGGAGATGGTACGTCTTTTGCAGCATGAAGAAGGATGAGTGTAGATGAGTTGTGAAATACTTTATCGATACCTTTTTCCCAATGATAGATGTGACTGTTTAAACGATAGAGGTTCTCTTTTGCTCTCATATAAGATTCTCTTTTACCTAGAAGTGTAATAAGAATCATCCAAAAGGGACTACTTAATCTTGATTTCATTTTCCTAAAAAGCTCAATCACATTATCAAGTAAGTATTCTATTTGTTCCCTTCCATCAATGATTGTATAACATACTTTCCTAGAGTTATGACCAGTAGGAGCATATCTTCCTAATTGGATTAGTTGATTGATTTCTTCCTTTGTAATCTTCCTAGTAGAGAATAATCTTATCGATCTTCTTTGTCTTATTGATTCTAAAATCTCATCATAAGATACTTGTTTACCTATGAGGGGAAAGTCTTCATCGATAGTACTAACATTTAATCTCTGATGTATAATTGCATCAACAGGACATACTGCGATACAATGACCACAATCATGACAAGGATCAAAATCAGTGATAACTGCTTTCTTATTCTCAATACTGAATAAATATCTAGGACATACATCTACACATTTATTGCATCCAATACAACTATCTCGAATTTCTATTAGTGGAGAAGAACTCATCGCTTGATATTAAATTGACTTTTAAAAAAAGATTTTGTAAGAAATACTTCATTTATACCTTGGAGAGTATTTCTTCTGCAAATTGCTTTGCATTTTTTATATCTTCATCATCAGGATGTATTTTAACTACTTGAATGTAATCATTCCATTCATCTTCTTCTGTAATAATCTGTTTTCGGATGAATTTCTCAATTGCATCAGAAGGTTTTCCCATACAATTAAAGTACCCTAGACATTCAATTTCCTTTTTCTTACAAGTCCATTCTAATGTTTTAGAAGCTTTTCCTGCCCATTTTTCGTAAAGGAGTTGCTTCCTTTCATCTTCATCAGGTAAATATGTGGAATGAGTAAGGAAACTTGCTAATTTGAATCTAGGTGATTCAGGTAAGTCAGATAGTATATCCAGTACAGGTTTAGCAAAATCCGCGCTATGACAAGCAGAACCAATAAAAACTAAATCATAATCATCAAATTCTTCTTTTTTTACTTCTTTGATGTCTTTCAGTATCGACTCATTGTTCTGGGCTGTCACTTCATTTATTGCTTCAGCTATCCTCTTAGTATTGTCTGTCTCACTATAATAAGTAACTAAAATTTTCATTTTCAAATCACTAATCAGATAAATCACTGTTTAGTAATTAAATGCTTGCTTATAGAGGAACAGGAAAGTCTTCCGGATGGGTTAAATCTTCTATGATCTCTTCTCTCTGCATTATAGGTTTAAAACCAAGTTTCTCTAATTTGCTTATATCGAACACCCATTCTTTTCCAACCATTCGAGCATATTCTCTATTAACTACTGGTTCTTTCTTAGGAAAAAAAACTCGAGATATAGCTTCAAAAGCCCAAACAGCAAAGAAGAAAATAGGATAAGGTAGATAAAATCTGAATCTATTTCTTCCTATAGTATGCATTTCTATATCTTTGATTAATTCTTTCCAAGTAACATCGCAGGAGATGGTGTTAAAAACATCACACTTTACTTTATTGGAATTGGAAACAACTTCTAAAGCTCTGCCTACATCATACGGATGAACTATTGAAAACCTGTGATCTGGTTTTCCCAAAATCGGGAGAAGATTTCTTTTGATGAATTTACCAATGACGGGGTAAACATGTCTATCTTCTTTGCCAAGAATCATAGGGAGACGAAGGATATTCCCTTTAATCCCCCTTTCCTTACAAACTTCAATAATTGTCTGTTCTGCTTTATATTTTGATTTTGTATAGATTCCGTGTGGTTTCAATCTGTGCTCTTCAGTTGTAGGAGAATTTTTTATTCTGCCATAAATACTTGCAGTACTTGTATATGAGAATGTTTTTACACCATTGTTTATTGCAGCTTCTAGAAGATTTTTTGTACCATCAACATTTATTGTAAAATATTCATTTCTTTTCACACTTCGATGAACTGCAGCTGCCATATGCCAGATATGATCTACATGAATATCACTAAAAATTTCATCTAATCTTTGTTTGTCAGTTAAATCTCCAACAATGTAGTCAACATTGGTTAGAGGTTCTTCAGGTTCTTTTCTTACGAGAGCATAAATCTCAGTATAACCTCGAGAAAGGAGATATTTGAGAACACCTTTTCCAGTGCAACCATTAGCTCCAGTAACAAAGATTGAATCCATGCAGATGTAGAACAAATCTACTATTAAAAAAAGGTTACTCTACATTTAATACAAAAAAACGAATTTTATGTGATATATCTAACTCGAAATATAAGACGACCAGGTGATGCACTTGTTGCTGCTTATTCAGCAAGGGATACAAATGACAGGAGAAGCTTTTTACGAAAAACTTGGAGATTGGAAACCACTCTATTCTTGGAAAGATGGAATAAAAGATGCTACTGATGACCATCTAAAATCAAAAGAAAAATAATCTTTCTTTAGGTAGTATACTTGAAATTTTCAATTAGAAAAAAATTATTTCGATTAGAGTATTTATTTGTCATTTTTTAAAGAAAATTAAGGGTTTGTGCGAAAATTATCCACAAACGCATTTAGAATGCTTTATAAAGCCATTATAGATGGCAATCGCAGATGAAAACTTATAAAATGGATAAGGAAAAATTTCCAGAATTTGTTAAGTTAATTCAAACAAAAGGAAAGCTTTATGGTCCAGTCAAAAAGAATAATTTTCATTCTTTTGAAGAGATTAATTCTTATGATGATTTGGTTTTTGACTACGAAAGGACTCAAATAGCACTTAAGAAATTCCTGACACCACCTAAATATACAACTCAAAAATATAGCAAGGATAAGGTTGAAGAGGTTTTACCTGATGCTAGAAAAACAATTGTTATAGGACCTCATCCTTGTGATATCCACGGAGTTAAAATTCTAGATCGTCTGTTTTTAGGTAATATAAAAGATCCATATTATGCAAAAAGAAGGGAAAATCTAATCATCATTGGCCATTCTTGTTTTCCAGATGATAAATGCTTCTGTCACTCCACTGGAACAGATATGGTCGAAGATGGATTTGATATGTTCTTAACCAGTTTAAACGGTTATTATTTAGTATGGGTTGGTTCAGATGAAGGACTTAATATCGCAATAGCTGCAGAGGACTTGTTAGATGAAGATATTAATGAAGAAATGATTCAAGAATACGTTATTTGGCAACAACTCAGATCACAAAAATTCCAATCAGAAATACCATATTTCAAATATCTCGCTGATATAATTGAACTGAATTATGATAGTGAAGTATGGGAGCAATTCGGAGAGAAATGCCTTTCTTGTGGAACTTGTAGCTTGGTATGTCCAACCTGTAACTGTTTCAATGTTACAGATATAATTTCCATGAACACAGAAGAAGGAACTCGTGAAAGAATGCTAGATAGCTGTATGTTACCTTATTATTCTATGGTAGCAGGAGGCCACGACTTCAGAAAATCAAGAACAGATAGAATAAAATTGTACTACACTCATAAGCTGAAGGAATACATAGGCAAATGGGGAGGTCCCTCTTGTGTAGGCTGCGGGAGATGTGTAGATTACTGTCCAGTTGATATTAATGTTCTTACTGTTGCTAAGGCATTGTATGACGAAGTCGGTCAAACAAAGGAGGTTTTAGACTTATGAAAAATCAAGATACTGGTGAAGAAATAAATACATACGAAGCTTATCCTTCAAAGATTCTTGCAATGAAGGATTTAACTGAAGATACTCGATATTTCAAGGTCAGATTCTTAGATGAAGATATCGTTCATGAGAATTACAGACCTGGTCAATTCGCAATAATGTCCATCCCTGGAGTCGGTGAAGCAGTATTTTCAATTTCATCTTCACCAACAAGGAGAGGATTCATTGAGTTTGGAATACGAAAGGTTGGTTCTTTCACTGAAGCATTGTTTAAGCTAAAAGTAGGGGATCAGATATTCATTCGCGGACCATATGGTGATGGTTTCGACATGGAAGGACTTCAAGGAAGAGATTTGATTATTGTATCGGGGGGATTAGGTGCAGTTGCACTAAGATCAGTCTTGCTTTATGTAGAAGATAAACGTGAAGATTACAATCAAGTATTCTTTTTGAATGGAGCTAGAAGCCCTAAAGATATGCTTTTCAGAGAAGACTTCATGGCAATGGCACAACGAGGAACAATTGAAACACATCTCTCCGTTGATAAGGATGATACTGGGGAATGGCCATATAACGAGGGTGTGGTAACAACATTATTTCCAAAAATAATTGACAGAGTAGTGAATGAAAAAACAACTGCATTAATCTGTGGTCCACCAATTATGTACAAGTTCGTTATTCAAGAATTATTGAAACTCAAGATTCCCAAAGATCAAATCTTAATGACTCTTGAGAGACGAATGAAATGTGGACAAGGACATTGCGGACATTGTGCAGTAGAAGGTAGATACACATGTCTTGAAGGACCTGTATTTACGTACTATGATGTGCAGAGAATCAAGGAGCTGATCTAAAATGTGGCAAAGAAAAAAGAAACCTGTAGTTGGTGTGTTTGGTTTCTCAGGTTGCGCTGGAGATCAATTAGCTATCATTCATATGGAAGATGAACTTATTGACTTCTTTACTAGCGCTGATATAAAGTTCTATCACATGGCTCAATCTCATCAAGAAGTTGATCATGTAGATATTGCATTGGTTGAAGGAAGTATCAATACATCGAAGCAAGAAGCTGAACTCAAAGAAGTGAGAGAAAAAGCTGACATTGTAGTAGCTCTTGGTACATGTGCTGCTTATGGTGGCATACAATTTCTTGGTGATGATGAGAAAGAATTCAACGAACGAATGCAATATGTTTATGGTAAAGATGGTAAAGTTCCTGAATTCTTAGACATGGTTGGTCAACCTCAAGGGGCTAGACCTATTAGTGATTTCATCCAGGTAGATTTTACTGTCCCTGGATGTCCAGTAGCTAAAGAAAACTTAGTTCCAATTTACACTAAGCTAATCAGTGACCTCCAACCTGTTAAGTATCCATACTCTGTATGTCTTGAATGCAAGTATCAAGGTAATGATTGTTTCTTACTTCATGGAAAGTATTGTCTTGGACCAATAACCTCAGCTGGATGCAATGCTAGATGTCCATCACTTAATGTTTCATGTGTAGGTTGTTTTGGACCATTTGAAGCTGCAAATTATGATTCATTGATTGATAAATTGAAGGAAATTGGATTATCAGAAGAAGAAGTGATTCGAAAAATAATGATGTTTGGTGGGAGTATCGCTAAGGAAGCTTTAGGAGGATTGAAAAAATGAAAAATCTAAGCGTTGATGTTCTATCAAGAGTAGAAGGAGATGGAGGAATAAAAGTAATTGTAGAAAATGATGAAGTAAAAGATGTTTTAGTAGATATCTTTGAAGGACCCAGAATGATTGAAGCTCTTGTTCGTGGAAAAACTATCCATGAAGATATATCTTTAGTCTCTAGGATTTGCGCAATTTGTACAGTATCACATCGATACGTTGCTATCAAGTCCATTGAAAAAGCACTTAAGGTTGAAGTTCCGGAAAAAGTCAAGCTACTTAGATACTTAATGCATCTTGCTGAATACATAGAATCTCATGTCTTACATATTTACTTCCTCGCAGTACCTGATTTCTTTAAACAACCCTCCGCTATAGCACTTCTTCCTACACATCAAAAAACAGTTGTCGAAGCTGTAACAATGAAGAAATATGGGACAGAATTGATGAAGCTCTTGATGGGTAGAAAAATCCATGGAGAAAATCCACAAATTGGTGGTTTCGGAAGAGTTCCTACAAATGAAGAATTAGATTACTTTGCAGAAAAAGCTGTTGAATATAAAGAATGGATTTCAAAATTCATTGATGTAATGGCAACATTGGAAATTCCCGATTACTGTGAAAGACAAACTCAATTTATGTGCTGTAATCCACCTGATGGTAAATTCGGATTTGAAGGAGATTCAATACTTGTCTCTAATGGAGAAGAACATCCTGTCGAAGATTATAAGAAACTGACTAATGAAAGAGTAGTTTCTCACAGTTATGCTAAACGTTCAAGATACAATGACAAACCCTTCTCTGTAGGAGCATTAGCAAGATTAGTTCTCATTGGTGACAGATTAACAGGGAAAGCTAAAGAACAATTTGATAAATACTACAACGAAAAATGGAAGGATAATCCAATCTACAACAATCTAGCTCAAGCAATTGAAACACTTTGGGCTTTCGAAGAAATACCAAGATTAATAGAAAAGATTAAAACTTTGCCTGATGCAGAAATTATTGTTCCTGACTTGAAAGATGGTCTTGCTACAGCAGCTGTAGAAGCGCCACGAGGGATACTTTATCATACATATGAGATTAAGGATAACAAAATAGTAAATGCGGACATAATTACTCCAACAGCTCAATTTTTAGATGATATAGAAGAGTACATCAAGGTAGCTGCAGAGAAACTTCTTAAAGAAAATAATCCTGACACTGAGCTGAACCTAGAAATGATTGCTAGAGCTTATGATCCATGTATCTCCTGCAGTTGTCATATGGTTAAATTGGTGAAAAAATAAGTGTCATCTCTCTCCTCTTTTTTTACTTCTTTTGATGCAAAAGAGTGCGCTTTTATTTGTCTTGGAAACAAAGATAGAGCTGACGATGGAATAGGTTTAATCATTGCTAATAAGCTATCGAAAGTTTATCCTAAGAACGTGTTTTCTGAAGAAGAAGAGGATATATCTACAATACTTCTCTATATTTTGGAAAAAGAACAATATAAGCAAGTAATTCTGATTGATGCAGTGGAATTTGGAGCTGAACCTGGCTCATTACTAGTGTCACCAAACATAAATACAAATGTTAAACAAATATCCACTCACACAATACCATATCACGAAATATCCCGATTACTAGAATCCAAAAACAGAGAGTTTCTTTTTATTGGTATTCAAGTTAAGTCATTGACGTTTCTTGAAGATATTTCAGAAGAGGTTATGCATGCAGCAGAGAAAGTTATGGAATTGCTAATCTGATAGGAAATTCTTCATCGTGTTTTAGGGAAAATTATTTAAAACAGACAGAAAGAAAGAAGTTGAAATTAAGCTAAGATTGATTTCTTGAGACTATGTGATGAAAAAATGAAAACAGTTATAATTTTGACACAACCTCGAAGCGGATCTTCTTTATTGGCAGGTATACTACACAAACTAGGAGTAAGTATGGGTGATAAGGAAGAGGAGTTAATTGCTACATCTCATGATAACAAATTTGGTTCATTTGAAGATCAAGATTTTCAAATTCTTCACCATAGAATGCTTTTCAAAGCTAATATACTAATCAGATACCCAAACAGACTCAAAGAGGATGAAAGTAGAATCGAAAAAGCAGTTAAGAAATACGAGGATAAACTTATCACATTAATTCGCAAGAAAGAAAGGGAACTTTGGGGATGGAAGGATGCTGTAATAATTTATACTCTACCATACTTCGAACAATATCTAAAGAATCCTTACTACATCTTTCTAAAAAGACCACCTGAGAGTGTAGCTAATTCCCAAATCCAAGCTGGAAGGTATGGAAGATGGTGGAAAGAAATTAAATTAGAATATTCTTATCAACCCATCCATCGATGGATTCCTTTAGCACTAAGAACCTTTGGTGTAATTCTGAGATATGGTTTCATTTGGCATAAATTAGAATATTTATCAAAGATTGTAGAAAACGCCCATCAAAGAATAAAGCATTTTACAAAAGATAAGAAATGCATACAAATAGATTTAGAAAATCTCATAAACAATTCAGAGGATGAGATTAGTCAAATTATAGAGTTCTTGAAAATATCACCAACTGAAAATCAAATAAAAGATGCTTTCAATTTTGTTCATCCTGAACTCATCAAATCTGATGTTCACAAGTGATTTTACTCTAAACTTTTTATAGGAGTAAATTTTATCCAATCTGTTTGAGATTCGAACGAGATAAAAAAACAGTTAAAATGTTCTCTTATAGCACTATGGCTATGTCTTATGGGATAATGATTAATTTTCTTAATGTAAATATTTTTAATTTTTATACTGATGAAGTGCTTCTGAATATTAATTATATTCCCATTATTATGACAATTTATGCTATCTGGAACGCTTTAAATGATCCTCTCTTTGGAATAATATCAGATAAGATAAAAACTCCCTGGGGGAGGCGTTTTCCTTTCATTCTTTTCGGTTTTATCCCATTTACCTTATCCTTTCTAGCTATTTGGTTTCTTCCTCCTTCATTGATAATTAGCAAAACGAACATTAAATCAGTAATAGGATTTACAAATTTTCTGTTCCCCTCATTCATAAGTGCAAAATCACAATTGCTTCAAAATACAGTCAACATCCTCTTCCATCCATATGTTAGAGGAGTCAATCAAAACTATATTTTCATTTACATGGTTTCCTTCCTACTAATATTTGACACTCTCTTTACAATGGTTGTGATGTCATGGCAAACACTATTTCCAGAGAAATTTAAAGAAGATAAAGAGAGAAGCTACGTTGCTGCAATCACTCAAACTATTAGATTGCTAGGAATTGTTTTTGCTTTAGTTTTTCCTCCTTTATTAATTGAATACGGTGATATAGATTCCTATAGATTACCAATTTTGATATTGGTAATTGTTGTATTTCTTGGTTTCTTATTTTCATTATATGGAAGTAGGGATGAAGCAAAAGAAGTAGACAAAGAAATAGAAGTAAGGGAAGAAAAAGAAGATGAGAAGAAAGGAAGAACAAATTTACAGGCAATAAATGATGTTCTGAAGAACAAGAATCTAATGGCTTTTACAGTTGCAATAGGTATGTCTAATATCGCTTTCCTAATCTTAATGGCAATGGTTAGATATATGAACAAGTGGGTTCTTGTTCAAGAAGCGCGATTTGAAACTTACATTAATGCTGTTGCTTTTGCTGTAGGATTATTAACGTTCATCGTTTGGGCTAAAATATCGATAAAACGAGGACCGAAGCTTGTCTATATAGCTAGTGGAGCTATGTTCTTCTTATCACTCTTACCTTTAGCTTTTGCCGGAGAAGGTTGGGGATGGGTTGTTTTGATTCTAATGGTTTTTGTTGGTTTTTCCATATCAGGATTACTGTTGATTCCAGATATTCTGCTGGCAGAAATTATAGATGAAGATGTAAAAAAATCTGGAGAAAAACGAGAAGGTCTCATTTATGGAGTATATGGCTTTGCAATTCGGATTGCGATTGTTTTTGAATCTTATTTGATTACTTTTGTATTAAACAGAACGAAATTTGATCCTTTAGCTTCAGAGCAAGCTCCTCTAGCTAAAACAGGAATAAAAATGCTCATGGTAGGAGTTCCTGCAGTTTGTTTTATAATAGGAATAGTGCTGATGATTTTCTATTATGATCTCTCTAGAAAAAAGATAGAAAAGAAATATAACAGAAACTTCTCAATTTTCCACTAGCTATGCTATTCGAAACTAGTTAGTTCTAAGAGAATTAATAAGCTGATTTTTCAGTAAAAAATGAATCAAAAACTCTAGATTTCATTAGAATCTTCTAATTTACCCGAAATTCTTAAATAAAATAATAAGAAAATTGGAAGTCTATGAAGGATTTAAAGGAGAGAGATAGTAGAATTAGTCTTGTAGTGTTAGTTCTATCAGTAGGATCAGGAATTTTCATAACAACTTTAGATACTTCAGTTATTGTATTATTATTAGACACAATTAAAGATGATTTTGGTATTCAACAGAATGAAGTTCAGTGGGTAATCTTAGTCTATCTAATGGTTATGATAGCTTTCACAGTAATAGCAGGGAATCTAGGAGATAAATTTGGACACAAATTGCTTTTTCAAATAGGATTAGGAATTCTAATTCTAGGGTGTATTTTGTGTTTTTTCTCTAATTCATTCGTTTTCTTAATAATGTCAAGAGTAATTGTATCGATAGGTGTTTCCTCTATAATCTCAAATGGAATGGCTATATTAACGTATTTTACTACGACTGATAATCGAGGATCAATTATAGGATATACAAATCTATTGATTGGTCTCTCAGTACTTATTGGAGTTGTATTAGCGTCAGTTTTAAAGGATAAATTTGGATGGAATAGCACATTTCTTATTAGTATACCAATTGGGATTATGAGTTTAATTTCCGTACAACTTTGCATCCCAAAGATAACAATCGAAAGTGAAAAAAAAGGCGCAGATTGGATGGGAGCATTTGCTTTTGCAATTTTCTTGTCTCTTTTAATTCTAAGTTTTAGCTTTTTTGTTGAATTGCAGATAAATAGATATCTTCTCTGGGCAGGGATTTTCCTTTTACTTAGTTTTGTTTTTTTTGGAGTTTTTATTCTTATTGAAAATAAGACTGGAAATCCATTTATAGATCTTAAATTAATAAAAAACAAAAAGATTGCAGTTGGGATAATAACAACAATTGTAGCTGAATGGGGAATGATTGTTATTGTCTATCAATATCCCTTTTATTTACAAGATATACAAGGAATGGACAACATTATGCTTGTGGGGTTAACAATTGCAGGACTACCTGTATCAATGCCTATTTTAGCTGTAATCGCTGGGAAAATATCAGATAAAATTGACGCTAGAATAATCTCTACAATTGGTTTGGTAGGTATGTCTCTAACTTTTCTTATTTTAATATTTATAATTAGAGTAGATACACCAATATGGTTATTGGTTCTTGTTTCTGTTTTGATGGGGTCGACTTATGGTATATTTATGACTCCGAATAATAATTCTGTGATGACTGCTGCTCCGAAGGACAAATTAGGCGTAGTAGGAGCTTTAACAAGATTAGCAATGAGTGTAGGAATTAGTTTAGGTACAGCATTATCAGCATGCTTATTTGTTTTGTCAGGAAATATTCTAGAAAAAAGAACAGGATTAGGAATAGAACATCCTCCACACTATATTATTTCTCTGCGAGTTGAATTTATCATATTCTCTATAATAATTTTGCTAGCGGCTTTCTACTCATACAGTAGAGGACCTGAAGAAAGAGGAAGAAAATTCCTGAAGGAAGATAATAGATCTTTCACATAGCCAGAAAGTATTCATGTATTCTATAATCTTCAGTAAGTTCAGGATGGAAAACCATTGCTAAAATTTGTTGATTTTTAACCATTACAATTCTTTCGTTATGTTTTGCTAAAATCTCAACATCGGGTGAATTTACAGAAAGAATCTGTGGTGCCCTGATAAATACACCATGAAATTCAACTGGATTTATATCTTTAATTTTCAGTTTTGCTTCAAAAGAATCTACTTGTCTTCCATAAGCATTTCTAGCAGTAGATATATCAATTAAACCTAATCCCTCAAAAGGATCATTTTCAGAATTGCCTTCTATTTTTGTACTTATAAGAATAACTCCAGCACAGGTACCTAAGATTTTCATGCCTTCTTCATATTTCTTGAGAATCATTTTTCTTAGATTATCTTCAGACTGGTGAACCATACTAAGCTTATTCATCACAGTAGATTCTCCACCAGGAATGATAAGATGAGTAATAGGAAGAATATCTTCTACAGTTTTTACAAGAGTAACAGGATAATTAGGGTTGTTCATAGCTCTTTTAACAGCTACGACATGCTCACGAAAATCTCCTTGAAGAGCTAAAACCCCAACTATCGGTTTATCCATTAGATATCTGCACCTCGTTCTTGCATGCTTAATTCCATCTTATCAGTTTCAATACCAAACATAGTTTTCTGTTCATCTACCATTGCTTGAGCCTCTAAAACTTTGTCTGGATCGTTAAAGTGAGTAGTAGCTAAAACTACTGCTCTAGCTCTGTTTTCTGGATCATCAGCTTTGAAAATTCCACTACCTACAAATATCCCATCACAACCCATGTACATCATTTGAGCTGCATCAGCTGGAGTGGCTATTCCACCAGCTGAGAAATTAACAACAGGAAGTCTGCCTAGCTTACATGTTTCTATTAATGTGTCTAAAGAAACTTTTATTGAACGAGCAAAATACATGAGTTGTTGTCCATCTTTGTTTTCATAGAGCTTCTTAGCATGTTCAATTGAATTCAGATATTTTCGCATGTGTTTGATTGCATGAGCAACATTACCTGTTCCAGGTTCACCCTTTGTTCTAATCATTGCAGCTCCTTCTTCGATTCTTCGAAGAGCTTCTCCTAAGTCTCTAGCACCACAGACAAAAGGTATCTGAAAAGGCCATTTCCAGATGTGTCTCTCTTCATCAGCAGGAGTGAGTACTTCACTCTCGTCAAGCATGTCTACACCAGTAGCCTGCAAGACCTTAGCTTCGTAGGTGTGGCCAATTCTACATTTAGCCATAATCGGAATACTAACAGCAGACATAATTTCTTTGATCTTCTCAATACTAGCGGTGCGAGCAATACCACCAACTTTACGAACATCATAAGGAAGTTTGTCTAAAACCATAACAGAAACAGCACCAGCTTTTTCAGCTATTCGAGCTTGTTCAGCGTTAGTTACATCCATTATAACACCGCCTTTAAGCATATCAGCTATACCATACTTGACTTTGATTGTTCCAGTAATTTCTCCATCAACCTCTATTTCTCCAAATTTCTTATAATCCCAATAATCTTTCATTTGAGTAACCTCACGAAGAATCCGTTTATACTAAAGATTCTACTTGTATACAAGATTTGACTTGTTGTTTTAAATTTATTGGTGTGACTTCTGTTATCTAAAGTGTTCAAACTCCATTCCATAGGCTTTAAAACCTTAAAAAAACGCGCTTTGAAACATTACATTTCTAGACTGTAAAAATAGTACCATTATCTATTTCAATAATAGGTCCTCTCAAATATAGTGCATTTCTTGTTAATAGGCATCTATTTTTGGTTGTATCATAATCTCTTTCTAGTTCTTCAATTGAATAGTGTCGCATTGCTATTCACCTATATTATTACTCAAATTATCCTATAAAGATAGTGATATTTTCTTTCTACTTAGGAGGAGTGAGGTTAATAGAAAGGTCTAAAGTAAAATCAATAATCTCTCGCTGTTCTTTGACCATCTCAATTCCTTCTTGCAGATACTTTAGAGTAGAAAGATACTTTCCCAATTTTTCCACCTTCTTTCTTTTCTTTCAGTGGGAAGAGGATAAGAAAAGCACACGATCTATCTATATAATCTAAAATTTAGAAATTTATAATTACAATTTTTTAAATGTGATTGATATGAAGTCACCCTCAGTCAGAAGGTTCTTTTTTGTTTTATCAATTATCATGCTAATCTTAGTCCCTTATCCTGCACAAGCAGCTAAAAAAAGTAGATCTGTTAAAGACGAAAATGGGATGAAAATTACTATTACTTGCGGAACTAATGCTAGTTTCATTTCAGAGGATTTTAGAATTAATCTTACACTCGAACTTACGAAAAAACCTGATAATGTGGTAAAACTCTTCAAAATTGAGATGAGAATCAGACTTCTAGACATCAATTCTACAGAACGTGTAAAACAGACGATAAATTTTCCTGATTTATATCCTAATGTAACTCAAAGAAAATCTCCTTTAATTCAGTATGACAGTGAATGGGGGGAAGTTAGGCTCGAACTTAAACTTTCTTTCTTTGTTGACAAAACAGAACCTTTACCTAGTATTGCAACGGTCACTAATTGGATAAGTTTTTTAACTCTTCGGACTGGTTCATTTACTTCCAACTATTATTGGATTTATATTATTCTTGGATTGATAACACTCATTGGCATAGCAGTTGTAGTAAAATGGGGTTTTCTAAATAGAAAATAATCTTGAGTAAATTGTATCACTTTTTATAGTAATCAAATTGTACTTTTATAGATGATAAAATATTAGAGTATAGAGAATAATGAATTGGAAGAAGATTAGTAGTTGCATAAACAAAAAACCAACAACAAATATGAGAGTGAATCGAAAAATAAAAATGAAAATAATGCTCTCTTTATTGTTCTTTTTGATTATGTCACCTTTGCAACTATGTGCAGAAGATGAATATCTTGTAATTAGTGTTATTGATGCTAGCTTTCCACCGAGATTTAGGATTTACGAGGAATTGAACTTCACTCGATTCAGTTTCGATATAGATTATCAAGTTAATAATCCTACTCATTCAGATGTTGTAATTACATTTATTTGTACTCCTTTTCCATTTCCACGTTTAAAAGTAAATTTAGAAAACAAGACTCTTCTTGTTCTACAAGCTTTTATTATAGAGCCGTTTCCTGGGGAGTATATACTATCTCCTGGAATTTGGTACGAGAGCTACTTATTCAGCTTTGAGATAGATAATTACTTAAATGAAAGTCCTCCACTTGGTGAATATGAAATGTGGTTTGATTACACGAATTGCAGTACCTGTCCTGTTCCTGTAGTGACAGAAAAGCTGATTATTGATGTTACAGAAACAAACATCATCTATTTTTTTGAGAACAATAATGAAACCAGAGTAGTTTCTCCTACACAAACTATCGAAGTAGCAGATTTCGAACTACCATTTTATGTCTTTTCCCTTCTGTTATTAGTTCGAGTGTATGTTAAAAGGAAACGAAGAACAAGAGTTTGACCTAAACTTTTTGCTTTTTCCCTCTAAAAACCAGCGTATAATATGAGTGAATTATTCTATTGCCTTATTTGCTTCTTTCACTTTACTTCAAGCAATCAGAGCTGAGTTTCCGAAAAAAAAAGAAAAAAAAATAAGGTGATTAGAGGACTATATTATCAGAAGTTGTAGTCATTTGTTAATTTGGGATTATGGAATGGAGAGAATTGGAATAAGTGGTATGCTTCATAAACATCGTATGAAGTATATTGGGCATAATAATCCAGAAAAACTGTTCTATCAATTATTGAATTCAATTGAACTCTAAGATCAGTATCAAAGAAAACACGACCTTTCAAACAATTATAATTCAATACATCTGTTCTCATAGAAGGAACACCCCATTCATCAGAGGTTTCTGTTTCAAATTGAACAAATACTGATTCGTATTGTTTTATCCAAAGACGTTTTTCAACTATATTAAATGCATCAACCATCTTGTTTACGAAATCTTCATCATTTATCAGATCAGGATTAATCCATGTAGCTTCAATCCATCCATCCACAAGTATTTCAGTTTTAGTAAAAATCTTCTTGTCTGTATGTAGAAGTACAATACTGAGTATCCATGAAATGTATGCAATTTCAAGTATATCCATATCTTTAGGTAGAGTCATAAAAGGACCATAAATTAAGTCATAATCTTGTGTTTCATGTGCATACAAAGCCCAATCATCAAGAGTATCAACATATATGGTATTTACTTCTAAACCTAGACTTTCGGTTTTTTCAATCATTTCATCAACGAGGACTTGCCTTTCTGGTTCCATTAACCAAATTACAAAATCAACTACAGGAGTTGTAGTTTGTGCTGCGGGTAGCCAAGCGAAACCTACTAAGCCGATCAAAATCAAACTAAATATTAGTTTTTTGTGTTTCATTTATTTCACCTCTGGAACCTTAAAGATTCCATTGAGTAAAAGAGAAATCGATTGCATAAAGCATATACGTGAAATTTAATAGTAAAACTATTTTGCAACTAATTTAAGTCATAGTTTCATTAGATTTCCACTCATTCTCTTTTAATTTCATGTGAAATTATTTGAGTTAAATTGAAGAATAGAAGCATTACATAATAATATTCAATACTAAGATGGTTTTTTGCACAATAACCTGTTGATCTAGTTAGATAACTTTCATACTCTAATCTGATAGAAAACAATATATCTAGTGGATATTCAATAAGACAATATGGATCCTCAGAATTAGCGGGACCATCGATAGAATAATTTCCAGAACCGATCCAATCAGACCAGAAGTTGCCTTCTTTTGTCATATTATCGTACCAGAGATTGCCTAAGCTTTCATCATATCCTTGACTTGTTCCACCCAAATTATTATCGATAAAGCTATTGTGATGAATTAAATTGTTGCTTGAATTTCCAAATATAGATAAACCATAGAATTCAGCATTCTGAATTAGATTATTTGTAATATGATTTGAAACTGAATCAGTTAGGTGAATGCCTTCTTTATTTGTATCTATAGTGTTGTATTGCAGAGAACAATTCGAACTATCATAAATTTCGATCGTATAATTTTCGCTTTGCAACCAAAGATTGGATGAGATGTTAACTCTTTGAGAGCTTTCTACCCAACAACTACCATAATTATTGAAACCTTGATTGAAAAGAATAGAAACATCAGAAGAATATAAACAATAAATTGCATGACCAAGGATATATCCCGAATCGCTGTATCCAGCATGGTTGTATATTATATTGTTAGTGATAATACAATTATCAGAACTTTCAAGAAAAATACCATTACCAATATTTGAACCAATAGTATTTCCTGTCAGATTACAGAAAGGTGAATTATATAGATCAATTCCATGGCTTTCTAATACAAACCAATTTCTGTTTCTTAAACAAGTGTTATTTGTAATTGTGGAATAAGGACTTGAGGTAAGAAGAATTCCTCTACGTTCATTTTCAATACATGTGTTGTTAACTAATGTAGAATAGGAGGACACACTGATTTGAATTCCAAACCATTTGTTTGAACTACAAGTATTATTAACAAGTTTATTATTATCAGATTGAAATAGATAAATACCTGCACCACGAATAATACCTGTATTGTCAGTACATGTGTTATTGTATAGATAACACGAATTGGTTTCTTCAAGTTTAATTCCATAGAATTCGTAATTAGTACAAAGATTATTAGTTATATTGCAATAAGATGAATCTGAGATAACTATACCACTACCAGTAGGACCTTTGTTATTGATACAAGTGTTATTTGAAATAACTACATAATCAGAGTTAGAGACATAAATACCAATTTCACTCTTAGAGAAGACATTATCATTAATGATAGCTCTTCCATCTGCTATATCATCAAAATAAATACCATATTCTTTTGCATTTAAGTAACAGTTTTGAATTATAAAATACTTGAGAGTATTTCTAATAAAAATGCTGTACTTACTATCTGTTGTGATGTTATAATTCTGAATAATATATGGATTATTCACACTCCCATCTCCTAAAAAGTCAAAGTCTCTGAAATCTTCATCTCTCCAAATTATGATTGGTTCGTGCGCTATTAACCGATCTTTTGTTTTTAGAATAACGTAAAGTGTGACAAAAGTAGATAAAACTATCACTAAACCTAAAGTGATACTAAGTATTATTTTGTTGTTTTTCTTCACTTTGTCATCATCTCTATATTGTTTTTTCCTCTTTTGAGATATTGGATTGATTTAATACCTCGGAATTTTGCAACTCTTCTGCAACTATTTTTTTTACCACTTTCTCTCCTTTCTTAGTCAAACTGACTTTGAACTCCCTGCCCCATTTTTCTTTTATAATCAAGCCATTTTCTTCTAACGGAGTCAGATTTCTTGAAGTTTTAGATTTTGAAAAATTTGTTATATTAATTATTTCTTGTTGAGTAATTTTACCTTCTTTTTCATTGATTAGTTTCAACAATATTTGTTGATTTTTAGTAAGGTATATTTGTTCAATTTCTTCTTCTAATTTGCTTGATCCTCTCTTCATCCACACATATACTAAAGAAGCTCCTAAAATTAGGCCAATAAATGGACCAACAACATAACCCCAGATTCTTGGGGATTCTGGTTCATCAAAAAGCATCCAAAACGGAACTAAGGTTGACTGTTCTAAACTCGCTATCTCCCATATTACTGCTAATTGGTTATTTGGCCATATTTTTGTAAAATCAATAGGAATACATGGAGGATTATTTCCTACTTCATGTAGAGAGCATCCTTCTGGTAGTCTAACTGAAAGTGTATAATTATTAGTAAAATATGTGAAGAATTTATTAAATTGAAATAGATAGTATGATGTTTCTTCTAAAACAAGTATTGGTAATGTCAATAATGTATATCTCAATTCAATTCTGATTTCACTACCCAATTTAAATTCAGATTCTAAACTAATATTGAGTAATTTTGTATTAGTGATATTTACAAATGAAAGTGGAATATTATTATCATCAATAATGCTTAGGTTGTGATGTGTTTGGTTTAATGAAATGCAAAGAAACATAGTGTCTTTCTGATTATTCTCTATGTCAATCTCTTCTTCAACATAAATATCATCAACATCAAACATAAAGATGTATGTGGAATGTTTTACAACGGTAAAATTCCCCGAAGAAGACATAGAATTTTTTTCATGACATGAAGAGGTTTTGGAAATAGTCGTTTCTATCATTCCACTACTGACTAGAATAGATAATAATAGAATAACTGATGTACAAATCAGTAATCTAAACAGTATGGAATTTCGTTTCAATAGTACGATATTGTTACGATATCTTAAAAGAATTTCCTAGAATATTTTTGAATGTGTTTATTGACATTTCTAAGAGTTAGATAGAGATTCATGATTGATTTTAAAGTTCTTTAGTTCAGTATTTAGTTAATTTTCATAGAAGCACACAAAGTTTATATTTTTAAATTGATTAATATATCTATGTTGTCTATTGGAATTCCAAGAAAGAGAAAAAAGCTGATTATATCACTCTTCTTTTCAATAATTATCTGTTCATCTATGATAAGTACTCAAAATATTGTGAAATCTGATGTACCCATGTGGTTAAACTTGACCTTAAAAACTAGTGTAGGAGGATGGGGAGTAAATCCTGATATTGCTCTGTATATTGCTGATTATTTAGAAGATATAGGAATTAAAGTTAATGTAATTATTGAACCATGGGATGTTTTTCTATATGATACTCTTTTATCTACTCATGATTTTGATTTAGCACTTGTGGCTTCAACTGGAGTAGGAGAAACCCCAGATTGGCAGCATTACTATAAGGAAGGAGGTTTTTTTACTTCTATCTTTGGTTTAACAAATGATATGCCTTACCAAAATATTAGTGAGGGGATGTTAGAAGAAGGACTTGAGATAACAAATTTTGAAGAAAGACAGCAGCACTATTATGATTGGCAACAACTAATGATGGATAAAATAATACCTCTGTATCCATTGTTTTCCTCTCCAGATTTTGAAGCTACATGGGCAAACATCTTGGGGTATGAGGGTAAATGGGGAATTGTTGACTGTTTACCTTACATGAGCTATAGTGGATATCATGAAGGTCAAGAATCTCTTGATGAGTTTAATATAGAAACTAACTGGGTAGAATTGAATCCTTTATATAGACCTACCTGGGGCCTTCAGTTCGATCGTGAAAATACTAGAGTTTTAGACCTAATACACGAACCTATGATTCAATGGAGTCCAGAACAATTACCTATTAAAACTGGTCTTATTTATGATTGGACGAAGATAGATGATTGTCACTACAAATTCTTCTTAAGAGATAACGTTTACTGGAATCCATCTTATAATGTCACAGATCGAGATGCTGGTTCAGATCCTTTGGATATAATTCCAGCTGGAGAATTGATGCTAGGATTGAAGAATTCTGAATATAGCGATGGGACTAATCAACAAGTTACAGCTAAAGATGTGGTTTTTACTCTATTAACTTTTGCAAATCCTAATGTTAGTTATGTTCCAGGATATATGGAAGTGTTTTCCGATATCTATGTTGACCCTTCTGATCCACTTGCTTTTCATCTTCATATTGACGGTAATCCAGAAACTCCTAAATTGGAACCATATGCTGATTTTTGGATGAGACTAATGGAAAGGATTATGCCAGAATTCTTCCTAAACTCGACAAATCCCGCGGTAACATATTCTCTTGGAGGTATCAAAACTGTTGGATTGTACGATGGCATTTGGAGTACTCCTCAATGGTTTGATTATAGTTATTCAGCTTTTGGCTGTGGAAAGTACATGTTAGATTATGGTGGTCCCGATTCTTTATCTGTTTTTCAACGTAGTCCATTCTGGTTTGGTGTAGGTGCTATCGATGGTGCAACAGGTTTGACACCTTTTGTTCAAACAATAAATACTAACGTTTTTTCTAATGATGCTCAGTTAGCTGAATTTAAATCAGGAAAATTAGATTGGATGATTTTAAATCAATTTCCTGTAGATAGAAGGTTAATGGAAGATGACCCACGTTTTGATATTATTAAAGCTCTCGCACCAAACTTCAGTTATATGGTTTTCAATCTTCGAAGACCGTATATAAGTGGTGACTGGAATTATTTTTTTAATCCAGATAAAACCAAAAAAGGCTATACTTTGGCTTGTTCTCTTCGAAAAGCGATTTGTTATGCTATCAACAAAGCAGAAATTAATGAGGAAGTCTTTGAAGAAGAAAAAATAATCGCAAATAGTGTTTTCTATCCTTACACTGAATATTACTATTACGATGACATAATCAAATATGATAGAGATTTAGAAGCATCTTATGATTGGTTGTATGTAAAGGATTATCTTCCAGACATCACAGTTACTGTAAAGAATCATGATAAAGTAGGTGAAGATATGATTGTTAAAGCGCGTTATGATAATTCTTTTGATATTACTTCTTCCATTCTAAAGTATAGAGTTAACAATGGTACATGGATAAATGAAACAATGATTGTATCTTCGAAGAATTCTTATGAATTTAATATAGGAAAAGAGTATGAGAAGAACGATTTTATAGAATTATATGTTCAATTTCAATCTTCTGATGGAAGTTCATTCAATAGTCAAATATATTCATTTAACGTTGGAACACTTAATCCAATTCTCAAAGCTTCATTTCCAAAAGCAGTTGTTTCAGTTATTTCTTTGTTAATGTTCGTGTTGGTAATTAGACGAATAAAGAAAAAAAGAAGAAACTGAGCTAAAACTTATTATCTTTATAGAACCATTTTGATTGTTTATGAAGATTAATAAGAAAATAATATTCCTTATACTTTCTTTTGTTGCATATCTTCTTCTTAGTACATTAATAGAACCTAATCTAAGATTTTCTTATGATTATCTTATTCCATGGTATGCTGCTCTATATATCGTTAAGGGAGTTCCTCTTTATGAACAACCTATGTTTAAAGAGATAAACGGAGAGATAATACGATACCCATATCATTTACCAATCTATATCTATTTTTTAGCAGTATTGATTTTCATTCTTGGAGAAAGTTTTATAGCAGGAAAGATTAGTCTCGTTATATTCATTTTCTGTGATGCGTTACTTCTAGAACACATATTAAAGAATGCTCAGAAGAATAATGAGGAGAAGAATAAGATCTTGGGATATTCATCTCTCATCTTCCTGTTGAATCCTGTAATAATCATTACGACAATCAGTGGTTTATTCGATGGACTACCTCTATTATACCTGTTAACAGGGATTTTTTTCTTACAGAAGATTAACGAAGATAAGAACAAAAGAAATTTGATTTTTAGTATTCTTTCAGGAATATCAATTGGTATTGGATTCTTAACAAAAGTTATTCCTTTAATTTTCTTACCAGTTGGTTTTTTATGGTTATTATCAAAGAAGAAATACCTTGAAACAATTAGTTTTTCTTTAAGCTGTTTGGGAACATCAGGAGGTTTCCTTGCATATCTATGGCTCACATATGAAGATTTCAAAAGCTTGGGTTTGGGTTGGCAAGTGACGAGGGAAGATAAATCCTTCAGTTTTTACTATTATGTTTTCAATCTAGAATTTAGACCTGGATTAATTCTATTGGGAGTAGGTTTAGGAGTTATCTCAATATTAATTATCTATTTCTTGGTCAAAAACGAAAAGCTAGATTTCATTATTATATCAGGTATTTTTTTAACTTCCTTTTTTATCTTCTATAGAGTCTTTTATCCACATTATCTTATCTGGATTGTCCCCTTCATCAGCTATCTTGGAATTATTTTCATTAATACTAAAAAAATGAAAATGTTCTACGTTTTAGTTGGTGTATTTCTGATAGAATTATTTTCAATTGGAGTCTACTATGTAGATTTTTTTAAATGGATAATTCTTGGAAAATCACTTCTAATTACTGTATCTAGTATTAATCTAATATGTTTGGTTTTCTTTCTAGTATTGTTCTTCATCAATAGAAAAAGGGGATTTTCAACTCCAGCACAGTCAATCATAGTATCTACAGATTAGACAACTTCAATTTTCTAAAGGAGAAACTATTCAAATAGACAATTACTGCCTTATTTAGGAGAACAATATGAAGAACAAGAAAATACTGATTGGAATTAGTCTTATAGGTTTATTCTTGATAGCTATGCAGTTCTCTATAGCTCAACAACAAGAAGAAGCATACCAAGTATTTGCTGGAGAAGGATTCTTTGATAAAGGAATCTGTGAACAGGACCGCGATCAAGACCGTGATAGAACTTGTGACTGCGATTGTGACTGTGATTGTGGCTGCGAATGTGATTGCAACCCAGATTGTGATCCAAACCAATTCCGTGATCAATTCCGCGATCAATTCCGTGATCAATTCCGTGATGGATCTTGTGATATAGAATTCTACGATGCCTGTGATATCGATTGTGATTGCGACAAATACCGTGATCAAGATCGTGATCAAGATCGTGATCAACTCCGTAATAAAACTTGTACGATTTAATACAATATCTAAAGTAACCAACAATTACGATTTAACTGAATAAGAAACTAAATAACGCATTTGCTTGGTTTTCTTTTTTTTCTTTTTTTTAATTGGCCAGTATTAGATATAATCGATTAAATCTCTCATTCGTTCTATTGTCTCAAAACCTTTTTTTGTTAATTCGAATTCTTTTCTCTTAGCTTTATTTTCAATTTCTGTTATAATACCCTTTTCTTCTAATTCATTCAGATGCTGATAAATAGATTGCAGTGATTGAGATTTTCCAAGAGAAACCCAAATAGAATAACCATAAGTTGCCTTTTTACCTGCAATAAGATTTAGAATCTCAAATTTAGTTGTAGAGCTTTCTGATAATCCCCAAACAACCTTCTTCTTCCCTCTTAGCTGTGCAGCGTAAATGTTCAAAGCATTGAATCCAGAGCCTGTCAGAATTGCTGCTGTTTTTGTACAATCAATCTCTTTCTCGTTAGTTAGTATTCGAGCGGCTGCTAATACTGATGCAGAAGAGGGTTCAATGAATAATCCTTCTTGTCTTGCAAGCGTTAGAGCTTCATCAATCATGACTCCTGCATTGATCTCTAACTCTTCTCCCTCTGTTTCTTTAACAAGTTTCTGAACCTCTTCAATCATATAGGGTTTCTTGATTTCTAGTGATTCAGCAAGATGAGCAATTTTCGTTTTCTCTAAAGAAATAGAATAAACTTTGGGGATTTTCTTTATCCATCCTGATTCTTTAGCATCTTCAAATCCTCTGTAAACCGAGAAAATAAGTGATCCTGATCCTCTTGGAACTATGATTGAATCAATCATTTCTGATTGCAGAGCAATTTCTAACCCTATAGTTTTCTGACCTTCAATAGTCAGGATGTTTTGTTCAGGAGTAGCAAAGTAACCTTTCTCTTTAGCAGAAATAGTTTCTGATTCTTTAATAGCTTCATCAACAGTCTCCCCTTTCTCAATAACTAATCCACCATAGATTTTCATTTGTTCTATTTTTGATAATTCCAAGTTATGGGGGACTACATTAGTTGAACTCAAACCAGCTTTTGCCGCATAAGCAGAGAGACTGATACTGAAAGACCCAGTACTCGCTCCAACGATTGTTTTAGCTTTCTTTTGAATTGCATCAGATACAATCAGTGAACATGCTCTATCTCTAAAAGTACCTGTTGGATTTCTGAATTCGAGTTTAACGTTTAATCCGCGTAAATCCTTATCTCTAGAAATCTGCAGGAAAGGTGTGTTTCCTTCTGCGAGTGTTACAATCTTCTCAAAATTAGGTAAGAAATCCATTATAGACCACATTGACGATAATGATATTTTTTCCTTCGTGGGTCCTTTTATAGCAGGGATTAATAATAGAGAATTACACTCAGGGCAGCGAAGGTAGGGCTCTTCAAAATCTAGACTACAATTACTGCAATGAGGTTTCTCTTTCCACATTATAATCACTTTTTGGAATTATAGAATATAACTCTATTTGTTAGCATTAACATCTATAGTTCAGGAATACCCGCAGATTCTTCTTTTTTATCAACTTCTATATCACACGAGGTAAGCTCGGAGAATAATTCTTCTAGCTGAAATGATAAGGGTTCTTCAAAATCAAGGAAAAAATTAAAATTCTGCTTAATTATATGATCAAAAAGCTGTAAAAGAAGTTTCTTTTCCTTTTCAGAGTGCATTACTATTCGCATAGTACAAAAGAGACCCTCATAATTGAAAAATATTTCCTATCTCGATATTTCAATAGAAACAAGCCTTAAAAGTAGAATTTAAGAACTTGTTTCAAAAATAGATTTATAAATAAGCTATATTGATGCAGTACTAATTTAAAGTTGTGATTATATATGCCGGAAAAGATTTGGTCTTATTGTGAGGGAATTCCTGATCCAGTTGAAATTCCTGAAATAAGTGTTATTGATTTATTCAGACAAACAGCTGATAAATTCCCTGACCGTAATATGACAGAATTTAAGGGTAAGTACAAAAGTTATCCTGAAATTGATGAAGAAATAAACAGATTTGCAGATTCCCTAAAAAAACTGGGAGTTGGAAAAGGAGATAGAGTAGCTTGTTTGATGCCAAACTGCCCTCAATATATTATTTCCTTTTTTGCAACAAATTCTCTAGGAGCAATATTTACAGCAATTAGCTCTCTTTATACATCTAAAGAAATCAGATACCAACTTCAGGACAGTGAAGCAAAGGTAATAGTGACCATTGATATCTTCTTAGATAAAATAAGAGATGTAATAGATGACACAAAACTTGAACATGTTATTGTATCTTCTGTTGCAGATGAGCTCCCTAAAATTACTGCATTTCTTTACAAAAACGTAATTGGAAGAAAAAATCCAAAAATTAAGGATGAACACAAATACAAAGATTTGATAAAGAAAGGGGAAAATAAGAGAATTGTCCCAAAAATAGACCCTAAAGAAGATGTAGCAGTATTCCAATATACTGGAGGAACTACAGGTGTAATGAAAGGTGCAATGCTAACAAACTATAATTTGTTAGCTCAAGCTTCGACATTACCCTACTGGGATATATGGTTACCCGAAAGACCAAAAGGTCAATATAAGATTTCAGGTTGCCTTCCAATGTCTCACATTTTTGGTTTCTCTACCTCATTCTTATGGACAGTAGCTACAGGTGGTTTATTGTATTTAATCCCTGATCCCAGACAGCTTGAAGAAGTCATGGCAAGTGTCTCAAAACATGGAATTCATTTCATGTTTGCTGTTCCTGTTTTATATCAGAAAATTTCTGAACATCCAAACATTGACAAATTTGACCTCTCATCACTTTATTTATGTATTTCAGGTGGTGAAGCACTACCGCTTACAACTGCTGATAATTTTGAAGCAGTATCGAAATGTATACTAGTTGAAGGGTATGGATTATCAGAATCTTCCCCCGTAACTCACGTCAATCCAGCTACTTCTGAGTTAAAGAAAGTGGGCACTATTGGAATACCTATACCTAACACCCTAGCAATGATAGTCGATATGGATACTCAAGAAGAAATCACTGAATATGGTAAAGAAGGTGAGCTCTGGATAAGAAGTCCTAGCGTTATGAAAGGATATTGGAATAATAAAGAAGCAACAGATAATTCTTTAGTTAAAGGATGGTTAAGAACTGGAGATATAGCTACTATGGATGACAAAGGATATTTTTCAATTGTTGATCGAGCTAAAGATATGATAATTATCAGTGGTTTCAAAGTTTGGCCTAGTGAAGTTGAAGATGTTCTTTATGCCCATCCCGATATAAATGGTGCTGGTGTTATTCAGTTAAAAACAGAAACAGGTGAGCAAGTCAAAGCTGTTCTTGTAGCTGAACCAGGAAGCAAAGAACTTACACTTAAAGAAATCAGAGATTACTGTAAGAAAAGCATGGCACCTTATAAAGTTCCTTCATCAATTGAGTATAGAGATGAATTACCTAGATCTACTGTTGGTAAAGTTCTGCGAAAAGATCTCAGAGCTGAAGATGTTATTACTCCTCCTCCTGAAGTAAAAGAGGAAGTAAAAGCTAAACAGTAAATTACTAAAAATAGCTCTCTATTCTTTTTTTATCTTCTTTTTCTAACTGCTCTAAATTCTCTAATTGTTTTATTTCTAGTCTTGACCAGAAAATACATTTTTCATGGTGCCAACGATAATTTAAATATTGATCGAAATAATAAGGTTCACCAATTCTTACTGTCCCCTTTTCAATCTTTAAACCACATGATTTACAAGTCGCTCTACTACTTTTTGCATATTCAATTTTCCATTTATCCTCACGGTCATACAGAGTTAATTTTTGAGTTTCATTCCCAATAATATCTTGTATTCTTTCGAAAGGATTCAAACCATCTAGCATTGTGGAGGAAATTTTTAGATGAAAAATATCATAATTTGATAACATAAAAGCTAATTGAGCAGGTTTATCTTCCTGTAATTCTTTTTCCACTTTCACTTTAGGTGGAAGAGTATCTCTTGCTAGAATGAATTTTGAACAAGCTTCTGACATTAGTTTACTGATTTCCTTTTTGTTCTTTGTAATGAATTTATTTTTATCAACAATTCCATAAGAGGTTTGAATAACTGTACGATCAATGTCTTCAATATATTCTTTTTCTTTTACAATCACTAGAGAACTGTCAGGGATATCATTATCTATAGTGAATATGTCAAATGTCTTAGGATCAACAAAAAATCCCCATTCATTCTCTGAATCCAAAATTAGTTTCATTTTGTTCAACTATAATTGTAAACTTTATACTATATAAAATTTACAAGAGACTATCTTTTCAAGAAATACAAGGCTTTAGAAAATTTATCCTCCAGGTGTTCCTTTCGAAATCGAGTCACCCCAAATATATTCCCAGATATCTTCTTCAATTAAAGTTTCTTTTTCTACTATAGTTTTGTGAATCCATCTTAGAAGCTCATGATGCCTAATTTCATCTTCGTAGATTGTCTTAATGATTATTCTTTCTTTCTCATCTAGGGGTTTTTCAAGTAGTTCTTTGTATGTCTGAATTGCTTTAGCTTCTAATTCAAGATGTTTTTGCAGATTTTCTGCCAGTTCTTTTGTTATAGTTTCTTCAATTCCAGGAGTAGGACCTGTCAATCGAGCAATTAAAGCATTTAGCATATTTTCATGTTTTTCTGAATCATTGATAACAGCTAAAATCATTTCTCGTACTAATACGTTCTTTATACCTTTTACTGAATTGTAAGCAGTTTCAACGATCTGTTTTTCAACAGCTATTTGTTCTTTAAAGAATTCCAATTTTTCTTCTTTACTCATTGAAGATGCACCTTTAGCGATATTTGCATAAAAATATCATATATAAAGATTTACAGCTTACTGAAAGAATGAAAGATTAAATGAAGCAAATGAAAATGTTACGAGGGAAAAATATAGAAAAATCTTTTGAATGGTTGTTATGGAGTTCTTACTGTAGTAGCTCTCATTATATCTACATTTACATTCAATCCTCTGGTAATTCTAATAGTTGCAATAGTAGTTATAGTAGGAGATATCTTGCTGTTATTCGCTATTGGATACAATTTATTAAAAAATTCATCGATAATCCAAGTAAGAATCAAGGAAATTCCAACTCCTTCCAAAGTATATACTCTTGATCAAATAAGAGCTCAAGTACAAGTATATGCAGCAGATGATAAGGTTCAAGAAGAAGGACAAAGATTCTGTTCGAACTGCGGAGCTTAAATTGAACTTATAGATAAAAAATGTGGAAATTGAGGAATAAGTTTTTAATTTTTTTGTGATTTTTTTTCTTTTTTACTATATATATGGAAAATGAAAAAATAAAAATACAAGTTTTATCCAATTTAGTACTTTTTTCTACGTTCCTTAATCTTTCTGACAATAAAAGCAATTAGAAAAATACCTACTACTGTTGCAACTACCGAACCAAGCGCACATAGAAGTCCAATGATTACTCCCCATCCTAGACCATAAATTGAATACTTATTTATCCAGATGTATGTTCTTGAAATAATTATTAGCAAATACGAAACAAATAAAATTGAGCTAATTAAATAACCTGCTACTATTGAACTCCCTAGAAAGACTCCAACTGTATATCCCCAAGGACTTATTTTTTCAGTAGTCTCAGTTTCTTTTTCCATATAGGGGAGTTTTCATATATTAATTTAAAAGTTTTGCATGAATTTCATCATTAAGTTTATATTTTTCCTTGAGAATATTATGATGTATAAACGTGATTGTAATGTCAAAAAGGAATGAGGATGCTTTTGGACATCTGATTCATGATCATTATAATGGCATAGAGGTTCTAGAAATTATTGAAAGAGATGATGGTTACATTGATAGTTTTCCTGGTACTAAAGCTTATTTCTCTGAATTTGAAAAATGGAAAGACAGTGAAAAAGAAGCTATGTATTATGTCCAAGGGAAGGTCCTAGATATAGGGTGTGGTGCAGGGAGACATAGCTTGTATTTACAAACCAGAGATTTTGATGTTGTCGCAATAGATAGTTCACCTTTAGCTATAGAGGTCAGTAAATTACGAGGAGTCAAGAAAGCAGAAGTTAAATCTCTTCATGAAATTGATTCTACCTTTGGAGTGTTTGATACTATATTAATGCTAGGAAACAATTTTGCACTAATGGGAAATCCAAAAAATGCAAGTAGACTTCTTAAAATATTTCACAAGATTACATCAGAAAATGGATTCATCATAGCAGAATGTGCTGATCCATATTCAACTGACAATAAAGATCATACTGATTACCATGAAAAAAATAGGAAAAGAGGAAGGTTGGGAGGACAATTATCTATAAGAGTAAGACATAGGAAATTTATTTCTAACTGGTTTGATTTTCTACTGCTCTCTAAAGAAGAGGTGCAAGAAATAATGAAAGATACAGGATGGAAAATTGAACAATTTATTGAAGGAGATGGTTCGGGTAAATATATTGCGATAATGAAGAAAAAGTAGATAGAACTAGTCTATCTCGATGATTTTTATCTCAAATGGATCAAAATCCATTTCTACTGTGTTATTATTAACTGCACATTTCTTAACTTCTGTTCCGTCTATTTTTCTTTGAATGCAATCGTTTATTTGCTTCTCTAATTTTGCGTTTAATTGCTGGTAATTCTCATCTAAATTAAACAGAGTTAACCAGATTTTATTCTCTTTAATTCTTAGAGAGGAAATCTTAATCCAAGGATTATCGATTTTTATTATTGATTTTATTATATCTGTTGTAACTTGGTTGTCATTGAAGACAATACTTCTTGATTCTAAAGAACAGATTTCTGCTTGATTAAAGCTATGATGATATGGAGTTGTTTTCTTGTGCACCATGATGCTATAATCAAAGGAATAGTCAGTGTTAATCTCTTGAGCACCTGGCGTTTCTAAGAATGGTCCTGCATGCATAGGACGTTCTGGAAAATCTGCTCTTGAAAGATAACCTACCGATCGGAGTAGAGTCAGTGCCAATCTGGAATTATTAACTAATTCTACTTCAGGTAAACCTTTATTCATTAAGGTGATAGCACCATCTCGAACTGGATCCTCTATTATAATGAAATTTTTCTGTGCTTGAATTCCAGAAGGAGTTTCTTCATAAGATTCATCACCAACAGGATCACTATTCCTTCTTGTAAAACCAAAATGTGTAGAAGTAATTGTTTCTTCAGATTTAAATGGTAAATCAAAACAAATGCGAAAACGATGATCTTTTGTCCTGTTTGTGAGTTTTGTCTTAATATCAATTCGCGGAACATCTCTATAAAATCTAAAAGTTGAAGTGATAGGAATAAACGTTTTGCCAATTCTTTTATCTCTCTTTTCGTTAATCTGCTCATATAACTGTAATTTCAGTGTCTGTTCGATTTCACAAAAAACAGGTCCTTGTATTGTTAGTCTTCTTTTAATTTGTGAAACTTTAACTGATTCAGGTCCCAATCTGCCAAATGTATATTCATCTCCTCTATCCCCCCAATCCTCAAATTTATGCATTTCTTTGAATTCTAAGACATTTTTCTTGTCTACTAAATCAAATGTCCCATCTTTATTAAAGGAAATCGTGTAAAAATCGTTTTCAACCATGTTCTTAGTGTATTCAAATAATTGAGATACCTCATCTAGGACTGTTTCCTCTTTTAGTTTAAATTCAGAAAACGCAAAAGAGTTTAGAGGAGCTAGAGCTGCATAATTCTGCATGTTTCCCTTTGTTGCTTTAACATGGTATTTTTTGTATTTTTTAAGGTCAAGAAGTTCTCTCCCTTGTTTCTTTAATTCATCTACACTAAAATCTCCTATAGGTTCAGAGCCACAGATAATCCTAATCTCACATACATCAGAGTTTGCACTCTCTGTTATGAAAACTTCGTTAATGAAATTATCTCCTGGTATTTTTCTTCCTGGAAGAAGTTTAAATCCTGCTTTCAACATGATTGGATTGAAGGTTTCTTCGAAGATAATCTCTTCTGATGAACTTATAGGTTGAATTTGGTACGATATCTTATTTTCAGCTTCAATTGAGTTAATCTTAGTTTGAATAGGAACAGAAAATTCAAAATATATTGGAATATCAGAGCAGTTAGTTGGATTGTAAACTAGTAAATGAGAATTATTGCTTTTTTCCTTCCTCTTATTATGTTCTGCTAAAGCGTTGTTTATTACTAATTCTGCAATACTCTCTGCCCAATAAAATCTGGTTTTCATCTCTTCATGAGTTTGATCAACAGAACAACCACAAATTGAATCATGGGGGTGATTTTTCAGCAACCATTTCCACGCAATATTAATATAAGAATGAGGATATGAACTCCCAAAAGACAATTTTGAATAAACATTGAGAGGTTCAGCATAATAAACCAACATATCCTCGATTTTTTGGTTCCATTGTTTAATCCACATTCTTGCAGAATAAGTATCTTGTAACAAATGAGCTCTTGCTGAAGAGCGAAACTCTCCTGAATACTCAGGAGGAGTAAAATTATTTTTCTTCATTTGAGTTCTAAGTTCACTCACAAAATCATCTAAAAGACACAAACTGATTTTAGTTTCTTCATCCTCTAATTCCTTAAGTAAATGATAAAGCTTAGGAGTTGCAAATTGGTGATCAGTTCCGTTCATAAGTAGATAAATTGGAAATGGAGAATAAGACTCAAGATTAACAATACATTCTCTCACTTGCTCTTTGAGAGTATCAGAATCATCAATCAAATTTGAAGCATTTCCATAACCATAAGGCATGTATATTCCATTAATAAACTTCTTAGCTGATGAATGACTTTTCCATATAAACGGAACGGTAGAAATCTCATGACCCACTCCTCTCCAAATAACTGCTGTAGAGATATCAGTTAAATCTCCAAGTATCTGAGGTATTGCTCTTGAGTGACCAAATTGATCAGGGAGATAACCAATATTCATTAAAGGAATTTCAAACTCTTTAGCTAAATCAAGACTTATTTCAAGGTTCCTTACCAAACTTTCTTGTCCAACTAACCATTCATCAGGAAGCAAATACCATGGACCAACTGCCAAGTTTCCTTTTTGGATAAGCTTTACTAAATCTTTTCTTCTTTCAGGTCGAATTTCAAGATAATCTTCCAAGATAATTGTTTGACCATCAAGCATGAAATAATATTCTTGCCTGGACAAAATATCTAAAAGATCATCAATTAACTCTACAAGCTGGTAGCGAAAATACTGGAAAGGTAAATACCATTCCCGATCCCAGTGAGTGTGAGGAACTACAAAGATTTTTTTGATTTCTTCTTGAGATATTCTCTTAGTCAATTAAAGACACCTACAAATAGCAAAAATCTTCTATTGATTAACTTTTTGTAATAAATTAAAACTAAAAGGAAAGTACTATCCTTCGATCAATTCCTTCGCAGCTGCGATTAGTTTCTTAGCAGAAGCTTCACCTATACCTTTTATCTTTGCTAGATCTTTTGGTTTTGCAAAAGCTAGTTCAGAAGCAGATTTAAACCCAGCTTCTTTAAGTGATGAGGCTTTTTGACCTACTCCTTTGATTTTTTCTACTGGTATCGTGAGAATTTCTTTCTTCTGTTCTTCTTTTGAAGGTACTTTCTTGATTACTGAATGCTTTATGATTCCATTGAGTTTTGTAAGACTGTCTGTCCTAATTTCTCTCCCGTTTTTCGACAGTTTTTGAATTGTCTTAAGAATCTCTTCGCTTCTTTCTATCATTTGAGTAAAATCATTTAATTCCTTCTTAGAAGCATCAAAGAGAATTCCTAAACCACTAATTGATTCTAAAAATGAAATAGTTGAATCTACTACAAGCAATGGATTTTCTAAATCCATGCTTTTCCTAAAAGCAAATTTCGAGAGCATTAAACTTTTATCAAAATTACCTGTTCGATTCATGATTTGACTAGTTATTAGCATACAAGCGAGTTTCTCTGTTTCATTTAATTCTACTCCTTTTTCAAGCAGATTTATCTCATGAAGAGCTTGCTCATACTCACTCTTTTCCATTAAATCTTCTACTTGTCGTAAACCTTCTAGATATATTCCAAACATTGGAAAACCTCACAATTATCCTCATATGAAGGATTTCAATGTCCTCTATCTTATTTGTAAATAATAAAGTTTGTTAAACTGTTAACTGATAAAGATGAATTCTGAATGATTTTTCTCATTTGTACCCATTTATGAAAACTCACTCAATATAAAGCTCATCTCTAGTTGGTTCAGGAGGTTTCCTTGGCCACCAGTTCCATTTATCTGCAACTGACATAATAGCTGGAACTAATATGGTTCGAATTACAAAAGTATCAAGTAAGACAGCAATAGTTAGTATGAATCCAAATTCGTTTAGTATCATCACATTGCTGAATATCATACCTGAGAATGATATAGCCATGATGATTCCTGCCATGCTGATTATTCCACCTGTTTTGTAAAGTCCTTTTATAACAGATGCTCTTTCAGTATAACCTTTATTTCGAAATTCGCTAACTCGAGAGAGTAGGAATATATCATAATCTAGCCCAAGTCCAATTAGTATACTAAAACTCATTGGTATAGTTGCCCAATATAATGAATCTATATCTCTTAGAGCAGGGAATAACCAATCAAGAATTCCAACATCGAAGATTAAAGCTGATAATCCATATATCCATGATATAGTAAGACCAATAGTTAGTATCAATCTAAATGGGATAAGTATTGATCTGAACATGATAGCGATAACAATGTACACAATTGCTACGATGATTGCACAAGTTATGGGTAATAGGCTGTACACTCTTTCTACGGCATCTACTACTTCTGTACTCCCACCAGCAAGATGGATATTATATGAACTATTTGTTTGGAAATCATTTAGAATTTCTCTAGTATCTTTAATCCAATCTTCTACATAACTACCAAAGGGATCAAAGTTAGGTTGAATATCTATAAGCACTGTAGAATTATCTTCGTTAGTATATCTTTCAAACATCATTCTATATAATAGTCCTTCAGTAGAGTTGTAAGAAACAGATAAAGGATTTAAGTAATTTAATGCAATAAAGAAAGGAATCACGAATCCTTGTCCCCAAGAGATCGTAATGAATGAATTATTCGTTATTTCCGTTTGTTCTGATATATTGATTATGATATTCCTACTGAATGCAAAAAACTCTGGAGAAATAACTTCATTAGTAGTTTCAGTCTCAATTATGAGATACATTGGTCCAAGAATTCCTGGTTGAAAATCCTCTTTGAGTATGGCAAAAGCATTTGAAGAATCTGCATTTCTTGGCATAATATGATTCTCACCTATGGTTGTTCCAATTTTCATTGTCTGAATGGAAATTGGTATTGCAAAAGCGAAAATAATTATAATAATTGGTAAAGCATATCTGGTTGTGAATTTACCGAGTTTGAACCAGATACTTTTCATCTGATTCTGCAATTCTATAAGCTTTCTTGGTTGTTCTTTCTCAGGAAGCTTTTTTTTCTTTCTTTCAAGGAGTGAGAAATTTGAAAAGAATTTACCAAATAGAATCAACAGAGATGGAACGAGAGTAAGATTAACAAGTAAGGTAACTGCGATACATACAACTGCTCCAAGCCCGATTGAAGCAAGAAGTCCAACAGGAAAGAAAACTAAACCTAAGAATGTTATAGCAAGTGTAATTCCACTTACAGATATTGTGTGACCTGCATGTTCTAACATTTCTTGAACAGAATCGTCATTAGCTCTTTCCTTTAGTAATTCTTCACGATATCTTGATAGGAGAAATAGAGAATAATCTATCGATAATGCTATAACAAGTGACATAATAACAGATGGTACAAAACTGAAAACAGGCATTACTCGAGCTAACGGATACATAAGAAAGAAAGACGTAGCAATTGAAAATCCAACACTGATAATTGGGAGGATCATCAGCCTAAAACTTCTTAGAACTAAAGCTAAAATAATCAGTGCTATTGGTAAAACTATAGAATCCATCATTATAATGTCTCTTTCAGCTGATTTTTGCATATCTTCAAAAAGAATCTCTGCACCAGTAAGCAAGATTGTAAAACCTTCAGGTTCAATACTTATTACAAGTTCTTTTAGATACTCGATAAAATTACTTGTTTCATCTTCTGACCACTGTACAAGACTTATTTCAAGTATAGTTGTATTAGTTGAATCAGATACATACCCAAAAGCTGCTTCAGGGAGACCGATCTCCATCATGAAGAAATAACCATTTATGTCTGTAACTAAATCACTAAATGATGATGATAAAAGCGAATTCCTTAATGCATAACTGAAATCTCTCGTTTCATTACACAAAGATGTTCCATTTACATTATAGATGACTACTACAATAGTTGTTTCAGTATCAATATCTGGGAATTCTTCCCTTAGTACTTCATTTGCAATGTGTGATGGAGTATCATCAGGAACATTAAAATCAGAACTTGTTTCACCTAAAAATTTTGGTGCAAGCCAAATTGAGAAACCAAGAACAATTAACCATAAAACAATTATTAATATTTTGATTTTTTTTATAAAATTGACGTATTTTTCTACTAATCTCATGTGAAACCCAGCTAAACACCAGTTAATGAAAAAATGCTCTATATCTGCCTTTAAGCATTCGTGTCGCTGTAAAGTTCATTAAATAAACGTTTGATTAAACTATCCGTTTTGGGGAAATATTTAAAAATCAACACACTTGAGGTGGAAGAATTTTCCGGTCTTTTACAAGCTTCATAGAGATTTTGTGTAGAAGTCACCTTTTCTATTAGGAAAATTAAATTTTCTTGAACATAATTAATTTTTCAGACGATTTGTCTCTTTCAAAATTTAAGTATTCCAAATTTTCTAATCGATTTGCTCTGTGCAAAGGAAGTCTGATATTTAGTTCTGTAATTTCACTACTTTTAATCAAGTATTTTTTAATCGAATACCCTAGGTCTTGAATAAAATCTATATTCCATGTTTCCAGTTTAGAAAAGACTGATACTCGTTTCACTTTTTTGTTATCTCTTTCAAATAAATAGCCTACAATAGAATCATTGTGTAAAATTTGAAAAATTCTATTTGCACCCATATCTAGATTTTTCTTGATTTGAGGATGGTAACCTATTACTCTATTTCTTTTCATATACTCCACTCCTGAACTTCCTGAGATTTCATTAATCTCTTGGAGTAAAATAGTTTCAAAAGATTTTCTTATACTTTTGTTATAGACTGTTATTCTTTCAAATTTAAGATTATAAGTTTCCTTTTTTTTAATATTATCCACTGCAATTTTAATAAAGGTGTGTCCTTCTCCCAATGCTTGATAGTTGTATTTTTTGTAGAGCTCAATTGCAGGATCATTATTCCATAAAACTGCTAAAGCTATGAATTTCTTCTTAAGTTTTTTTGCTCTTTCTTCTGTGAAATTCATCATATATTTCCCTAAACCTTTTTTTCTGAAATTAGGTTCTACTGCAATAGCATAGATGAATACTTCTGATGCCCTATTTGTTCTAATAGATAATACGCCTGCTTTTTTTCCATCCATATAACAGAGATAATTTTCAGCATTCCTTCTGATCATTCTGAAGAGAAAGAATCTCTCAATTCGAGATGCATTTCGGAGTTCAGGATCATTTCTGAAAGCTCTTTGGAAGGATCTTTTAAAGCTTATCCAAGAATATCTACCTACAATTTTAAGTACTAACTTCACAGAAATCTCATTCATTAGCTTTTCATTTTGAATTCTTTTTTACATGTTATAAAAGAGTTTGTTTGTAAATTTCTTAACACAAAGCAATTGGCCATATTTTAAGTCTCATATAATCTATTTCTTTCAACATTTCAAATCATTTATAAGTAGTACGATGATTCCTAAGCAAAGGAAAGTGAAAAAGAATTTTAGAGTGATTATCTAATGGCTATAAATGAAAATTATGTTAATAAATCTGCAAATTATGTTAATAAGTATACAAATTATGTTACTATAGGAGGGATTCTTTTTATCGTTAGTGCGATTGTAAATATAATTGACAAAATGCTTAAGGGTTGGTCTTTTTCTCATGTTTCTTTAGGGTACATTATTTTTCTTTTTACTATCTTAGGGCTCTTTCCAATCGGTTGGGGGATTAAAGAATTAACAGATATTTATTTTGTAGATCATGTAACTAAAGTAGGAAAACAGACATTCAATTGGTTTATGATCTATGCTGGTGCAGTTGTTCTTGATATTATACTCCTAGGTTGGGCTTTAACAGCTGGCTTTGTAGGGATAGCGATAATTTTTGGTAGGGTAATTGGTTTCTTGACATTAAATAAAACTTTAGTAAAAATCAGAGATTTGTTCAATATTAAAACAGGCAGTGTTTTTTATCTAATATTCGCTTTCTATGGAGTTATAACAACAGTTTTTGGTGGAATTGCAAATTCAGTAGAAGATGAAGTGTTCCAAAGAGTTTTGTATGTATTTAATGGACCAATAGATTCTCTAATAATGATATTAGTAGGAGTAAAATTGATTCTAGATGTATTTAGAATTAGGACACTAATTTTTGAAAAAGATATAAAACCTTATTCAACTAAATCTTCATTGTTTGTAAGAAACAGGAGAAAAACACCAGATGTTCCAACAACAGCAGCCCATGTTCAATCATCTACTCAAATTACAAGATTACGCGAAGAAGTACAAAAACGAGAAGAAATGGTCAAAAAACAAGAACAGAAAATCCAAGCTAAAAAAACAATTGATGACATTATGGAAAATTATGTACAGTGCCCAAAATGTAATGCTAATACTGATAAGAATATTAAATACTGTACAAATTGCGGAGAAGTTTTTCCTAAAGATTTTCTGAAAAAGAAAGAATCGAAATCTACAGTTCAAGCACGGGAAACTAAATCAGAATCTCGCTCTCCAACAGAAGTTAAAAGAATTCTTTCTCCTAGGAAAGAAAAAATATTTCAGCAAATAGCTATGGTAATCTTTCTAACATCTTTTCTAATTTATGCATTTATAACTGATAACTTTACTTTGATTGTTTATTCATGGATTATAATAGCTATTTTTGCTACTTATATAATAGTCAACTACATTGCTCTTTTCTTTGCTGGTCGCGGTTTTGCTATCACAACTGTATTGAGCGATCTAGCTTTCATGTTTGTTGTTCTACCAACCTTTATAGCGATTTTCACATATTTCATTTTCTTGGGAATAGAACGTGCTGTTCCTATGAGCTTACCTGTGTTCAGAGGATTTTATATCTCGTCAGTTATAGTTTTAGTAATTATAGCTGATTTACTAATTGTTAGATATAAACTGAGAAGTACAAATATGAGTTTGAAAGAATATCTCCAGTATCGATTCGATTTCAAAGAGAGAGCTAAAGAACTTAAAAAAGATAAAGAACGAGTAGAAAAAAAGCGATCCTATTTTGATAATTTGGATAAAGTAGAAGCTCATATGGCAAAACAAAGATCAGAAAGCGTCATGCAATATGAGGATTTCGACTTTAAACAGAGATTAAAAGATTTGGGAAGCCCATTAGAAGATAGTGAGGATACAACAGATAATTCAAAAACCGAATAAGAACCAATTTCTTGTTAAAATAGAGTTACGGAAACCATAGGAAGAGATATAATCCTTTATTGTTTCTTTGGAATAGAAATGCAATAAGTGTTAACCTTGAGTTTCAAATCAGATGTTAGGCGAAAAATTGAGTATCAATGCAACACATGTGGGAAGTTACGTTTGCTGTTTATTGCTCCAGCTTTACAATCTGATAAAGTAGAACAAACTGGATATATAGAATATTGTGATGTTCATATCTGCAAAAATAAAAATCTTAATGCAATAAAATTATGTGTAGATCATAATTACGATGTGAGATCTCAAGTTACAGTAGAAACAAAAACAAGTTCTGAAGAACCAGCTTTTACTGAAATTGAAGGACTTAATATTCCTACACCTAAGAAAGCTGAATTAAGAGAACAAGAAATTATTCCAACTAGAGATTTTGGTGCTTATAGTTTAAAGCGTATGGTTATTAAGGATAAACTAAGACAAAGTTCCTTCTTGTTAGAGGGTGTAAAAGAAGGAGTGGAAGTTATTGCAAATTCTCCCCTGAATTTTATAGAAATTGATATTTTTATCTCCGAGGACATTAATACAGAAACAGTGTACGAGTGGTTATTGAGTCTATCAAATATACTAGAGTCACTTGTTTATTTAGATGAAAGTTTGTTAAGCTATCTTGGAACCTATTTAGATCATATGATCATCAGCCCTCCAAAAGAGAAGGAACTGCTTGAATTATCTCTTTTACTCAACTCAACAGTAGCAATCCCTCATTCAACAGATGAACACATAAAAATATTTGAAGAACATGTCAACGAACTTTTCCCTGAATTAAATGTAGTGAGCTATAGAATGTATAGAGCAATAATGGAAGCTTGTTTAAAGAATGAACAAAATAGAGTTATTGATATATATGAAGATGTTAAAAAGAAGATTGTTCAAATCCAAGCTTTCCCTTATTTTATATCAATAATAGGAACTTTAGTTTCATTTGGTTTCATCAATTTAGAAAAACTAGAGTTCTATTCTATTTCAGAATTTTAAACTAAAGGAAGAGATACATGATGGATTTTAAAGAGGAATTCGATCATATAGCTGCTTTTAGAACAATGAGAGCTTTATGCGAAAGATATAGTTCAAGAGTATCTGGTTCAACTCAAGAATTGGAAGCTATGCGATATCTTGTTCAACAATTTAGAAAAAAAGTAGGTTTTTATCCTGTTGTGGATCAATATCCAGTTAAATACTATAAAGGTCATTATGCTAGTATTCAGATTCTTCCTGATGGTGATATCATTGAAGGAAGACCACAATGGATGACAATTAACTCTCCAAGTACTGGAGTAGAAGATGAATTACAAGTTGTATATCTTGATGGAGAGAATATTGTTGCTTCTGATAATTTTACACATAAAATTGTTATTATTAAATCATCAAAAGATTATCTAACCCCAGATATATTTATTCAAATAAAAGAGATTTACAAGCAAAAACCAAGCGGTGTAATAATCTTAAGTTCTTATCATCCTGAAGTAATAAGATCTGATATTATTTTCAAAGATTACTCAATATTTTCTGAAATTCCAACTATAATTCTTCCAGAAGCAAAGTTCCCAATAGAAAATATTGAAGGAAAGAAAGGTAAACTACTTATTTTCGGTGAGATCGATAGAGGGAACTTGTTTAATATTTCTCTCATAATTCCAGGTTCAAAAAAAGAATTCATCCTTGTATATGCTAATCATGACACTGTAGAAAATACACAGGGAGCTAGAGAAAATGCAGCAGGTGTTGCAATTCTACTAGAAGTAGCTAAGAAAATTTCAAGGTATAAACTAAAATATTCATACAGATTTATAACTTTAGGAGGAAAAGAAATGGGTCTAGAGGGGATGAGGAAAATTCTAGATGATTATGATACCTCAAACGTTATTCTAGGTATAAATATTGACAGCATTGACTCTAATCCAAATAAGATTGTACTATCAGTTTCTGGAGATGAGTATCTCATGGAAATCGTAGAGACAATCAATGAATCAAATGATTTTCCCATCGAAACTGAAAAAGGAATACCATTAGGTAAAGATAACTTAGTTATGACTGAAAAAGATATTCCTTCAATTACAATTATGTTAAAGGATAATGAATCTAAAAATATCTTTCGAACAGAACTTGATTCAATCGATGAGTATGATCCAGAATCATTGAAAAAAGTTGGGGATTATCTCTTAAAATTCATTAGTAAAATGGAACAAATGAAGGAGGTTGAATTTACTAAAAATATCCCAAGAGATCTTAAAGTTGAAGCAGTAAAATATTTTGAAATTCTACGACTTTATCAAGAGTAAAAACATATTCTTAGAATCAAATTAGATGATTTTTGTCGCAAATACTCGAAAGAATCACTAATTTTCTAGAATTCATTTAAAAAGGAGCTAATAAAGCTTAAAAATGTGAAAAAAAATATCAAAATGACTAGTGTTTTTCATGACTGAAAAAGAAGAACAGAGCATGTGGAAAGTACTTCAAGAAATGTCTAGAAAGGAAAAAGAAGAAGCAGAAAAATTATACGATATAATCAAAATTTTAATGGTCGAATATAACGGTAAAATTCCAATCAAAACAGTTCTCTCTAGATTAGGTTTTAATTCAATTGATGAAATGATAGATTGGGAATTAACATGGTTACCACGAAGGGAACTTAATATTAAAATGGAGTATAATGAAGAGAATATAAAAATCAAAAAAAATGCTTTTGATGATGATGATTTAAGTGTTTATGATTTCTTCTAACATCATTTAATTATTATTCAATAATTTCCTCTAAGCCTTCTTGAAATAGTTTTAATCCTTCTATAAGATATTCTTTTTCAGAACCTATCCCAATTCGGAGATAACCATCCATACCAAAACAATCTCCTGCAATAATAAGTAAACTTTTTTCGTCTCTGAGTTTGGTTGTAAGTTTGGTTGAGTTCATATCAAAATGATATTTTAGGAAAGCAATAGCAGCTGCTTGGGGGGGAATGAAACTAAATAATGATTTTAGACTATCCAACCACTCTGTTAAAACAACTAAATTTTCTTTAAGCATTTTTCTGTTTCTATCCAAAATCTGTAATCTGAGATCAGAAGATAGAACCCAGTATGCAATTTGTTGATCCAGAGCACCTGTTGCAATTGTAGTATAATCTTTGTAAGACCAAGCTTTCTCAGCTACTTCTTCTGTTGAAACCAACCACCCCATACGTAATCCTGGAAGACTGTAAGCTTTTGATAATCCACCAACAGCAATTACTTTGTCATATAAACCATAAAAGGAAGGAGTTTCTATACCACTAATTTCCGCACCACGGTAGACTTCATCAGAAAGAATCCAAGAATTAGCTTCATTTGCGATACCAATAATCTCTTCCATTGCTTTCTTAGTAAGTATGGATCCAGTAGGATTGTTTGGATTGCAAACTGCTATCATTTTTGTTTTATCAGAAACTAGACTCTTAAGTTCATCAAGATCAGGTTGCCAGTTTAACTCCTCTTTGAGATGAAAAGGTTTGACATTAACTTCAAAGGATCGAGCTATTCCCCAAATTTGCATGTAATTTGGAAGCATTAATAAGAGTTCATCTCCTGGTTCCAAAATACTCCAAATAGAAAGAAAATTGGATTCAGCTGAACCATTAGTAACTGAAACATTATCTAGGTTAGCTCCAGGATAAAGTTCGCTTATAGCTGTTCTCAATTCAATAGAACCGTTAGTTTGACCATAACCTATTCGAACATCTCTGAGCTGTTCAATTTGCTTTTCATTCAGTAGTTCGTTCAAGGTATATGGATGAAAACCACTTTCTGTTAAATTGTAATCGACTATATTTTCCCATAAGGATTGACGTCTTTCTAGCTCAAAAATCTCAATTTTCATGATATCAGAATTGATAGAAATTAAAGGTATATAAATTATTACGAGGATAAATCATTGAGAGTAAGGTTTTGCATCCATTTGAGCTCCTTTCTTTTCTACCATTCTTTTCCAACCTATATTATTCATCCAAGTTACTATTCTTTTCATAATTCTGGTATACCAAAAATCAGGAAGTATTTTCAGTTCTATATCTTGATAGTTTTCATTAGATAGTAAAGCATCGGAGATTTGATTTAGAGCTTCAAGTAAGAGATTAGCTACCTTACCAAGTTCATCTAATTTCTTACCACTATCTTTTTGCATATTGTGGAACATTTGTCCTCCACCAATTGCTAAGCTTCCAAACCAATCGAGACCAACAGTCTCAGCAAATTTACGATAAATGGGTATAGCTACAGCAGTAATTTGATTAGGTTCAGGGAAACCACAGTTCATTATTGGAATGAATTTCTTTCCTTCAAGTTGCATCTTTTTCTCAAAAATTATCTCCATAGTTTTGATAACTATATATGGTTGACAGTCATCAAATAGTGGAGCAGTAAGAATTATTATATCAGCTAAATCAATTGCCTTAACCATTTCTGAGATTTTATCTTCACTCGAAAGCTGATTCCTGATTATAAGTGAACTAGTTTCAAAACCATTTGGACGAATAGTATCAAGAATATAGTTACCTACATTAGTGGATGTACTTATTCTTCCTCTGGGACTTCCAACTAACAAGAGTACTTTCGTCATTTTTTCAACTCCATATCATTAATGATTTGCTTCAATTTTGCTCTCAGAGAATCTAAATTTTTCACATCTCTAATGATTTCAGATTTGTATTTGGGCGGATAAAAATTCTTGCTATGTCTGTCTATCAGTAATCCAAACAATGCTTCTTCTCCAGAATCTTCTTTCTCTGTAAAAGCGATTGCAATAAGGGAAGGATAACGTTCATATCTCTTACGATGATGAGACTCGCCTTTGATCAGATTTACACCTGGCAGAAGAAGTCCTAATAACCGTTCTATAATTTTCTTCAATTCTGATGAATAACCTCCAAAAGTTAGAGGGGTAAGGAAAACTAATAATTCACTTTGGATTACTTTTTCAGCAATTTCATTCGCGATGTCTCCTTTTACACCAGTACAAATACCTGGTGTTGTATCCCAGCATTTGAAGCAACCAATACAGCTCTTAATATCAGTTTGGTGTAGAAGATAAGTTTCTGGAACTAAACCAATATTCTTCAGCTCTTCTTCCATTATCTTTTGGAGGGGTATCAGATCTTTTTGATTACTTAAACTACCATTAAAAATTACAGCACTCATTGGAAATATTCCCAGTTATGTTTTTTTTCAAAGATTTTTCCTCGTTTTTAAACCTTTTGAGAGAAATTCTTTTTAGTAATAAGGATATAACGTCTTTTTATTGAAAAAAAAGCGCAAGATAACAATAATCTTTGTTTTGGTATTGATTATGCTTGCATTTTCTCTTAATTTATCTAAAGCTAAACACTTGGGAACTGATACCTGAAGATACTTCTTTCTCAATGATTAGTTTCTTGATCTCACTGAATCTTGTAGTTATTGCTATTCTACTGAGAAGAAAAATAAAGAAATAGGAGAACAATAATTAAATTATATGAAAAGAAGAAAGGAGCGTATTTTTTTTTATCGTTAGTAATCCTAACTTTGCACTTTTCTTTAACTATTTTTTTACGATTTTTTCTTAAAAACTTTTGATTGAAATTTCATGCATAATACTTAAATAGATATAAAAGGACTTCAAGATTTGATACTTTAGTACTGACACAGGGGGTTTTGGTTTCAATTCAACAGTGAATAATTTAAAAAAGTGAAAGTAAAAATGAAAAATAAACTAACAAAAAAAATTTATTTTATTTGCTTAGTTTCTTTACTTTTGATTTCATCTACAGGAACTGTTTTCTGTACAACAACTACTTCATCATATGACTTTACAAACATTACAAAACCAAATTCTCAGACTGAAAATTTTTTAGAAGATTTTCAATTAACTGATAAACCTTCAAGTGCTATAAATGATTATAATTCACCTTGGACTAACGATTCAACTGGTTTTGAACATTCTGATATAGAAAATAATCCTAACACTAGACCTAATCCTTTCAATAATCCATTCTTCGAGGATGAAGATGAGATTATAGCATTTGGTAGCTTGTCTGATGAATATCTCTTTTCAGGTTTTAATCCTGAAGCTCTTGTAAAGAAGATTAGTGGTAATAAAATAGAATTTATTATAGCTTTGCAGCAAGATACCGATCCTTCTATACTTTACGAATACCTTTCAAGTTTCAATATTGATATATCTGAATATCTACCAGGGATCAATGTATTGCTAGCAAATGTTCCTGTCAATCTTGCCTTTAATCCTACTTCAAACCTCATAAATGATATCACAAACAAACCTTTTGTGAAATATGTAGAACCAAACTATTACTGTACTTCAGCATATATTCCAAATGATCCTAGTTGGGATCTGCAATGGGGTTCTCAATTGATTGGAATGGAATCTGCATGGGACTTCCAATTAGGTTCAACAGATGTTAAAGTTGCTATTATTGATTCAGGTATAGATTATACTCACCCAGATTTAGTTGCTAACTATTTACCAATCGGTTATGATTGGATAAATGATGATTCCGATCCGATGGATGATCATGGTCATGGTACTCACTGTGCAGGTGTAGTCGCTGCCTCTATTGGCAATGCATTAGGTATAGCAGGTATTGCAAATGTTTCCTTCTTTGCTGAGAAGTTTCTTGGTTCCGATAATTACGGTTCATATGTGGATGCAGCCAATGCAATCATACATGCAACTGATATGGGAGCTGATATTTTAAGCAACAGTTGGGGAGGTTACGGATATTCTGATGTACTTGCTGATGCTGTAGAATACGCTTTGAGTAACGATGTGATTTTCACTGCTGCTGCAATGAATGATGCAACTAGTATAGCACCATATCCTGCTTCTCTTCCAGGAGTAATTGCTGTTAGTGCAACTAATCCCTCTGACACTTTAGCTTCTTTCTCTAACTATGGAGATTGGATCGATATTGCCGCTCCAGGAGTTGGCATTTATTCCACTTATCCAGGAAATAGCTATGTCTCTTGGGATGGCACATCAATGGCTACCCCTCATGTTTCAGGATTAGCAGCTCTTTTACTATCTCAATATCCTAGCTACACTTCAGATCAAATCGAGCAATTAATAATGAACACTGCTGTTGATTTGGGAGATCCTGGTTTTGATATCTCTTTTGGCTGGGGACGAATAGATGCTAGTACAGCTATATTTGGATTTCAAGATCATGACTTGAGAGCGATTCTACATGCTTCTTCAATAGTGCCCGTAGATTTACCAACACTGATTATAGGTCAGTGTCAGAATCTAGGACTAGAAACAGAATACGATGTACCTATAAACTTGTTCTTAGACGGAATTCTTGTAAATTCTACGATAATTCCTGTAATAAACAGTAGAGAAATCTTTGAAATTACTCATGAATTCTATCCCTCCGAAGAAAAAGTATACTCTGCATCTATTGAAATCGATGTAGTTCCAGGTGAAATAAACATCGCAAATAATATCATGGAAAAAGGAATCAATGCAGTGCATAAGCAGATTACTCCCGAAATTGGAGATAAGATGGGCTATAATGGATTCGGTTACGAATATTCTGATATATCACCTTTCTATCTTAATTTCGAAATTGTTGGTATTCTTTCAGATACGGAATATGAAATTCTGATGACATATTTTGACTATGAATCAAAAAGTGAATATTCAGATTACTATATTTTAAATCCATATACAAGAGAATTTGTTGGAAATTGGGACGCTTTTCCATATTGGATAAATGCTACTAAATTATCTATTGGATCATATGTAGATATCTTCACTTATGGAGGACAAGAAGGACAAGTAATAGATGAAACTATCGTCGATTATTACGGTACTCCAATTAATGCTTGGGTAGTTCAATGGATTTACGATGATTTCTATGATACTCTAATCTACAGTAAAGGAGATGGTATCCTACTGGATGTAACTATTCCTGATTACGGATCATATTTTAATATAGTTTATACTAATATCGAATTTGCTACATGGAATGTTCATAACTTAAAAGGTGTTATTGCACCAGTAACTGCAATATTAAACACTCCAACAACAGTTGAGGTTCTCCTACATAATACTGGAAATTTTGATGAATACTTAAATGCAACATTGAACATAAATGGCTTAACATATGAAGTGGAGAATTACTATCTCATACCTGATGGATATGTCTATCTTTATTTTGACTGGACACCGATGGTAGAAGGAGATTATACAATCACTTTGGAAGTTGATCCAACTTATGATGAATATTATCTAGATGATAACTTCGATGAAATGATAGTGGAAATAGTTGACATCTCAGATCTTGGTTTTATCAGTGTCTATGTTTACGATGACAATACGATGTTACCACTAGATTCAGCAGAAGTCTATGTTTTCGATTCAGATTGGGAAATGGTAGACTATGGATTTACAGATATTGATGGTTTCTACAATGTTACAGGATTGTATGTAGATGAATACTATATAGAAATCTATAGAGAAGGTTACAGTTATGCTGCTCAATATGTACAAATAGATTACATCGGTGAAGGAGAATATGTCTACTTCTATCTAATAGGATATAGTGTAGGATATAGCTATATTGAAGTCTATGTCTATAACAGTCTTACTTACGAACCAATGGTGGATGTTTATCTAGATCTATACGAATTTGGAGATTGGAGAGATTACGGAAACACAGATATTAACGGATTCTATAATTTTACATATCTTGGAGTAAGTTCATATGATATTTATGCATGGTATCCAGGTTTCTTCGACCAGATGGAATCTGTCACTATAAATTGGGATGGTGAAGGAGTAGTAGTTAACTTCTTCCTTGAACCTGTTACCTATGGAGATAGTTTCATTGAAGTCTATGTATATGATAGTATAACCTTTGATCCAATTCCAGACGCTTATGTCTACACTTATGATGAGTATTGGAATTACATAGGCTGGGGATACACTGATTTTGACGGATTCTACAACATCACGAATCTAGGTGTTGGTGGATACTATGTGGAAGTCTATGCATATGATTACTACTGGCAAACTCAATATGCTGTAATTGATTTTGATGGAGAAGCTGAATATCTGTACTTCTATTTAGATCCAGAATCAGCTCCAGGAGAAGGATTCATAGAAGTCTATGTTTACGATGATATAACCTATGACCCAATCGAATATGCATTTGTTGATGTGTATGATGATTATTGGAATTATATCGACTCAGGAATGACTGATTTTAATGGATTTTACAATGTTACAGGTTTAGGTGTAAATGGATACCATGTAGAAGTCTATGCAGAAGGATACGATTGGCAATCTCAATATACTACAATTGATTATGATGGAGAAGCAGAATACATGTACTTCTATTTATATCAAGAATCAGTTTATCATGAAATTTTCTTATATAACCCAGACGAAGGAGAAACAATAGAAGGTGGAAGCGTTGAAGTCTATTATTATTCAGAGGATATTTACGAACTCTATGTTCTAGAAATCTATGTAAACGGAGAATTCATCAGTTACATATATAATGATCCTTACATTCCTCTTTTGATTGTACCTATTTTCCAAGAAGGAGTGAATACTATAGAACTAGTTGGATATTTCTATGATGGAGGAATTGCTTCTGTTTCAGTATCAATCAATTCCATTAATGTAGTACCTATAATAAATGTAGATGTTGGAGATTACTTGTTTATGCAAGTAGATCAATTTAATGCTCCAAAATACCATTACTTCTTCTTCACATTTGATGAATGGGTTTCTACATACGAAATAAATGCATCTGTGATTGTCGAAAGATATGAAAATGATGTACTCTATGAATATTCAGAATTTTGGCTTGTAATAAATATTCTAAACGGATATATACCTGAAGCAAACATGTGGTGGTTAAATCAGAAATTTATCTTCTTTACCGCAATTGACAGCCCTTCAAATACTGGAGAGTATGCTGACTATGGGGATTGGTTCTCTTTCTGGTATTGGAATGATTTGTTTATTATACATGAAACAACATATTGGGGCGACAATGAAGTTTGGATGGCAAATAACACTTATGGTGATTTTGCATACATAGATAAGAATTCAGCACTTCTGCTCTATTATGAATCACCTGATTACTATTCGATGTATATCTTAGATACTAATATTCTCCAACCACCTGATACAGAACCCCCAATCGTAGTTGATACTCCAGACTTATTCATGGAATATGGATCAGTTGATAACTACATTGAATGGGTAGCAACAGATGCATTACCTGATTACTACATAATTGTTAAAGATGGAGAATTCATTGATGAGGGTACTTGGTTATCCAATGTTCAAGTGATAATCTGTATTGACGGTTTAGAAATAGGAACTTATGAATATATCATAATTTTCGTAGACTTAGCTGGTAACTATGCTTGGGATACAGTAATGGTAACTGTAGTTGATTCAACAGCACCAGAAATTTTAGGACCATATGACATAACATACGAAGGAGGAACAACAGGCCATCAACTAGTTTGGATGGCATCCGATTTCCATCCTTATGGTTTCACAATCTTTTTGGATGGAGTGGAACTGATTAATGGATCTTGGATTAATGATTTTCCCATATTCCTAAACATTGATGAATTAGATCCTGGTGTTTATGAATATTCAATATCATTTGTAGACTTATACGGAAATGAAATGACAGATTCTGTAATCGTAACTGTAGTAGATACAATTGCTCCTATTATTCCTTATCCACCAGAAGATATAATCCTAAAGCCAGGAAAAGGAGATGCAAAAGATGGCTTTGAGATAACTTGGATTGCGTTAGACAGTTTTGCATCTCATTACGAATTGTACTTAAACAATGAATTAATCTCTACTGGTGGATGGCAGTCTGGTATTCCAATTTACATATATATGGTAATCTTCATCCCAGGTGAATACGAGTTTGTACTAAACCTTTATGACTACTCAGGAAACATGATAGCTGATAGTGTTTTAGTAACAATCAGTAGAGTTGGAAGAGTTGATGGATTCGCTTCATACTTATCATTCTTCTCACTTATCGGATTAGCAGTAATATTCAACCTAGTAAAGAAACGAAGAAAGAAAATTACAAAATAATTCTCTTTTTTTCTTTTTTTTATTTATTTTAGCATACAAATAAATAAGATAAATTATAACTCTACTTGATAGATTATGGTTAAAATTGTCAATCTTGAAGAAATAAAGAATATTTTGCAAATGATCAATCCCATCGAGATAATAGAAGAAGGATTTATAGCTTATTCTAAAGGAAAAGTTACTGTCCCACCTGTTGGTGAAATGGTTTTTGATGACCCTCCTGGTGAGTGTCATATCAAATACGGTTTCATTAAAGATGACGATTATTTTGTTATCAAAGTAGCCACAGGTTTCTATGAAAACCATAAAATCAATCTTCCTGCTTTTGATGGTTTGATGCTTCTATTTAGTCAGAAGACTGGTCAACTACTTAGTGTTCTCTTAGACAATGGTCATCTAACTAATATTCGAACAGCTTCCGCTGGTGCTATTGCAGCTAAATACATGGCACCAAAGAATGTAAGAAGAATCGGTGTGTTTGGAGCTGGTACTCATGGGAGATTGCAGCCTATTTACTTGCAGAAAGTTCTCAACTGTAAAGATATAATCACATGGGGTATCAATCAAGAAGAACTAGAAGTTTATAAGAAGGATATGAAAGAGTTAGGTTTCAATGTACAAACGACTCAAGAACCTGAAGATATCACATCAACTTGTAATCTAATTGTAACTTGCACTCCTTCAAAAGAACCTTTGATTTTTGTTGATCAAATAAAAGAAGGAACTCATATCACTGCTTTGGGTTCAGATACTCCCGAAAAACAAGAAATTGATTCAGCTATTTTGAAAAAAGCTGATAGATTAATTGTAGATAGTGTTGAACAATGTTTACTAAGAGGAGAGAGTTTCAAAGCTTTGCAGAATAAGATGATCAAGAAGGAAAAAATGATTGAATTAGGGGATATGATAATCAATAAAGATCTACAAAGACAAACTGATGATGAGATAACTGTTGTTGACTTAACAGGAGTAGCTGTTCAAGATATCCAAATTTCGAAAGCGATATGGGAAGCTCCTTAATCAAAAAAACAGATAGTAACTTATTCAATAGATATATAGAACTGTCTCATTATAGTATCATTTTCATTTGCTAGTAAATATTATATATTTCAAGTAAATAACTAGTTACTACATAAGTAAGTGAGTTTATAACACCACACAAAATAAAAAAACTAAATTCAATTATAAGAGTAACTATTTTTTCTATACTCCTTATTCTATTTTGTAGCAATTCTATGCTAAGTTTTGCACAAGATGAAAATTACACACCTGAAGATTTATTCAACGAAGTATTTGAGGATAAAATACTTGAAAAATGGAAATAGCAAAAGTTCCTTCAAGTACTATAGGGATAATTCATGAAGATGAAATAGTCTATATGAATTCTCTAGGAGAACAAACCCATATTAATACTTCATATCACATGGGCTCGCTTCCCAAAAGTATCTGTGCAACAGCTATTCTCCAGCTTTATGAGGATAATTTGCTTGATATCTATAATCCTATCAACGATTATTTACCTTTCAAGATAGAAAATTGGAAATCACCAGATGTTAACATTACAATTTATCATTTATTAATCCACAAATCTGGAATACAAATCACAGATGAATATAATTCGAATCTCTTCTTGTTTAAGAACATCTCATTTCCTGACTACTTATACGAATTTTTGCATATTAATGGATCTAAGTATTCTCAAGAGATATTTCATGCAGGAGTAGGAACCCTCTATGAATATTGCAACGTTAACTATAATTTGCTAGCCTATTTGGTTCAGATAATTTCTGGTAAACCTTATGAAGATTATCTGCGAGATAACATTTTCAAACTCTTCGGAGTTGACAATTCACGCTTTAATCATACTGATTATCCAGACGAGATGCTAGCTAAAGTATATTATTTAGATTCTTCTGAAAATTTAGTTGAAGCAGAAAAGTATACAGATCTCAATTATGGTGCTGGTTCTCTAATATCAGCTGTAATCGATATAACACATTTTATGGGCGCTCATATGAATGAAGGTATATTTAACGGAGTTAGATTACTTAACGAAACTACTGTAGAACTTATGCATTCTAGTCATGCAGATGATTATGGTTTGGGATGGTTCTTAGAGAGACCTGATTTAATTGCTGAACCTAGAATAGAAGGATTTGGAGGACTTGGTTATGGAGCTAGATCATATATGCAGTTCAATGCAAATCAGAGAGTTGGTGTTGTTCTTTTAACAAATATGTTTGATCAGAGGTATAATGATGAAAACAATGAAATCTTCAGATATATTTTCAAAAAGGCTCTCAAACTAAACGAGATAAATACTGAAGAAACAAATTCACTATCAGCAACTCTTGCTATCTTAACAATGTTAACATTAGTATATTTTCTAAGAAGAAGAAGAAGAAGAAGAAAGAAACTTTAATTCTTTCCTTTTTTTTGCCTTCGTAGTCACTTTTTTAATTATCGAAGGTATACTCAGCTTGTTTCATATGCTTTCAGATGATATGACCTGTCCAAAATGCTTTACAAGTGAAATTACAATTCTTGAGAAAAAAGAAACTTTTCATCTTGATCAAGGAGTTTTGTACAAAATTGTCCACGTTACACTTGTATGTAAAAAAGGATGCTGGCATAATTGGCTTGAGTATTATAGAATCAAATTAAAAGATTTCAAAGAAGAAGAGAGGATAACAAGATTGCCTATTTTTGAAGAAGAAATAATTAGTCCAAGAGAAGTTTCATTCCAAGAAAGAGAAGAATAAAGGATTTAACTTACTTCGGTTTTTATTGCTTTGTAAATCCAGTTCATTATTTCTTCTAGTATTGTTCTTGGACACGCAACATTCAGTCTTTCAAAACCTTCTCCACCTAAACCGAACATAGCTCCATTATCTAGAGCTACCTTAGCTTTCTTCAACAAGAATTCTTTTCTATCTTCATCATTCATTCCTAAAGAGCTGAAATCTAACCAAGCAAGATATGTTCCTTCTGGTGTAACCATATCAACATCAGGCAAATTCTCTTCTAGAAAATTCTTCACATATCTGAAATTATCTAGAATATAATTCATTACTTGATCCAACCATTCATCTCCTTCACTATAAGCTGCCATCAAAGCAACTATTCCAAAAGCATTAGGAATCATCATACTATTTTTACCGACAATACTATACTGAAATTCTTCTCTCATCTTCTCATTAGAAATTACTACATTTGATATCTGTAGACCAGCCATATTGAAGGTTTTACTTGGAGCTGAGCAAATAACAGAATTATCCATATATTCTTCTCCAAGAGTTGAGAATACTGTGTGTCTATATCCAGAGAGAATTAGATCATGGTGAATTTCATCAGAAACAACTAGTACTTCATTTTCTAAACAAATGTCTCCAAGTTTTTTGAGTTCTGCTTCAGCCCAAACTCTACCCACAGGATTATGAGGACTACAAAGAACGAACATCTTCGTTCTAGGATCTTTAGCTTGCTCCTCAAATTTCTCAAAATCAAAAGTGTACTTTTTGTTTTCATACTTTAATTGATTATTCAACATTTGTCTTCCATTATTCTGAACAGCAGAGAAGAAAGGATAGTATACTGGAGATTGAATAATGATTTTGTCACCAGGATTAGTAAAGGTTCTAATCATTACATTAACTGCTGGCATAACTCCAGGACTAAAGATAATCCAATCTTTGTCAATATCCCAATTGTGTCTTCTTTTCATCCAACCAATTATTGAATCATAAAACTCTGGTGTACCGTGCCAACTATAACCATAAATCTGTTCTGCAGCTTTTTTCTTAACAGCTTCTATAACAGGTTCAGGACATTGGAAATCCATATCAGCAACCCATGCAGGTAGAACATCTTCTGTACCAAAGAACTCTTTCAGCACATGCTTATCCCATTTAACTGAATGAGTATTAGTTCTATCAATTACTCTATCAAAATCATATTTCATTTATTTTCAATTTAGAATATCTGAACTATTTTTAAAGATATAGAATTAATGAAACATAATAAAATAATGTTCGAAAGAAAAAGAGAAAAACTTAGATGTATTCTTTCATTTTTCTCTTTTCTCATTTTTTGCTATCTTAAAGTAAACTGAAAAATATGCAAATCACATTTTTATTCTCTATGAAATAAACTTAATAAGAGATTACATTATTGTTTTTGAGATAGAAAATGAAGAAAAGAGTGGGGCTACCACGAGCTTTGCTTTATTATAAATTTGAAGCGATGTGGAAAACGTTTTTTGAGGAACTTGGGGCTGAGGTTATTATTTCTCCAAAAACAAATAAAATAATCAAAGATTTAGCAGTTAGATATGCTCCTGATGAAGATTGTTATTCCACAAAATTATATTTTGGACATGCTATTTATCTTAAAGATAAAGTAGATTACTTCTTCATACCAAGATTTGGTAGTGATCATGAAGTTAATGTTGGATGTCCTAAATTCATTGCTCTTGCCGAGGTTTTGGATTCTCTCTTTCCTGATTTTCCTGAGATTATAATGCCTTATTTTTCACAAGCTAAAGCAAACCATGGTAAGAGAAGAATTCTTAGAATTATATTCGATATTGGTTTCAAATTCACTTACAATCCTCTAAAAATTCTTAAAGCTGGAATTAGAGCTTTTAAAGCTCAAAGAGAGTCTGAAGCAAAATTACATATTTCTGAACAACAGTTAGAAACATGGATAGAATCTCAGATTTTTCTCAATGAAAAACCAAATTTAGAAATGAGAAACAAACCATTGAAAATTGCTTTAGTTGGTCATTCTTATGTGTTAAATGATAACCTGGCTAATCAAGATATCAGAAGAAGATTATCACAAAAGGGTGTAGATATTATAACATCTCTTCAGATGCCTAGATGTACAATTGAAGATCAGATGGAAAAACTTAATTTTAATTTATACTTCCAATATGAAAGAGAGATTCTTGGAACAGTTATGTATTTTCTAGAAAACAATACAATAGATGGAATATTGCAATTAGCTATTTTTAGTTGCGGACCAGATTCAATTATTTTAGAACTAGCTTCGAGATACTCAAGAAGACAGCCTGAGACTCCATTATTACAACTAGTCATAGATGAACTCACATCCGAAGGAGGATTTATAACACGAATAGAAGCATTTCTTGATATGATTGACAGGAGGAATTAAATTACCTATTACTTATCCACACTTTGGATCTTTAACATATGTTTTCGAAATAATCCTTAGAGAACTTGGAAGAACAGATATTATGCTTCCAAAAAAACCTAGCAAGAAAACTTCTGAACTTGGATCACGATATTCACCCGAATTCGTTTGCACACCCTTCAAGTTAACTCTTGGAACTTTTATAGAGATGCTAAATCTGGGTGCCGATGAGCTCGGAATAGGTGGAGGGAATATGTATTGTCGCTTTGGTCTTTATTGGCCTGTTCAAGAACTCATTTTAGAAGATTTAGGTTTTGAGTTCAAATTTATTCCTATTCCTATTTATGATAAACCACTTGGTCTTGTTAGATCATTACAAGCTGAAAGCAACAATTGTACTGTTTGGGAAACAATTAAAGCTTTTAGAACCACATGGATTAAAACCAGATATATTGAGTTGGTCGACGAGCTACATTTCAAATATAGAACTTTAGAACTTGAAAAGAATCAAGCGGACAGACTCGCAGAAGAAACTCACAGAAAGATTGTAGAAATAAAAGGTTTGAGAAATTTAAGGGAATATGGTAAAAAACTTCCAGAACTGTTCGATAAAACAATTGAGATTGATAAGAAAAAAGAGAAAGAAGCCCTTAAGATTGGTGTGTGTGGAGAGATTTATGTAGCTCTAGAACCTGCTTTAAATCTTGATATTCACAGGAAATTGAATGATTTGGGAGTAATTACTAAAAACTGTGTTTCTTTTGGAATGCTTATCGATTTTGGACGAAAAATCAATCCATTTAAAACCTTACCCTATCAAAAAGCTAGAAAAGTAGCTAAACCATATATAGGACAAAGATGCGGAGGAGAAGCTCAAGAAAATATAGGTGATATAATTCTTTATAAGAAGAAGAGGTGGGATGGATTGGTTCACCTATACCCCTTTACTTGTATGCCTGAAATAATTACTCGAAGTATAGCTCCTCAAGTTAGTAGGGAGTATGAATTGCCTTTCTTATCGCTAGTTATCGATGAACATACAGCAGAGGCAGGATATCAAACAAGATTGGAAGCTTTTGTTGATTTATTAAATAGAAAAAGGGAGAAAATGGTAGTCTAATAAAACTTTGAATTGAGTTATTTGAAAGGTGAGAAAAATACTTTCTTGGAGTATTTTTGGTTCTATTAGGATAAAAACTGCACTAATAATTCAACAGTATAAAGAGGAAGAACACTTGATTAAATATAAATTCTTTCAGTACGTGTTTATCCCATTTGACTGAATGTATATCAGTTCTATCTATAAAGCTATCAATATCGTATTGTTTAGCTTATTATACAAATAATGAGATGCTTTTTTTAACGTTCTCTGGAAAAGTTATTCCAATAATTTTTTATTAATATGGTTTCAGCTAATTCAATGAAATTAGACCACTTGAATCTTGATGTTAAGATTAATCCAGAAGATTCATCAATAACTAGCATAGCTCTAATAAATCTCAGTAAAATTGAATCTAAATTGAGTGGAATCTTACTAAATCCAGATTTATTATGGGAGAAAGTTGTTGCAATACATGGAAATCAAGAATTTCAACTCGAACCTGTTGAAATTGATGTTTCTGAAAATATTCTGTATAATGTAGCTAAATCATGGGAATTTGAACTTCCCTCAGAACTAAAGAACTTAGATTCTTTAACTGTTTCATTTACATATTCAGGAAAGATAGTTGACACTACTTGGAATTTAAATCGCATTACTTCAACTGAAGTAGAACTAGCAGATTATGCGTTGTGGTATCCATATATCAACCAAGCATCATTTTCATTTAATCTGACTCTTCATGCTCCAGAAGACTGGGTCTGGATCTCTAATGCATATTCAAAACCATGTAAGCAATGTTTCAAATGGAGAAATCCAAATCCCCAGATAGGAATAGTACTAGTTGGTTATCCAGAGAATCAAGCAATACAGGAAAAGAAGAGAAGCATTCTACAAGGATCAAACAAAAATTATAATAAATTCCGTTCTTTGGAAATAGAATTTAACAAGATAATTCAGAAACAGATTGACTGGTTAGGATCTCCCCTTCAAGAAAATTTTTCTATAGTTCTTGTACATAGGGAGAAAGGAGGATCATATGTTCGAGGTAACTTAATGATTTATCCTGAGGTACTACCAGAAGAGTATTTTACTAAATTCAGCAAAAACGTTATTACATCATGGATTCATGAATATTCTCATCTATGGTTTAATAAATCACCAACTGATAATTGGCATAATTGGATAGATGAATCTTTAGCAGAATATAGTGCTTATCTAATGGCAAAAGATCATTTTGGTGAGGAATTCTTTGAAACGATAATTAAGAGAAGAAAGGAAATTGTAGAAGAAGCCGGAGAGTTACCTCCAATTAATTCTATTAATAGATCGCATGAAAAATCATATATATTGTTCTATCACTGGGGAGCTTTAATTCATGAATCTATAAGAGAGAAAATAGGAGATAAGCTCATGAAACAGATTATTAGAGATTTTGCACAGAAATCTCTTGAAAAAGAACAAGTTGAAACAAAGGATTATGTTGAGAGTGTAAACCTTATCACGAAAGAAGATTGGGAAGATTTTATTTACAAGAAAATATTTTCCCCACCTGAATTTAAAAATTAATAAAAATCACTTAATAAAATCAGCAAGCGTTTTTTGTTTGTAACGTTTGTTATTTGTTCCTTTCAAATCCCTCAGAGTTTTAATATCAGTTAGATATGCTGATGCATTAGGTATTTTGCTGTGATCTTTTCTTAAGATAGATTTTATTCCCCCATAAGACATGTAGATATCAGAATAATTTGAAACTAGTTGAACAGCTGTTTCTCTTACTTCTTTTTCTTCATAAAATAATGCTGCTGACAAAGGAGCTATCGCTGAAGGATCTTTCAATTCTTTCAAAGCCTTGATCAAAGCTTTAGCTGCTGACTTACCTATCCTCTCTAGAGCATAAACAGCATACTCACGAACAATCACATCTTCCTTCTCATCTTTGAGTGTAGCGATTAAAGGTCCAATTGCTTTTGGACTACCTATTTTTCCAAGAGTTTCTGTTGCACATATGCGAACTCTACTTCTATTATTCCCTAGTTCAACGATAAGTGGATCAACTGCTTGATAACCTATTTCTTCTAAAGCTTTTGCAGCTATATAGCGAATATCTTTGTCTTCATCTTTGAGTGTATCAATTAAAGGTTCGATTATGGGTTCACCTAATCTGATCAAAGCAGAAAAAGCAGATTCAATTTCAGAAGCATCTTCGGATCTCAGTTCACTTATTATCCTATGAAAGTCTTCTCCACTTTCGAATCTTTTTATGTATTTGTCTACGCTCATATCGAACCCTATCTGTTACTAAGATTGAACCTCAACAAAGACGTGATTGCAATCTCCTATATAAATTATATCCTTGGTTTTAAATGTAAAGCAAAGTGTCGGGAGTCTAATGAGTATTTTTAAACACGATTTTCTTACTCTTTATTATGAACCTAAAACCAAAAGAATATCTGTTTAGCAGATAAACTGCAAAAAAATAAAACCAATCCGAATCTGAAAATTCAGCTTATGTCACTTACCACCTTCTTGTAAGATACATCCCTATTTTCTTGTGAATTTAGAATCTTCTACCCACCTTATTAATTGGACGAGCTTCCTATAAAATCACCTTCAAGCAATATTAGTTCAATGAAAAATCATTTATTTACTTATATTTTTAAAGACACGCAGAGAGAGTATCCTAATGAGTAAAACACTACAGCATGAAAAATTGATTGCATATTCAATTATGCTAGTGTTTTTAGTGTTAACTATAGTTCTACCATTTACATTAACAAGAGATACATCAGGTTATATTCTAATAGAATCCGATAAGGACTTCAAGAAATATAAGCTACCAGGTAATGGAAGTTCTGAAAATCCTTACATAATTGAAAACGTAAATGTAGTTGATTCGATGAAACGAGGAATTTCAATAGAAAACACTACAAAGCATTTTATTATTCAGAATTGTTACTTAGATGGAAATTTCTTTAATGGTATTCGTATAGCAAATATAGCTGAAGGAACAGCAAAAATTTTCAATAACACTTGTGTCAGTCATTCTATAGAGGGGATCATTGTATTATCAAGTGATTCAACTGAAATTTCAAACAATACATGTTATAATAACAAGATAGGAATTGGACTATATGATTCAAATAATAGTACAATAAAGCATAATTATGTTTACAGGTATTTACTAGCTGATGATAGAGAGGGTCATTCTGATCGTGGTATAGTTGTTTCAAACTCAAAATATGTTAGTATTACAGGTAATAGAATAAAGAAAACATCAGGAGGGATGGAAATTGAATTCAGTGAAAATTGTTTTGTCTCAAATAATATTGTACAAACATCTTATCAATTTAGTATTGGTTTAGTTAATAGTTTCAATTGTCAAATAGTAAATTCAGAGTTCAAATCTAGTATTAGAATTGGAGTTTCTCTCTTTGATTCTAATGAAAATAGCATTCAAGACTGTTTAATAAAAAATAGTGAAAGAGGAATCAGATTATACAACGCTACTAACAATATAATTGAATCAAACCAATTAGAAATAAATTTTCAAGGGATTAGTCTTTATTCAGAAAGTAATAGTAATCTGATTATTTATAACGTATTTAGTAATAGCTCAAATGAAGGAATTGAAATAGATGATGGGAGCTTCAACAAAATACATCACAATTCCTTCTATGAAAATAACAAAGGAGAAATATCACAAGCTAGTGATAATGGATATGATAATAGATGGTACGATGATGTTTCTTCTGAAGGTAATTTTTGGTATGGATGGAATGCTTCATTCCCATATGAAATTCTTGGAAATGCTAACAGTACCGATCCTTTCCCGCTAAACGATCCTGCTACACTACCAAGCCTTTTTCCTAAGAATAGTATAAGAATTCTGATTCTTTATTGGAAAAGAAACAACATGAAATAAATGAAATTTCTAAGCCAATAATGTTATTAATCCGAAATTCTTTGTATTTTTTATGACAATTCAAGAACAGTATCAGAAATTTCAGAAACTAGAAGAAGAATTGAAAGCAGGGAGATTGAAAACCGGAGATAGACATTATCAGCAATTTGCGATAGAACTCTTCGAACAAACAGACTGTAAATCCCTAACTATTGAAGATTCTATTAAAGCTGTTGAAATATTAAATACTCTTAATATCAAGCTTCATCAAGAGCAAATGGAAATCGGTGAAGGAAGTTGGTTATCATCTTGTGCAAAATACAAAACAATCAGTAATATTGAATTATTGATTTTCGTCTTATATCCTCTTGGAACTGAAAAATTTACAGAAGAACCTAAAGTTTGTGTAGTTGAAATTCCTTAGCAAAATTACGAAAACTCTTCTCTGTTTTTCTTTCTACATAAAATTATTATATAAATTAAAAATGTTTAATCCAAACAATAGATGGTTTTAGATATGGATTCTAAATTGAAAGAACGAAAAGATATTTTTGAAATTATACACGATAGAAGATCAATTAGGAGATTTTCGGAAAAAGAAGTATCTAATGAAGTACTTGAGAAAATTCTAAAAGCAGGTTTTAGAGCTCCGTTTGCAGCTCAACTGTGTAGTGTTGTATATACACGGGATTCAGAAAAGTTGAAACAATTCAAAGGAGTAGGTCTTTATCCCTCAACTCAGGTTTTCATGATATTTTTTATAGATTTTCTCAGAATGGAAAAAATTATGTCTCAAAGAGGACACACGTATGATTTTGATGACGGGATGACTTTGTGGCTAGGGATACAAGATGTTACACTTGCAATAGAAAACGTCATACTAGCATCTGAATCTTTAGGTTTGGGTTCAGTTCTCCTTGGTGTTATCCCTCTAAAAGCAGAATTAATATCGGAAATATTTAACGTCCCAAAGAGAGTTTTTCCTGTAGTTGGCTTGTGTCTAGGCTATCCAGATCAATCTGTTGAAACAGCTATCAGACCACGATTTCCCTTAGTTCATAACGCATTTGAAGATTCATACAAAGATCTTTCTGAAGCTGATGTCAAGGAATGTATGAGAGAGATGGATGAAGGTTATTTAACGCAAGGTTACTATATCAAGCAGAGAATAAAAATACCTCTAAAAGAAGGCAAAGATGAGATTGATTATGATAAGTATTCTTGGTCAGAACATATATCTCGAAAATTTTCCCAAAGGAGATGGAGTGGCGACACTTTATTTTCTATAATCAAAAAACATGGTTTCAACATTGAATAAAAGAATCCTCTTAGTAAGTTTCAGAGGATTTTATTCCTCTTCTTTTTCTACAGGTAGTCTTGAAATCAGAATATTCCAGTTTTGCATTAAATGTAATTCTTGAAGCATTTCATCGGTTAGGAACCGTTTCCTATCTTTAAAACCAAGATTAATAGCAGTGTTCAAATGCTTGAAGGCATTATCGTTTTTCCCCAATGCTGCCCAAAGAGTTCCTAGTCTAAAGTGTATACTTGCAGGAGAGATTTTATTAGCAGATATTAAATCTGAATCCTTTAGAGCTTCTCGTTCTTCCTGGATAAAGTGTAAAGCTTGTTCATAGAAATTAATGGATTTTTCAAAATTCTTCCTTGTTAATTCTATATATCCATTGTATAATTTATTATCTAGTTGATTTATGTATAATTCAAAGACATTGTAATCTCTAACTAACTTATATCCTACTTTTTCTGAAACTTTCCATGATGGTAGGTTGTCACTTGCACAGTGCCATCCAACATCTCGAAAATTTGTTAATGCAAATTCTGCAGAAGCTGAGACAGCTAAAGTTGCGAGTCCTTTCTTTTGATATTCCTTTTTTGTAGCAACTGCACATTCAATTTTCTTATCTTTTGTTAGATATTCAAACGTACTCCAACAGACTATTTCTCTTTCATCTTTAAGAACACAAAATCCTCCTCCTGTTTGAAGAAAATCTTTATATGAATCCCATACTCCTTCTATTTCCTCAGTCAACCAGCCAATATTTATTAAGGATTCTTTTGTAAGCAAAGACTCATCGATTTGAACAACTGTAAATCCTTCTGGAATTAACTCTCGCCAGTTAGGGATAGCAAGTTTTTGAATAGAGTAATATTTTCGAGTAAGAGAAATTGGATCTTGAAATTTTGATTCCAAAACCTTCTTCCACTCATCACTAGGCCAATAGAATCTAAAGAATTTTGCATCAGATTTATTTTTCACTATTTTTGGATACTCGATTTCTAAATAGTGCTTAACTGCATCGATAAAATCTGATATTACATTGAAACCTCCAAAAAAAACTCTCCATTGTGATATTATTACTGCATTCTTGGGATAGTTAAGATTATCTACGAAAACTTCACTTGTAATTATGCCATCTAAAATACTGAAAATCTGATTATTGTACTCTAGTTCAATAAATAAATCGCGTATTTTGTGAAAATCTAAGTTTCTTAATTTGTAAAGCATTTGAATTTTATCACTTATTGGTATGGCAGAACCCTCTATTTATAAGTCTTTTAGTACACAAAAAAAGAAAAAAAATAGATGTCTATCTCTTCTTTCTATTTCGGAGTAAAACTATAGTTACTGTTGAAATGATAATTCCAAAAATTGCTACTTCAAAATTGAACGGAATAGGTAGTTCTTCTAGAGATTTTACTTCTGTATTAGACAGCAATCCTATCAATTTAACATAAGAAACAATCCCTTCATCATTAACTACAGAGATAAAATATGCTTCTTTCTTTTTTACATGGTCTTCTGATTCAATATGTTCTTTAAGTTCACTTGTATAATATTTAATCTCAGGATTACGAATTTCATAGTCTTCAAAATAAAAATTAATAATAAGAGCTACATCATTTGTATCTGCTAATTTTGAACCTCCACCTCCTGGTGATCAACATTGTTGAACATCACAGAAAAAGCAAGTTATAATAACTGTAGGACCAAAACCATTTTCAGTAAAACTATAATATGGACTTGAAGAAGGAATTAAACTTCCAGCTTCTATACTAATTGAATTGTGACGCTTATAGGTTAAATTGAATAATCTTCAAATTCGTTAGCAGTATTTACCTCAAAATCTTCAGCTGATGCATTCATGTATGTAGTATAATTTAAATCAGTTAAACAAATATTTAGATTAAGAATCAGAGATAGTGAAAAATTCCAATCTATCTATGTTAATCAGTGCTTTTTGTGATAATTTACGGATAGCAGATAAAAAGAAATTCAAATCTATATGCATTTTCATCTGTTCATATATGTCCAGAATACTGTCAGTTTCATTATTAAAACAATTAGTTAAAATATTACTGTAATCTGTGTATTCACTCGGATCTAGATTCTTAAACAAATCCTTCCTCTGTTCTTTGAAAACAGCTATAGCTCTTTGATTGGTATGAGGAAGAGATATCGGCGATCTTATTAGTATCTCTAGTTCAGAAATTTCTTTATCAGTTGGATAATTGTATATCCTTTCATCTAGAAAGACTAGAATATATGGTAGAATGTTATCATCAAATTGAGCAACAGATTCTAATATGTTAGCTAAAACTTGATACCAATCAGAAGCATTCTCTCTTACGATTTCATCTGTTAATATCGAGCTGATCTTAATAAATCCTAATTGTGAAGAAGCTCGAACATGTTCGAAGTTTCTTGTTCTTATTAATTTCACTCCATATTTTAATTGTCTGAGTCCATCATTTATCTCTAATTCACGAATATATTTGGCTTTGAAATGTTCAACAAGAGGTATCTCTTTTGTAGTGATATCTAATTTTTCTGGTTTAGGAATAGAAAACAGTTCTTCTTTTTTATCTATAGTTTGATTATCGGATCCGACATGTACTTGTGATCTAACAACATAAAAGCTGTCTATGAAAAGAATATTTGCTGTAAGGTTGGATTCACGACATTGATGAACATCAACTAATTCGCATAATCCTCTGGAATCCACTGTAACCTTGACAGAGGATGGAACGAAGACCTTCCTCTTTTTGTTACATTGATTACATTGGTATGAAATACTAGCTTTATCAGGAAAGTCAACCAATTTTAGACCTCAATACACCGGACAAATAGAAATAAGACTCAAATCCTTTAATTTCTTTCTTTAGTACTAGGAAAAAAAACCTTATAAGACTCCAATCGATGTTGCCTATTTATTGAAAGAGGGTAAAGAATGAGCGAATTAAGAATCATTATTGGAGAAAAAGAAGAGATATCAGAACAATATCTCGCTCAATTATTCGCTTTAAGGCAACAACATGAAGAAGAAATATTTCCCTTTATACCTCCCTCTCTTGAATTTTATAAAGAATCTTGGAAAATTCCTGATATTTCAAGTAGGAAAAGCTTGTGGTCTTTAGCAATAAATGAGGATAATCTTGTTATAGGTTATGGTATCGCTTCCTGGAACATCAAATTCGATAATCTAGACAAAGCATATTTCTCTATCTATGTCTCTAGACTCTTTAGAAGGAAAGGTTATGGTTCTCTCCTTCTAAAAAATATCTTGGAAAAACTTCCCTCACAAATAGAAAAATTGAACTCAGGAAGTTCAGAGAACTGTGATGGCTTACCGTTTCTACGAAATTTAAAGACTGAAGAAAGCTATGTCGAAATGATTAGCATTGCAGATTTAGCTGATTTTAATCTGAATCAAATAATAAATCAAGCACAAGAACAGAAGGAGAAAGCTTTAGCTAAAGGCTATGAGATCATTTTTGTTGACAATGCAAATTATGCAGATTATCTTGATTATCCAGAATTCGTTAAAGTGGTTGAAAGTATATGGAATGATATGCCAAGAGAGAATCTTTCTGATGAGGATTCCAAGGTTACAGTAGAACTTCACCAAGAGATCTATGATTATTACAAACTTAGAGGAGCAAAGTATTTTACATATGTTGCTATGCACAAACAAACCAAAAAAATCGTTGGGTTTACTACTGCAGCTGTTTATAAATATCAGCCTTGGGTTACATGGCAGGATGATACAGGAATAATACATGAACATAGAGGACATGGATTAGGTCTAGCAATTAAATATCAAATGCTTAAGAAATTATTACAAGAAACGAAAGTAAAATATTGGTTTACGGGGAATAATCATAAGAATGAGCATATGATCAAAATAAACAGAATTCTTAAACACAAAAAAAGGGATTCTGAAATTATTTTCGAATTTGATAGAAAATTAGTTTCCAATCATTTAGCTAAAAAAACTAGTTAAATTGAGCTAAACAACAAAGGATCCTGGAAATGGAGATGAGAAACCTACTCTAACATCATTTGCAGTTTTTCTAATACCATTGTCAATAGTAACTTTAGTTATGATATATCAAAAGAGAAAGTAAACTCTTCTTCCTTTTTTGTTTTTGTTCTAAACGATTGAGTTTTAAGTATAAAGTAAGAATAAATTTATTATAATATACAACTTAAGAATAGTGATTCAATGTCCAAGAAAGTAGTAATCATTGGAGGTGTAGCTGGAGGAGCTACAGCTGCTGTGAGATTAAGAAGATTAGATGAATTTGCAGAGATTATTGTTCTAGAGAGAGGAGATTATGTATCATTTGCTAATTGTGGACTACCTTACTATGTTGGAGGAGTAATCAAGGAAAAAGAAAGATTACAACTTGTGACTCCAGATACATTTCTTAGAAGGTTCAATATAGATATAAGATTGAACAATGAAGCAATTGCAATAGATAGAGAAAAGAAATCAATTCTAGTTAAAGATAGAAAAGAAAATAAAGACTACAATCTAGACTTTGATTACTTAATCCTAGCTCCTGGGGCTGAACCAATTCGTCCACCTTTCAAGGGTATAGAAGAAGTTTCAGTATTCTCTCTTAGAACTATTCCTGACACATATGATATTGATGAATTTATTACTCAAAATAATCCTGCACATGCAACAATAATTGGTGGAGGATTCATTGGATTAGAAATGGCAGAGAATCTAAAAAACAGAGGATTAGATGTAACAGTTGTAGAATTAGTTGATCAAGTTATGGTCACTTTGGATAGGGAAATGGCTCAGTTTGTTCATCAAGAATTATATCTTAATGATACTGATTTAGTATTAGGTGATGGAGTGGATTCTTTTGCTAAAAACACTGAAGGTAAAACAATTGTTAGAACACAAAGTGGCAATGAAGTACTAACAGATATGGTTATACTTGCAATAGGTATCAAACCCGAATCCAAACTAGCTAAAGAATGTGGTTTGGAATTAGGACAAAGAGGGCATATTATTGTCAATAAAAATATGAAGACTTCAGATGACAGTATTTTTGCGGTTGGAGATGCAGTTCAAGTAATAGATTTGATAACTGGTGATTCTGCAGTAGTTCCTTTAGCTGGACCTGCAAACAAGCAAGGAAGAATCGCAGCTGATAATATAGCTGGAAGAAAAAGTGAGTACAATGGAGTACTAGGAGCAGCTGTTGTGAAGATTTTTGATATTGTTGTTGCTCAAGTTGGTTTAAATGAGAAGAGATTAAAAAATACGAATATAAAATATGAAAAAGTTTACACTTATCCAATAAATCATCCTAGTTATTATCCAAACAGAGAAAAATTAGCGCTTAAACTTCTTTTTGAAGTCCCTTCTGGAAAAATTTTAGGAGCTCAAGTAATTGGTGGCAAGGGAGCGGAAAAAAGAGTAGACATTATTTCAACAGTCATTTACTTTAGTGGAACAGTGTTCGATTTGGAACAACTTGAGATAACATATGCTCCACCATTTAACAATGCAAAAGCAGCTGTGAATGTCCTCGGCTATGTAGCCTCAAACATGCTGAAAGGTGATTTTGATTATTGGCATTGGGATGAAGCTGGCAAGCTAGTAGAAAACAATGATTATCTTCTTGATATTAGAAGAGAAGATGAATATGTAAGAGGAACAATAGGTAATGCAATTCAAATGAATGATCTTGATCTAAGAACAAGAATTGATGAGATTCCAAAAGATAAAGATATATACATTTTCTGTGAAGAAGGATACAGAGCGTACATAGCACAGAGACATCTAACTCAAAGAGGATATAAAGTTAAGAATCTCGTTGGAGGTTATATCTTCTATAAAATGGCACAAGCTTCAAAAGAAGAACTACTGACAAGGATTGCTTTTAACTAGAATCATGTGTTTATTCATTTTATCTTAGGAGAAATAATTTTGAAAAACTTCTTTGATTTTCTTGATGAAAAGATATAAATCTGGATGTCTTTGAGTAAGATTTTTAAGATTTTATTATACAAATAAATCTGAAAGTGTATTAAATGAAATTTAGAATTATTTGTATACTGTATTTAATCTTATTTTCAACTTATTCATTATCTCTTGTGGAATCAGAGAACAAGAAGAAATCAGTATCTACTGAACTAAATTTAATCTTTCAATCAGCAAGCAATATGAATAAGGATGAAATTTTCGTTAGATTTAATAGATCTATATTAGAGGAAGATAGTACTTTTATTATAAACGAACCAATTGAATTTAGTATTGAAATTGATGTTGCTGATGTGACGCTCATAAATGATACTGAACCCACTCAATTGGATAATTGGTTTTTTGATGAACCTGATCCACTAGGAGAGTTTTCTGAAACAAGAATTTTAGGAGCTTTCAATTTCTATTTAGATGATACAGATCTTGGTGTTTACCAAACAATCAATTATCATAATGGACCTATCATTTCTGATCAAGAAATAGACGTAGAAATAGAGGAAGGATGGCATTGGATTACTATCTTCGCTGCTGAATATTGTTCAGATGAAACAAGGAATACGTTTTATTGGAAATATGCAAAAGATCAAACCCGTTTCTATGTAGCAGAAGAGATACCAGAAACACTTCCAGCAATTGAAACAGCAAATAATCTATGCAATGTAAAAGCTATACCAGTCAACCATAAGGATTTGAAAGTATATCAAGCTGATCCTTTCTCCTGGACATATGAAAAGATTCAACCTCGTATAGAAATATTGGATGAACAACCTACTGATTTTGAAAGAACAATTCTCCGTTCTAGAGATGATGCTTTTATTGAAGTAGTATTTAATTCAACAGACACAGATTTAGTTTTAGTAGATGATTCCGGGAGAGCAATGTACACAGATGTTACTCATATGGGTCATAGCACTTGCTACTGGTGGGTAAATGACGGAGAACCAATTAATGAGCTTGAAGGGACTTTTAATATTAATAATGGGTACAATTTCATAATTATTGTGGTAGCTGGATTTAGTACGTACTATGATTTTCAAAAGAGTGTATATATACCTATGGTTAAATTTGGAACTAAAACATTTGTTGTTATAAATGAATTTCTTTTGACACCAATCAATTTCATATCTGTGATATTGTCAATAGTTGTTCTTGCTTCATTATGCTATCTAGTTAAAAGAAGAAGGAAGTATAAGATTTCATTATTTTCTTTATAATAAGTATCCAATCCGTCTATATCTTGAACATATGATACGAATATAGAATCAATTTAACTTATTATGCGTAAAAAGAAATTTTACAAATGTAGCTATCGATAAAGCTAAATTTGTTTAACATAATTATCTGTCTCAGGATTTAAGCTTAAAACAATTTCTCAGTTCTTCTGAAAACTCGGAAGCTCTAAGAATTGAATTCAAAATATCAAAGCTCTGAATAACAGTTTTTAAAATTTCATAAGAAGCATTCTGTGAAATTTCTGCTAATTCCTCTGAGTGTTTTTTAAATAGCTCTTTTCTCTCATCTGATAATCTTGTATAGATTTTAATCAAAACTTTAGATAAGCATTCAATCGATGGTTCTGGTAGGTTATTCATCATACTAAGTATTTTGCCAAGAATAGGAACAGAGTTTTGAAATTCGCAATTATTTTCAAAACCCAATTCTTTTCCAGTAAAAAAGTATAATTTAGCTATGCGTCCATAAAGATTCTCTGAAGCTGCTTTAGTGATTCTTCCTGTTTCATCAACTTGGATTCTTTTTCCTGCTTTGACAACGAGTTTCTTTTCTTGTAAAGCACTGAGGTATTTGTAAATTGTTTTCTCTACTCTTTCCAATTCTTCTTTCTTCTTTTTCTTGTCTTTAGTGGGTAGTTCCAGTCCTTCAATAAAATCATAAATTATTTGGTTATATTTTTTTGTTAAATCTCTAACAGTCATTGGTCCTTCTCTAAGAGCTTGTAAAATAGGTTCATATCTTGGATCAGAAATTATTTCCCATAGATATGCATCTTCTATAACAGATATTGCTTCTTCTTTGAAAGTTATAATATCCTCATTCAAAATATTCACTCGAATTAATTCTCTTATTATACCTTTGTAAATCATTGAATTTAAATTTTTCTCTACATGTAGAAAACTTTATATATATTATTGGAGACAGTATTCTTCAAGTGTGGAGAAAATCAAAAGGAAGGATGTGAAAATGGAAGATGCAAGCATAAAGGAGAACAATATAACATCGAATCTCAAAGGATATTTATTTTTCTGGTCAGGCCAATTAACATCTTTGCTTGGATCCAACATAGTTCAGTTCGTACTTATATGGTGGATCACAGTTAAAACAGAGAGCGCTATCTATCTTTCATTATCAGCTTTTATTGGATTCGCACCTACTATACTATTAACACCAGTTGCAGGTGTTCTTGTAGATAGATTAAATAGAAAAGGACTCCTAGGTTCTGTTGACTTTCTGCAAGCACTTGCAACTGTAGTACTTTTATTCTTATTCAGATTAGAAATTGCTACTGTTTCAATACTTCTAGGTTTCATAGCTATTCGTGGAGTTTTCCAAGCATTTCACACACCTGCTATTCAAGCATTAATTCCAATAATGATACCTCGAAAGCATCTTAACAGATTTAATAGTATAGACTTTTTCATGTCTAGTGTAATTTTCATGATAGGTCCTCTAGTTGCTGCAGTACTTTATGCAGCTTTTCCTATGCATCAAATACTATGGATCGACGCAGCAACTTTCCTAGTTGCAGTTATCCCATTGATATTAATCAAAATACCAAAAATAAAGAAAGATGAAATATTAAAGAAAGTTCAGAAATCTTCCTTCTATGCAGAATTAAAAGAAGGAATTTCTTTTATTAGAGAGAAGAAAGGATTATTATCTTTACTAAGCGTTTTTACTGCAGCAAATTTAGTCTTTATGCCACTCTTTGTTCTCATGAATCTATTTGTGATAGAACATGGTGGAGGAGAAATACAACTCTCATATGTGTTAGCATTTAATCAAGCAGGAACGATTGCAGGTTCACTCCTATTCATTGTATGGAAGGGTTTCAATAAGAAGGTCAATGGTGTTGCACTAGGTATTTTAATTGCATATATTGGGTATATAGTAACAACTGTAACTCCTCTAGGACTGTTCTGGTTCATGGGAATAGGGATGTTAATAACTGGTTTTGCACTACCTATGGCAAATATTTCAAGTCAAACCATATGGCAAACCGTTGTACCTAAAGAAAAACTAGGAAGAGTAATGTCTGTAAGGATTACTATTGCACAAATGACAGCTCCAGTTGGAATGATACTTAGTGGATTTATTGCGGAAGCAATATCAATCAAATATTTATTTATGGCTTCAGCTATCTTAGGAACACTTGCTCTTGCATCTTCTTGGTTCTTTACATCCTTCCGTAAAGTAGAAGACGATATAGTCTATGATGAAGATGAATCTGTTGAAGAAATTTCTGAAATACCTAGTATCGAATTTTCATCTATAGATATTGAACAAGTACAAACATCTAGTGTTAAGGATTAATTTGGAGGAAATAATCTTTCTTAAGAACTGAAACTCTTTTAAATTCCTTTTATTTCCTTATCTTACAGTTACAGTGGTTTTAGATATGAAAATTGTAGTTCTTGGTGCAGGATTAGTAGGAAACGTTATTGCAAGAGATTTGGCTGAAGATACTGCATTTGAAGTTTCAATTGTAGATTTTAATCAACAAACATTAGATATACTTACACATGATTATGATCTTCAAGGAATTTGTGCAGATTTATCCAATCCTAATATAATCAAAGATATCGTGAAAGATTATGATTTGGTTATAGGTGCGCTCCCAGGTTTTATTGGATATCAAGCTCTTAAAGCAGTTATTGAGGTTGGGAAAAATATTGTTGACATATCTTTCTTTGAAGAGGATCCATTCAGTTTAGATGAACTAGCAAAAGAGAAAGGAGTAACAGCAGTTGTCGATTGTGGAGTTGCACCTGGATCTAGCAATATAATTCTGGGATATGTTGACAGCATTCTAGAAAAAACAGAAAGTTTTCTTTGCTATATAGGAGGATTACCTGTTGAGAGAGATTGGCCATTTGAATATAAAGCACCTTTTTCACCAACAGATGTAATTGAAGAATATCTACGACAAGCACGATACATTGAGAACAGTGAAATAGTGATCAAACCTGCTTTATCTGAACCTGAATTGTTAGATTTCCCAGAAGTGGGAACTCTAGAAGCTTTCAATACTGATGGTTTAAGATCTCTTATTCAAACAATGGATATACCTTTTATGAAGGAAAAAACACTCAGATATCCTGGTCATATTGAAAAAATGAGAGTGTTAAGGGAAACAGGATTCTTCAATAAGGAAGAAATTGATGTAAATGGAATCAAAATAAAACCAATTGAATTAACATCTAAACTTCTTTTTGATCAATGGAAACTTGAAGAAAGAGATGAAGATCTTACAGTTATGAGGATAATTATAGAAGGAATAAAAGAAGGGAAGAAGCTTAGATACACCTATGAGATGTTAGACAAATACGATAAAGAAAAACGAGTAATCTCAATGGCTAGAACAACAGGTTATACTTGCACAGCTGTTGCACGAATACTTCTAGAAGGTAAATTTGACAAAAAAGGAATCATTCCTCCAGAATTACTTGGGAAAGATTCAGAAGTCTATCACCAGGTCATAGAAGACCTATGGAAAAGAAATGTGATATTTAAGGAGACAATAGAAGAGCTTTAAGATAAAGAATATATAACAATATTCAATATATTAGATAGAGAATCATGCCCAAAATCTCTTCTGGTTGTTCAATGATTGAACAAGGTTATCCGCAAGGAAGTTGTTTAGTAGAAACATCAGAAGGTAAAACAAAATTAGCTTGTAAATCAACGCTTAGATACTCACAAAACAAAGGTTATGAACGTGTTATTAAGTCGCATCATTTATCTCGACCAGAGGATTATCTTTCTATATACCAGAGTGGTTGTAATCATACTTGTCTGAAATGTCACTCACATGATTTTAGCAAAGTTGTTAATGGCAAATGGATGAGTGCAGATGAAATTGCACAAGCAACTATTGAATATAGTAAGCATATAACAGTCTTTGAACCAAGAGAAGCAGCTACAAGTTGGCATGCTCATAGACTCTGTCGACATTGTGGTTCTTGTGTATTATATGGTGTTCAATCAGAAGATTGTCCTAGAAAACTCAAACAAGAACAAGTAGTTTTCAGTCCTCAAGGATTTGGTCCTGCTAGAAATATAGTTGCTTTCACAGGTGGAGATGTAATGTGTAAACCAGATTTTTATCTAGAAGTTGCTAAGAAAATAAAGAAAGAGCTGGATGATTTTTGGATTCTTCTTGAATCAAATGGATATGGCTTAACACCTCAGAATTTAGAAGCCTATGCAGCTGGAGGTATCGATGCTTTTTGGCTAGATATTAAGGCTTTTTCAAAAGATGTTTATAGAAAACTCTGTGGAACAACAAACGAACAAATTCTGGAAAGCGTGCAAAGAATAATAGATTTTGGTTTTACTTTAGAGGTTTTAACATTGTACATTCCTTTTTTCGTTGAAACTGATGAGCATGAAAAAATTGCTGAATTAATTGCAGGGATTGATCCAACTATTCCAACTACATTACTAGCTTTTTTTCCTTGTTACAAATTGGAATCACCAATTTATAGACCTCCAAGAAAAGAAGAGATAGTTGAGAGTATAAAAAAAATGAGAGATATTGGTTTAAAGAACTTAAGAATTGGTAATCTTGGTACTTTTATAAAAGACAGTAGTGACATAGATTATTTAGAGGAGGAAATAGGTGCTGATTTCTTCTGAACAGCATTCCTTCAAATTGGTAAGAATTTTATATATCATTAAATGATTAAAAGTATTGAGCAGTTGAAGAAAATGAAGAAGAAAGCTGTTACTGCAATTGTTATCGGAGCAGGAGATAGGGGAGCTGATGTTTATGCAAACTATGCATTAAGATTCCCTGATGAAATGAAAGTTGTAGCTGTTGCTGAACCAATTGAAGAAAGAAGGAATTTAGTAAAAGTAAAACATAATCTTAAAGAAGATAGATGTTTTTCAAGTTGGGAAAAAATTCTTGCAGAACAAAAACTAGCAGATCTAGCCATAGTAGCTACACAAGATCAAATGCATGCGGAACCTGCAATTTTAGCTATGAGAAAAGGTTACGATGTATTATTGGAAAAGCCAATGGCAAACACTATTGATGATTGTAAGGAACTTGTAGAAGTATCAAAAGAAACAGGAAAATTATTGCAAATATGTCATGTTTTAAGATATGCACCTTATTTTTCACAACTTAAGAGTGTTATCGAATCAGGAAGAATAGGAGATATTGTTAACATATCTTGGAGAGAAAATGTTTCCTATTGGCATTACTCGCATTCATATATTAGAGGCAATTGGCATAATCGAGATGAATCAAGTCCTATGATTCTAGCGAAATCATGTCATGATATGGATCTTCTATTTTGGTTAATTAGAAGTCCAACAAAAAAGATTCATTCATTCGGAAATCAAACTCACTTCGGAAGATTTAATCAACCAGAAGGAGCACCAGATAGATGTTTAGATGGATGTCCAGTTTCTGAATCCTGTTTATACTATGCTCCAAGGTTATATTTAGATCTTGTACCACTTATTCATATGCATAAAAAAGCAGGTTCTATTTCAGAGAAATTGTTTTCAAGTCTAGTACTTAGGTATCCAAATCTTACACAAATTCCTCCTTTTAAAAAAGTGAAAGAGTATACAGGTTGGCCAATTAGTGTTATTTCTAAAGATCTATCTTATGAAGGAAGAATCAAAGCTCTACAAGAAACTAATTATGGAAAGTGTGTTTATGCAATTGATGATCATAATATAGTAGATCATCAAATAGTGAATATTGAATTTGATAATAAAGTAACAGCTTCATTTACAATGCATGGATTTTCAGATGAAGAAGGAAGATCATTTCGAATAGATGGCACAAAAGGAACAATTAAAGGAGATTACTTCTTCTCCAAGCAGATAATTTCAATTATTGATGTTCTAACAGGTAAAGAAGAGCAAATTGGAACTGAAAAGATAGATATGGCTCATGGTGGTGGAGATGATGTGATCATGAAGGTTTTCTTAAAAAGTGTAAGATTTAGAGAGAAGGAGGATATTCTTACTACAGCAAGTAATGCTTTAGAATCTCATCTTATGGCTTTCGCAGCCGACATTTCTAGAGTAGAAGAAAGGATTGTTGAAATGAAAGAACTAAGATAATTTCACAAAGAAGAACAGTAAGAATAATATATGGAGTATCAATTTTTACTTAATGATACAAAATATAATCATTACACACGAAAGTGGGATACCGCTTTTTGCTCGTTCATTGATGTGTCATATAGGGATGCATTGCATAGATTTAGCTAAAGATAGCACATTTACAGATGAAACTCTTTTGAATTCAGCATTGTATAGTGCTATGTTAATCTATGATCAAGCAAATCCAAATCAATTTCATGAGTTTAAGATGGATAAAAGTAAGACTCTGACCTTTCCAAACAAGAATATAACCGTCATTATGAATACAGATCCTGATGATGATTTTAATGAATATAAGAACAGATTAAGATTATTCGCAGATTTATTCATGAAGAATTACTCGGAGAAAATAATAAATTTTGATGGAGATATCAGTCATTTCATCGGTTTTCAAGAAATTATTGCACAAGAAGGTTTACTAGATGAAGGGGAAAGATTCAGAAAGAATTGTGTGGAATGTGAATATGATAAAGCATGTGTTTACCGTATTAATATTGGACCAACCAACAAGACTTTGAAAGAAAGATTCGCCACTATAAGACCAATTGGATGGTTCAGAAAGTTTATGCTTATCATGCAAGGAATGTTTAAACCTCGCTATATTAAACTTGAACTTGAACTAGCATATATGATGAAGAAATAACTTATTCTAGTTTTACTTTCTTCTTATTTTCCCTATAGTAAGGAGACCTAAGAATCAAGTATAATTTTGCTAATGGACTAACCACCCTGATCAAAGCTTTTCTGACCTTTATTCTTCTTTCAAATTCTTGTGCAAAATCTTCAAGAGTATATCGTTGATATTTCAGAAGTTCTTGAGAATCTTTAGTATACAACCAATCTAAATGAAACCAGTCTTTATCATTTTTTGGCTCTCTAAAGCATTCGCGAGGGATAGCTCCCACTCCGAAAGCTTCTAATAGACGAGTAATATATTCTCCAGAAGTCATTCTACAAGAATCACCTCCAGCAATATTCATAATTCTTTGATTTTCAAACGCTTTAATTGCATTCACACAGGCTAAACCTGCATCCCAAGTATGGACTGATTCCATTCTTTGATCATAAGGAACCTCAAACATTAATGCGGGTATTTTCATTGGCATTCTCATTGAAGGAACAGCAGTTAATCTCAGGATCATCCAATCTAATGAGCTAGCTTGTAATATTTTTTCCATATCCCATTTTTGGAAAGCATAGATATCGTGAGGTAAAGGTTCGATTTTATCCGTAACTTTTCTAGGTGGTTCTTCTCCCATCGTTGAACCATATAAAGCAAGACTACTTGTAAAAAGGATTTTAGGCTTATTTTGTAACATTTCAGCTGCATTGACTAAGTTCTGCATACCACCTGTATTTACTTCATTTGCATATTCTGGATCCTTTTCGAAATCAGGAGGAATAACAGCACAAAGGTGAATAGCAAAATCTATTCCTCCTTGAAGAATTCTCTTTACTTCTTCAAAATTTCTAATATCTCCCCATATTGTTTCGAATCTATTTGGATATTTTTTTGACATGTGTTTGTAAACTTTCTTGGTACGTCTAGTCTTTTTATCAAAACAACGGACTTCATAGTTATTTTTCAAGAGCTCCTCTAGGGTACTTTCGCCAACATTTCCAAAAGGACCTGTAAGTAAAATTTTCATAGTACGCTTGTGTGCTTTATAGCTTTTATTTAATTCTTGTTAACAGAAAATTTACAATATTCTGAAAATAACGGATAGCTAACTAGCCAGAAGTTAAAGTAGTTTCTTTTGATTTATCAGCTTTTGGAAACATTTTGTTAGCTACGAATATTAATATTACAAGTAAGATTGCTTCAGCTACTCCAACTAAATAAAGTTCAATTTGAGTGAGGAGTATAAGACCAACTAACAGGGATGCAGGGAAAAGAAACAGTGTGATATATTTGACAGTTTTATTACTATTATTAATTTCGTCTAGAACATTCTTATACCTCAATTTTCCGAACATTACTACTTTAAGTAATAATGTTGATATACCAATTAAAGGTACTGCTGGAAGAAATATTAGTATTAAGATTACGTTATCTAAAAAACCTCCTTGATTTATCATAACTGGAATTGTAAGCAATAATCCTAATGGAATATTGATGAAGAAATACGGTAGTTTAGATTTAAATTTATCTCTCTCTATTATAGGTAAAGAAGACGTAATCGTCTCTCCTCCTGCATCTACATATGTTAAACCCATTATCAGCATTACAGTTGTAAGTGCGACATAGAACATTATAATAATGAAACCTATTGATATGCCACCAGTGCCAAAATAATCCGCGTCAATAGTTCCTATTGCACCAAAAATGGGGATCATTAAAGGCATTATCATGAAGATTATCAGTTGCATTTCTCGAGTAATCAATGATAAATCCCTACGTATAAAAGCTTTAACAGGAGAGGAATTAACAATTTCATAATTCTGTAATTGTTCTTCATCTTTTATCTTAACATCTTTAATTTCGGTTGATGAGATGCCTTTCAACATGTCTATTGCTTTGTTATACATAAAATAAGTAATAACTGAATATAGTAATAAGCCTATAATTGAACCAACCAAAACGATTACTGAAATCGATTCAAATCCAAGAGCAATGTTGGATAAAAGAAATCCTCCAGCGAAAGGAAATGGGATAAAACTCAATATAATACTAATGATGTTAGTTGTTCCATCACCAATCGATTGTAGGGGATAAAGTTGTGGGATTTTTTCCATAGCGAATCGTATTAAAATTGACATGAGCATTGTAGCCATTAGGTAAACAACAACACTGAATATTCTGAAGAAAGTGGTTTTCTTGTCTCCAATCTCACTTCCTTCCATTAAGATTGCCATCTTACGTAATACAATTACTACTAAACTTAAAATGAATATAACATTTATAATTGAAATAACAATACTTGAAAAAATAAGTAAAATGATTGTAGGAACTGAAAAAGAAGGATTATTTTGTATAAGTACACCAATGATAATCCCAACAGGTAAGAGAAGACCAATAGCAATTAATTGAAGATTCATCCCTCTTATGAAAGTAAACATACCTATTTTTTGTACATCTCTTCGACTGAAAGGAAGAGTACCTAACCATTCATAGGGTCCTCCAGACATTAATCCCCAAGTAAACATTACTGAGAAAATTAACAAGATTACAGGAAGAAAGAGAAGGAAACCACTCATAGATAATCCTCCAACAAAATTAACCCACTGAGGACTAACACCAGCAGCAGATACAGTTGCAATTTGTAATAAAGAAACAACAGGGACTAATGTCATAATTGCGATATAAAGTACAGTTATAGCTTTCAGAATAATTGCTGGAGCTTTGGCGGAATTTTTATCTTTTTCCACTCTCTCTAAAAATTTCGCTTGACTACTGCCAGCTGTATTCATGCCAGTATGTAATATTGCTTCATTGTAGGTTTTCTTAGAATATTTGTAGAGTTCACTGTTCTTCATTTGGAAGCACCAGAATGATTGTTTCTTTTCATTTTTCTAAGATTGGAAATAATTCTATTGACAGATTCATCTTCATGAGTAAGTTTCAAGAAAATATCTTCTAGATTTGCACCTGCTTTGTCTGCCATTTTTGATAATTCTTCTACTGTGCCCATAGCAATTGATTTTCCATGATCAATTATACAAATTCTATCACAAATTTCTTCAGCAATTTCCAATATGTGTGTAGAGAATATTACAGAACCACCACGTTCAGTGTGAAGCTCTATGATTTCTTTAACAACCTTTGATGATTTGGCATCCAAACCTGTTAACGGTTCATCTAAAATTAACAAATCTGGTTCATGTAAGAGAGAAGCTATAACTTGAATTTTCTGTTTTGTGCCTCGTGATAAAGTTGCGATAAGTTTTTCATAGTATTCTTCTGCTTCCAAACTTTCAAGATAATACTGCAATTTTTCTAGTGTTTCTTCCTCTTTTAGATTTCTGATTGAAGCTATAAAATTAAACAACTGTTTGGGTGACATTGATTTGAAAATCAATGGTTCTTCTGAAACATACCCAATTCGTTCTTTAACCTTAATTTCATCCTTACCAGGATGTAAATCGAAAACGCTAATATCACCTTTGTCAGGTTCTAATAACCCAAGAATAAGTTTAATAGTTGTAGTTTTTCCCGCGCCATTAGGACCTAAAAGTCCAAAAATCTCCCCTTTCTTTACTTCAAAACTCAAACCATCTACTGCTATAACAGGTCCAAATGTTTTTGTAATGTCTTTGACACTCACCAGATTCTCAATTTTTCCATTCATTTTATCATCCATTATTAGATCGCTTTCTATTTTTGCTAATCCTGAAAGAACTGTATCATCCATAACTCCAACTCCTGATTTTTTTTATTACGAATTTTTGCCCAGTTTAGACTCTTATAAATTTTCTAATTCGAGCGAATTGCCCCAGCTCTTCACTGATATCTCAAACTATTTTTGTTGAAAATGTTCACAGACATTTAAATACCTTTCAAAATAAGCTAACGTGAAATTAATGCAAATATTTCACAATAAAATTACATTTTGCTGCGAGTTCTATTGCTTTTTTGATGAAACTTTCTGGAAATGGAGCATGTTGAATAAATTCTAGAAGTTTAGATTTTGCTTCATCTTTTCCTTGTAAAGCAAAAGAAGTTATGATGAATGACATAGATACTAATTTTCTTAATTCATGAAATATCATTACTGAAGCAGTTTCTATATCTTCACTCTTTTTAGTTTCTAAGATATTCAAGAAGTAAGTACTATCAAATTCACCATCAACAAATCCTGTGTTTAGGTTCATGATAGCTGCATTAGATTCAATAGAATTTATTAATGAATGTTTTTCAAATACCTCAGCAGACATTCCACAAATCTTTGTTGCAGTGTTACATCTTCTCTCTTTTTCAATATCTTCTAATGTTGTCCAGTCATGGAAATTGATAGAGAAATGTTGAGTAAAAACAGAGAGAATATCAATAATCAAGCGAACAGTTGATCTAGCTCCAATCACATAGACAGGTCTACCGGTAATAACTGAATAGATTGCTTTTCCAAGACCTTCTTCTATTACATTTGCTAGAAATGAGAGAGAGATATCTTCAGTATCAGTTCCAGAAAAACGGATACCTGAATCTTCTATTTTTTGTAGATTATCAAGAACATCTAAAACATCAGTTATATTCTGATTTGATAGCTGAAGAAGTTTTTCATCTAAAATAGGGAAAATTCTAAAAAGAGTGAAATCTAACTCCCGAGGAAACTTTAAGAAACCAATTTCAGTGACATCTTCTTTTCGAGAAATAACAATATAGACAGTATATTTTTGTTCAGGTAAAAGAAAAATAATCCCAGATAGATTATCCTGTAATCGGAAGAGATCTATATAATTATGAACCATTGATGCAAGATAGCTAATATGAGAACCAGAACCTACTTTGTCAATAATCTCATAACCATCTTCTTTATGTCTTATAGTAATTTTCGAAGGCTCTGCACCAAATATAGGATTTTTGGTAAAAAACAATTGCAGACTATTAATATCATGGAAACAGTGTTCAAGAATTAGTGCTGCTTCTCCGAAAGATAATGAATTGGGATCTCTCTCTTCTAACAGAGGAGAAGCACTTAATTTTACCTGTTCTAGAAGTTGTTTAAGTTGTCTTTCTGAAAATGTCTCTTCATCAACAATACTCTCAATAATTATGATAAAATCATGAGCTCTAACAAATGATACAGTTCTATCATGATAAGAAATAGATTGCAATTCTCTTTGGTGTACTTCCTTTGAAAAGGATATTAAAGCTGTCATTAAACCTGTAGCAAGAATCTGTTTTGTTTCATCTGATGTTTCAGGTTTAGTTGCTAGTAACAATCCTGAAGAAGTTACTAAAGAGAGTTTTACGTCAAAAATTAACTTTCACTTTGTTAAGTTGTATAAGTAAATTTCTTTTTGTATACTTTTCTTAAAATAGATGTAACAGATAAAATAAGAGAGAAAGTTATCTAAGCTTTTTCTCTTGATTTCTTTTGTCACGGATTTCATCCATGATTTCTGTTGTGAGAGTTGTAACTCCTCTTTTCTTAGCTTCTTCTACAATCATCGTCATTGCTTTTTTCAAGAAGACTCTAGGAATAGCTACAATTTTTACACAACTTCGTAAGTCCAGTAAATCTATGGATTTTTTCTATCAGTTTGATATCTTACATCTTAATTATAACGGATGTTCAAAAGTGAAATCGAAGCCAGAATGGTAATAAATATTCCAAACTACATATTAAGAGTCAATGTAAATGAAAGAGGAATCAACTCTCTTCTTATTTTTGATAACCTACTGAACTTAGAAACGAAGACAAATAGAAGAAGAATTCTAATCAAAGCTATAATCTCAGCTATAGCTCCAATTGAAATACCAAAATAGAAAGCTAAAATATCAAAATCTCCTTCTCTATGATAATCAATAAAAACTCCAAGAAGAAAGATAAATAGTGAAATTATAGAGATAGAAATAAAGATACCAAACAGATTGGAGTTCACACTTATTTTCTTCCCAAAATTAACAGGAACTTTGTTTTTTGGAGTTTTATCTTCTTCTCGAAGTTTAACATTCTTCGAGTTTTTTTTATTTCACTCTTATTCAATCAGACAGCATACAAATATTGAATCAAATGTAAAATCTAATTTATTAGTAGTAAAAATTTTGAGGAAGAGGAAATCTCTTGACGTTAAGATAGTTTTATAAATACTTTTACAAGAAAATATTGTAGTTTAAAAATAAATTTAAACCAAAGATTAGGTGGAAAGTATGAACAGCGATTATATTTTTGATCTTCTTCACGAAGCAGTTGAAGAAGGAGAGAAGAATGGAGCAAAGTTTGTGGAAGCTAGATTTGATGATTATCAGATCAATACTATTGATCTAACTAATGATATTATCAAGGAATCTTCCTCCAAACGAAGAAGAGGAACGGGAGTGATGGCATACTACAATGGTACACCAGGTTACTCATTTACTCCTGAGGTAAACTCAGAAGGAGTTAAAGCAGCTGCAAATAGAGCTGCTAAATTAGCTATAACTGCAGATCCTAGAAATAGAATGAAAATGGAGTTTATTGAACGTCCAGCAATAAAAGATAAAGCAGTTCCAATAATAAAGAAGCATCCAAAAGATTACGAGTTTCAAGACAAACTCGAATTGTTAAAACGTGGAACAATAGCAATCAAAGAGAATGTTGATGCAACAACAATCCAAGGGCAATATGGAGAATTCTATGGTGAGAAATACTTTGTTAATTCTGAAGGTTCAGAAATTTATTGGGTACCAATTGTTGTAGATATGAGAGTAAGAGCAGATATTGTTGAGAATGGAAAACGTGCAACAGCAATGGATGGAATGGGACAATCTCAAGGATTAGAGTTTTTTGATCAAGAGAGAAATAGTCCAGAAGTTGTTGGAGCTAATGCAGGTAAATGGTGTAAAGAACAATTAGATGTTGTTTCAGCACCAACAGGTAAGCAAAAAGTATTAGCTGGTTCAACCTTAGGAGGAGTAATAGTTCATGAAAGTTTTGGACATCTGTCGGAAGCTGATTTTGTAGTTACAGGGATGAGTCCTATAGCTGATAGATTAGGAGAAAAACTTGGAAATGATCTTGTAACAATAATCGATGAAGGAGTAACTCCATATGGTGGTTGGTTCTTCCCTTATGATGATCAAGGAACTAAAGCTGGTCGAACTGTAATAGTAGAAAATGGAATCCTGAAGGGATACTTACATGACAGAGGAACAGCACAAAAAATGAACACTGAACCTACTGCGAATAGTAGAGCTTTAAGTTTTATGTTCCCAAGTATATGTAGAATGAAGAATACATATTTTGAAAAGGGTGATCTCACGGAAGAAGAAGCTATAGAAATGGTAGGTGATGGGATATATGCAATAAGCTGGAGAGGAGGAACAGCGAGTTTCGATGGTAATTTCCTCTTTAATTGCAGCAGAGGATACTTGATAGAGAAGGGAGAAGTGACAAAACCTATCAAAACAGCATCATTATCAGGAAATGTTCTCGAGCTACTAAAACATGTAGAAGGAACAACAAAGAATATGATTTTGCGAGGAAACTTCTTTGGGGGCTGTGGGAAGGGAGAACAGTTTCCGCTACCTGTAGGGATGGGTGGTCCTGAAGTAGTGATGGACCAAGTTCTAGTTGGAGGTGCTCAATAATGTCCTTTGATGATTTTCGTGATAAATTACTCAATATTTCTGATTCAGCAATTAAATATTCGAAAGATTTGAGTATACCATCTGCAGAGATTTTCGTTTTTAGTCAATCTTCAACAGATCTCTCTGATCAAAATGGAAAGATAGATATCAAAGATGGTGTGAAACAAGGAGTAGGTATCCGAGTAGCTATTGGTAAGAAATTAGGTTTTGCTAGTTGTACAGGATTTGAGGAGGAACCAATAAAAGGTGCATTAAAACAAGCTCATTCATTGGCTAAAGTTAGTCCGGAAAATCCTTTATTTAATGGTTTTACACCTGATAGTATCAGAGCGAACGAAGGTACACTTGATTCAAGATTGTTTGATGTTGATGCAATTGCTCTAGGTAAAAATATTGATGAAATCAGCAATCAGATAGATAAAAATGATAAAAGGCTTACATTTACTTATTTTGGTGCGACTGTTAGTATCGAAGGTTATGCTGTAGGTACTACAGAAGGTTGCCTTTCTTCAACTCTGTCATCTGGTACAGGTTCTTTTGCTTATGTTATTGCAATGGAAGCTGGAGAGAGAAGTACAGGTAGTTGGAGTGAATTCAGTCGTGGAATCCATTCTTTAGAGGGTATAGGCGAAACTGCTAGTAAAAGAGCATTGAGAGGATTAGGAAAGAAAGATTTTGAGGGAACAGAAATACTTCCAACAGTTTGGGAATCTAAAACTACTGCTTCATTTCTATTATATCCATTTTTCACAGGAACTTCAGGTTCAGGATATGTTGAGAAGAGAAATCCTTGGGGAGAAAAATTAGATAAAGAACTCGCAGTTAAAGAGTTGAATGTAATTGATGATGGAATTAATCCTGATTACCTAACTACTCACGCAATAGATACTGAAGGTACTCCAAGAAGGAAAACAACAATTGTAGAAAATGGTGTTCTGAAATCATTCTTATATAATAGAATGTATGGTCATGCTGTAGGAAAAGAATCAACAGGAAATGCTAGAAGAGAAGGTGCGGGGGGAACACCTTTTGAAAATGTTCCAAGCTCCGTACCAAATAAAATTATAGTCCAAACTGGAAGTAAAAGCCTAGAAGATCAAATAAGCGAAATAGACAAGGGAATTCTAGTACCTACACTACCTTTAGGAATAGAGAATTTCAATCCTATTACTGGAGATTTCAGTAGTTCTTCAACTGACTCTTTTCTAATTCTTAAGGGTCAAATAGTTTATCCGATAAAGAATATTACAGTTGCAGGAAACTTTAACGACACATTGATGAATATACAAACCATTGGATCAGATAGAATTCCAACATCAAATCCTATAGATTCTCCTTCAATGACATTCAGGGGACATACAATAGGCAGTTAATTTTCTTAACTGCTTTTCTTATTTTTATTCTAATTTTCCACATAATAAAGAAGTTAAGTTTTCATAATGAATTTAACACTTAATGTTTTCTATTAACTACATCTAAAATGGTCTTCAAGTACATAAAAAACCATAATAGGGAATTTAAATCTGAAGGAATTCTGCAATTGCTATTTTATTTTGAGGTTTTCCCGCAGTTATTGCATGTTTTTGTACCTGGATCCAACTTCATCCCACAAGAATCACAGAATTTTACTTCGGTTGATTTCTCAGAGATTTTTGAATCCTTTCCATTTGCTAAATCTTCACCTTTTGTGATGTCATAAGTGCTTCTACGTGTTGGAGAAGTAGTTTGTCCAGTTTTCTTTAAGAAAGTGAATAGACCTATAACACCTAGAATAGCAAAGAATAGAATTATAGCAAATAGAATGTAGAACACAATCTTCCCGGTTACTATACCTAAAACTAATAATGTTATTAGAACTACAACAAATCCGAACAATACACCATTAAAAGAACGTCTGCTTCTGATTCTCATTTCTATAATTTGTTTCTTCTAACTAATATAAAGAGTTTTTGACATTTAGGTCTTTATGGAAAATAGACATTTCTTCCCAATTTTCCTCAATCCCAGTAGCTACAAATCCTTCAATCTCTTTATATCCTCGTTTTCTGCAGATAGTTAAAGCTGCAGAGTTGTATGCATAAAAAATCGTATCTTCATGACCTTCTTTTCGCATTAGTTCTTCAAAGAAATCAAAGAATTTTTTTCCATAACCTTTACCACGATGTTCTTGTGTTAACCAGAGTTCATGAAGCTCAACAAATTCTTTCTCTCCTCCTAGTAATTGTTCAAGAATTCGTAAATCCTCACTATCTCTTTTATCACCAGGTTTGTGTTCTTTTGATGAACTCTCATGCCAGATAGCATGTCCAATAATTTGATCATTCTCCAACCATATTATAAGATGTGATGGATTTTTTATACCCAATTTCTTTCAACGTCTCCTTTAGTACCTACTACACGTGTTTTATACTCCATAAACTCTTCAATATCCCATCCTACTACAAACTTCATATGCTAGAAGTTAAAAAAAATATATTTCAATCTTTATTAAAATCATTGCTTCAAAGCTCTTATCCAGAGATAAAGATCTTTCTTGCAATTAGGACATTTAGGATTTTTTTCGAGCCATGCTAAGATATGATTTTTATGAGCATAGACTTCGCAGCAAGGAGTTCGAACAACATCTTCTTTCTCTGAAGGTTTTAAATCCAATAAACAGACACAACAGGTTGGTCTGGAAGCAGTACACTTATCACATTTTTCTTCTTTTGTTTCAAATAAATCCCCACATGAATAACAGAGTAATTCTTCAACATCAACTTCTCCATAATCATCAATGGAGATTTCCTGATATAATAATCGGATAAGCTCCAATATTTGATAGATCTCATAAGGGGATTTTAATATTCCTGAAACAAACTTTCCATTAAAAGTCACAGATTTGATATTTAATGCTTGTTTCATAAGAATCGATCGTATATTTTGATTATTTGAAACAGTATCAATTAGAGATGATCGTGTTGAAAAAACATAATACAATGAACTAAATTTCGCATTTTCTGTTTCTTTTGTATCTGTTTTTCTTACACTCAAAGCAAAAGGATATGCATTCTTTAGTATAGCATCAATTGTAATTATTTCTGATGATTTTAGAACCAAACTGACATTAGCTAGGAAACTAAGCTTATTATCAGGCGGAAAATTAAAAGATACTCTAGGTGGAAATTCATAACTTGCTTGTATGTTAACAGCTCCTATTGTTTCCAAACTTGGTGTAATAGTTTCACTTAATACATGACTCTTATCAGTTGAAGTGTTTCTGTCTCTTAGTCTTTGAACTAATGCAAAATTCTGTCTGAAACTCTTTTCTTTTGTCATTCTAAAATACCATCCTGCTCCAAGAAATAGAGGTATGCCTACTATACCTGCTGTAATCATAAGAGTTAATGCATTAAGATTGGTTATTTTAAAAAGAAAGTAAAAAAGTGTTATAAATCCTCCAAACAAACCAATAACAATTATTATTGCAACTAATGTAGAAAAAGAAGATCTCCAAGTAGACTTAACAGACATTTCCAACCTATACTAGTTAATTCAGTATTAAATACATTTCCAAATCCTTGATGTATGTTTTTTCGCAAGTAGTATTCGTTTTTATATTACGTATAAGAGTCTTATTATTAGACAAATGAAATAAAAAAAGGGGATAAAGTTGAAACTTTTAAAAAGTAAAACAACTTTGATTTCTGTTTTTATAATTTTGTTACTAGTCTCTACATCAAGTTTTGGAGTACCTAAAGTTCAATATTCTAGTAACACTATATCTATCCTATACGATTCGTCAGATGATATAGCTAAATACACATCTAAGAAATCATTCAATATCATAGAAAAATATGGGTATCAATCAGTAGAAATCAATCCAATTCATAGTTTAACTGATTTCAAAAAAACAATAGCAACAAATCCTTATATCTTAATCTTAATTTTTCATGGAGATAGAAATGGAATTCAAATAGGATCAAAGAAAATAGATTGGGAAGGATTAAGTAAAATTCTAAAAAATATCAAAACAAAAAATATCATAATAGAAAGTTGTAGTTCTGATGAAGTAAAAAAATCTATGAATGAAGAAAAATATGAACATATCTTGAGGGAAGAATTTTTTTACTTTTCTTTTTGTAGATTATTTAATAATCTTTCAAGATATCCTTCAAATTGATCAATCTCTTCTGAAGAAAAATCTTGATAGAATAATTTCGTCATATCTTGTGAAACTGTAAGATACTTATTAGATAGATCTTTGCTTTTTTCAGTTAGAAAGATTAGAATTTTTCTTCTGTCATCCTCTGAATGGACTCTTTTAATATGTCCCGACTCATCTAATCTATCTAACATTGATGTTAAAGTAGATTTACCAAGAGCAGTTTTTTGAGATAATTCTGCAATAGAAATTCCATCCTTTCTCCATAGTGGGAAGAGGATTCTTCCTTGTGCTGAATTAATATCTATTTCATGATCTGCAAGTAATTTAGTAAAGATTCGATTAGATAACTGATGAATCTTTGATATAAGATAGCCACCTTTTCTTTGATGTTTCATCATCTACCACTAATATTTTCTATATTATCAATCTAAACTTTCTGGTATAAGAAAATTAACGTTAATTGGGCTTTTGTAATAATTCCCATATTGTGCAACAAAATGCAATACGGTGTAATCAGGATCATCAGCTCCAAGTGGATAGTATTTTTCACAATCGTCATTCCATAACATTTTTCTTGATTCAGAATCTCTTTTGATTTCAATTCTACCTACTAACATTAAACCTTCCCAAGTTTCAAAATCAACAAAATATACACAGGATTTATCATTCATCTTAAATTGGTTTACTCTCTTTGAGGAAGTGTTTGTACTAAACCAAATTTCCTTTAAATCATTATATTTTGCATTTATCATTGCTTTGATATTTGGAAAACTATCACTACCTATTGAACCTACTAGCGCAATACCACTCCGCTCTACTAATGATCTAGATTTTTCTATAGCTTCTTTCATTTGCTCTCCTTTTTTCATAATAATCACAACATGTTCTATACAATACATTACTATATAGGACTATATTATATCGAACTATATAAGTTTTTCTCAAAAGGTAGATAGTTAGAAAGACTCAGACCTTAGATACTTTTGAAATCTTCAAGTCCAAATGCGTTCTCTATAAGATCAATCAGTCGAGCACTAAATCTAGTTGCAGGAGCTCCATCAACCATTTCATGATCTATTTTAATTGTAAGATTTAGAAAATCTCGATTTAACAATTTACCATCATAAATCCTTGGTTTTTTAGATATACCTCCAATAATGATTATAACTGGTAAGAATCCTAAGTTCACCCCCCATCCGCTTGTACCTTTACCAAACATTCCAATTGAAACTAAATTGATGGTTCCAGATATTTTTTTCAAGTAGAAGGGATTCTTTTTTACTTTTCTCCAAAAAATAAGGTTTCTTATAGGACGAGGAAGCTTGTAGAGCGTATCGAATCGTTTTCTTGAGATCTGTGTGGAATATTTCTCGTCTTTTTCCTTTTGAAGCCCCCTGATTTCGTTATGAATTTCTCTTAAGCTTTTCGCATTTGACTTCCGTACAGTTAATGCTGTGGGAAATGGTTTCCCATCAATTATTTTTTCCACAGGAATCATTATATCTACATCATCAAAGATTATAACTTTTCTTCCCTTTCGAAGAGCATGAACTTCTTTGTGCTCAAATACTGCTTGACCAATACATTTCGCAATAAAGGCGGTGAAAGATATAGTTTCACCAGTTTTTTCTTTATGGTTTTTGATAAGCTCACGGGATTTAGTAATATCTATTTCCGCATAACCTTCCATGAAAAATCTGTTTTTTGATAGCCTAACTACATCCTTAACTAAACTTCTTTTGAAAGGCAGTTCCTCGTAATTACCAGTATACTTATTCATTAGGAATTAAAAAAAATCAGTTTTTATTAACTTTACTGTTTTTTCATAAAAAAAACGCTTTTTTCACACATTTTGTTTGTTGACGGAAAAATCTTTAACTTCAAGAAGATATTATTGTATGCAATGAAGAAAGAAACTCAATCATGGACAAATATTCTAAAATACATGATTGGAAAACCTAAAACCACTTCATTGGCAATTCTGTATCCTATTTCCAGAACTAAACTAGCAACGACTATCAGTGATGCTGCTTTAAAAATTGATCTGAAAGCAATTAAATTAGAAGTAAATCCAGCAAAAGATTTTGAAACTGTCCCTCAAAATCTAGCATCTATACTAGATAATCTAACCGAAGATGATTTTTTAATTGTTATAAGAGGGGACAATTTCATAAATAAAATGAAACTAAATAATCATTTCAATACTTTCAGTGGTTTAATTAATAGTAAGGCTAGAAGCCTTGTTCTGCATATGTTAATCGATGCTAAGAATCTTACTTTTCTCTCCGATATAGATTATGAAGAGCTTATATCTTACACAAACACTTTAAAAACGAAATTAGAAAATTTCAAGAAAGTTAGAATTCAAACTCCTATTGGAACTGATCTCAAATTTTATCCAAGAAAATGGAGTACACTGCCAATAAAACCAAATGATGAGATAAAAAACGGAATGCTACCTGCAGGGCAGTTATTTACAACTCCAATTGAATCTAGATCAAATGGGACAATCGTCATTGATAGATGTGTAAGCGAATTCCCAATTGATTTCAAAGATATTATCCCCTTTCCAAAAATCGAAAACGAACTGATATTGGAAATAGAAAAGGGAAGAATTGTTAAGACTGAAGGAAAACAAGAAGCAGATTTTCTAAAAAACGAATGTTTAGCAAGAGTTGATTACAATGGATACACTCTTGGAGAGGTTACTTTTGGTACAAATCCAAATAAGAGCTTAGAGAACAATATTGCTATTCAAGAGGTCTTAAGAGACACAATTCACTTTGGATTTGGATTAAATACACATTTAGGTGGAGATACAGTTTCGAATGTCCACTGGGATGCAGTAATAGAATTCGATCACGATGAAATAGAATATTACTAAATTGTGTTAAAAGTCGATATCAGGTCTTCTTTCAGGAATCATTTCTATTGGTTTTGAAAAATCAAATTTTGCATCAAAGTAAAGAGCACAATAACACCTTCCAAATTCAGAAATATCAGGTTCAGCGTAATCACAAGGACAGACAATATCGCGATCCATTTTAAAATCTTCAAATGTATCTCTGCATGGACAATTATAATATCCAACATTGTTAAAATACCTGGTTAGTCCATCTATTAACATGTCTAAAGTACCATCAGCATTATTATGGAGAATCCATCCTCTTGTTGAAGCAACTCTTTTGATATAGTCTAGTGTGTTTTCTAGAGTTTTTTCATGGTTCATATTCATCAACTTCTATTCCAATATTTCTTTCCAGTTGTCAATATTAAAACCAGCATAGAAATCTTTGCCATTTACTACTAAAAAAGGATATCTTATCATTGTATTGAAGAACTCTCGTAGTTCTCTTTTTAAGACTCGTTTTTCTTCAAATGGTATGAAATCAACATCGACGTATCTGTAGGAATAGCTATTATCCAATAACCATTGTTTTCCTTTCTTACACCATTGGCATGTACTCAAAGCAAACAGTATGATGTCTTTTTCACATTTTTCGCCTTTTACAATTACTATCTCACCAGATATCTTGATGTCCTCGAAACTCATTGAATTACCAAAATAACCTTAAATGAAGCAAATATAAATTTGCCTCTGTTACAATTAGAGAAAATTTGTTAGAAGTTAGCTTTTTTATTTCAAGTTGAGAAGGTTTCTTAATGAAAATAACAAATCATAAAGTGGAAAAGTATATGGAAAATCTTCTTGATAATCGAACCCCTGTACTCAAAGAAATCGAAGATTATGCAAGAAGTGTAAAATTTCCCATTATAGAGCCACTTGTAGGAAGTTTAATCAATCATTATGCAAAAATGTTACAAGCGAAAAAAATACTTGAATTAGGCTCAGGTTTTGGTTATTCAGCTTTATGGTTTTCTGAAGGTATGGATGAGCTAACAGAGATAATCTGTACTGATTTCAAGGAAGAAAATAAGAAGCGTGCAGAGAAATATTTCAAGAAAGCAAAAATTAAAACAAGAATAGATTTTAGATTTGGGGATGCTTTGGAGATATTAAATACCATTGAAGGAGAAATTGATATTATCTTTAACGATATTGAAAAAGAAGATTATCCAGAAGCTTTCAAGAAAGCTATACCTAAACTCAGAAAGGGAGGATTATTAATAACAGATAATACATTGTGGTATGGAAAAGTAGCAAAGAAGAGGAAGAAGGATTATCAAACTGAAGGTTCAAGAGAATATAATAGATTAGCATTTACAGATAAAAGGGTTTCATCTGTAATTTTACCATTAAGGGATGGAATAACAGTTTCTCTCAAATTGTAAAAGTATTAATTTAATAGCTTGTAACAAAACCAAGAATATGAATTTCAACAAAATAATAGCTTTAATTAATAAAAATAGGAAAGAGTGGTGTTCACTCGCTAATCTAAATATTTAGCTTTGAACTCCTCCCAGTCAATCATTTTCACTCCTAGGGCTAGGGCTTGTTCTTGGCGTTTTTTTCCAGCTTTCTCTGCTAGTACTAAATAATCTAAGCTTTTAGATACACCAGAGCCCCATTCTATACCTTTTGATTCAATCATTTCTCTTAATTCGTTTTTTGTATATTCTTCTACTTTTCCTGATATGTATATTTTCATTGTTCTGATCACCTTTGTTTGTTCTTGATAAGTGATTCTTTGAAATCTAGATAGATCTTGTTTCTTATATGTATAAATGATTTTAAGCCCGTTGTTGAATAAATTGGAATATCTCTCCGTCTGTCTGATACCAGTCTTTATGTTATTGGCAGTTATATCGGATATCCCTTCAAGACTGGTTAATTGTTCAATAGTCGCATTCTTGAGTTCATCAAAATCAGCAAAACTATTCGCAAGTTTCTTTCCCATTGTTCTTCCTAAAGATTCTATCCCTAATCCAGCTAGAAAAGTTCGAAAAGGAAGTTCTCTTGTGTTCTCTATTGATGAAAAAATCTTTGAACCATTTTTACCTAATAGACTAACTAATTGTTCTTCAGTAAGTGAATATAGATCGGAATAGTGCACTACTAAACCATTGTCATATAGTTTTTCTCGACTTCTACCACCTAAACCATCAATCCCTGTTATTCTTATCCAGTAGCTAATCTGTTGAATATCTCTATTTCGACAGTTACTCCCAGTACAAATTAGATTAACTCCTGATTTCTCAGTTTTTGAACCGCATGAAGGGCAACTCTTTGGCAGTGTTACTTCTCCTTTTGTATTCTTTGTAGTGACACTGATTATTTTAGGGATAACTTCGCCTGATCTTTCGACATAGACAAAGTCACCAGGTTTTGCTCCCAGACTCTTCAAGAAATCAGCATTGTGGAGAGTAGCTCTACTGATTACTGCACCTGATACTTCTACAGGTTCTAATTCTGCAACTGGAGTCAGAACAGAAGTTCTGCCTACCTGCCAAGTAATATCATTAAGTTTAGTTGCTTTACCTTTGCTTTCGAATTTCAATGCAATTTGCCATCGAGGGTGATGATCTGTAGCTCCAACTGCATCTCTATCTGTTGCAAGGTTGTATTTGAATACTACACCATCGATTTCATAATCTAAATTCTCTCTTTCATTCTCTACTTGCTTGAAATGCTTTGAGATTATGTCTATGCTAGGGTTATCAATTTTGAGAAAATCAGCTGTTTCAAATCTCCAAGAATTCAAGATTGATGCTTTTTCTTCTACAGTTACGTTTTCATTCCATCCCAAAAGATCAAAGGCCATAAAATTGAGAATTCGTTCTTCCATCATTCGAGCATCTTTCTGTTTTGCAGTACCTGCTGCTAAGTTTCGAGGATTACTATATTTTTCACCTTCAGGCAAGGATTCATTTATTCGATTAAATTCAGAGATTTTCATGTAGAGTTCACCTCTAATCTCTACATTATTCTCGAAAGGTATTGTCTTAGGAATAGCATCGATTTTTAATATGTTCAAAGTCACGTCGTCTCCAAGAGTTCCCGAACCTCTGGTTGCAGCTAGAATTAGTTTAGAATTTTGATAAATTAGTTTAAGAGATAGACCATCAGTTTTGTAACCCATTATTAATGGACGATTTTCAGCCCAGGAAATGATCTTGTCTACTGATTTAGCTTTTTGAAGGGAAAGCATAGGAGGATCATGAGGAACATTACCTCCTGCAGGAGTTCCAACAATAAATAAAACAGGATTTTCAGGATCAATTTCACTCAATCGATCTTCTAAGCTGTCATATTCAGAATCAGAAATTTCAGGTTCACCATCGTAATATTTTCGTTTATGATAAAGTATCAAGTTCTCAAGTTGCTTCTTTTCATCTTCAGCCATTTCAACCACTAATCTCAATAGCCTTTCAATGATATTTTAAATACTTATTGGGGAGACCTTAGTAAAACAATTGAAAGTAAAAAACCCATTAGATTTTTAAATATTAAAATTTAGAAACAAAAGAGTACATTCAACTTACAACTAACTTAGTGGTCACTATGCTCTATAAATTCCATCCAGCTGTAATCGTTCGAGCAGAAGAGAAAGCTTCAATGTTTTTTCAGAAAAAGATAGCTGATACTACATTAGTTTCATTTGAAGCAATAGACGCTTTTCTAGAGCATTTTAAATCAAAGGAAGATATACCTAAAGAACTCCTTCATCATTTTATTACTAGAGGATACTTAATCCCTGCAAGGAATAAATCTGAACAAAAACAAGATCTTGAATTACTGGAAGAAATAAGAGAGCAAGCTAAAATCAGAAAATCTCCCTTGAACTCATTATATGCTCCAGAGACTATTCATTTTTCCCTTACTAATGCATGTAATCAGAAATGTATAGGTTGTTTCTATTCTAGAGGGGAAGTCGAAGAAGAGAAATATCTAGATTCATCTATGTTCGAATCGATTACAAAAAAAGCTAATGAGCTGCAAGTTTTCCAATATGCTCTTGGAGGGGGAGAACCTCTACTTCATGAAAACATTGTCGAATTTTGCTATTTATCAACAGAGAGTAATATAATCCCTAACATTACTACTAATGGAAATCTATTTACAAAAGAACTAGCTAAAGAGTTTAAACAAGCTAAATTGGGTCAGATACAATTTTCATTAAATGGTTCTGAAGAAACAATAAACAAAGACACACGACCTAATTTCAAGAAAACTATGAATGCAATAAAGATAGCTAGGGAAGCGAATTTAAGATGGGGAATCAATTTTCTTGTAACGAAAAGAAATATTTCAGATGTTCCTGCTATGATCCTTCTGGCAAATAAACTAGGAGCGGAAACACTTAATTTTCTAAGAATTAAACCTCCAATTGCAGAAGGCAATACTTGGGTTCAGAATGAATCCCTGAGTTCTCACGAACATCTTAAGCTTCATGAAATGCTTAAAAATCAGTCTTCAATAACAAGATTAACAGTGGATGCGTCTTTCTGTTTTCTATTTAATCATCTCTCTTCAGAAGAGATGTATTCTAGAGGAATGTGGGGATGTGCAGCAGCTCAAAGATTTTGTACAATCTCTCCATTTGGTCATGTACTAGCTTGTTCTCATATGCATCATCACTGGGATGTAGAAAATGGTGATTTCGATAAAGCTTGGAGAGAATCTAAAGTTTTTCAGAAATTTAGAGAATTAAATTCAACAATAACAGGTCCTTGTTCCAGTTGTAGCATCAAACCTACTTGTAAAGGGTGTAGAGCTGTTGTAGAACTTATTACGGATGATTTTTGGGCTTCGGATACACAATGCCCTAAGAATAACAATCAATAATGTTTTTAAATTTCTTTAACTGATTTTAATAGAAATTCATGAGGATTAATAAACAAATTGTAGAAATTTTGAAAGATAGAGGATGGTATATTTCAACTGCTGAATCTTGCTCAGGAGGTTTTTTAGCTCATACGATTACAAATGCTTCAGGGAGCTCGGATTATTTCTCATATGGATATATTACATATTCAGATCAAGCTAAGATTCAGACATTAAATATCCAAAAAAATGTGTTAGAAGAGTCTACTAGTTATTCAGGAAAGATAGCTGAATTAATGGCTACGGGAGTAAGAAGCAAAACTGAATCCACTTTTGGTTTAGCTATAACAGGTATAGCTCCTCCTGGTGATCCTTCATCTTCTCTTCCAACTGGAACAGTATTCATTGGTGTTTCATCGTCAAAATATACTACACATTCTAGGTTTAAAATAAAAACTAAATCAAGATGTCGTTTCAAAAGACAAGTTGTTAAGATTACTTTAAACTTACTCGAAGATATTGTTCATGAATATAATAAGAACTAAATTAAATTTACTTTAGATGCTTCTTAATTTTCTTTAAAACAATTTTTTTCTTCTTTTGATATACTTTTATTGGCAGATCATGTTTTGTTAATTTTGCGAAATTCTTTAGAACAGATATATTTTGTAAGAGAGATAAATCCTCATCTGCTCTTTGATACAGCAGTTCCATAGCTTGATCGAATTCCTTTTTTGTTATACTATCAACAATTTCGTTTCTAAGATTCTTATGAACTATATCAGAGTTTTTCTTATGAAGGTGGGATATAAGCACACTAAGAACAACCATCATCTTGAATTTCTTATCTTTCTTCTGAACTTCTTCGAGAATAGATATTTTTTCTGAATACTGTTCATGAATGCTTTTTGTTCGAATATCTAGTTCAGATGCTAAACTATTAATAAACTCCTCATCCTTCCCATTTTCAAACAATGGACTATGCTCCTTAATCTTATAGATCATATCATTCATTATCTCTCCACTACCCTTGATTTTTATCTTTTTATTTGCTCTTCTGTCTATTATAAAATCAGGCTTTGAGAAAAATTGTTGTGATAATAGATATTCAACAACATCATAATATTTCCATTTTTTTTCAGTAGCCTGATTCTTATTAAGCATTCTAATCCTCTTAAATTAGAAGTTATTATCTTTAAAAATCTTGGCCTTTCTTTGTGTAATAAAAATCATTATTTATCTATTAGTTTTCGAAAATGCTTTTCTTTGAAGGAATTTTGGATGAGAGTTTCTATTTCTTTTTTTCTTGAAACATCTTTTATTTTTAATATCTGTTGAGTGATAGAAGCTATTTCCTTCTCTACCTCTTTAGTAAAAAGTGGAATTTGTATATTAGACATAATTCGTTGTGTGAAAGCTATTCGATGACCTCTTCGAGCACCTGCTGATAAATAATACTCTCTAAAGAAGTTACTATTCAAATAACCAAGAAGGAAAAACGGATCAATTATCAGAGGAACAATAGTTAGTATATCTCCTGAAGGTAGTAATTCTTCATCAGACAAGCTAAATCTATTATATTTACTTCTATCTAGAGTTGGAATATAGATCTTAGGTTTGTCAAGATAATCCAGAAAGTGCTTATAGTTTCTAAGAGCTTGCCATTGGAACCATTTTTTATTTGAAGGAAGGAATCTATCATTCATCTTCTCTTTGAAATCAGAAATTTTCTTGTAAATGTTAGGATAACGATTTCTTAAGATTTCCTCTGAATTCAAATCATCAGGAATCAGAATGTAATTAGTGCAACCTTCAGTCCAATAAGCTTTGCAATGGCTAGCTTTTACGCTTCTAATGATGAATTTTCGTTCGTCTTCATTAAGACTCATTATTTCTTCATTTGAAATAATAAATGCTCTATCAAAACCTGAAACTAAACCTACACCTATCCAAGCGACTTCTTTAAGAGAAATTGACGTTTCTATTAGAATCTCAGGATAAGTAGTCCAGATTGAATCCGAATCAATGAAAATAGGTTTCTCATAATAAAAAAATGCATCATTGCTTTCTTTACTTTTTATTGAATCTAATCCCTTTTCCAAAATATCTTTTTTCGAAATTTTTCTACTCACAATTCGAAGAATTTGCGTCTTATCTCTTTCATCAGGTTTTGTTTTCTTAAATTTAAAGATAATAGTTTCAGGATTTTCACCTTCGAATAAGCGGATTTCATCAAGATCAATAACAGCATACAAAAAACCTTCAGAGATTATTTTTTTTCTTACAATTTTCGCAAAAGTATTGTAGAAAAATCCATATGGAACGATGTATATTAGTTCTCCACCATCCTTAAGTAAATCAATTGATTTTAAGATAAAGGCATAATAAATGTCAGATTCTTTACTAGAAACGATTTTAACTACTTTTTCTTGTACTTCAGAAGGAAGAGAATTATAATGAGCATAAGGTGGATTACCAATAATTATATCGTATTTCTCTTTTGGTTCCCAATCAAGATAATCTTCATGATAGAATTTAATTTGAGGAAATTTACTCTTGCAAATCTTGATTAATTCATTATCTAATTCAATTCCTTCAATATTTGAATACTTATCTGCTAAGAGTTGTTCAAGAAATACTCCTCTCCCACAACCACTATCTAAGACTTGAACTTCTTTCTGGTTTTTGTATTCAGTACTTATTAGAGAAACCATTAATTTAGCTACTTCATCAGGTGTTTCAATGAAAGCTATCGATTCTTTTCCTATGTCGTGTGTCACTATTCTGATATATTTGTGTTGTATTTAAAATCATTTCTAGAATTTCTCTTAGTTTCACGCAAAACAATGTTGATTTTGGTAAAAGAAAAAGAATATAAATTTCCTCTTTAATTCGACTTAATTACATAATTAGAGCTGATAACAATGTCTGTTGAGGATTATAGAAAAATCGCCAGAGAAAAAATGAAAGGTCATTGTGGTGTCTATAAACACTGTGATGGAGCAGATATAAGAATCTGCCAAAGAAATGCTTATGGAAAAGGAATTGGTTTTGGAGGAGTAGGATCGGGTCAGAGTTTCAAAAACAACTTTGAAGCAGTGAATGCAATCAAACTGAAGATGCGTGTAGTAGGAGATCATTATAATCCAAATACTGAATATGATTTTTTTGGGAATAAACTAACGATGCCTATTATGGGTGCAAGTGTAACTGGTGTTAATTCGTTTGGAGGAGATGAAGTAATCACTGAATCCGAATTCTGTAAAGCTACTGTTTTGGGTGCGAAATATGCAGGAACTATTGGTTGGAGAGGCGATACATATACATATGATTGGGATTTCATGCCTTGCTATGATGCAATATGTAATGTAGCTGAAGGATGGGGAGTCAAAATAAGCAAACCAAGAGATCAAGAGGTTCTGAAGAAAGTTTTCAAGAAGTATGAAGAAGGTGGAGCGATAGCTGTTGGAACAGATGTTGATGGTTGCGGTTCTACAATTATGGCAGCGCATCAAAAACCTGTATTCAAAAAATCTCCTGAAGACATAAAAGAGTTAGTCAATTCTACAAAACTTCCTGTTATTATCAAGGGAATCATGACACAAGAAGATGCTATAGCAGCATCAGAAGCTGGTGCAGCTGCAATAGTTGTCAGTAATCATGGAGGAAGAGTTCTTGATTATACACCTGGAACAGCTGAAGTACTTCCTTCTATCGTTGATGCGATCAAAGGCAGAACACGAATTCTTGTTGATGGTGGAATAAGAAACGGTTATGATGTTCTGAAAATGCTAGCTGTTGGAGCTGAAGCTGTACTTATTGGTAGAGATATTGTAAGAGCAGCTGTAGGCGGTGGAGCTGAAGGAGTTAAAACACACTTTATTCATCTCCAGAAAACTTTAGAAAAAGCTATGAGAATGACCAACGTAGCATCTTTAAGCGATATCACTAGAGAAGTAATATATGGGTAACAATCTAAGAAACTAGAATCTTCTTTATTTTTTCAATAGAGATAGCTTCAATTTTCTTATCATCCCTTCCTTTCATTGTATTAGCTTTCAATAGAGAGTTTAAGATTGCCTCTTCTGTAGCTTCTACTGTAGCTTTAAGTAAGAAATTGAATAACTTAGAAGTTTCATTTGTTATCTCTGTTTCAAATTTGTGATCTTTTCTGTCATGAAGAAGTTTATTAGCAGTTGTAAAAGATATGATAATATCTCCAGATCCCCAAGACACGAAACTACCAGTCCTGGTAATTCCCAAAGGAGCTCTTTTAGCAATCCTTTGAAGTTGTCTTGAATTCAAAGGTGTATTGGTTGCAACAACTACCATTATCGATCCTTTTTCTTTTGATTCGGATTCATCTGTTTCATGTTCATGATGGAATTTTTGACCTAAAATTGTTAAATCTTTTTTGCGACCAAAGTTTGATAACACAAGAACACCTAGAATATATTCTTCACCTTCAACTACTATTTTTCTGGAAGATGTACCAATTCCAGCTTTATAACCAAATGACACCATACCTGTTCCAGCACCAACTGCACCCTCTTCAACATTTGAAGAAGCGTTTTTTATAGCTTCAATTACATGTTCTTTCCTTACATGTCTTCCTTGCATATCGTTCAAATAACCATCATTACATTCCCCAACTACTACATTAATTGTTGAGGTTTTGATACCGATATCAGGATTTTCTTCTAGATGATAATCTATCAGAGCATCAGCAACTAAAGGTATATTCAAAGTTCCAGTTAATGCAATGACTGATTCAATAGAACCTAGTTCCTGAATCTGTGGTAAACCTATTGCTTTACCATAACCATTCATAACAAAAGAACTTGCAACAATTTTTTCTTTGAAAATATTTCCTTGATGAGGAATAATAACTGTTACGCCAGTCCTTACAGGTCCTTTTCCAGGGATTAATGCTCCTTCTCCTTCAATTATTGTATAATGTCCCACCTTTACTCCTGGAACATCTGTTATTGAGTTCAACTTTCCAATATTTAATTTTCCCACTTTCAGACCTAATTCTCTTAATCGGAACCTTTTCTCTGACATGATGATAACCAAAAATATTAGAATTTGTTTCTTTATAATTTTTTAGTTCTCAAGTATAGTAGTAAGTTTCCAAAACTAGTTTTGAGTAGATCTCATCATACATAGCAACCATTGACTCTTTTGCTAAATCTTTCTCGAAGTTTCTATTTTTTCTAGCTTCTGGTTGACGAAATCTCCAGATACTAACAAAGAGCTGGAAGAATAATTTGAGCATATACCAGATACTCAGAGGTAATGCTAGGATAACCTTAAACAGGAATAGGAATGCTTTCCATAGCATCTTCAGGACTTCTTTTGCTTCAGCTAGATTTTGTTTCTCTTTTTTGTCTATGTTTTTAGCTTCTTCTAGTAGTATAGAAAATAATCCCCTTTGAATTTCAGCAAATCTTGTTCCTAAAAATACTCCAGCTCTTTTACTCCATCCTTTAGAAAATCTTTGTTTCATATAGCTTCCTATATGTTTTCCATAAGATATGAAAGCATCAAAGAGTTCGATATAAGGTACAACTAAACCATAAGAAAGATTTCGTAATTTTATTCTTAATCCTCGTTTGAATTTCGGTTTAGCAAAGTGATCTAAAATATATCTTTGAGCTCCTAGAGCTAAAGAGAAAGCTAATTGATTGTACTCTATATCACTCATTGGCATATCATAGCGAGTTTCTACAGCCATTACTCCCTTAAGTGCACCTGTGAGTAAAATTGAACTGTAAAATGGTTTAGAGACGAATTTGTCTTGGAGTTTTACTGTAACAAAATCAAAAGTTTGCTTGGCTTCTTTGTATGAGAGATTGTGTTTTTGCGAAAATGCACCTAAACCAGGTTCTTTTATCCATGGTATCAGAGTGGTTTCTTTTTGCCATATTTCAAGAGCAAAAGCACGCGAAATATAATCTTCAATTTGAGTCATATCCAATCTATCTTCAGTTTTAGATGAGAGAAATCTACGATAAACATCTTTAGTTTTTTCAGATAACGATGTAGGATCAAGATTTAGTATATTAGTGAATCTTCTCCGTAGATTTTTCAAATCACCCATTAAATCAATTTTAAACTCTTCATAAGTTTCTTGAGAGATAGGAGGCGCATCAAAAAATGAAAAGCTAGCTTTTGAAGCTAGATAAGGTAGTGCAAATAAATCTTCAACTTTTTGATAGTATGAAGCGAATCTATAAGCACCTATTTTAACCATTCTAAGACTTGCTTTGTGGAATAAACTGTAAATAGGACCGGTAATAGTGGCAATAAAAGAAAGAATACCCATAACAGTAGAACAAATAATTGCGATTACAGTGAGTAGCAACCATCGAGCAGTTTCACCAAGTCTTTGGAAGAATTCAAATCGATTAGTAATAGCATCTAAAAGAGCATCAAAATTGGTTGTTTGACTTTGAATTAAAACCAAAGAAGCAACAATGATGACAACAATGATGAGAACATGATCATAGGTTTCACCCACTCCTCTTTGGATTGGATAAGCTTTATTGATTCGATCTTCTCGGATAATTATCTCATCAATTTCTTCCTCAATCTTGACCATTTCCATTTTTTCACTACTAGAAAATAAATTGGAAATATAAACTAGGTATTTTCTCCAGAGATTAAGAATTGGAACAAGCTCACGTAAACCTCTAGGGATAAGAATCTCATAAATCTGAAAGATGAATTTAGCAAATACAACAGCAAGATAGAGAACTATTCCTCCTAACCATAAGAAGGGAAGTAAAAACATTTTGAATATCTTGGCAATGCTCATTTTCATAATTACATTAAAGTTGTTAAACTTCCTTTAATTTTAATTTTTTGATACGTTTATTATAATAAAAATAAAAGAAAGAAAGAAAAATTAAGGATTAATACTTAATTCTTGGATCAATAAACACGTACGTGATATCCGTCAGTAACCTAGCAATTAGGAACAAAAATGGAAAGATTGTGTTCGTAGCCATCATTAAAGGGTAGTCCCTGAAAAGTGCTCCGTTAAGAAAATACGTTCCGATTCCAGGCCACCCGAAGACTCGTTCGATCATTACTGATCCACCTAATAATCCAGGTAGCGAATTACCGATTATTGTCACTATTGGTAAGAGTCCGTTTCTAAATGCGTGTTTATATATCACTCCTCTGTTTGAAACTCCTTTCGCTTTCGCTGTCGTCACATAATCTTGTCTAAGAATTTCTAGTAATTGTGATCGCATTAATCTTGCCATAAAAACAAGATGCCCAAGTGTTAGCGCTAGTGTCGGCAGTATCAGATATTTATAGAATTGTCCGTTTAGCATTAGTGGTTTTATAAACGCATCCTTATTTGTTACTCCTGTAAAATTAAATAATTGATAGGATCCTAGCATTAGCAGTTTGGCGATCCAAAATAGTGGCATTGAGTAGCCAACAAGCATTGCTATAGTTAATGTTTTATCCCAGAATGACCTCATTCTAGTTGCTGAAATTACTCCTATTGCTGTAGATAAAAGTAGAGAAACTATAAATGAAATTATGTTGAGGATAACACTATAGAATAAATGATCTTCAAGTATTTTGGTTATTGGGATTCCAGATCCTGCTTTTGTATAATACCAGCTTGATCCGAAATCAAAACGTAATAGATCACTTACAAAATCGAAATATCTTGAGTACCATGGGACAGTATACATACTTTCATCTAACAATCCCATCTCAATTGCTTCTCTGTTATATGCCCGATTATAGCAATCTTCTGATTCACAGTGTATTAGTCCTAATCTGATGATAACAGGATCTCCAGGAGAGATATTGATTAGGGTGAAATTCATTAAAGTTATTCCTAACATCAATGGTATTATGTACAGAACTCTTCGAATAATATATCCTCTTAAAGACAAATAACTACACTTTCCTACTACTCAACAAATTGACACCTTTATGATTGTTTCTATGTGTATAAATTTATTTTTTTTACTACGAATATATATTCATAGAGAAACACTTATGAATAATTATTCATAGATATACATGATGGTTCAAAGACGAAAGGAGAGGAGATGTATTGACTTTAAAGGGGAGGTTTTCAAACCTATTGGCATCCCCATGGTTGATTTAGAAACTGTGGAGCTAACTAAGGAAGAATTTACAGCAATGTACTATTCGGATTATTTACAACTGAAACAGACAAAAGCTGCGAAGAAAATGGAAATCTCTCAAGCATCGTTTAGTAGAGAGCTTTCTCTAGCTCATAAGAAACTCTCTGATGCTCTAATAAATACCAAAGCAATTCAGTTTGAGATTGAACCTATCAGCGACTCATAAGAAGGAACTAAAAATGAAAATAGCATTACCTGTTGCTACAAGAGATGAAAATTGTGTACTAGATAATAGATTTGGCAGAGGATCATTTTACTATATTTTTGACACGGAAAATGATTCTTTTGAAATAGTTGACAATCCTGCAAAACAAGCACGAGGGGGTGCAGGAATTCAAGCTGTGGAATATCTAATCAGTAAAGGTATTGAATCAGTGATAATCCCTGAAATGGGTCCAAATGCAGAAAGAGTTTTGCGCTCTGCTAACATTAGTGTTTTTCAAGGAGAGATTCTTCCAGCTAAAGTACTTGTAGAAAAATGGAAGAACAAGTCATTAAAAGAGATATAGGTGAAAGAATGAAATTTGCAATACCAGTAGAAGATGATAATAGTTGGAATTCGGAGATAGGATTTCATTTCGGAAGAGTCCCATTTTTTGCTATATGGGATGATGGTGATGATTCAATAAATGTTATTGAAAATAAAAGCTCTCATAGAGGAGGAACAAAGTTACCTGCAGAATTCTTGGCAGATCATTGTAACGGAATTTTATCAAGTGGAATAGGATCAAGAGCAATAACGCTTTGTAACCAGTATGGTGTAAAAGTATTCATGGGAGCAACTGGAACCGTAAAGGAAACAGTTGAACTTTATAAAGCAGGAAAACTGAATGAAGCAAATCCTGATGAAGGTTGTCAGCACTGAAATGAGGATCAGAAACAAATGCAGATAACAATCGCATCAGGCAAAGGTGGTACTGGAAAGACCACTATAGCTACAAGTCTCTTTCTTTCTCATGAAAATATACAGCTTCTTGATGCTGATGTAGATGAACCTAATTGTTCACTATTTTTGAGCATAAGTGTGAAAGAAGTTGGTGAAGCACAGATATTAGTTCCTGAAATTGATTACACTAAATGTACTCACTGTGGAATATGTAGTGAAAACTGTGAATTTCATTCTCTAATCAATCTTCCAGGTCAAATATTAGTTTTCGAGAAAATTTGTCATGGTTGTGGTGTATGTTCATATTTATGTCCAGAGAAAGCGATATCAGAAAAACCTAGAACAATTGGGAAAATATTCGCAGGCACTGATAAAGAATTAATATTTCATTATGGTGAATTAATTGTAGGAGAAGAATTAAGCACTCCTGTAATTGCGAAATTAAAGAATTTTATCCATCAAGAAAAAGGTCTAATAATAATTGATTCTCCTCCAGGTTCAGCATGCTCAATGGTAGAAGCTGTAATTAATTCAGATTATGTTATTATTGTAGCTGAGCCTACACCTTTTGGTCTATCAGATATGCAAATAGTTGTTGAAACTCTGAGAAGAATAAAAATGGAATTTGGAGTAATTATTAACAAAGATGGAATAGGAAATGACGAACTAGAGACTTTTTGCACTGAAGAAGAAATTCCTATACTTATGAAGGTACCATTCGATATTGAAATTGCTCAGAAGTATTCTGAAGGTAAAACATTAGCAGTAAGTTCACCGTACTGGAAAAAAAAATTCATCGAACTGATAAAGAAAATTAAGGGAGAAATCAACAATGACTAAGAATGTGAAGATTAATCAAGTTACAGTTATATCTGGGAAGGGAGGGACAGGGAAAAGTTCGATTATTGCTTCTCTTGCTTATCAGCTTAAAGAAATTTCGATATTAGCTGATGCAGATGTTGATGCTCCTGACTTGTATTTGATTTTTGATCCAAAAGAAACTGAGCAATTTAGTTATTATGGATTGAAGAAAGCTGTAATTGATAAAGAACTATGTGTAGAATGTAATGAATGTAGAGATTCATGTAGATTTGAAGCAATTAAAGAAAGTTTAACGGTAAATGATTTCAAATGTGAGGGATGTAGTATGTGTTTTCACGTTTGTCCAGAAAATGCAATCAAGATGGTTGACAGAGTATCAGGAATTTATATGAGCTCGAACACAAGAATCGGAAAAATGGTTCATGCACGTTTAAATCCTGGAGAAGAAAGTTCAGGACTATTAGTTGCAGAGGTAAGAAAACTATCAAAGAAAGAAGCAGAAAAAGAGAAAATGAAATTAATCCTAATAGATGGATCGCCAGGAATTGGTTGTCCTGTAATTAGCTCGCTTACTGGCGCAGATCTAGCTTTAGTAGTTACAGAACCCACTTTATCAGGATACCATGATCTGAAAAGAATTCTAGAATTGCTAAAACAGTTTAACATAGGTGGATATGTAATAATAAACAGATTTGATATAAATGAAAGGATTTCGAATGATATTGAAGAATATTGTAAAGAAGATTTCCCAGTTATAGAAAAAATACCTTTCAACAATATATTCACACAAGCTATGATTCAGAAAAAAACAGTTCTGGAGATGGTTTCAGAAGATGTTGATGTGATTGAGATTCAAAGAATATTAAGAAATATATCGAATTTCATCACATCTCACGATAAAATTTTATAATAACCACTCTATTTAATTTGTATGGAATATAAGGAAGACTATTTTACTGGATTGAAAAACCATAGAATCTATTATCAATCATGGATACCAAAAAAACCTAAAGCTGTTGTTCAAATATTCCATGGTGGATTTGAGCATTTAGGCAGATACAAATATTTGGTAGAAAGACTAGCAGAAGAGAATATTATAGTTTATGGAAATGATCACAGAGGTCATGGAAAGAGTGAAGGAAAGAGGAATCATATAATGTCTTTTGATGATTACGTAGAGGATTGCTATACTCTAAGTAATTTAATAAAAGAAGAACACCCAAATATACCATTTTTCGTTCTAGGTCATTCAATGGGATCTTTTATTGCTCAAAGATTTGCTCTCAAATATCAACAAGAGCTAAAAGGTTTGATTCTCTCAGGTTCAGGTACAAATATTATGGAAATACCAGGTCTCCTTCGCATGCTAGCAAGGATTATGGTAAAAATATATCCTTCGTTTAAAGCAGCTTCAAATCTAGACCCTAATGAGATTTCATCAGATCCTGAGTCTGTAGCTGATTATACTAGTGATCCTCTTATAAACTATAAAGTTGCTTCAGCTGGAATGGGTGTAGCATTTATGGATCACTACAAAGAAATTAAACAGAGGATTGGAGAAATTCAAATCCCCGTGCTTATCCAGAAAGGTGAATTAGATACTATGGTACTTGGATTAGATGAGTTAAACACAGATTTGAATCCCAAAGATAAAACAGTAAAAATCTATAAAGGTTGTAAACACGAAGTATATCAAGAAAATAAGAAAATGAGAACTGAAGCTTTTTCTGATCTAGTTGAATGGTTAAATTCTCATTTATGAAATGAACAATTCTATTCAGGATCTTCAGGACTTGAATATTCTTTTATTAGAAGTCCATCTCCTGCTTTTATTTTCTCATTATCTTTAGGGAAAAGGGAATATAGACCTCTTTGTCGAATTGCTAGAATCTGCATGAAATCGTTCAGATATTCAGCTTCTTTTACTGTCTTACCTATATAGGGTGAATCTTTCGTAACTGGAATATAATCCAAAGCTTCCGAAGAATCGTCAACAACTTCTTCAAGTATTGTATAAGGTTTATGTCTAGTTGTAACTCCAAAAGAAATTTTGATAGCTGCATCCGCAATCTCTTCAAAAGAATCTGCCATTCTTAGGTATGCCATAAGTGTTTTCTTTCCAATCATTTCCTGTTTATATAAGCGCAATACCTCTTCGATCAACTCATATTGGAGATTATCAATTTTATCTTCTGTTGATAAGATTAAACTCTTGATTTCTGGTAAATCTTCAAAGGCATATACATAAGCTAAATCTACAGCTAATTCAGCAGATTCCTTCATAGTAACAAGTAAATCTTGATGATATTTTAGCTCTTTTTCTGGAGTGATTTCTCCTTGTTTAATAATAGCGTCTCTAGCTTGTTCAACAGTCTGATGTTCTCCCTTTGCTAAAGAAATGAAATGATTTACATTCTCTAAAGGTCCTCTGAATATCAATAAATCACCAGCCTTCATTATCTCATCATAATTGGTTAAGAGCTTTGTATCTGGTCTGATGATACCTATAATATCCACTCCTAACATATCATGAATGCATGACGATAATTCAGATTCATCACACAAAACTGATGATCCTTCCAAAGGAACGAGATCCACAAGTTGATCCATATGCTGTTGAACTAGCTTTAATTCGTTCTCCATCTGGTAATCCAATAGGACTAAAGAAGCTATATCTGCTGCAGAGTCTGATATGATATTATTAGCTTCTCCTATTATATAGTAAATTCTAAGCTGTTCTGCTTGATTACGACTCTTAATTGACAATGACAAATAATCTAGAAGTTTCTTATACAAATCATCGATTTTTTCTTCTAAAACTAAAACTTGCTCAGCGACAACTCTATCTGAATATAAGAGAGATGCAAAAGCTAAATCTACACATATCTCAGAGAGCGTTTTCATTTCTATTAATATGTCTTTAACACTATCGGGTTCTTCACTGCTCATTGATGATCGAACACTCTTTCAGTAAGAATTTATCTTGTACAAATATCAACTTTTCGTTTTTTAATCATTTTACATGAAGAAAAGTTAAGAAGTGCAAGTTTTAAGCTGAAAATATGAACTCCCATTCAAGGACAGAATCTAAGAATGGAAAAAAAATCAATTTAAAAACCCTAGAATGGTTGAGTTTTGAAAAAGGAGAATTCATAATTATTTTAAGTATGTTTTTCTATCACTTAGGAGTAGCTAATTTTGCACCATATGCACCTCTTTGGTTATTTCAAATATTCGAAGAACAATCATTTGTGGTTATTGGATTAGTAAGTATAATTCCAAATGCTATGGTAATTGTTGGTACTCTATTATGGGGATTTCTAGCTGATAGAACAAGTATAAAGTGGTTTGTTGTAGGTGGATTAGTGTTTATGGGATTAATGTATACTAGTTTAATTTTCTCAAAAAATTCCGCATTCTTTTTGATTATGATTTTTGTTGGTTATTTTTTTGGTTCTGCACAATCTGCTAATTATTACGCTTTGGGTACTACTATAACGAGTAAACCTAAAGAAGTAATTCTAGGAAAAATTTCAGCAATAACAAGTATTGCTTGGATAATAATGAGTCCAATTTCTGGAGCACTACATGATAATTATGAAGAAGATGCGATGGATATACAACTAATTATAGCAGCAGTTGCTTGTCTCATTGCTATAATTTTAGCTATACTAGTTAAGGAAAAGCGAGCTCTAAAAGAAGAAACCAATCATAGAGAAGAAATAAATAAAACTTTACCAATTACAACGTTTCCAAAATTGTTCATAATAACATTAATATTGGCATTTTTTATGCAAAGCACAATGGGGGGATTTTGGGCTTATAACACGATATATTTTATTGAAACTCTTAAAGTTAAAGCAATACATTATTCTATTTTTTTGGTTGCAACTACAACTATTGCAATTCCGCTATCGTTTATTTTTGGAAACATAACTTCCAGTAGAGCGATTAGCAAGACAGCAATTATCTATATTTTCATCCAAAATCTAGTATTTCTGTTTATGTCAATATTTCCTATGAATGCCATTTTGGCGATGATTCTCTACAGTATTCCAGTTTATCCATTCTATACAGTTTGCATGTATTCCTTAGTTGCAAATTTCACTTCAAAAGAAAGAAGAGCAACAGCTTATGGTATTTTTAGCTCTATAGGAATTCTTGGAGTAGTGCTAGGGATTCTTATCTTAGGAGTAGTTGCAGATTCTTCTTCACTTGGAATATTTATCATGCTAAGATATTCTCTTGCTTACGCTTTTCTTACTTTAGTAATAACATTCATACTCTATTTTCTAATCAAAAGGAATTCTCATATTGATAAGGAAAACTTAAATGATAAAAAAAGATGAATTACTTCGTAAAAACATTAAAAGTGACCAATTTGTGACCACCACCTTCAATATAAGTGACCATTCGAGTATACTTAGGTGAAGCAAATTGAATTTAAACGAATTGGGTGATAAATTGAACGAAAAAATCGAAAACGAGGTAAAAAAATCAAAAAAAGATAAATCTTCAGATGCAGCGGAAGTAAAAGAAATGCTTGGTGTAGTATCAACAGAAATTCCTGATTTAATCAAAAATATCTTTCAATCAATATATGATCCTTCAATAGCTGGAAATTATGCTAAAGGCATAGGCTCATTATATCAAGAATTAAAGGATCAAGGATTACCTGAGGATATGATCAGAGAAATAGTCTTGAACTTTTCTAAATCTTTTGATCTTTTAGGTAACGCGATGAAGACAATGCCTCAAGAAATTGAGAAGGAATTTGGTAAAAAGAAAAAATCAGAAGAAGATTAATCTTCAGTAAAAATTAGGTGAAAAAATGACCAAAACTCTGTGGGCAATATTCTGGATAACATTATATATTACCTACTTGGGAGGTATTTTTCCCTATTTTATTCTATATCTCTTGATACTGAGTCCAATCAGAAAATCAAGAAACAAAGAATTAGTTGGTAGATATCTCAAAGAATATGGAATACCAAGAGAGCTTCGAAGAGAATTAAAGAAATCATATTCCAACACTCAAAGTTTGGGTAATATGCTGAAACTTGCGGACATACAAAGACCCTCAGAAAAGAAAGGGTTCTTAATCAAGCTAGGAATCAGCTCAGAAAAATCATCGTAAGACATTAAATCAAATCTAAATTACGAATTCAGTGATTTTCCTATGTCAGAAGAAGAATCTTTAGAGAGTAGAATTAATGAGTTAGAGGAAAAAATCAATTATGTTATTCTACAGATTAACAATCTCCAGCATAAAGTAACTGAGGATAATCCTGAACTTAAGCAAATGATGAGTCTTCTTCAAATTTTAACTTCTACTTTACAAGTTTCAAAAGCTCCTTTTTCAGTACTATCACAAACTCTTTCTTTGAAGGATAGAATTCTTGAAAGATTTCCTGATTTTAGATATGATGATATTTCTAAAGCTATAATTTCTTCACTTGAAAGAAAAGAAAGACTGAACATCTCACAATTAACTGACCAAGTGAGAAAGGAAAGAGGATCAGCGTCAAGAAGAATTGTTAGAGAAAGAGTTGATAAATTAATTGAGGAAGGGATAATCCAAGAAGTTGAGTCTGGATATGGAAGACAATTAGAATTAGTTCCAATAGATGAAGAAAAAAAATAGAAAAATAGGAAATTATTATTTCCTAAATTTATTAGAGGCTTTTAATGCTGCTACAAAAATAACGGGAGCGATTAATGCTGTAACCCATGCAAACGGAACATTATCTTCTTCTCCAGAATCATAAGTTCCTAAAGAAGGGTCGTATATAAGATAGTCAAAATGTTCAAATGATAAATATATTCTTAGAACATTTTCTCCAGTTGCGCAATAGGATGCATTTACACTGCTATATTCATATTGACTTTCTGTTTGGTTTTTGATTTGTGCTTTATCTGCATAGCCAAAGAAAGCAGTCTTTTCTTCGTTTTGGAATGTAAGTTCTTGTTTTAGCTCACCAGCTTTGTTTTCCAATTTCTTCTCGCTTCCAGAATTATCTACTGAAGTATCTATTTGCTGATCAAATTGGTTTCTTACTTGCATACCTTCACTAAGAATTATATCAAATCGAAGTGCTAGAAAATTAGTATCAGATTCCCAAGGCCATCCACTAATATAGAGATCAAATTTGAGTTCAGTTCCTCCAACGAGTTCGTATCCATCTATAACTTGATCTTCTAAATAAAGATGCATAGCGATAGTAATATCTAATTCATCATACACGAGACCTATTATTTCATCAGCTGTAAAGTTGAAATGAATAGCTGTAACTAATCCTTCTGTCTCTTCAACATTGAAACCGCTGAAAATCCAACTAATACTAGTCAATGTTAAATATGGCATTCCAGTAAGAGTTTCACTTGCTTGAAAAACTCCATCTTCATTCTGATCCTCATATTCTGCAAGCTGCTTGAAGATTACAGTATAATTCAAACCTGAAACTAATTTGTAATGAAATCCAGGCAAATTGCCGAAAGTATTAACACTGATAGTAACATTTTCTGTTTCAACAGTTGCAATTCCATTCTTCCATTCATATTCTATTCCTTGCTCAGGCGCTGCTTGAGATCCCATTGTTAGAAGCATCAATGCAATAAAGCCTAATCCAATTAGTGTGAGTTTTTTATTCATTTTGTCACCAACAACTAACCCTCATAAATAATTTAATACGTGTTCATTTAACTATCTGAAGAAATTACTTTAATTTTCTAAAGTATAGTTTTAAAGTTAAAATTATATAGGAGAGCTTTCTCTATCTTACTCAATGGATTCTCAAATAGTGGAAGATGATAGTAGTATTCAAATGAAAATTCTATCCAATTCTATCAGACAGAGAATCCTTAAATTAGTTGCTGAGCAAGGTTCTATTTCCTTTACAGCTATTAAGGAAGAATTAGAACTGACAGATGGTAGTTTGTTTTACCACCTTAAAAACCTAGATTCGTATATACAAAAGGATCAACAAAATTTCTATCAGCTTAATGAGAAAGGAAAAAAAATAGTCGAAGATATCATCCATAAAATATCTCTCCCTGATACAGAGGAAGAAAAGAAATCATGGTTTATAGATAAACTAGCTTTTCGAGAATTATACTATTATTTCTTTGGTGATCCAGTTAGAAGTCTCATTGAATTGAATATATTTCTTATAGTTGTTGCTTGGTTATTTGGTGTATCTAACACACATTTCAGCTCTGTAGAATCAATTCTTGAAGGAGGCGCAATAATCAATGGATTATTATCCATTGCTCATTGGTATCTTTATTTAGCAGTCGTATTTCTTACTCTTAAAACACTAAAAAATGAATCGAATATCAAGGAATTATGGGTAGGAATCTTTGTTGGGATTATTCCTTATATTGTTTATCTAATTCCTATCGGGATAATTCATTATACCAATACAGCTATGGAAGGTTGGTTATTGATTCTGATGAATATTGTTTTTGCAATTGTAAAAATAATATCAGCAATATTTGTTTCTCAGGGTATTTATCTATCAACTAACTGCAAGCAATATCAAGCTGTGATAATAGCTAGCGCACTGATAATTATTGATTACATTTACCTTATGATTATGATGTAAGAAAAATAACTTTAAAGAATTAAATAAGAAGAGTAAAAAAAGTGAATGAGAAAGATAAAGTGAAGGGATAGACAATGAATGGCAGAAATAAAATTACACTAATACTTCTGATCATGATGTTATCAGGTGCTACAGTAGCAGTGATGATTACTGTAAAGGATTTTGGTTTAATTATTTCTGACATACAAGATTTTAGAGAATATCCTTTTGATTGGCAAGATTCAAGATACGATGGTACTCTATTGTTATATGTAGATGGGGATATATCAGAAAATGCATCTTTGGAACAGGTAATCACCTTAGAAACATCTATGCCTTCTTATCAAGTCCTTCATATGTATCTTATAATTACAGCATTAAGGATGAAAAGCAAGAGTCAAGGTATTCTTATTGATTTGATTGATAATCCAAGAGTCATTGATCTAAAATCAATAAATAATACAGTTGATTTATTTGCTAGTTTTCCTCTTCCAGAAGGTGAGTATTCCGCGGTTCACTTTTATTATGACAAAGAAATAATTACAGAAACAAGTTTAGGGAATAAAACTTTCTCTGCTCAAGGAAGTAATTTCTTTACTGTGACATTTTATCAAAATAAGAATAACAATACAGAATCTGATTTGAGAATTCGTAGAAATAAAGTATCAGGATTATTACTATCGTTTCAAATGCAAATAAGATGGCAACAGCAGATAATTTTCCCACACATTTTTGGATATTTATCTTTCTAATTTTTCTTAATTATTTCCAACAATCTTTCATAACACGTATAAAATTCTCATACTTGATTTTGTTTAATTCAGTTTCATTATATCCAGTTTCTTCTAAATATTTTAGGAGTATTGGATAATGACTAATATCTTTTATAGCAGTTGGTATCGTAGCTCCATCATAATCTGAACCAAGACTTACATGATTTATTCCTACTTTATCTACTATATGATCTATATGATTCTTAATTATTTCAAAAGTTATTTCATCTTTATTTAATTCAGAGGAAAGAAAACTTACACAGAAATTTATCCCTATAGTACCATTAGATTCTCCTATTGCTTCTATTTGTTCATCTTTCAGATTTCGAATGTGATCACAAAGTGAGTAAGCATTACTATGCGATGCAATTATTGGTTTAGAAGTATTATCTACTACATCCCAAAAACTCTTTTCATTCAAATGACTCACATCTACTATTATCCCCAATTCTTCCATTTCTCCTAAGAGCTGTTTCCCTTCAATTGTTAAACCTCTCATCTCATCATTTCCTACTCCTGTTGCAAATTGATTTAGATTAGACCAACTTAATCCCATACTTCTTAGACCAAGTTTGTGATAATTTCTCAGGTTATGAAACTCTGATTCCAATCCTCCGGAACCTTCAAAATGGAGAATTGCCCCAACTTTGTTTTCTCTCTTACATTTTTCAAAATCTTCGATTCTTTTAATTTGTAGTAGCTCATTTTCAGGATTATCAACAAGTTGAAACCAGTAATCAACACCTCTAGAAATTGAATAACTACTAACTTTAGGGAAAACAGCAAAAAAAGCTGCTAGCACATTTCCTTTTTTCATTCTAGGTAAATCTACATGTCCTACTTCTGATTCTCTTGAAAATGATCTTTGTTGCCTCTGAAGAGCAAATAGAACATCAATATGGCCATCAATAATCATACATGATGAAGCTATGTAAAAAATATAAGCTTTTGTAATTTACTTGAAGATTTACAATTTATCTAATCTCTTTAAGACTATCAACATAGCTAGAGTAGTTGCTAAATCAAAATTTTCTCCATCTTCTGACGTCCATCTTCCATCTAGTAGTTGACGTGTTGATAGAATTTCAAGTATTTTATTTGCAAAATTATGATTTTCAAGATCTGCATGAATAAAACACTCTATCATCGATACTAATGATGAGGAAGGATAATTTCGAAGTTCTAATGTTTCAAGTATTTCAACTCCTCTTCTGGAAATAGAATCATCATACCCCTTTATATTAATAAAAACTGGTATTGCATTCCATAGAGATTGAGGATAACTCCTAAATCCTTTTTCGTCATCCCACTTCTTTGATAAGAAACTTATTCCTCTTTCTAATGCTTCTTCGATGTTTGGTATTTTTGTACTACAGAGAAAATTAATCACCACAGAAGTGCAATATATTTGTGTTGATTCAAAACCAGGTGCTTCCCAAACTGTGCAATCAAGTTTACCAATTTCAGACGGTTCCTCAAAGCAACCATCCAATTTTTGTAGAGAAATGAGATATTCTACTGCTCTACCTAATTCAATTGATACCAGAGACACTTGGTTGAGAAGTAAAATATCTTTAAAGAACAATATTGTTGAACTAATTGTACTAATTGAATCTTTTTCAAATCTATGAGGAATTCCTCCATCTTCGTTCTGAATAAGAAGAAAATCTTTAATCTCTAATTTAGCATCTTCAAGTTCATTCAATAGTAGAAGGAGTTTATATTTGTCAACTTCTTTACTTTTTTCCACCACATAATTCATAGCTTTTTGAATATCAAAGCTAATTTCGTTCATCAATAATAATAAGATAAAATATTACTTAAACCTTGTGAGAAAAAAGAAATAGAATTATGTAAATCCATCATTTCTTTATCTTTAATTGTTTGATTATGACTTCTGCTGCTTCCATTCTTGCTTGTTTCTTATTTCTACCTTTCCCTCCACCTTTATATTCCACTGCATCTATTTTAACTAAGCACTCCATTATATAGACAGGTTCATGCTCTTTCCCTTTTTTTGAAAGGAGACTGTAAGTAGGAAGATCATATCCCCTCTTTTGACAAAACTCTTGCAAAAGATTGATTGGATTCCTTTCACATACAGCTAATTTCAATAGTTTATTTCTTTTTTTTGTGTCGGAGAGATCTTTACGGAATTTTTCCAAATCTCCAAGAAAAAGCTGATTAAAGAACTCTCTGGCTATATCAATTCCTGTAGAAAGGTAAACTGCTCCGAAAATTGCTTCTAGACAATCTTCGATATCAGTAGTTGTTATTTTATATTTTGGTCGAACTATCAGTTTTTTGTGTAAATTGATTTCTTTTCCTATCTCAGCTAGACTTTCAGTTTGAACTAGAAGGGATCTTAGTTTAGATAGAATCCCGACATCCTCCTTTAGATTTTTGTACAGCCATTCAGCAGTAAACATATCTAATACTGCATCTCCTAAGAATTCTAATCTCTCAAAATGATTCTGTTCAGGTCTTATGTTTGTCAAATTTGGATGTGTTAGTGCTTCGATTAAAAGATCATTTTCGATTTCCCATCCATTTACAGTGCTTCTCTCTAAATCAATCATAGATCTCACATTTGGGATAGATTCAAATCAAAGCGAGAGTTTTTAAATTCATTTGTTTGAGAAAAATAGAATGGAATTCTATAATCCAATACATGATATGAAGGACTTAATCGGAAAGTGGGAAGGGAAACTAGAAAAAGATGAAAATAAATCAGCATCATCAATAATATTCAGCTATCATGGTTCAGATATTATTCAGTATGAACTGAAGATTAACCTTACAAATGAAGAAAAAATCCTTGAAACAGGCTTCTTCTTCTTTGATAAATTAAAAGAAGAACTAAAACATATCGTATTTAATGAAGAAGGATATATTGAAGTGAATTCAATGACCTCTTCAAAGAAAGCAAAACTTCTCAAAATGACGAGTTCTTTCGATACTGGTTATAATCTTCCTCCCAATATGAAAATAAAGAGAGATTTTAAACTAAAAATAGTTGAAAGAGAGTTAGATATTTTTCTGAAAATGGGCAAAGAAGCAAATCTTATCTTAGAAGGAAGTTATAATAAAAAGGAAAAATGAATATCAAGTTAAATCAGATTGAGAATAACATAAATATTATTAGTGTTAAAATTAAGATTAATGATGATTGCATTTGCCCAAGGATTTCAAAATCTATTATTGTGAAAAAATTACAGATGAAATCTCTGAACATGTAGAAAATGTACTAAGAGATTTATTTGGTCTGCAATTTCGTTCAGTAGGAGTTCATATTCCTAGGGTAAATGCTTGGGATGATCATTCAAATGCTTATGATGCTCGTAATCTGCTTGAGCAGATGGTAGCTGAAAGATTATCATTTTTCTTGTGGTTAATCACTGTACCTATTTCTTTAGATCAAAAATCAATTTTTGGATATGCAGAACCGTTAAAAGGGACTATTGTTTCTACCTCAAAAATGGCTACTAGAACTCTAGTTGCTAAAGAAGCAGCATATTTTGTTGGAATAGTTTTGGGATTGAGTTCTTGTAGAAATGAATGTTTAATGCAATCTGCAGAGAACTTTGAGGTATTGATAAACAAACCATCAACACTTTGTTCTACATGCAATGCCAAATATAATCGATTAAAATTAAGATATATGTAGATAATCTATTCGAAGAAAGCAGTCTTAGAATATTTTACATCTTCAGCTATAACTCTCTCTCCTTCGTTCCATATTACTTGCTTCCCCCATGTTTTTTCTATTTCAACCAAACTCATCTCGAATTGTTGAGTAGTTTTATTTAGATATGTTTGTAATTGATTGAGCTTCTTTTGAATATTCACTCTATTACCTTTTCCAATTCCTGGGCATGAAAAATCTAAGTCTACAATTATCTCATTTTCATCTACCTTTGAGACCAAAAATGGATAAAACTTACAATTAAAGGGTGCATATTTGTAAATTATACATTCCCTATTCTTTAATTCTTGAAAAGTGCATATTCCGTTTTTTTGTTTTAAACAAAGTCCAATGTCTATTTTTCCAATATTCACTTTCTCTTTACCAAAAATTGGTCTAGAGAAATCACTAAGAGTATATTTGAGTTCTTCAGATATTCTAATAGCTTCTGAATAACTTAGTGAAGGCAAATTACATGGAAAACAAATTCTATTTTTGAATGTAACCAGGAATTCCTCAATGTTACCCAGATTATTAGGGATTGGATTAGCTGAAAAATTACTTGGATATTCACAATAATTACAGCTTAAACATTCAAAAAAGCATTTTTCAGGAATATTCCAACGTATTAGAACGTTTTCAGCTTCTATTACTTTAGTTGTTAAATAGAAAATTTTCGTTTCTATTTTCAGATTTTTTTCAACAGCTAGACTTCTAATCTGCTCACAAATGTCATCAATTGTACTATCTCTATAATGTGTTCTAAATCTAAAAAGATAATCATTTCGAATTCTTAGTTTTGGGATAGATTCCAAATTTGAGAGTATTTTATTTCTTACCGAGATATCTTTTAAAAAAAGAAGAATTTCGTCTGGACATTCTGTATGAGATCCATAAATTACTCGCATTTCCAAATCATTTTTCATTTCATAGGGATTAGATTCCCAATACGAATCAACTAGCTTTCTGTCTGAGATATATCCTAGTCCTATTGATTTTCCGTCTTCTAACAGTTTTTCATTTACTCTTCTCAGGATATATGGAGAATAATTGAATAGTTTAGGATCAGGATTATCAGAAATTAAAATAGACAATAGATCTTCTTCCGCCTTTTTTTCTATATCTTCACAAATCAGAAAACGTGAAACCATAGTGTACATTAGCTGAAGATTGCTAAAAAATTTTTGTACGTACAAGATAGATTTTTTAATGAAATTATAATGAAGACATATAATGAATATAACCTCTAAGTTGTTAGTTTCATATAATAAAATAAACAATTATAACAATAGCAACAATCTTAGGGGTCAAAATCTTGTTCTTAGTAATTTTCAAATTTTGGGGGAGTTATTCTTAATTCATCTTGCTGATAGAAGTGGATTATTAAGAAACTCAAACAATTTTCCAGAAAAATATGAAAAAACGAAAAATCACTTCCTAGACATTTTTTCAAAGAAATTTAATGGAGAGTATATAACATTTTATCAAGAATTAAGAGAGATTTTCACAACTGAAGCATTCAAAGAAAAAGATGATCCTTTTGGTATGCTTTATCAACAAATCATCTCAGCTACTAAGAAACAAAATAAAGGAATAGTTTTCACTCCATTTTCAATTATTGATTATATCCTGGAGCAGTTAAACTATCCAGAATCATTAGAGAATTCAGAGACAGCAAAATTAATAGATTTAGCTTGTGGATCCGGATTGTTTTTATCTAGAGCAACAAGGAGAATATGTACTTTAGGTAAGAAACAACAATTATCTCCACAAAAAATTGTAAGGTTTATGGAAAAATCGATTTTTGGATTCGATATAGATCCTATTGCTGTTTTACTATCAAAGATCAATATAGTAATGGTGCTAATGGAAACTCTCAAAGCTGATTATCCTTTTGAAAATCCAATATCAATAAATGTGCATAAAACAAATTCAATGGTTAAAGAGGGTAATTCCGATTCAAAGATAATTAAGGAAATTAAGTCAAGCAGTTTTGATTATATTGTAGGTAATCCTCCATATATAGAATCAAAGAAGATGGATATAAAAACCAAGAAAATTTGTCAAGAAAATTTCCCAGAGGACGCTAAAAGACATTATGACATTTATGCATTATTTTTAGTATTAGGAGCTAGTATGTTAAATGATACTGGACAATTAGGATTTATAATTCCAAATAAATTCCTCATATCTAGATTTGCAAGACAATTCAGGGAAAGATTTCTAGAGGAAAATCTTATCTCTCAAATTTTGAATTTAGCACATCAGAAAGTTTTCATACCAGCTGTATATCCAATAATTTTACTTCTAAATAAACAAAGAAAAAAAGAAGAATCAATTAAGATGTTCACTAATATAGATTTAGAAGAGATTGCAACATCAGAGCTACACAATAGAACAGAGTTTGTTAGTCCTGGATTTTTCGAAAAAACAAAAAACAAAACTATCTATTTCCCCCAAAACTGTGCCTTTCCTTTATTAGAAAGAGTATTCTCTCAATCTCAACACTCTCTTGGAGATGTCATTAGATTCAGATGGGCTATATCTTTTCATAGGAAAGGATTAAGGGAGCAATTTGTTTCGAAAACTCCAAAAGGTGATAATCCACAAAAATTACTGGGGGGTAAACCTTTTGGTGGAAATAGGGAAATTGAGAGATATAAGGTAAAGTGGAATGGTTATTGGCTTGATTACGATCGAGAAAAATCAACAACTCTTAAAAATAATTTTCAAGACTTGAAATACTTCAAGGAGAAAAAAATCATCATATGTCAGCATGCTTTGAGAATGAGAGCAACAATAGATACGCAAGGTTACGCTTGTAAAGATATTTTTCTTTTAGGACACCTACGAGATATTGGAAAACAACTAAATCTTTCGTTAGAATTCATTTTAGGGTTATTGAATAGTAAATTGTTTAGTTTCATGTTTAACATAATGTTCTCAGGTTCAGAAATCATGGGAAAATATCTCCATTATCTACCTACATTTCTTCATGATCTACCGATTCTTATTCCTTCTGAAACAGAACAGAAACTGATGGAAGAGTACGTAAATCAAATGCTTAAAGAAGTAGATGATGAAGTTGATAATAAAATAGATGAACTAGTTTTCAAATTATATGATTGTACGGAAGAAGAAATTAACTCTATAGAAGACCATATCTCAATGCATTTAGTAAAATAACCCATTAATTTCATGCATTAGCACTTACAAAATGTTAAAATTCAATGGTTCTCTTGTTTAATTGTGTCATCAGATAAAAAAACCTCTAAAACAGAGCAATTTGAGGAAGCTGAGGAAGCTGAAGACATAGATAAAAAGCAGGAATTCCCAAGAGCTGCAAGTATTTCAGTTTCCTTTCTATCATGTTTATTTACAGCAGTTTTTGTTGGAGCTAAGTTATTCTTAATTATTTTTGATTTTTTAATTCCTAAATCCCTGAGGGAATATGTTCCATTCTTCGCTATGGTAAGAAAGTCAACAACTGCAGCTTCGGAAATGTTTGCTGGAAAAAAATCAAATGAAGTTGTTGAGGTTAAAGAAGAATTAGAAGAGCTTGAACTTAAAGGACAAAAAGTGAAAAAAGCTTACCCATTACGAAGAACTATTGGTCAAGCAATTAGTATGGGTATCACTCCTATTTTACTCATTGTCATACCCTCTGCTATTTGGGGAGAAAAAATAGTTGTGATGATCAGCAATAGATGGCCAGAAATTCCAACTATTGTAATTGGATTAGCATTAGGAACCATTATGTTGATCATATCTTGGATTGTCACAGTTTTTGGTCCTCTTTATGTTGTTTTTCACAATACTAGTAAGATTTTCATGGATCTTGGAGCATATCGTTGGGCTGCTTTGTATCAAGATTTAGAAAATTTGTTTTCAATACCATATTATGCTGCAAAATCTTCCTTTAGTTTCTTTGATGCGCCACCAATATCTTCTGAAACTTATCAAGAGTTTAAACTGGATTTGACTGATGAAATTGTTACCATAAAAGAAAAGGTTGAAGGATTACTAGCTTTGGATGCTAATAACGTTCCTGATAGATCAAAAGAAATGCTTGAACAGCTATTGAAAAGAGTAGAAGTTCCAATAGAAAAATTTGACCTAACAAAGGTAACAAAACAGACTGCAAGGTCGTTTGCTTTGTTAATCTGGAGTAAGGAATCTTCTTTCTTTTATTGGAGACGAAAAGAGGCATTTGAGAAATTCAAAATTAAGAATAAACTCTCTGAAGATGATGTAAATGTAGGTTTACTTTCAATAATTCATAGGATAAGAAGTGGAGACATTACTGATCTTTTATACAAATCTGTGATTGTTACAGGAGCATTGAAAGGAATAGCGAGTCAAGAGAAGAAGTACAAACAGACTATATCTGATATTGAATATCAGAAATTAGCTCTTTCACTAGCCTTAGGTGCTCAACAATATATCACTGATACTTTCAGACCTATTAACAAATATGTTAAAATCATGAAATTCATTGGATTTTTCTTTTTAGGAATCTCTCTTCCAATGTTGATAATCATATACTCTTTATTACAATATATCAAGCATTTGATTTTCTATCTACACAAGATTTTATTTGCAACACCTGTCAAACGATACATTAAATCGTTAGAAGAAATGGATGCAATGAAATATATTGGATATGTTTCTTTACCACTAATAACTCCATTCTTAGCTGTATGGGAGATTAAGTTTATTGTTCTAATCATTATAGAGCGATTCAGAGAAATAAAAAGAATATTTACTGATACTTATTTCTCAATGAAAGAGAAAGGGAAGAAACCCAATGTTAGAAAAGAGCACAATATTGATTTTCGAAAATTCTTCAAAAGATTTGGAAAAATACTACTGAAAATTATCCTTTTACCTGCAGTTCTATTATGGTCTTTAATTAAATCAATTTATAGACGATTAGTGAAATTGTTTGAAAGAAGAAAATCTGAAAACAAAGAAAAGAGACTCTTTGAGAAGGAAATTACTACCGAAACATTAGTTGCAATCTATCAAGAGCTTTATGATAAATTCATTTTAGAGAACATTAAACCTAGTTAAGCAAAGTTTTTTAAACACAGATTTTTTGTTACAAATTCTTGGATAACAAGATTTATTAAATGAGTAACTGAATATCTGTTCGCAGTTACAATATTATCAAAATAACAAGTGATTTCATGAGCAAAGATAAGAAATTAAAGGGACAGGCTTTTGGTCCAGCAATAGTATCAATAGCTAATGCAGCGAGAGCTTTTGATGCTCCAGTTAGATATCCTGTTTTATTCAAAGCCCCCCATCTTTTTGAGGAAGGTTTAGCTGGTACTATGGCATTTCCTCGAATGTCGTCATTCATAGCAATGATAGAGCATTTGTTTGGTTTTTTGATTTTATTTCCGATTTTATGGATAACAAGAGGGTTCAAAAAATTAAAAGAAGCAGTTAAAGATTTTGACAAAAGAGATTGGTTTGCACTATTTTTCATATCATTTGGAGGTTCAGCTTTAGGTTTGTTTTTCTTTCTGATATCATTTGCTTATGGAAATCCAACTATAGCAATCTTACTGCAGAAAGCTCAACCTCTGATAACTTTAATTTTTGCATTTTTTATTCTTAAGGAAAGACCAAAGATTCTATTTTGGGCTGCACTTGGTTTAGCTATTATTGGTATTGGTTTAATAGCAACCCCTGATATCCAAGCAAGTATTCAATCATACGATTACACAGGTCTTATAGCAATTTTGTGCTCTCTTCTAGCTGCTACTCTATGGGGAGGGTCCACAGTATTCGGTCGAATATTAACAAAAAAAGTGGATTTCTGGGATCTTACTTTGCTAAGATATATGGGTGGTTTCATTTTTCTGGTTGTATTTAATGTGGTATTGTTCACATATAATGGTGAATATTTCAGAATGTTAGCTGAAAATGTCACTATTTTTAAAGCAGATTGGGGATGGCAATTACCAATCGGTGTGTGCATAATCTATTTTGCTCTCTTGACAGGTGGAGTTCTTCCTCTTGCACTCTACTACTTTGGACTTAAAAGAACAAGCGCAGCAGTTGCTGGAATAGCAGAATTAGCTTTTCCTTTATTAGCAATATTTGTAAACTGGTATTTCCTAGGATGGGAATTAAACAGATTCCAAGCAATAGGAGCAGGAATTCTCTTTGCAGCAGTTTCAGTTCTTTCGTTTGTGAATGCAAGAGAAATGGAAAAGAAGAAGAAGCTAAATAAAGAGAAAGTAGAAGAAGAAGAAACTACGAAAACTGAATAGTTTTTCTTACGAATTCATCTGTTCATTTCTTTCTGAATACTGGTATATCTTTATTCTTCGACTAATTCACTTATAAAAAAGGAAGATACTTAGGTCATGAAATCGATATATAAGAAAAATCACATAAAAAATGAAATAGTAAATTCGTTCCAGACATTGAAAGAGTACTTCAAAATTCATTCTAACGATGATGAAATCCTATATACTATAATTCAACAATTAGCTGAAACAATAGCTAATTCTGAATATTCTTACACTGATACTAAAAGCAAAAAAATATATGAAAATTATCTGTTGAATGACCAAGTAAAAAAACATGAAGAAAAAGCTCTCTATGAGATTATGCTTCATAGAGGCGCTCTTTCATAATTTTTATTCCATTTAATAACTCAGAGAGTTACTTTAGTTCTTCAAGTCCGAATCCATTTTCGATTAGTTCAGCAAATCTAGATACAAAACGTGTTGCAGGAGCACCATCAACTATTTTGTGATCTATTTGTATGGAAATGTTAAGAAAATCATGATTAACTAGTTTACCTTTATCAAGAATTGGTTTCTTCTTTATTCCTCCAACTGCTAAATTTAATGTATTAGAACTGAAAGGTAAAGCCCAACCAGAAAGATTCTTTCCAAACATTCCAAGTGCAGTAACACTAACTGTACCTGCATTTTCAATAAAAAACCTAGTATTGCTTAACGTTCTTCTAATTATCATTTTTCTTATAAATTTTGGAATGATTGGATACAGTTTTACTAGAAATCTTGATGTTCCCTCTACAAATTGATCTCTTTCCTCTATCTTCCTTTCCTGAACAGAACGAATCTCGTTAGTTATATCTATAACTGATTTATTCTGAGCTTCCCTGATAACATAGGTAATAGGAACTTTTTTACCATCCGAGGAGGTTCTTTCTATAATAGTACTAACATGAACATCATCTAAGGTTATGATTTTTCTTTTTCCCCATCTATAAGAATGAACTTCTTTATTTTCGAAAACAGCTTGTGCAACACATCTAATCAACCAACCAGTGAAGGATATTTTTACATCTGTTTTTTTCTCAAAATTCGCTATTTCGGTTCGTGCTTTATTTACATCTAGCTCAATAAGACCAATCATCTGAGACTTACTAGCAGTTTCATCATAAATTTCGCTTAATATCCTTCTAACTGCTGAGAATGATTTAATTTCATAATCTCCTAAAGAAAACATAATCTAGAAGTTCTTTGAAAAAATATAAGTATTGTTAATCACAATAATTCGTCTATCTCTTGGCAATTAATATCTTTTTCTTAGTGTTTGCTAATATTGTTCTAGCCACATATTTTGAGTTAACTCTGATAATCTATCACACTCTTCATCTTCAAGCTGAAAGGCTGTTGCACTTATATTGCCTTCAACTTGTTCAATATTCTTTGCACCAGGAATTGGTATAATATCTTTCTTAAGTATCCAATTTAATGCAATTTGAGCTGGTTTAACGTGGTATTTCTCTGCTAAAACTCTCATTAATTTAAATAATGGTCTGGTTTTAGCAAAGTTCTCTTTTACTTGAAACAAAGCTATTCTATTCCTAAAATCATTCTTTTTAAACTCACTTTGTTCATTATAATTTGTTGTTAGAAAACCACTTTCTAGAGGACCCCATGCAGTTATATGAATCCCTTGCTTTCGAGAAAATGGTAAGATCTCTTGTTCTATACTTCTGTTGATTAAGCTGTAATTCAGTTGATTAGTAATGATTTCTCCTTTTTCTAAATAATTCTGTAATTCTTCAACTAAAGGATTATGATAATTTGAGACTCCTGCATATCTTACTTTACCTTCTTCTATCAGCTCATCTAGAGCTTTCGCAGTTTCATACAGAGGATAATAACACCAAGGAAAATGTAAAAGATATACATCTATATAATCTGTCTGAAGTCTTTCCAAACTATTACTGCAAGCTTTCTTAATTTCATGATAACCGCAATGTGGTGGACTAGCTTTAGTTTCAATAATGATATCTTCGCGATCCCCTCTCTCTTTTATAATCTCACCAATATATTTTTCACATAATCCACCTGCATACTCTTCTGCAGTATCAAGGAAATTTATTCCATTATCAAGAGCATAATTGAGGATCTTTTTAATTTCATTAAAATTTTGAATACCTTTAGTAGGATGACCGAAAGTCAGAGTACCAAGACCTATTTCTGATACTTCTAAATCAGATTTTCCGAATCTTATTTTTCTCATGATTATTAAAGAAAATACGTTTAAGTACTCTTTTAAACTTATTGGAGAATTTGCTATCAAGCTATTATATCATGATGAAGAGAAAGCTCAGAGAAAGATGGCTACATTAGATCTGTTAACATCTTATGGATTTAGAGCACCAAAACCAATTAAAACAATCAAAAATGAATATTATGCTATCTATAAAACCAATATCCCTTATAGTTACATCATTTATTCAAGGAAAACCAATAGCTTACAGGGAAACAGGAGAACATCTCAAACACATGGAGTTTTTTGGAAAACAAATAGGATTATATCACCGAATCTCAATTTTCAATTGAAGAGTTGAAAGCGATTCCCCTGTTTTACCAAGCTAGAGAATATGTACAATTCTTTTATTTTGCATGGAGAAGTTATCATAAACTTACTCATGGACTAGATGAAAGTGAAACAAATATGCAAGGATTCGTGGAGGCAATAAAAGGAGTTGAAAAAGCAGCTGAAGTAAAAAAAGATTACTTCTATGAATTAGCAGAAGAAGCTTTGGAAGAAGAAAAATGAAAAATATTTACTTAGGTTTTTTGTATCCATAATACCAGAGTTTCTCTAAAGTGTCGATTAGTTGTATATACTGTTCCCTTCGTTCCTTTTCAACATTCATTTCAAATGGAATTTTGTGAGCTTTTGAATAATAATTTAGATAATTACTATCAAAGCAGGGTAATTCTGGTCTAAAATATTCCCAGTCTATCAACATAAGTTTCTTTTCTTGAAATAGAAGATTAGGTGGAACTAAATCTCCATGAATATAAGTTAGATCTTCTTCGTTGGAATCTAATATCTTCTCATGCTTTTTTGTTATTTTCTTTAATTCTTCTATCAATTCAGAGGGATAATTTTTTGGAGAATTTTCATACTCTTCTATCAATCGATCATAGAAGTTCATAACATCTTGTTTTAAAGGAGAATTAGCTGTTCTAGCTTTATCATGTATATGAGCTAAGGTTTTTTCTAGTAATTCTTTCTTTTCTTGATCTAAATCCATTTTCAAGAATTCTTTTCCTTGAACATATTCATAAACAATGATATTAGAATTACTAAACCAAATTATATCAGGAGCTATATCTCCTCCAAACATTTCTAAGGCTTGCTTTTCCCTCTCAAAACGAAGAGCTGGAGGGATGATATCTTCATTTCCATAAACTTTGCAAACAGCTAAGGGTTTCTGGGATTTTGTAGTAATTAGATATTTAGTATTAGTGAATCCTTTATCTAGCTTTGACCAAATTAATTCTGGCATGAAGTTATATTTTTTCATTACTTCAACTTCAATTTCCAATTTCAGGGAATCATTAATCATAGTATTCGAATCTCCAGGGGATCTACATAAAGGAAAATTTCTTGATTTGGAGATATTTCAGCAGTAATTAAAGTTTTTTCTACATCGATTTTAGCATATTCTATGGTGTTTGAAACAATTTCTACTATAATTCTATCCGTTTTTTCATCAATTTGAATGACTGATTTAATGTATCCCTTGACAGAAAATAATTCTTCTTCTTCAGGAATTTCATTGGGATTAAAACATATTTTGAAGCTTGCAGGTGTGATATTAATGCCAGTGACTTTTCTTTGAATTTTAGTAGGGATGCTAATTTTTCCTAGATTAGTAGATAGAATAGTTGCATTCGATTCTTCCTCAATGAAATCAACAGACCAGATGTTAGGTGTTCCCATAATTTTTGCAATTAGGTAGTTTTGGGGAGAAGAATCAATATCAACAACGTTTCCTATTTGCTGAATCTTTCCATCATACATAATTCCGACTCTATCGCTGATTAAACGTGCCTCTTCTTGATTATGAGTTACATATAAAGCAGTAGTCTCTGTTTCTTTCTGAATTCGTCTAATAGTTAAAGCAAGTTCTTCTCTTCCCATAGCATCTATACTGGAAAGGGGTTCATCTAATAGAAGAAGATGGGGTTCAATAGCCATTGCTCGAGCAAGGGCTACTTTTTGCTTTTGACCTCCGCTTATTTGACTGGGATACCGTTCCATTAATTCCTCTAGATGAGCAAGGTTAGAAATCCATTGGATTTTTTCTTCTATTTCTTCTTTAGATAGTTTTTGAGATTCTAATCCAAAGGAAATATTCTTCTTTACAGTCATATGTGGGAAAAGAACTTGAGCCTGAGGAACATATCCTATTTTTCTCCGTTGTGAAGATAAATGTGTTACATCAGAATTATCCATCAATATTTTTCCCTTTTCAGGTTCAATTATACCCGCAACTATTTTGAGAAGTGTGGTTTTTCCACATCCACTTTCCCCCAATAGCACCAGTAGTTCTCCGTGTTCGACGTCAAGGTTAAGATCCTCTAAAATGTATTTTTTTTCATACTTCATTGAAATATCTTCAAGTTTCAAGCTAACCATTTTCACACCTTCAATTCAACTTCTCCAATCTTCTGGATAATTAGAAAACAAAGCACAGTAATTATAATCAAGATACTAGCCATAGTTGCTGGTAATTGTAATGTTTGTGAGGTTATTAATTTTGATATTCCTATCGATAATGTACCGAAAACATCTCTTACTAAGAAATTAGTTGCACCAAATTCTCCTAGACTTATTGCAAAAGAAAAAATCCCTCCAACTAATATTCCTCTCATCATCATAGGTAATTCGATTTTCCTGAAAATTCTTAGTCTGGAAGCCCCTAAGGTTGATGCTACATTTAGCAATTCGATATCTATCCTATTATAAGCAGATAATATTGATCTAGTTGCAAAAGGTACACTGATCAAAACATGTGATAGAATAATAAAAAGCCAAACAGCAGATTGGTAAATTTCTGTATTTCGATATTGAAGAAATAAACCTATTGCTAATGTTATAGAAGATGTAGCCATAGGGAGAATAATCATGTATGAAATGAGACCTTCTGCTAGAGGTCTCCTGTATTTTCTCAAGCTCTCATATCTATTACGTAAAACAAGTACAATCAGCAAAGATAGAACAAGAGTAATTACAGTAGCAACAACTGCAAACAGAAGCGTGTTGAGTAATAATCTTAAAGGTGAATTGTTTAAGATATTCATATATTCGTTTGACAATAATTGTTTGTATCCCCAAAGAGATGAAACTCCTTCAGAAAAAGGCATGAAAGATTCAATTATTACAGCAAAAATTGGAGCGAAAGTAAACAAACCTATGAGTATAATTAAAAGAATAATTCCTGTAGTTCTTAGATTAGTTTTCCATTTTCTTTTTGAGAATCTAAGTTTAGTTTTTTGCAAGCCTTTTTCCTTTCCTGATGCCATTTGACGGGTTCTTCTCTCAAACCAAAGATAAAGAATTATGATTAAGGTGTTAATTAATAACTGAATTATTACTAATGAAGCTCCACCTGAAAAATTTAAAGAATCCTTCATCTGTTTGAATATCCTTACTTCAAGTGTTTGAAATCTTGCTTCCCCCAAAAACAAAACAATGGCGAAACTATTGAACGTATAAACAAAAACAAGTAGAGCTGCAGAAATGATGTAGTTAATTATCTGTGGAAATATAATCTTTCTAAAGATTCTCCAATTATTTGCACCTAGAGATCTTGCTACTTCAATTTGATCAAAGTCCAAGCTTTCCCAAGCTGGGATTGTCATTCTTATAATAACGGATAGATTGTAGAAAACATGTGCAAATATAATTCCTTCATAGGTTCCGAATATTGAAATGAGAGAGTTCTCTGTACTGAATATATTTCTCCAAATAACATTGACCCACCCACCTTCTCCATATGCAACAATGAATCCTAATAACACAACTATTGGGGGAAGAACAAATGGAACTGTTAGAAGATTGATTATGATTTTTCTTCCTTTAAAATCATATTTTGCAAAGAAGTAGCTAGCTGGTACTCCTATAATCAGGCAAAAAACTGTTGAAAGTAATGCTTGAGCTAATGTGTCCCTTGCTAGAAAAATCAGATTTGTTGTATTTGAAATTGTAGAAAAAAACATGCTGAAAGAGAACTGTGAATCAGTATAAAACGCATATTGTAATATACGGAACAGAGGAATAAAAAATAACGATAGAAGAAAAGTCCCTAATATAATTACTGCAAGAAGAATAATAAATGAATTTGTGAATTCATCTCTTGAGTACTTCTCTTTAAATTTATTCAATATCATTTACTTTTCTGCCTACTTCGATTCTTATTTTCTTCGTTTTATCAAACTGTAGCTGGTTGCTGCGAAAATCAATGATACAATCAATGCGAATAAAGAACTGAATGGAGCAATCTCTGCTTCCCAATCACTTTTCCAATCTTCTAAATTTTCCTCTATCATTGACGGTTGAAGGAGATCATTAAGGATATCAACATCATTAGGATTTATTGCAATTTCAGAAAAGCATGTTGATATATCAGCATTTATGTTTGCTGGATACATCCAATTATTAGTTGCTATATTATCTTGAAGATCAGTACTCAAGAACCAATCAATAAACTGTTTTGCAATATTTTCATGAGGAGCATTCTTTACAAGTCCTATCCCTTCTATTTGTAACCAAGCATTTTTCATCTCTTCTTCATGCGAAACAGTTGCTTTTGATGGGGGTGAATTACCAAATCCAACACCCCATAAAGGATGACAAACATCATAAGCAGGACTTGTTCCATATGAAACCATTATTGGACGATTTTCTTCCTCTGTAGCATATAAGTCAAAAGCTGCTCCCCAACTAGAAGCTATTCTTATATCATCTGAAGCTTCCTTCCACCAATCTCTCCAATCTTCAGCTAAAAGACCATCAAAATTAATCTCAGGATCTCCATAAACAGCTATAGTCCAAAGAAGAAAACCCAATCCCGGAGAGCTGAGTGTAGGATCTTCTACAATCAATAATTCATCGAGATTGAAATCTAAAATATCTTGAAGTGTAAGAGAAGTTAATTCAGGATTTGAAGAATCATTGATTCTACTTCTATCATACCATAGTGCGATTATTCCGTAATCATAAGGAACAACATATTTTTCAGGATCTAAATTTGTTATAAGATCAGAACTGATATTTTCAAGTATTGTGGGGGAATAAGGTTTGAGTATACCTTCGCTCTTTGCAGTATGAATGAGAACATTATCAATGCCTATAAGTATGTCAGCATTTGGATTGTCTTTTTCCAATACAGCTTGTGTTACTACTGTGTTTGCATCATCTAATAAAACAAGACGGATATTTTCCACAGGTACTCCACTATAATTTGAAAAGCCTTCAACAAAATCGTATCCTGGATCTGCTAAAAGAGATTCATAAGTGTAAATTACTAATTCATAGCTTTGAGCATTCACAGATACCATTGAGGTTTGAGGGCTCAAAATAAATATGAAAAGAACCAAGAATATAGTTGTTAATACTAGTTTTCTCATTAGTTTCAAAAAAAAGTACAACGATAGAGAATTTAAATTTTAGTATAGCTATATAGGAGACCTATTATCTAGAATTGCTTTGATTTCCTTGACTGATTTCTCTTTACTCAATTCAGTTAAACATTCATCCCAATTCAAATCAAGAGCTGTAATTTCTTCATAGGGAATATTTGATTTCTGAAGATTCTTTTGTAAGCTAGATTTGTTCTTAATACTGATAGTCCATTTAATTGAAGACTGATATTTTCGTATCCAAAGCAGTAGAGATGACATTGTGCGCGAAGACCCAAATTCAGGAGAGCTTACATTCACTATTGTTCCTTTCACTTTGATAATTCTACCAGGGAAACTAGCAACATCGTCCAGATCCTTAGCATTTTCATCACAAGCTGCTAACTGGGACCCGATCTCAGGAATCCATTCATAGAAATTTTCTATTTCTTTAAGATTCATCAAGGATTCTTCTAAATGACCAAGAATTGCAGATCTTACTTCCATCGAAGGTAATTCATCAAATCCAAAACAAATATCACAGTTTTTGTAGAGTATTAACTGTGGAAGAGTTTTCTTATGTATAGAACAAATCGATCCATTTACTCTAAGTGATTTACATTTTGTACAAACGGTTCTCATTACAATATCAATTTCATCTCTAGATGATAACATATTAGAAATACTTAGGGAAAGTGCATCTAGGTGATGATTTATTTTTTCGTTTCCAGTATCCACAATTTTCTTCTGAAGATAGGAAACAACCACAGGTTGCTTTACACCTAGAAGCTGAGAAATCTCGTTTTGTGATCTTCCTTTATCTCTAAGTTGATGAGCAATTCTTATCCTCAATCCTGGTAAAAATGATTTTGCAATAAATTCACACGGGAATCTCATAATAATCACAATATGTGCACTATATATCCCACCTATTTCTAATAAAAAAGTTTCTAATCACATTTGCATAAAGAAACTTTGATTCAATGAGAAAAGATTATAAAATAGAATTCTTCAATTATATCATATCATGATAGGTCCGATTACTAAAGCATCTCTTTTATCATTAGCATTTTTACTTATCAATACCATCATTACTTATGTTGTAGTGAGGATGTTAAAATACACAGATAGGAAGATTGATTGAATCAACTAAAAATCTATAATTTTAAATTTGTTAAGTAGCAAATTCTTTAAGAAAAAGATAAATAATCACCTAAATACTTAAACATATTAGAAAATAAATGGTTGTTAACAATGTCCTCGAATGAGAACCCAGCTGAAGAAAAACGTTGGTATATGGATCGTATCTTTAAATTAGCTCAAGATAGAAGATACACCACAGCTGTAGATGTCTGGGCGATTATTCTTGATGCTGTCTTTTCTAAAAGAACCTATCATAATCTTGATGGGAAGGATATGATAGGAATAACTGCAAGTGATATAGCAACAATCCTTAACATGCATTTGAGTTCAGTCTATCACAATCTAAAGATCCTTCAAGCAAAAGACGTTGATTTACTTGCAACTGAAAATCTGATAGGTTACAACGAAAAGGGAAGAAGAATTACACAAAAAGTTTTCAGTATTCCACAGGTATATTATACTGAATATAGAAAAATCTATGAGGATCTTCAAGATTCAGGATTCTTTCCCCCACATAAAGAATTCACTTTCTTCAATCTACTGAAAATAAGAGGAATTTTATCTCATTATGCAGCTCTTATGAATAAGGATAGAATTTTGATTAAAGAAGATTCTACAGAAATTCATGATTGGTATAGGCAATGGTTAAATCCTCTCAAGTTGAGTCACACTAATGTTACTCCAGGAGTAATTTACAGATTTAAAAAGAAAGATATGTTAAGAATCCTCACAATTATTACTGAATTATTAGAAGAAAATAAAGATGAGTACACAGATGAAGATGAAGCGCGTGGGGAAATGCCCGTACTTTTTTCATATCTACTATTCATGCCCTATACAGAAGATATGATGGAAAATGAATGGTTAAATAGAGAAGAATTTGAAGAAAGAATACAAGAATTATCTGAGAAACTTGAATATGAAAAGGATTTAGCAGAATGCGAAAAAGATCATGAAACATTTTTCAAATATGGTCTTTCATGTCCAATATGTGGAAAAAAAGCTGAAACATGAGCATTTTATCCTAGCATTTGACCAGAATCTATTTTGAAAATTTGTCCCTGTATATGTTTTGAAGTAAGTAATAATTTTACCAGAGGATATATTTCATTGGGATAAAGAAGTTGTTCCAGAGGATTCTTCTTTCTATATTTCTGAACTAAATTATCATAATTTAGATTGTCTGTCTTAGCTTTTCTTTTTATTTCTTCTAAATGTCTTTCAGTCATCACATATCCAGGAGAGATAGTGTTAGTTATAATGCCATATTTTGAACCTTCATGTGCAAAGAACCAAGTCATTGCATGAACTCCAGCTTTAGCAACACCATAAGGAAGTTTTTTATCTGAGGGTTTAAAACCAGTAGTTGATCCAAAAAACACTATATTACCACCTGCTTCTGATCTCATCCATTTGTAGGTTTCACGAGCAATCACAAAAACTGAATCTAGATTCAGAGAAAGAACTTTTCTAAAATCCTCCAAAGAAATGTCCTGAATTGCTTTACTCATTAAGCTACCTCCTACAAAATTAATCATTCCTGCGATTTTTTTTACAATTATCTTAGCTTTTTCAAATGCACTGATAATACTGCTCTCAGAATTATAATCACATGGTATAAATTCGATCTTGTATTTTTGTTCTTTCAATGATTCTGAATACCTTCTACTCATTTCTCCTCCAATACCTAGGATCCTGTAACCATCCTTCAAAAGGTTCTTTGTAATTTCACTGCCAATTCCACTTCCAGGAGCTATTATAAGAATCGTTTTCATATCTTCAATTTGCATAAAAGCATCAAAGATACATTATTGAACTATGAATTAAAACTTTCTTTTTACCCAATTTATATACTTACTCATCACAATATTTAAGGAAAAACCATACAAAGAGTTACAAGAGAGTTATATTTGGATAGGAAAAAATTGCAAACAGAAATCATCGTCTTATCTTCTGAAGTTTCAATTCGAAAATCAATAAAACTAGCTGCTGAATTGATCGAAGAAGGGGAGATTATAGCATTCCCAACTGATACACTCTATGGTTTAGGATGCAGTATTTTCGATGAAAATGCAATTAGAAATCTGTTTGAACTTAAATGTAGGAATTTAACTAAACCAATCAATGCCTTAATCGGTTCAATTGAACAGCTTTCATATGTTGCAGAGAATATTCCATTAATTGTATATGAGGTAATCAAGGAATTTTGGCCAGGTGATCTAACATTAATTCTTCAGAAAAAAAACGAGATTCCAAATATACTAACAAATGGAATGAACACAATAGGTGTGAGAATGCCTAACAATGAAGTGACATTGAGATTGATTTGTGAAGTAGATAAACCATTAGCAACAACTAGTGCTAATATTTCTGGAAAACCAAGTATAACCAATGCTAAGCAGGTTCTTGATAATTTCAGAAATAAAATACCACTTATTTTAGATAGTGGAGAATCAAAAATAGGAAAAGAATCTACAATAATTAGCTTAGTCACTGAACCACCATCTATTATTAGGCAAGGATCCCTTTCAATAGAGAAATTAAAGCGAATTATTCCAAATCTAAAGGAATAGTAAAATTTCTATTTGAATAGAATATTTTTAAGTGTGAAACCTCTTGTTATAAGTGGACAATAATGACTTCAAAAGAAGAAATCATATTTTTCGATGTAGATACACAGAATGATTTTATGAATACTGATGGGAAGCTCTATGTTACAGGAGCTGAAAACATCAAAGAAAATCTTGGCAAGCTAACACAATATGCAAGGATGCAAGAAATAAGAATCTTAGGTTCTGTTGATTATCATTCACTCGAAGATTCTGAAATTGAATCTGAAAATCCGGATTACAGTAAGACATTTCCTCCTCACTGTATGCAGAATTCATCTGGACAAGAGAAGATAATTGAAACTAGATCTGATATAGCAAATTGGATTGATAGTGTCAAATATTCTGAAGAAAAGATAGAGGAAATTGTCTCTAGTAAAGGTCCTATTTTCTTTAGAAAAGATAACTTTGATTCTTTCAGTAATCCTAATTCTACAACTATACTTAAAACTCTAAAACCTAAGAAAGTTGTAGTGTATGGAGTTGCAATAGATTATTGTGTAAAAAGCGCAATTGATGGTTTTCTAAAACTAAAGGATCAAGACATATTTCTAGTAGTTGATGCAGTAGAAGGAATCGAAGAAGAAAAATCCAAAAATTTGATCAAAGAATGGGTAGAAAAAGGTGTCCGAACAGTAACTACTGAAGGTATACTTCAAGGAGCTTTATTAGAGTAATAAGCATTAGTTAGAATGTTAGTTGATACCAACCATTTTTCAGCATTTCAGAAACTAGATTACCTACGTACTGCACTTTAACTCCAATTTGCTCTAATTCATCACTTATTCCGAAATTATCACTACATGCTTTACAAGCAATTACCTCTATACCTGCTATCATTAGCATACTAATCAGATCTTGGAAACCTTTATCTTCAACAGCTAGTTTTTCAGTTGGCCCCCAAAGAATTACTCGAACCTCATCCATCCATCCTTGTTTCTTAGAATTCATTGCATAAGGAAAGCTTAATTCTTCATGAACTACTGCATCAGCTGTGCTCAAAATCATAAATACTCTGTGCATAGTCAAGGATTTTTTGTTCTTCATTTAATTATTCTGGTTTTACAAAATCCATATGTAAGCGTTATTCTTGGAATAAACTAATTTTCTTGAGCACTTGATTGAGGTGTTTCCTGCACGGAACTTAAACTTAATTGTTTCATTTCTTCTATCTGCTCATTCAGTGTCTGATCTAATGATGACGCTTTAGTTGTCAACCATAATATTGAGCAGAGAACTACACCCAATATACCAGATACTAGATAGACAATCGGTATTCCTGTATATTCTCCAATTACTCCAGATAACAACATTGCTATTGGTTGAATTGCTGAAGATAAAGTTCCAAGTACACTCATTGTTCTTCCAAGTTTTTCTTGAGGGATTATAATCTGAAAAGCTGTAATCAATGATACATTTATCATTGGAAGTACAATAACTATGAGGAAGGTTATTGCTCCCATAAGCCAGAATTTTCCATTTACCATCCATAGTTCATTAGATGGCAGAAAATACAATGTAGTAAAGATTGAAAATGCCCACATTATTGCAAGATAGCTACTTAATGCCTTCTTCTTGAAACCTTTGAAGAAAGTCATTATCAAGCTTCCAATAACCGTTCCAGCTTGTAAAAAGGCAACAACAATTGCATAATCCGCTTCAAAACCAAAATGAGTTTTAACAACGAAGAGTGGTAATAATGTCCCGAAAGGTGTAAAAAAGAAATTAACAAACATAAACATTACCAGAAGTGGAAATAAACCATTTATTCCTTTGATAGTGAGGAGAGCATCTTTGAAATCCTTGAAGAATGAGATCTTTTCTCCTTTTTCTAAAGCTGATGAAACTTTGGGAATTGTTATTAAAATTAAAGGTACTAGCGCTATAGCAAAAGTAGCGATATCCATCCAAAGAAGATGTGCATGTCGTAATAAACCACCTCCACCAATGGCAAGAAAACCCGCAGCTATTGCTGGCCCTATTATTCTCACAACACCATTTGCTAAAGAATTAATTCCGTTCATTCTACTTAGATGTTTTTGAGGAACCATGGTTGGCATCATTGCGCCTACAGCTGTATAATGGAAAGTATCACCAATACCACGAAGTGCGATTATTATGAAAAACCAATACAGAGTCATGTTGTTTGTGTAGAATAGTACTATCGCTGCAACTGTTGTGACAGCTATGGTTGCATCAGCTGAAAATATAATTAATTTCCTGTTTAATCTATCAACTAATATTCCAGCTATCGGACCAAGAACTAGAAAAGGTCCAAAAGCGACGAGAGAAGAAAGACCAAGCATCAGCTCACTTTCTGTTTCAAATGAAATCCAAAGAATAAGAACAAACTGAACTATATTGGATCCTAACATGCTAAATAGTTGACCTCCCCAAAAGAACAAGTATTGTCTGAACTTATTATCTCCTTCTTGAATATTAGCATTTAATGACAAAATAATTCCTCAAATCTTGGTTTGTGAATGATTTATGAGATATTTAAAAAAGTTGTTAACTCTGTATTGAAGAATAAAAATTCCGATTATCTTCTTTTCGATACAAATTTAAATAGAACGAAAGAAGTTATCCTGAATTATATGGACGATTTTATAGCTAAAGGTTTAGAAAAAGCGGAAAAGGGAGGAGCATCCTTTGCTGAAGTAAGAGTATTTGGATATAAATATGAAACTACTTCAACAAGAGATGGAGAAGTTGAAAATGCAGGAATTTATAATGATCGAGGTTACGGAATTCGTGTCATTAAAAATGGTGCATGGGGCTTTGCTTCTACAGCAGTTATTGAAGAGAGCACTTTAGAACAAATAGCTAAAGCTGCAATTAAAGAAGCTGAAGCAACTAGCAAAGTTCAGAAGAATCCAGTAGAGTTGACAGAGGAACCAATTATGAAAGATAATTATAAAACTCCTTTCAAGAAAAATCCATTCGATGTACCAATTGAGGAGAAAATTGAAATTCTAAAAATGTCTGATTCTATTATTACTGAGAAAGGAAATATGGTTAAATCTCGAAGCAATAGTATGACTTTCTATAATGTATATCTGGATTATGGAAATAGCGAAGGAACTAGGATAACTCAAGAGGAATTATTTACAGGAGCTAATGTATCTGTCATAGCTATTGCAGAAGATAATCAATCTAGAAGTGAAGGATTATTTGAGATGAGAGGTTACGAATTCATAGATAAATACGATTTTGAAGCAACTTCTGACAGAATAGCCAAAGAAGCGATAATTCTAGCAACTGAAGCAAAAGCACCGAAATCTCAAAAAACAGCATTTATTCTTGAACCTTTTCAATTGGGGTTGACAATCCATGAGAGTTGTGGGCATCCAACCGAACTTGATAGAGTTTTAGGATGGGAAGCTGATTTTGCTGGAACAAGTTTTCTTACTCAAGATAAACTAGGTTCTGGTTATAAATATGGTTCAGAAAAAACAAATTTGGTATGTGATCCGACTATGCCCTATGTTCTTGGACACGAGAAATATGACCATGAAGGTGTAGCAACTAAGAAGTTTGATGTAGTTAGAAATGGAATATTTGAAGGCTATCAATCTGATAGACAAACAGCAAAAATTGTTGGTCTAGAGCATAGTAATGGCAATGCTCGTATTGCTCGATATAACAGAATCCCTCTCGTTAGAATGAGCAATCTTTACCTCGAACCAGATACTGAAGGACCAAAGGATTTAGATGGACTAATTGAAGAAACTAAAGAGGGAATTTATGGAATTGGATGGAAATCCCATTCAATTGATGACAAGAGAACTAATTTCCAATTTTCAGTGCAAATAGCTTATGAGATAGAAAATGGAGAGTTAGGCAAACCTCTTAAGAACACAATATACCAAGCTTCAACTCCTCAGTTTTGGGGAGGACTGGATTTAATGACTAAAGAATGGCACATCAAAGGATTAGGACCAAGTTGTGGAAAAGGAGCTCCACACATGCAAGCTATCTGGATATCGCATGGAGGACCTTATTCAAGATTTCAAGACATAAATATCTTTTCTGGGTGATAAAAATGAGTTTGGAACAACAAAAAGAATTATTGCATGAGCTATCTGATTTAGCTTTGAAGAGAGTTAAGGAACTTGGAGCAGAAGCATTTGTTAATTCAAATGTGTCAACCCAATATGCAACTAGATTTTCTAATTCAGAGATACTTCAGAATTATGTCGATTTCAGTAGACAGTTTCAATTGACAGTTGTGTATAATGGAAAACAAAAATCAGCTTCAGTGACAAATGATTTATCAAAAGAGAGCATTTTGAATCTAGTAAAATTTGTAACAAAAGCTGCCAAGATAGTACCTCCAGATCCTATGTACCCTGGTATCTTGAAAGAGATACAAGATTATCCTAAACTAAAACTAAATGATCCTCAAGCTCGTTCTCTTGAACCTGATGACATTGTAGATAAAATTAAAGGAGCAATTATTGCAGGAGAAGCAGTAGACAAAAGTGTTGCTGGTGTTTCAGGTAATTTTCTTCTATCAGATGGTTATAGATTGTTCTCATCAACTTCTGATGTAGAAGTTGTTTATCCTGGGACTACTATGAGATCCAATCTCAACATTCAAGCACAAAAGAACTGCGAGGAGAGTAGATCTAACAGTAATTTTGGAACTCGTTTCTTTAGCAAATTAGATATGGAGAAGGAATCTACTGAAGTAGCAGAAAGAGCTGTCAAAGGTTTAGGAGCTGTTTCTATAGAACCAGGAGAGTATGAAGTACTTCTTGATCACCAAGCTGTAGCTACAGTACTCCGAATGACTGCCTTCGCAACATCTTCAATGCAACTAATAAACAGAAGAAGTTTCTTGATGGATAAGATTGGTCAACAAGTTTTTGACAAAGATTATACTATCACAAATGAACCTCACAATGTTGAACTCCTTAGTGCCCGTCCCTTAGATGATGAAGGTTTAGCAACACAAAGTTTCCCAGTCTTTGAAAACGGAGTACTAAAGAACTACTCATACTCAAGGCTTCACGCAGCTAAAATAGGAGCTCAACCTAAAGGATGTGCATTAAGCTTCATGGGTAGAACAATAGGAATTCCATTCGCAATGGCAATGAAACCAGGAATCAAATCAAAAGAAAATCTGATTTCAGAAATGGATGATGGATTATTGATCACCAATCTTCATTATACAAATTATGTTAATCCTCCAGTAGGTTCAATAACAGGTATGTCTAAAGATGGACTTTTCATCATCAAGAATGGAGAGATTGTAGGTTCTGCTAAGAACATGAGATTTACAGATGAATTACCTAGATTTTTAGCTGATATTGATGTTGGTAAGGAATTGAGACAACCAGTTTCAGGAATGGGAATTGGAGGATTAGTTGCGCCCATAAGAGCAAAAACCTTCAGATTCACTAGTAAAACAGAACATTAATTTATTCATGGAATCTTAAGATTCCACCTTTCTTTTTATTTCAAAAGAATACTTATCTTTATCTATCCAAGGACATGCGTCACAGTCTGAACACTCTCCATAACAATTATTTCTAGACATGAAGACTTTTACTAACCACCTTCTTACTTTTGTCCAAAAGGATAGTTGTTCTTGCTTCATTTACATCACAAAATTCAGGATTTGAAAAACTATTGTCGTAAAAATTATTGTAACTATTATTGGATAATAGAATCCAAGAGCAGTCAATTTCCAGCTTTTTGTTTCAGATCGAATAGCTGCTAGAGCAGCAAAACAAGGAGCATAGGTTAGTTGAAATAGTAAAAAGGAAATTGCTTGAGGTATAGACCAGCTAGCCTTTAGAACTTCGATTATGCTTCCTCCTGTGGAATATAGAATACCTAAAGCAGAAATTATTGCTTCCTTAGCAGGAATACCGAATAAAAGTGGGATAACCATTTTCCAATCTAAACCAAGAAGTGGTTCTGTAACATAAGATATACCTCGACCAAGATAGCCTGCGATAGTTCTTTCAGGAGGAGCTCCAAATGGAATACTGCTCATTAACCAGATAAATAATGAAGCAATGAAAATAAAAGTACCTGCTTTTTTAATGAAAATACCTGCTCTCGTCCAAGTTAGGTAGTAGATATTTCTTAGCCTTGGTCTTCTGTATTCAGGCAACTCCATAATCAGTGGTAATGGATCATTTTTCTTAAAAAACAGACCAAATAATAATGAGGATGCAAGAACAAGAAATATACTAAAACCATAGAGAGTGAGCATAAGTAAGGCAGCTAACCAAGGTTCAAAAAATATCCCAGTCAGAAAAGCAATAACTCCCAAACGAGCTGCACAAGGTAAGAATGAATTTGTAATTATCATAGAAATTCTATCTTTCTCATTTTTGATAGTTCTGGTTGCCATTATCCCTGCCACATTGCATCCAAATCCCATAACCATACTAAGAAAAGCTGTTCCTTGAAGACCGAATTTACTCATTACTCTATCCATTATGAAAGCTGATCTTGCGAGGTATCCTGAATCTTCCATGATAGCTATTAGAGAATAAAAAATAACGATTATTGGTATGAATAAAAGGACAGCAGCAATTCCTGCTATAATTCCATTCACTATAAGACTAGTTAATATTGCAGGACTGTTGATATTAATTAACCAATTTTCAACTATAAAAGAGAATTGTGATATTCCTAAATCTATTCCATTAATAATGGGTGATGAAGCATAAAAAGTGATTAGAAAAAAAGCTGCATAAATCACTATTAATATAGGATAACTCCAGAATTTGTTTAATATAATTTTGTCTACCTTATCGCTTCGACTTTCTTGAAAATCTTTAAATCCAGTAACTGAAGATGCTACTATTTTATGAAGAATAGAATACTTACTTTTAGAAAGTTCTACATTTAAATCGAGCTTTTCCGATTTTGCTAGTTTGTTAATTTTATCAAATACATTTGTTAGATCATATTCAGCTTCAAGTGTTTCTATTACACTTTCATCTCCTTCAAGAATTTTCACAGCTAACCATCTAGTTGGATATTCTGTACAAATACTTCTGTATTCAATTTGTCGAGAAATACTTTGAATCATCAACTCAATTTTTGTTGAATACAACAACATTGCGGGATTAAATTCATACTTGTCGGTATGAATAGCATCATAGAGAAATTTCTTGATTCTTATCACACTATTATCATCGGTTGCACTAACTAAAAGAACTGGAACACCTAGCTGTTCCTCCAATTTTTTGTTATCTATATATAATCCAATTTTCTCTGCTAAATCAGTCATATTAATGAAGATAGCAATTTTCTTTGTCAATTCCATTGTTTGTAAAGCTAGAAACAACGTTCTCTCTAATCGTGTAGCGTCAGATATTATACATACCAAATCTGGTTCTTCTTCTGTAATGAATTTACGAGTTACTATTTCCTCATCTGAACGAGCTGATAAAGAATAAGTACCAGGTAAATCTATGAGTGAGAAAAATTCATCAGATAAAATAAAATGTCCTTCCTTTTTCTCGATTGTCTTTCCAGGCCAGTTTCCAACATGTTGGTGACTCCCAGTTAGAAGATTAAAGAGGGAAGATTTTCCAACATTTGGATTACCTAAAAAAACAATTTTGTGTTCAATTATATGATCATTCTGCATTGTTTTTCTGTAAGGTGTAAAAGATTTCTTATTTCCTTCAAATCTCCTATTCCTTCTTCTGTGATGCTTATATCGTAATTTATCTTTACGAAGCTTTTCACCTTGAAAATTTCGAGTAATATTTACTCCTCCAGCAAAACTTTAACCTTTATTGCTAATCCTCTACCTATAGCTACTCTTGTTCCTTTAACTTCAACAATTACAGGACCAACATCATTTTTCGTAACCCGGATTCTTTCACCTTCATGAATCCCTAGATCAGCTAAGAATCTTTGAGCTTTATATCCTGCTGAGATTTCTTTAACTAGTACTATTTTATTCTCATCAATATCAATCAATAGTAAAAGCTGTTTCATAAAGCTCAAGTCACTCTCGAGCTAATCCTATTTAAAATTTTTTGATATATCCAAATTTAATTTTTGGATTGTAAAAGCCCCAATCCAAATTTTACGTCAATATTATCGATATTACGAACAATTAATTTAAAAAATATCAATAAATTTTAATAAGTAATCACTTAATTTTTCTACAACTAGATTGAATTTTAAGAATTAGACTTTTTTGACTCTGGTTCAGCTACAGGTATTTTAAGAATCATTCTAGTTCCCACTATATTTCCCATCCTTTTAACATCTTCAATTCTCATTCTTATTTGATATCTTTGTAATAATGATTGAATGACAGCTATATCTAGTTTTCTTCTATCAAATTCTTTTGCTTGAAGGATTTCTAGCTTTTCTTCTTCTGAAAGAATTACACCCTCAAAGTGTAATTTGATTCTTGATGTCTCATAGACAGGAGGATCAACAGTAATCTCAACACTAATTTCGTCTTTAGCATACTCAAGCATTCTGACAATAAGGTTCACAAAAACACGTGAGAGGAATTCATCACCAATCACAACAAATTTGACTACTCTTACTAAGTCTATTTTGATAGTAGTAGAGAAGAAATTTTCAAGATATCGAACTGCATGATTTATTACATCCTCAATCTTTTGATTATTCAGAGGTTTGTCTTCTTCTATTAATAAACTAATATTTGCATTTTGAATAAGATAGATCGCTTTTACAGTAATATCTCTCATCTTTTCAAGCATTTGTTGTCCAGTAATCATTTCCATTTTACCTATTTTGTAGAGTCTTTGGAAGAAATCAATATAACCAATCTCAGCGTGTAATTTATTTAACAAATCATGTTGGAAAAGTTCAAAAAAGAACTGTCTTTGAAGAGCAGAATCAATCATGGCTTGGATATCTCTGCAGATTAGGACGATATAACTAAATTCCACAGACTGTATTAAAGTAGAAGACAAATGAAAAATGATTTCTTCCTTTTCTTTAACAATGAAGGTAAACCTCTTTAATTCTGTTCCACTTTTAGATGTATTATCCAAGAATTCTTTCAATTGCTGTTTTTCTTTGATGAACTTAGATATGTTTTTTTGTTTAATTTCAGCCAAAGTAATTCCAAAATATCTACAAGCTTGGATATTAACATCAAGAATTTTTCCGTTGGTTTCAACTATCATTATCATATCTAAACTGTTCTGGAAAATTGTGTCAAATGTTTCTTGAAACAGATTAATATCGTCATTGGATTTCATGATACAACTCACTTAGAGTAAGTATTATTTTAGTATGCAAGAAAGATAAAAGCATTTCGAAACTACAGAGATTATTTTAATACCAAACATCTTTCAGTTTCAGAGCTAAAGCTAGAAATCCTGAGAAGAAATGCAGTATAGGAGTTATTATTAACAGTGTGACAACATAAAACCAAAGATTGGTTTCACCCCAAATGAAAGGTAAAGCAAATAACAGACCAGTTACCATCCAAGATCCTTGATCATAAAGAGGGAGTGCTCCACCTGGTTTGACGTTTATTCTTCTTTTAATAAAAGAACCCAAGAGATCTGAAAAATGGTCACCTATGCTCATAAAAATACCTACATACCAAGGGTAAAAAAGGAATATATCCCTTTTAACATGAGCCATATACCATACAACTACACCTGTTATTGTTCCGAAAATGATTCCAAAGATAATTCCTCTCCATGTTTTATGATCTCCAAAAATTCTTTTTCCATCCTTCATAGTTTTATTAAAATCGACAGGTGTTCCTAGGAAAGGTATTATTTTACTTATGTTTGCGAAAGAATTACATGCATAAACAGGAGCACCAAAAACAAGAGCATAAAAAACCATTAAAAAGAATGTACCCGCATTCATTGGGAAAGAAAATGCATCCATAAATATTGAATTTTTACAACAACATTAAAAGATTTTGCAAGAGATATGCATCTTTTTACTGATAATCTGCTGTAATTTGGGAAAGATTAATATTAGATTTAAAATCTTCTATTTCTGTAGTGTAAAGCTGGGATTCAACAGTGTCATCAAATCCAAGAAGACGAAAAATAGATTATGAATGTAATAAGTGCAAGAATACACGTATTTTATACATTTTACCTTCTTTACACCAAAGTGTAGATGAAAAAGGGTATATTGAATATGTAGATGTCCATGCTTGCGAGGATGATAAACTTACAGCTAACATTCTCTATGTCGATCGCTCAATGGTTGTACGATCTCAAGTTCCAGTTAAGGTAGGAGATGACATTTCTACAGAAGATATTACTACAATGCATATTCCCGTTCCAAAGAAAGTTGATTTTAAAGATGCAATGATTAATCCAATCAAAGAATTCAGACATAAAAATCTAAAAGCAATAAAAATTGTTGATAGATTGCGACAGACTAATTTTCAGCTCAAAAAGAAAGGAGATGGGAAGAAAGTTGATGTCAGTTCTGAATTGGAATTCATAGATATAGAAGCTAATGTGGGGAGGAATGTTGAACCTGAGATTGCAGAGGATTGGTTCAAACAGGTAGCAGCGATTTTGGAAGCGATTGTTCTTCTAGATGAAGAAATGTTATCCTATATTGTTGCTTATTTGGATTCTAAACTTGATTCTATTCCTACTGGTGAAAGCATTATTGAAATCGATATGATTTTACACGCAAAGAGCTCATTCCCTATTGCTTCTTTGAAATCTTATGCGACCTTTAGAAGACAGTGGTCTATGATCAGAAGCGATTTCGAAGGAAAAGAATTCCCTATGTATGAAAAACTAATAACCTATTGTATTGGCAATCAGTATAAAACGCTATTAGATATTTACTTCAAAGCTATGAATGCGATCTCATTCAATGGTTTCATTGACCACATGGAAGATCTTGCAATGTTAGGATTGCTTAACATCCAAAAAACACAATTCTTTACAGTTAAAGAAGAATGAGATTTTAGTGGAAAAAAATTTGTGGGGAGATTCGTTCTTATTCTAAAGATATCTTTGGTTCAAATGATTTATACAAACTAAAAGGAAGTCCCATGAATATAAGTTTTTTAGACATTTCCCCCCAGTCAATGCTTCCTGTATCAATTATACTTACAGTAGTTTTTTGAGTAGCAAAAGGTATCGATGATGATACATAACAGCAGCTTAAAGCAGTACCAAATTTCCTTAGAAAACTATCAAAAAACTTTACAACACGATACTTCGTCATGAGTCTTGTAATGAATTTAACCATTGGTTTGTTGCTTATTAGTCTTGATGCGAATAACCAATTTATGAATCTTGTACTTCTTAGTTGGCGTTTTATTTTTTGCTTCTCTTTTTTAGTCAAAGCATCTTCAGGTGTGAATAGATAAACTGCAGAAAATTCAGGTTGTTTGATGTAATTTTTGTCGAAATTTTCTATCCCTATTAGTCATCGCAAAATGATTTTACACCAGGATTCTTAATAGTATCGAAATTTTCGGGTAATTCATCTTCTTTCAAGAATTTTACTCCCACAATTCTTTCAAATTCTAAACTTTGTTTTGTGAACTCATAAATCAAACACCATAATTACAGTAAATTAAGCAAAAAAATGGTTTTTTTGTAAGAATTTAAAGGTATCGTAAAATTTAGAAACTTAACCAAATACTTAACATTCTCAATTTTGATAAAAATTCAGTTATTCTTCAGTAAATCTAATAAGGAGTAAATCTGGTAACATTTAATGACTTATCTAGCAGATAGATTGGAGCATTTTCAAGAATCAGTAATCAGAGAAATGACAAGAAAAGCAATGGAAAATGATGCGATAAATCTTTCACAAGGTATGCCAGATTTTTCTCCTCCAGATGAACTAACTCAGAGAATTACAGAAGCTCTAAAGGAAGAAGAACATCAATACACTGTGACATATGGCAATTTTGAATTAAGAGAAAAAATATCTGAAAAGCTTGCTTCTTTTAATCGTATCACTGCAGATCCAGAAAATGAAATAACTGTAACATGTGGTGCAAGTGAAGCAATTGCAAGCAGTATTCTTGCTTTAACAAATCCAAGTGATGAAGTCTTAATACTTGAACCTTGGTATGAGAACTATGTACCTATCACTCTGTTATCACAAGGAAAACCAATTTTTGTTAGTTTACTATCAGACAATTTTAGCTTGAATGAGGAAGCTATCAAAGAGGAAATTACAGATAAAACAAAAATGATCATTATCAATACACCACATAATCCAACAGGTAAAGTATTTTCATCTACAGAGCTCAACCTAATTTCAGATATCTGTCAGGATCAAGACTTGATTGCACTTACAGATGAAATTTATGAATACATAATATATGATGATGAGAAACACATCAGTCTTGGAAGTATCAGTGGAATGGAAGATAGAACAATCACAGTTTCGGGATTCAGCAAAACATTCTCAATTACAGGATGGAGATTAGGATATGTTGCAGCTGAAAAGGAATTAATGGCTGGTGTTCGCAAAGTGCACGACTATCTTACAGTATGTGCTCCATCAATTCTCCAGAAGGCTGTAATGGAATCTTTCAAACTCCAACAGACATATTTTGATAATTTGAAGGAAAGGTACAATACAAATAGAAATTTTCTTCTTAAAGAGCTGAAAGAACTTGGTTTCAATTCATTTAAACCTTCAGGGGCTTACTACCTTTTTGTAGATATTTCTTCCTTTGGTTTGAAAGATAAAGAGTTTGCAGATTTTCTTGTAAATAACAAAGGAGTAGCTATTGTTCCAGGTACCAGTTTTTATCAAAGAAGAGAAAATCAACCTAATCAAGGAGAGATATACGTAAGATTTTCTTATTCACAAAAGCTAGATACTTTAAGGGAAGCTATTAAGAGAATTAAAGATAGATTATAAGAGATATAAAAAGGGAATCTTTTAATAAAAGCAAAAATTATTACATTGTTTGAGAGTATTTGAATGAAAAAAAGAGTAGGATTTCCTAATGCTCTATTATTTTACAAATTCTCTATTCTGTGGACTACTTTTTTTCAAGAACTGGGTGCAGAGATAGTTATTTCTCCAAAGACAAACAAAATAATCAAAGATTTAGGAGTTAAATTCGCTCCTGATGAGGATTGCTACTCAACTAAACTATATTTTGGGCACACTTTATATTTGAAAGACAAAGTAGATTTTCTATTCATTCCACGAATAGGAAGTGATCATGAGGTTAATGTAGGATGTCCTAAATTCATTGCATTAGCTGAAGTACTTAAATCGATGTTCCCCGATCTTCCAAAAATAATTATGCCATTTTTCTCAATGGCTAAAAAAAACCATGGAAGATTCAAAATCCTTAGAATTATTTTTTCAATAGGATTTAGATTCACTCTTAATCCTTTTAGAATTTTAATCGCAGGAAAAAGAGCTTTTGATGCTCAATCTAAATACGATGAGGAGCTGAAATTTTCTGAAGAAGAATTACATAAGTGGGAAAATTCAAAAATTTTTCTGCAAAATTTATCAATTCAAGAACAAAGAAAAACACCTTTGAGAATAGCTCTAGTAGGACATCCATATGTAATCAATGACGATTTTTCATCAGTAAATATCAAAAACTTGCTTCTATCTAGAGGTATAGATATAATAACTCCAGATCAAATGCCCAAAGCTCTAATCGAAAATCAAATGGAAAAATTGGACTATAATATGTATTTCAATTATGCAAGAGAAATTCTTGGAACTACAATGCATTTTATCGAAAATAATTCTATAGATGGTATTCTTCAGCTTATTATTTTCAGTTGTGGTCCTGATTCCCTAATTGGGGAAATGTCTGCGCGATATTCCTCAAGAAAACCTGGAACACCTTTATTGCAATTAGTTTTAGATGAATTATCATCAGAGACAGGAGTTTTAACTAGAATTGAAGCATTTCTTGATATGATAGAAAGAAAAAATGAATTTAGGAGGAATGAGGAAAATTGCCATTTACATTCCCTCATTTTGGATCATTAACTCACGTCTTTGAGGTTGTTATGAGAGAGGTTGGAAAAAATGACCTCCTCTTACCTAAGAAACCTAATAGAAGAACAGCTGAATTAGGAGCAAGATATTCTCCTGAATTTATATGTACTCCTTTTAAATTAACACTTGGTACATATATAGAAATGCTAGAAGAAGGTGCAGATGAATTAGGTAGTGGAAGCTGTCATTCTTGGTGTAGATTTGGTTATTATTGGCCTGTTCAGAAACTTATCCTTGAAGATCTTGGATATGATTTCAAATTCATTTGTTTAGATTATCTAAGACCATATATTCTTCTCAGAACTTTGCAAAAAGAAATAGGAAATGGATGTAGTTTACAACGAGCTATAAGAGCAGTTAGAATTGGCTGGATAAAAAATAGACTTACAGATCTGGTTGACGATTTGCTCTATAAATATAGAGTAATAGAGACTGAAAAAGGATTATCAGAAAAAATGGCTGAGACAGCTTTTAAAATTATTGTTGAAACAAAAAGATTACGAGATATAAAAAAACTAAGAAAGCAATTACCAGAATTTTTCAAGAAAAACATCGATGTTCAGAAGAGGGATAATCTGATAAAGGTAGGTATTTGTGGAGAGCTGTATGTAGTTTACGAAGCAGCTTTAAACTTAGATATTCATAAGAAATTGAATGAATTGGGGATAGTGGTTAAGAACACAGTCTCTTTACGTAGTTACTTAGATATGGGTCTTAAACTGAATCCATTTGTAAAATCACCTTATAAAACAGCAATCAAAGCTGCTAAGCCATATATTGAAAACAAGTGTGGAGGAGAAACATTGGAAAATGTTGGAGACATTGTTCTTTGTAAAAAACATGGTAGAGATGGAATGGTACATTTGTATCCATTTACGTGTATGCCTGAAATAATAACAAGAAGTTTTATACCGCAGATTAGTCAAGAATATAATTTACCCGTTCTATCTCTTGTTCTGGATGAGCATACAGGGGAAGCTGGATTTTCTACCCGAATTGAAGCTTTTGCAGATATGCTAATAAGAAGAAAATGAAAATAAAAAATGAAAAGAGGTAATATTATCTCTTCTTTCTATAAATTGGTATAGCTATAAGTAAAGCAATGAATGCTATGAAAGCTCTGTATCCTGGTAAAGACCATGTAGGATCATCTGAATTTTCAGTATTTTCTGTGAAATCAGTATTTATTTCACCATACTCATTAACGCTTGATTCATCTTCGTTTAGTGTTAATTGGAATTCTCCAAAATTAGGTATTTCGTAATCGACTGTTAGAGCAATACCACTGACTATGTTTATTGCTATATCTACATCCATAATCACATAATTTTCATGCTCATCTCGCCATTCACTGTATTCGATGTGCATATGTAAATTCATGTAATCTCCGCTGTAACTAATAGTTACATCACTTATACCTTCATCCATTACATCTCTAACATAATGAATAGCCTCTGTAGTAAAGTAAGTTCCATTGTAAGCTGTAATTCCAAGTGGATTAACCATTGATTGGAATATTATCATTCCACCTCTGTTGAAATCTTCCCAAGGTTGAAGTTCGTTTTTGAAGTACATTTCCCAGAATGTAAGTTCAGGACCATAATAATCTGGTGGATTTGTTGGAAGGTCTGCTACGAATTTTAGTTTGAAAATATCTCCAAGAGATGCATTATGCCCACCAATTTCCATATAATTTGCAGGATCATAAAGATTGAACATTGTAAATTCCCAAGAGAGAATTATTCCTGAAACCAAACTAGAATACCAATCAAATGTATTTACTATAGTTACGCCATAATCATCGATAGATGATTCCCAAATATTCAGTTCTGCTGTAAAGTATTTTAGATTATCAAGAATGTAGATTTCTTTGACGATTCCTGTGTCATTGTTAACTGTTATTGTAACTTCATCAAGGTAGCTAGAGTAAATTGAAGTTTTAATATAATCTCCTTGGTCGATTGTAACTGCTGAAGTAATATTCACATCCTCTGAAGCTCTGTAGTCTAAGAATTCTTCAATTGTATATGGAAGACTATCAATTCTAAATACTTCTGGTAAAATTAGGAATTGTAAAGCAAAATTAGGTTCTTCATGAGTTATATTCTTAAAAGGTACCTCGTCATAATCTACAAACAATTGAAGGAAATTTGGAGGACCTCCTGCATTATAAACAGAGTCATAATCTGTTGGTATTGTATCATTTATTCTATATGAGACAGTGCTGCCTTCTCTTAATTCATGACCACCCAGCGTAAAGTTATCTACTGATGGATTTACTAGATACATATCTGTAATTCTCCAAGAGATTTGAGTATCTATTGTTAAGCTTGAGTGCCACTGAAGTGTTAGAACTACTCCAGAAACAGATGTTAGTGAACTAGAAACCAACAGAGTTGATACTATAAGTATACTGTATAAAACTTTCTTTTTCATAATTTTGAACCCCCTAAGGTTAAAGACAAATATGCGATTTTTATATAATAAATCTGTTGCTAAATGCAAGAACCATATCTGGTGAGATTTAAGGGTTGTTTTTTGAATATTTATCTTCCAAATCCTTAAAAATTTTCAAACTTTTCTCAGAGAAAATAGGCTTAACTTCCTTATCTCTTCTAGCTGCTTCGTTGTATAACTCAAAGAAAGAAAACGGATTTCCAACTTCTCTTATCAGTTTATCAACCAAAGCGTTTTTTATTATTAATCTAGTCAAATAATATCCTAATGGATGCCCAGATAATGGAACAATTCTCTTTAGATCCTTACTTATATTCCGTTTTTCTTTAGCTTCATCTAATAATTCTTGGAGTTTATTATCTAATTTTCTTATTATATCTGGAGATTCTTTCATGGATTTCTTATAACGTTCAATATATTCTTCAGGAAAAGGTGTTTTGATATTTCCATAAATAAAATATTCCTTATCTATATGATCTGCTATTCCCTCTGAATGTATTTGATCAATGAGTTGAACTATATTTCTTTCTTCTTCTTCAACTTCTTCCTTATTATAGCAAAGAATTTGATTTCTAAGATGATGAAATAATTCATGGGATACAATGGAAACAAAAGATTCCATGCTTTCTGTGAAACTTGCATCAACGATTATGTTATCATAACCTCTTGCATCAGTATCAAAGATTACAATAGAAATTACAGGTTCAATCTCAAATTCATAATCAGGTAGAAATGATGTCGCTCTGCTCTCAATTGTTCCAGCTAATTTTTTCCAATTTTCTTTAATCTTAGCTATATTTTCTTCATATTCTTTTCGTCGTTTTTTTACTGTTTGATAATACCGAAGATACCTTCCAATTGAAGATTCAAGTTCACTTTCAAGTCTATCCTTTAAAGAAGGATCAAAACTCAGTGTAAAAGCTTTAACAAAGAATTCTTTGCTATATTCCTTTGAAACCAAAGATTTGTAACCTTTTGTCCCAAAGAGCTTATTCCATTCTTTTTCTGATACACTTTTGCCTTCCTCGAGCTTCTCCATTATTTCCATGAAACATTCATAACCAGATGTATCCAATATTAGTGAAAGCATAGTAATCTCCTATTAGTATATCAATAGAACAAAAGAATATTAATCTATCTTAATTTCCTTCGAAAACTGCTGAAATATGATTTCATACATCAATGTTGTATATTTTAGTAATTGACTGAAATGATAGATATTACTCTCAAAAAAGTTTTTGTATTTTTTCTTTTCATGTTTCTCTAAGGAAAGCTCTTCTAATTCAGATAGGAATTTAATCTTTAGAATATCTATAAGTTGGGAGAAGAAATGCTTAATTGTCTGAAATTTTAGAAAACCATAATTTTCTATTTTGATAAAAGGTTTATAGTATTTCTTTCTATCCTTAGCTCTCTTTATGATTTGAACTCTATTCAGTTTTACAAGAATAGATAGAACCTCAGAAACAGTTGACCTACTATAGCCTGTTAGTTCTATAATATGATCTTGAGTAGTAGGCAAATATTCCAAATAGAGTGATAAGAACACACTTATCAGATCTTTCCGTCCAGCATATGAACTAGTGAGATCTTGCATTGTAGTAAGAAATTCTTTCTTAATTTCCATGAATTTTGCATCAGAATATTTAGTTTTCGTACGTGTTCGACTTACAGAATCTTTTAATCTATTTCTATAACGATCAATGAAAACCTCAGATTTAAGATCATTGGAATTAAAATAATCTGCTAATTCATTCTTTGAATGTTCTATGAAAGTTTTGTAGTACTCTTGAGATAATAGCAAATATTCAAAGTAGTGTTTCACATGTACAATAGAAGCATTAGAAGGATCGAAAGCAACAAGTTTGTCAACTAAAATTTGCAGAAAATCAAAGTTAAAATTAGATATCTCAAAACTTGCTGTAAAGAATTTTTGAATATATTGCTCAAAACTTAGTGGACACTTATAGTATTTTTTTGAATTTGATGGCATCTTTGTCTGTAAAACAGGATATTGGCTTTGTAAACCCATTAATTCATTTAGAGCTATTGAAACCTTGGATCTACTAAAACCGGTAATTTTCATGATTTGTTCTTGAGTTAGAGAATCTTGTTCCATTAGCAGAGTGAAAAGAACTCCCGTTTTATTAGGATCAAAACCTACTGTACTATAACTTTGAGTAACAAAATTTATGTAGTCTAATTTTAGTTGTTCCAAAGTCATAAACATTCATCCATTTGCAATTCTTGTTAATTTTGTACTAATATAGCATGCACAATATCCAATATAAATTTTTTGATTTTTCTGTATTTTTTGAATTTTCGGTTAATTTGAAAATATTTATAAATGTCTATTAAATTATCATCATACGAATACAAATGTCAAACGATGTTGTACTACAAGTAAGTAACTTAACCAAAATCTATGGTAAGAAGATAGATATTAAAATTAAAAAAGTAGGTAAAGAAATACTTGCTGTAAATAATGTAAGTTTTTCAGTAAAAAAAGGAGAAATTTTTGGATTCCTTGGACCTAACGGTGCAGGTAAAACAACAACAATGAGATCAATTTTGAATTATCTAAGAATCCAAGAAGGTTCGATTACCGTGTTTGGTCTTGATCATAACAAGGATTCTATAGAAATAAGAAAGAGACTTGGTTATATTCCTGGAGAACTGGGATTATATGAGGATTTTACTGGAGAAGAATTAGTAAAATATGTAGACAACTTTAGACCAATTAGTCAAGAATTCCTTAAGGAACTTAGAACTGTTTTTCGTGTAAGTTTTACTCAAAAAATAAGATCGTTATCACATGGAAATAAACAACAAATTGGACTTATTCTTGCTTTAGCGTCTAAACCAGAGTTTCTGATTCTTGATGAACCAAGCATTGGTTTAGATCCACTGATGACTGCGAATTTTCACAAAATCTTGCGAAAGCTGAGAGAGGAAGGAATAACAATTTTCTTGAGTTCTCATGATCTATCTGAAGTTCAATCAATTTGTGATAGAGTGGGAATTATTAAGGAAGGGAAGATTATACTTATTGAGGAAATTGAAATTCTCAAGAGGAAATTTTTGCAGAATGTTAGAATTAAATTACCTTCTCCTCAAGCATTTGATGAAGAAGAAATAATGAAATTGGATTCAGTGATTTCTTGTGAAAGAGTAAATAACACAACACTTGTGTTAAAGGTGAAAGAAAATATTAGCGAGTTCCTCAATTGGATAAAAGACATAGATATCTTACGAATAACAATTGAGGATGCATCATTAGAAGAGATTTTCTTACATTATTATGAATAGGAGGAAAGAAGATGTTGAATGTATATTTCAAAGGACTAACAAAGAAATGGAAAAGCATTATCACACCAGCTCTAATAATAGGATTGTATGTTATAATGATCGCTGGAATTTGGCCAGCTTTGAAGGACCAAGCAGAAGCATTCCAGTTTATACTTGATAATCCAATTTATCAATCTATTCTTGGTAATTTAGCAGGTTCCATGTTCACGACATGGGAAGGTGCTTTTTATCTCTATATTTTCGTTTGGCTAGAAATGGTTATAGTATTTATCACTATCTTCACCCCTACACGTTTAGTTACTAATGAGATTGATAAAAAAACACTTGATGTAGCATTAAGCTATCCCATTCCCAGATGGCGATACTTACTTGAGAAATATAGTGTTTTTCTGACTTATAATCTCCTTTATCCTATTTTCATTTTGATAGCAGGTTATTTTGGAACCTTAGCTTTGAGACCTTTTGATCCAGCAGCTTCAATGAATTATACTCTTCTATTTGTTGCTTCCATCAGTGTCTGGTTGTATCTCTTTGCTTTGGGATCATTATCTATTCTCGTTAGTACAATCTTTTTAGATTCACGTAAATCTTTAGCAGTAGCTGGATCGCTAATTGTTGGAATGTATTTACTTGTTAGAATTGGATCTGCAGCTGAATCGATAAATTTCCTTCAATATATTTCTATTTTTCATTATTTCAGTGCTGGAAATATAATGGAAAATGGAGGGTTTCTTGTAGGTGAATTCTTCATAGTTTTCGGATTTGGTCTTGTCTGTTTAATAGCAGCATTATGGATATTTCAGAAGAGAGAGTTAACTTACTAAGTTTCTTTTTTTCTTTCTCCAAGTTGATTTAACATAATATCTATGTCAGTTGTAGGATTTTTACATACAAACTCTTGGCAAACATAAGCTGTAGGTTTATTTTCAATCGTTTTGTATTCTTTTAGTATCTCTATTATATTTGAAATTTCTTTCTCATTTTTGGTTGATTTAAACAAGACAACTTTGTTTGGCAGATATTGGTTCCTTAGCTCTTCGATCATAGAAGTTGTTTCTTGAGAATCAGGATCGCCAACCACAACTATCTCGAAAGATGGTCCTAATGCGAAATCTAAACCAAGCAACAAGAAAGAATAAGCATTCGGCATTTTTTGAACTTGTTGAGCAAATATCTCTGCAATTTTGTTAGCATTTTCTTCATAAGTTGGATTTGAAGTCAATCTTCCAAGTTTAAGAAGAACATACATTGAAACAGAATTACCCGAAGGGATTGCTCCATCATAGATTGTTTTTTCTCTAATTAGAAGTTCTTCTCCATATTCAGGAGTAAAATAGAAACCTCCTTTGCTTTCATCCCAAAAGTATTCCATAATAATTTTACTTAATACCAAACTTTCTTTGAGATATTTAGCTTCGAAAGTAGTCTCATATAACTCCAATAATCCCCAAATCATAAACGCATAATCATCAAGATTAGCAGTGATAGATTTATCTCCTTCCCTGAATCTATGTAAGAGTTTTCCTTCTTTATTTTTCATTTCTGAAAGAATGAATTCTGAAGCTTTAGCTGCTGAAACAAGATAATCTTCGTTTCCTAAAACTCTAGCAGCTTTTGCGAAAGCAACAATCATTAAACCATTCCAATCAGTAAGAATCTTATCATCTTTTAGAGGATGGATTCGTTTCTTTCTATATTCAAATAGTAGTTCTCTGATATTTTCCATTCTTGATTCTAATTCAGTTTCTGGAAGTTTCAATTCCTCAGCTAAATCCGTAAGAGTGTTTTTAGTATGAATAATGTTGTCGCTTGTTTTTTCTTTGGAAGCTTCTTCGAAGAAATTTCCCTCTTGAGAAATACCAGAGAATTTGATAAATAAATCAGCATCTTCTTTATCTAGAAGTTTTTTGATTTCTTCTTGCGTCCAAACATAGAATTTTCCTTCTACACCTTCACTATCCGCATCCTCAGCGGAATAGAATCCTCCTTCAGGAGAGGTCATATCTCTCATTACATATTTGAGAATTTTCTCTGCAGTATCTTTATAAATCGGATTTTTTGTTGCTTGATAGGCTTCGGTATAAGCAATGGTCAGCATTGCTTGATCATAGAGCATCTTTTCAAAATGAGGAACCAACCATTCTCTATCTGTTGAGTAGCGGTGGAATCCATAACCTATATGATCCCATATTCCTCCTTGTCTTAGTTTTTGTAAAGTTTTTTCCACCATATTTAGAGCGATTTCATCTCCTGCTCGCTTCCAGTATCTTAGTAAGAAAAGGAGATTGTGAGGACTTGGGAATTTTGGTGCATTTCCAAAACCTCCAAAGACTTTATCAAATCTATTGTCAAAAATATCAAATGCTCTAGCAATAAATTCTTCAGCATCATAAGACGTAGGAATGTTATCAGTATTTTTTTGTAAATGAGTTGTGATGTCTGTTGCACTCGTGAGAACTTCATCTCGACTGTTTTCCCAGAGTTCTGCTACTTGATTCAGTATATCAATCAAACCAGGTCTTCCAAATTGACCAGATTTAGGAAAATATGTTCCAGCGAAGAAGGGTTTTTTCTCAGGAGTCATTATGATAGTTAATGGCCAACCACCACCTCCTGTCATCATTTGACATACAGTCATGTAAATGCTATCTACATCAGAACGTTCTTCTCTATCAACTTTTATAGAAACAAAATTATCATTTAGAATCTTTGCAACTTGCTCATTCTCAAACGATTCTCTTTCCATAACATGGCACCAATGACAAGTAGCATATCCTATTGATAGAAAAATTGGTTTGTTTTCCTTTTTAGCTTTTTCGAAAGTTTCATCCTTCCATGGATACCAGTCAACAGGGTTGTGTGCATGCTGTAGTAGATAAGGACTTTTTTCATTAATCAGATGGTTAGGTTTCTGCATTTCTCAACAAAATAAAAAGGTAAAATGCGCTTTAAATAGTATCCAAAGAACAAAAAAGAAAAGAAAGGAAGAAAGAATTATTTTTTCTATTAAAGATTAGACCCACAATTTTCACAGAATTTTGCTCCACTTTGAAATTTAGCTCCACAATTAGAGCAGAATAAAGCACCAGTAGGAGGAGGAGTTTCAGTTTGAGTTGTAACCGATACACTTGGAGTTTGAGAGGGTATATGCTGAACTTTTGCTGGACCACCTAATGGAGGTTGAACCTGCATAATATCTTTGCTTAAATCTCTAAAACCATATACAAGCATAATAAAACCGATGATACTTCCTATTGATCCAAATGTAGTAAATAACGAAGCTACCGCAGTTATAAGATTTATAGTTGCCGCAATGAACAATATCATTGTAGGTTTCTTATTGAAACGTCCTTGATTCTGATAATCAACAAACATTCTGTAAACAAAGTAAAAACCTAATGCTAAAGCAGTATTTCCCACCATAGATATGATAGCACCAGCTAAATCAGGTACAAAGATGCTTATTATAATCGCTACTAAATAACCTTGGATTCCAAAACTTGCATTTTTTGCATTTTCACTTACAGAATCACTTTTTTGAAGTAAACTGAAACCAGAACCAAGTTTATAGTACTGGATATATGTCATAATCATAATTATGAATAAGGCAATTCCAGTTATACTTACTAGAACAATAACTACAATTCCTCCAGCGAATAGAGATTCAATTGTACTATAGAGATTATTTGTGTCAAAATCTGTAAAGTCAAATCCTGAAGCTAGTGCAACTACTGAAACTACTAAAACAATAACCATGATAATTGCAATCACCACAGTCCATAGTAGATACTTATATAATTTATTTGAACTATCTGATATTTTATATTTTGCAATATCAAAAGGATGCATTTGTGATTGATATGACATTTTTAACACCAAGTAGATTTATCTTATCACATATTTAAATACGTATCCTTTTATCTTTTTATTCAATTTAACAAAACACAAAAAGAATTAATGAAAGCAACTGGAAAATCACTTTTTAACTTCATCTCCACAATAGGGACAGAATTCAAATTCTTCAGCTAATTCTCTTTTACAATTTGCACATGCTAACTTGATACTTTTACCACAATAGGGGCAAAATTCAAAGTCTTCTTTCAGCTCTTTGTTACAATGAGGACAGTTAAGCTCAAGAGAAATCTCTTCAGGTTCTTTGGGAATTATTTGTTTTGGTTGTTCATCGGGTAGCATGTTTTTAGGGATAGGTATTTCTCTTTTAGAAGGTGAGGGAGCAAATTTTGTTGGAGCTTGAACTGTTAAACCAGGAGGAACAGGTGGAACTTCTTGGAGCTGAGATCTTTTTGTTATCTCCTCTTTTGATGAATCTGAAGGTAAAAATTTCTTTTTCACCTTTTCCACTAGCTTCTTCACATTGCTCATTTAATCAAATGATATAACACACTATCTTTTTTATATTTTGCTTTACTCCCTGCAGTAAAAAATGGTAATGAAATATGATTTATATCAAAAAAATCTAATTTAACTGGTTTTTTCATATCTGTTGTGATATATAAACTCGTTGAGATTCATCCTTATTGGTCGATTTCTTTCATGTTCAATTTGGTTTTCTTCTAGAACATCTTCAAAATCCTCATTGTGTTTTCCAATCCCAATAATTGCAATTAATTTCATATCGGGTGGTATGTTAAGTATTTCTTTAGCAATATCCTCATTGAAACCAGCCATTGGGTGAGCTACTAAACCTAAATCAGTCGCTCGCAGAATGAGAAAAGCTGTTGCCATTCCAGTATCGAATAAGAAATAGATCTTATCTTTAATAATACAATCAAATTCTTGTTTACTGAAAACAGCAACTATCATAGAAGCTTTTTGTGCCCAAGCATTTCCTCCAGTTAGTGCTGGATAAAACTTCTCTAGATTCTCTTTACCATGAATGAAAACATATCTCCAAGGTTGATTATTGAAACAAGAAGGAGCTAATTGTGCATGTTTTGCTAAATCATTTATCAATTCATCAGTTACTTCAATTGGAATAAGAGCTTTGTATGCTCTACGTTTTTCAATTGTTTCTTTTAATTCCACTATCTCACCTGAACATCATTATGTTCAATCAGATTTTTTAATGTTTGGTGGACATCAAAGGTGTGACCTGTAACCTTAACTTTTGACCAGATGTAAGCTATGTTACCTTCAGGATCAATGAGAAAAGTCATTCTCTTAGCAAGTGACATTAGTCTACTCAGAATCGAGCCTGAATCTTTTGCACCATAAGCTTTGATAACATTAAAACTCTCATCACTTAGTAGTGGAAATGAAATATTTTCCTTTTGGACAAATTTAGTATGACTTTCTACAGAATCTGCACTAATACCTAAAACAACAGCATTCAAATCTTGGAAAAGGTTTAGATTGGCTGTGAAATCACATGCTTCTTTTGTACAACCTGGAGTTTGATCCTTTGGATAAAAATACAGTACTACCCACTTCCCCTTATAATCGTTTAAGCAAATTTCTTCCTTTTCTGAATTCTTTAGACAGAAAAGAGGAGCTTTATCACCAATTTCTAACATATTATCAACTCAAATTAAGTAAGTAAATCACTGAGAGAACCTTTAATATCTTCAACGTGATCTTTTATTTTAACTTTTTCCCAAATTTTAACAATTTTGCCTTCAGGATTAATTAAGAATGTAGATCTTACTACACCCATGTATTCTTTGCCATACATCTTTTTCATTTGCCAAACACCATATTTTTTGAGTACAATATACTCTGAATCACTCAATAAAATGTGTTGCAAACTGTATTTTTCTCTGAATTTTGTGTGGCTTTTGGTTTCATCAGGACTGATACCTATTATCTCAGCGTTCATTTCTTTAAATTCTTGAAAATTATCAGAAAAATCACATGCTTCTGTTGTACAACCTGGTGTCATATCTTTAGGGTAAAAATAAACTACAACCCATTTACCTTCAAAATCTTGTAAACATACATTCTCATTTTGCTCATTTGGTAAGCAGAATGAGGGCGCTTTATCACCTATTTTTAACATTCAATCACCTTAAAGTTCTCGACCTTTCTCTCTCTCTTTTTTTATAAAATCTGTAATTTCATCTAAATTTGGGACTACAGACATTTCATATATTTCCATGAAGAGAATTTCTTTATTTTCTGCAACAAGAATATTAACTCGATTAGAGACACCTTTTTGTTCATTTAATATTCCTAATTTCTTTGCTAGATTGCCATGAGGCCAGAAATCTGCTAATAATTGAGTTTTTTCTATTCCAAGTTCTTCAGCCCAGGCTTTTTTAGTTGGATCACTATCAACGCTTATACCTACAGGAAGTACTCCTAAATTAGACAGAACATCAAAATTATCTTCTAGAGATTGCATTTGTTTTGCACAAACACCCGTCCATGCAAGAGGATGGAAGGAGAGGAGAATCATTTTATCTTTAATATCATAAAAACGGAATTCTTCATTATTTTGATTCTTAAGTGTAAAGTCAGGAATAATATCGCCTACTTTCATTTAAATCACCATATAATTCCAGAATTTTTAAATCCTTAAAAGTATAGGTTTAACAAATTCGTATGAATTGTAAAATAATTGAAATAAGATAAAACTTAAATGCATTTATTCCGAAGATTATAAGAATCTGGTATGAGTGAAGGACCTAAGATTTTCAAGATAGTACTCATTGGAGATGGAGCTGTAGGGAAAACTAGTTTACGAAGGAACTATCTTGGAAAAAGCTTTAGAGAAAACTACCTTATGACTATTGGAGCTGATTTTTCAGTAAAGCAGGTTCCTTATGAAGATTATATTGTAAATCTACAGATATGGGATCTTGCAGGCCAGCCAAGGTTTTCAGAGGTCAGAGGAGCTTATTACACCAACTGTTATGGAGCTTTAGTTATTTTTGATGTTACTCGACCTAATACATTTACAAATATAGATTATTGGATAAATGAGTTGATCAGATACAATGACAACAAACTTGTTCCTATGATAATAATTGGAAATAAAGTTGATTTGAGAGGATCTACTCCACAAGAGATACAAGTAGACAATAACTCAGCAATGGCTTACGCAGCTACTTTGAGTGATTGGGGAGGATTGAAAGTAGACTACATAGAAACCTCTGCAATGTCAGGTCAAAATGTTAATTCCGCTTTTGAGAGATTGATAGATAAAATATACTACCGAATAGGTATATAAATCTTAAAAAAGGATAAAATTAGGGTATTTTATAGTAGCTAGAATCTTCTGTTTTTGTTTCTTTAAGCGTCCTGAAAATTATATAGATAATTGTTAAAGAAACTGCAGTGATTATTGTAGATAAAAAGACTGCTAGATAAGGAAGTGATGCTGTAGCCATAATTACACCTTAAAGCTAATAGATATTTTTAGAATCGGTTGTATAAAAAATCTACTCCAGAAAAATGAAAAAGAAGGGATGGAAGGAAGGATTATTCCAATCCACGACTTTCTAGAATATTCTTTAAGAAAGGTATTCGTATTAGATATCTGAACGCTTCAATAACAAGACACAGTCCTATAGTGAATCCGAGAATGAATACCCAATCAATACCCCTCAAGAAGAAGTAATATCCGTCAGTAAAACTACTGAAAACAATACCTAACGGTCTAATGTAAACAGCTCCTAAAAGCAGTACCCAAGATAGTATTACTGCGAAAATAAGGTATCTGTTCTTGAAAGGCCGAGATTTAATCAAAGACGTTTCATTGTCATTCCGAGCAACGAAAACAAACCAAAGCTCAAAGGAGAGCGTCGTAACAAATGCCATGACTTGAGAATAAGCTAGTTTATTTTGTGTGATGAAAGCAGTTGCAGCTTCTCCAGTTAAGCCTAATCTTAAAGCTTCTTGCTCAAAGATAGTAAAACCAAGAGCATTGTATCCAATTAAGAAGATTCCAACTGATGCAAAGAAAGCAATAATACCTGCAAGGACAGCAAAGATGTACATATCTTTTACAAAGGAGGACTGTTTACCCCTTGGAGGTCTCTGCATTAATTTAGGATCATATGGATCAAAGGAAAGAGCTAAAGCAGGTAAAGCATCAGTAAGAAGGTTAAGGAATAATATTTGTAATGGTAGGAAAGGAAGAATACCCATAGTTGCTGTAATAATCAGAACAGCAAAAATCTCATCAAAGTTTGCAGAGAGTAAATAACGAATGAATTTCTTCATATTTGCGAAAATATTTCGACCTTCTTCAACAGCAGCAACAATGGTACTAAAAGCATCATCAGTAATAACCATATCAGCTGTTTCTTTTGTAACATCAGTTCCTGTGATACCCATCGCAATACCTATATCAGCTTTCTTGATAGCTGGTGCATCGTTGACTCCATCACCTGTACAAGCTACTATGTGATCTAACTTTTGCAATGTTTCGACTACTCTGTATTTATCTTTTGGACTCATTCTGCTGTAAACTTTTACTTTTTCGATTATTTTTTCTAATTCCTCATCTGTCATTAAAGCGAAATCTTCACCTTTAACAATTAAATCTTTATCGCTTTCAATTATACCAATTTCTTTCGCAACTGCTATTGCTGTAGGTTCTTGATCTCCAGTAATCATAACTGAAGTAATTCCAGCATTCTTACATTCTTCTACTGAAGCTTTTACTTCTGGTCTTGCTGGATCAATCATTCCAGTTAATCCTACAAATATCATGTCAGTTTCTATCTCATCTATCATTTCTTTATTGTAATTATCAGGTAATTCTTTATATGCAACTGCAAGAACTCTTAGTGCTTTTTTTGCCATCTGTAGATTAGCATCCAAAATCTCTTTCTCAAGCGCTTTGGTTATTTTTAGCGATTTTCCAGATGTCAGAACTGTGTTACATCTAGTGAGTACTATAGGAGGACTTCCTTTCATATAGGCAATTTTCTTCCCATTAACAATGTTAACAGTTGTCATTCTCTTTCTATCAGAATCAAAGAAAATTTCGTGGTCTCTCTTATTAAGCATCTTTTCTGTATAACCCGCTTTTTCAGCTAAAACAACTAGCGCAGCTTCTGTGGGATCTCCTTTGACATCAATTCTATCTCCATTTCTAAGAATCCCTGAGTTATTGCAATGATAGACTGCATCCATTGTTTTTACAAGAGCTTTATTTTCCATTGGATCTATTTTTCTTCCATCATGAGTAAAGTCTCCTTCAAGAAGATACCCAGATCCACCAACTTCTATTTTCCCATCGAAAGTCCATGCTTCTTTAACTGTCATTTCATTTCTAGTCAAAGTACCGGTTTTATCTGAACAGATGTAATCCACAGAACCTAGTGTTTCAACCGCTGGTAGTCTCGAAACAATAGTCTTCTTTTTAGCCATTCTTGACACACCAATGGCCAATGTAATTACAATTGCAGCAGGTAATCCTTCTGGAACAGCTGAGATTGCTAATGCAATTGCGGTTTCAAATCCTTCAAAAGCTGCTATCGCGTAACTCACATCTGCATGTTTTGTTAAAATTTCTACAACCATCACCACAGCACAGATTGCTAAGATGATTATTCCTAAAACTTTCCCAAATCTATCTAGTGCTTTTTGTAATGGTGTGTGTTCATGTTTTACTTGCGTCAATTCAGCTATTTTACCCATTTCAGTATTCATTCCAGTTGAAACAACTATAGCTTTTCCTCTTCCATATACGCAAGTACATCCACTGAAAATCATATTTTTCTTATCATGGGTTCTAGCTTTAGCAGGTACTAGATCCAGATTTTTGGTAATTGGATGTGATTCTCCTGTAAGTGGAGCTTCATCTACTTTGAAATTATTAACTTCAAACAATCTACAATCAGCAGGGATTTTTTCTCCTACTTCCAAAAGAACAATATCTCCTGGAACAAGATCACTTGCGTGAATAATCTGTTCTTTTCCTTCTCTAATTACTAAAACATCTTGTTCGAAATATTCTTTCAACTTCTCTAAGGCTTGATTGGACCTAAAGTTTTGAACAAAGCCTATTATAGCATTGATAATAACTATCGCAAATATTGCTATTGCGTCATAGATTTCCGATCCTAAATGTCCAGGAGAAGTATTTTTGATACCAAATCCCAAGCTAATAAAACCAGCAGCAATAAGCAAAAGTACAAGAAAATCTGTGAATTGCTCAAAAATCATTTTGAGAATCTTGAATTTTTCTGTAATTGTAATTTTGTTTGGTCCATGAATCTCGAGCTTAGATATAACATCACGGTCCCATAATCCTTTCTCATCTGATCCTAGTTTCTTCAATATTTCCTTAGTTTTCATATTGTGCCAAGATACTTCTTCTACAACCTCTGTAGCGACTTCTTTCTTTCTATTCTTCGACATTTCCACACCTTTTAATGTTCGGTGCCTCGCACACTTCAGAATAGTGTTTCTGATTACCTTTAAAAACTTTTTTTGAGAGTCATAAGGATATATATCACTGTTTCAATATATGTATAATCGGAGATTAAATCAAAGAAGCTAAAGTTGATACAAACGTATCCAAATCCTCTTTAGTGTTATAGAAATGAGGGCTTATTCTAATACCACCAAATCTACTGGATGTTACAATTTGCTTAGTTCTAAGTTTCTTAACTATCTCAATGTTATTTTCTACTCTTAAGTTTATTATCCCAGACCTGTTTTCTTTTGCTAATGGTGAGACAATTTTGGTTCCTTTCAAATTTGATAACTCTTCGATAAGATAATCTGTAAGTTGGAAAATTCTTTCTTGTACTTTTTCTATGCCATAATCCAGAATTATCTGCATTCCTTCACTAGCAATCCAATAGAGAAAATCTCCAGGATTTATGTCTGTAAATTTCTCAATAGAAGATTGATACTCTAGCTTCTTGACATCCCAATAAGGTTCATCATGGGAACCAGGATCTGTTCCATAATATCCTGCAAATGGAGGAAAGAACTCATTTATCAATTCTTTTTTCATATAGATAAATCCTCTTTGACTTGGTCCAAGCAACCATTTTGCTACTCCACAAGTCAGAAAATCAACATTCCATTTTTTCACATCATTGATTAAAGCTCCTGTTGATTGAATTGTATCTACAACAATGTAAGCGTCATTTTCATGGGCTATTTTTGAAATCTCTTCTAGATTAGCTCTGGAACCTGTCAACCATTGAACATGTGATAAGAGAACTAGGACTGTATTCTTATCAATCCTTTCCGCAAAAAACTCTGGATCTAAAGTATTATCTTTATCCTGAACAGGTCTATATTCAATTTTTCTTGTTTTTTCGAGATAAAGCGCTTGATATACTTGTCCTGCATAATCATTCCAAAAACAAACAATATTGCTATCTTTCTCATATTGCATCATGTTTGTAACAAGTTTTGAACCATGAGTAACATCTGGAGAGAAAGTAACTTCTTCTTTTGAAGCATTGATTAATTTAGCGAATTTTTCTCGAGCTCCTAACCGAACTTCTCTATTCTTAGAAAAATCGTAGGACTTCCATTTATCTAAATAACGATTTGCAGCTTTCAAAGTTCTTCCATGCAAAGGTCCTCTAGAGGCATGATTAAGAAAAACAATTTCATTTAATGTAGGGGATTCTTCACGAATCTTTCTGACATATGAATCCATAAAGAGTCGATTTTTTCTCTCCCTAAATACTTTTCCGAATTATTTTGCTCTGGCATCGTGATTTTTTATCATAGATTCTACGAGCAGATCTATAGCAACAACTAAACCTTTACCACTCTTTGCAGATAACTCGACATAATGATTTTCAATACCATCGACTCTTGTAGTTCTATTTAATCTAAAAATATACTCTTGTGGGTCTATTGGATTAAGAGTTCTTTGGCTTGTTGCTCTTAAATCAGATTTGTTACCAACTAATAAAATAGGTACTTTTCCAGTACCTGAATAATTCATCAGCTCCTCCAACCAAAATGGAGCATGACGAAATGAATCTGGACGACTTATATCAAAAATAATAATCGCTCCTGTTGCGTTCTTGTAATGCTTAGAGCGTTTGTCACTTGTCAATTCTTTACCTGGTATGTCATAAAGATTAACTGTGACTTCTCTTCCGCCTATATTTCTTTTAAATTCTATCAAATCGAGCATAATTGATGGCTTTCTTTCCGCTTCAGGAATATTTTTTAGAAATTGACTAAAAATTGTTGATTTTCCGGTACCATAATCACCTAGTACTAAGATTTTTAATAACATTTTATGACCACAATAACTAACTTGTTTTCTTCGTTATGAAAAACTTATTGTTTGAGTAGCTAGAAACTTGCTCGAATTGCTTTTCCTAGTTTTTCAAAAGCTGTATCTATGTTCAAACCTGTTTTTGCACTTGTTTCCAGCAGATGATTTGTTACACCAAAACTAGCAGTTCCTTCGTTCAAGATTCTTATGAATTTCTCAGCTTGCTTCAGATTTACGCTTTTACGATTTCTTAAATCCGTTTTATTTGCTAGAAGAATAATCGGGATAGCTTCTTTTCCACAGTATTGATACACTTCTCTTACCCACATTGTGCAATTCTTGAAAGTATTTCTATCAGTTACATCAAAAACTAAGAGAGCTCCCATACTCCCTCTATAGAATCGAGGTCGAACCTCTGAAAACATTGGTTGACCAGCTACATCCCAGATTTGAAATTTCCAGATCTCATTTGGTACCATTTCTTTTTCAGTAACAGCGAAATCTGCCCCTAAAGTCATCAGATGTGAACTAGAAAAGCCGTAACCCATGTAACGGTTTCTTATAGAAGTTTTACCTACAGCTCCATCTCCTACAAGAGTGATTTTGAAAACGTATTCAGCTTTACTCACAATTATCTGATTCAGATAGTCTCTAAAAAAGTTAATTATTACCCAGAATTATGTTTCGTTTATCTCGTTACAACAAGATTTTTAACATAGTCATTTTATTTTCCGTTAATGCCAGAAGTTAAAAGTCGATTCCCTATTATTGCTTTAGCAGCTCTAATTTTTGGTCATTTCCTTAACCACTTTTACGCTTACGTTTTAGGAGCTTCTTTATTCATTGTTAGAGATTTTATTGAAATGACAAATGCTCAGATTGGATTGATTAGCACCGCTCAGATAATAATTTTTGCAGTCTGCAGTGTTGTAGTTGGAATCACTGGGGACAGATGGCTAGAAAGCAAGAATATCTATGTTCCTCTAGGGATTCTGCTAATGGGAGGAAGTATGTTCATAGTTGCCTATTCTTACAACTTCATAGGATTAATTATTTCAGCATTAATGGTTGGTTTTGGAGCATCCTTCTATCATCCAGTTGCTTATGCTTCAATTGCTGATCTATTTGAAGAGAAAAAAGGAGTGGCAATGGGATTTAATACTGCACTTGGAATGATGGGAACCTCAATAACTCCTTTTCTTGTGGTTGTATTTAATAATTGGATAGGGTGGAGGAATTTCTTTAAGGCATTCGGAGTGATAGCTATAGCACTCTCAATCGGGATGTTCGCAATATTTCATTATATGATAGAGTATCGAAGATCAGAAGAAGAACTGAAAGAAATTCAAGATAGTAAGTCAATGAATATGGAAGGAAAAATCAACCGATGGTTCAAAAAGGAATTATTAGTTGTCCTAACATTTTTCATAGTAGTTTGCTTATTCTATTCAGTATTTAGAACTGGGATTTTCAGAGTCACGAATCAATTCCTATCAATAATTTTCGTAGATTATTACAATTTCAGTCTATTTGAAGCAGGATGGATTACCACAGTGATACTGGTTATTGGCGGTTTAACTTCGATTGCAGGTGGGTTTACGAGTGACAAAATTGCTACAAGTTTAACCATGTTTATTTCAACTACTGGAGCAGTTATTATGCTTATATTTTTAGTAACTTTAGGTAACGTAGTTTCAGGATCAGGCGCTATTGTTCTGTTCTTTGTCTTCATAGCATTCCTATATTTCTCAGCAGCTGCTGGAACAAAATATGTGACAGAAAACGTTCCCCAGAAATCAAGATCTTTAGCATTAGGTTTTCTCTTTGCAATTCCAAGTTCAATAGCTGGAGTCTTTCCATGGGCTTTCGGTAGTATTCTTGATAAATCAACTCATATCTGGGCTTTTGTTTTCTTGTTAGCTTTAGCTTCTATGGCATTTATTATGACAATAGTATTGGTAACAAAAGACTGGAGAGCAGGTGTGTTTAGAAGAAAAGAACAAAGAACATTAGATATCATGCCCACAGATGAGTCGATTTAGTATCATTTAACTACTCTTCACAAATCTTAAATAATACGCCAAAACTCAAAAATAGCAAAAAAATAAAAAGTGAATATTATGGGTAATCTATTATTACTAATTGCATTATTGACTGGTGTACTTTCAATCGTAGCAGCGATCTATTTTACAATAATTGTAATGAGAGAAGATCGTGGAAATGAAAAGATGATTGAGGTCTCAGGATATATAGAAACAGGTGCGAAAAGCTTCCTCAAAGTCCAATATTTGGTATTAGGAGTATTTGTTTTCGTACTTTTCATAGTGATACTATTATTCTTACCAACAAAGATGACAGGAGGAGCAGTACCAGTAACTGCTGGAATCCTTAATTGGCAACAAGCTATTGCTTACCTTATTGGTTCAGGAGCTTCAATGTTTGCAGGATGGTTAGGATTAATAGTTGGAGTAAAGACCAACACAAGAGCAGCACAAGGAGTAACAAAAGGTATCAAACAAGGATTTGATATCGCTTTCTTTGGTGGATCCGTTATGGGTCTAGCAGTAGTAGGTGTTGCATTAATAGGTGTTGGTGGAATCTATTGGATTTTTGCAGCAGATCCGGCTCAAGCAACCCAAATTGTTCTAGGGTTCAGCTTTGGAGCATCTGGAATTGCTTTATTCATGAAATGTGGAGGTGGAATTTATACCAAGACCGCAGATGTGGGTGCAGATCTAGTAGGTAAAGCTGAATACAATTTACCAGAAGATGATGTTAGAAATCCAGCAACTATAGCCGACAACGTCGGCGATAACGTCGGGGATATTGCAGGTATGGGATCTGATCTTCTAGACTCTTATGTTGCATCCATCGTCGCAGCGATGATATTAGCTGTTATATTTGGTGCAACTGGAGCTGAAGCTGATTTCGTTATTTTACCAATACTTCTATCAGCAGCTGGTTTGATTGCTTCACTGATTGGTATATTCCTAATCAAATACTTCGGTGGAGACAATCCAGGTAAATCTTTGAATCTTGGAACTTATCTTGCTACTGGACTTTTTGCACTTTTTGCAGCTGTTATCATAGGAATCATGATTGCTTCTATTCCTGATACAGTGGTTGATCGTGGTGCTGCAATCTGGCAATATTGGAAAGATTACATTGCAGTAGTTCTTGGACTGTTAGCAGGAATAGTTATTGGTTGGACAAGTGACTACTACACAAGAGATGATAAGAAGCCAACAAGAAGTATTGCTGAGGCAGCACAAGAAGGGCATGCAGTTGTTATCCTATCAGGATTTTCCTATGGGTTAATGAGTGTAGTACTTCCTTCTATTGGAATAATTGTAGCTATGGCAGTATCCTTCTTACTTGATGGTGTTTTTGGAGTAGCTATGGCAGCAGTTGGTATGCTAGCAATAGTTGGAACAATAGTATCCAATGATGCTTATGGACCAATTGTCGATAATTCACGAGCTATTGCTGAACAAGGTGGACTAGGAGAGGATATCATTCGTAAAGCTGATGCTCTAGATTCAGCAGGAAATACCGCTAAAGCAATCACTAAAGGATTCGCTATCGGTGCAGCTAATCTAGCAGTACTAGCGTTGCTGTTCTCATTCGTACATGAAGCAGGAATTGCCAGGATAGATATTTTGAATGTCAAAGTCTTGATTGGTGCATTCTTCGGTGTTGTAGTTCCAGCATTGTTTTCAGCACTACTAATTGTAGCAGTTCAAAGAAACGCTGCAAAAATGGTCTTAGAGATTAGGAGACAATTCGAAGAAAATCCAGGTATCTTGGAAGGTACTGAACCAGCTGATTTCAATAGTACAATAGCTATTGCTACAAGAGGGGCATTAAGAGAATTAGTACTACCAAGTGTGATATCTATTCTTGTTCCAATAATGGTAGGAATAGTGTTCGGTGTAGCAGCTCTAGGAGCATTCTTAGCAGGAGCTATTCTGTCAGGATTCGTGTTCGCAATCATGATGGCTAACTCTGGTGGAGCATGGGATAATGCCAAAAAATTCATCGAAGACGGCAATCTAGGCGGAAAGGGAACTGAAGCCCACAAAGCATCTATTACTGGTGACACTGTTGGTGATCCATTCAAAGATACTGCAGGACCAAGTATTAACACATTACTAGTTGTTATGTCATTAACAGCTTCTATCTTCATGGGTTTATTAGCCAAAATCAACTTTGGTGAAGGTTTATTCCCCGATGCATGGTTTGGTGTTGATAGTGTAACTGGTGTAACATCCGGATTATCTGGTGTCTTGAACACTGAGATTTGGGTTCTTATTGTTGTTCTAGTTTCCGTAGCAGCTTTAGCTATCTGTCTTTGGATTGTTATCAAACTCGTAAGATCTAAGAACATCATTCAAAAACTATTAAAGAAAGAGTAATTCTACTCTCTTCTTCTTTTCTTTATTTGACTCTTTATTCTTATGAACAATATTATCTTCTTTGAGGAAATCTTTTATTCCCATCTCTGGTTTTTGAACCAATGAGTATAACCATTGATATTCTCCTCATACTTCTTCCTTTCATTTTAGGAATCGTTTTACTTATTGGTTTTAAATTAAAAGCTGATACAACTGGAGTAATCATGTTTGTTATCATCTTAATTGTTGGTATTTTTTACTTTCAAACTCATTGGAAGGTTGCTTTTCTATCATCTATTGCTGGAATAATTAACTCATTTCCTATTTCTCTAATGGTCCTTACTTCTATCCTTATGATTACTTATCAACAAAAAACAGGATCCTTAGCTAAAATCATCGTTTCTTTCAAAAAGATTGGAGGTGGAAACAAACCATTTCAAATTATGTTCATTAATTTAGCTCTCGGAACTTTCTTAGTTTCAATTGGAGCAACTCCTGTAACAATGCTTCCTCCTGTTTTAGCAGCTATGGGTTACTCAGCTTTTGCTGCTGTTGCTTTACCCTCCATTGGTTATGATCCTCTTTGTACTTATGCTTTACTTGCTGTTCCTGCTGTTGTTTTTGCTCAATTCATGGGGATAGATTTACAGACAGCAGGAATAGCTTTTTCATACTACATGCCTTTAGTTACAACAGGTATTGCACTTGGTATGCTTTGGTTAGCTGGTGGAAAGAAGCTTCTTTTCAGTAAAGATGGATTAACCTTTAGTCTAATAGGTGGGATTGCTGCTGGAGGAACTGCTATCATCAGTAATCATCTAGGAATAGTTACACTGACAGGTGTAATTTCTGGAGCTGTTACTGCTTGTGTATTAATACTAGTTGCATATCTGAAGAAGATAAAGATTATCGATTCCTCAGTTTTGACAGAAGAAGAAAGGGAAATAGATAAATCAATGCCTTTGTGGAAAGCTCTTTTTCCTTGGCTATTGCTAATTTTATTATCTGTAATAACCAATCTTATCCCTCAAATTTATGATTTCCTAAAAAATGATGTTCCACTACCGATTTACATCGGTGGAACTCCTGTAACTACTTCTATATTCTCGCAGGCTTATTTTTGGGTACTTGTAGCAACTTTATGTTCAATACCAGTTTTAGGTTGGAAAAGAAACAAATTAAAAAGCACAATAAAAGTATGGGGAAAACGTTCTATCCGTCCAGTACTTGCTGCTGCTATATTTTTTGCGATTGCTTTTATTATGATTAATTCAGGAGTAGTTTCTATTCCTACTAATTGGAAAACTGTTGAAGATTCAAGCACTAATATAATAAGGATTTTAGCCGATGCTTCTTTTCGAGTTTTTGGAAAATGGTATCCTTTAATTGTGCCATTTGTAGGACTGTTTGGAGGTTTCATTAGTGGATCCGAAACATCTTCCATTGCTATGTTTACTAATTATCATACAATTACTGCTCAATCAATAGGAATTAATGCGCTAGTACTAGGAACAGCAAATGGAATTGGAGGAGGTCTAGCTTCTGTTCTATCTCCAGCTAAAATTCAAAATGCTGCGGCAGTAATAGATAAAGTTGGTATTGAAGGTGAAGTTATTCGAAAGACAGCTCCAATTGCGTTTCTTATGACTTCATCAGTTGCAGCTGTTTGTCTATGTTGGGCAAATGAATACCTTTGGTGGCAGTGGATGGTCGTGTTTATGATACTGTGCTTGCTTATTATAGGTATAGGATGTTTTCTATTCTTTAAGAAGGATGGAACGAATTCAAATAATGAGAAACCCAATATAAAATAATTTTCAGGTTAGTAATTCAAAAAATCTTAAAGAAAGAGTAAATTTTACTCTCTTTTTCTTTTATTGTTAATATTCTATTTTTCACAAGAATCAATATACTATTTTTGACAGTTTGGGCAGAAGAAAATTCTTCTTCCATTTCTTTTAATTGCTCTTATTTCTGCTTCACATATTTGACATAATTGGTTTTCTTTATCATAGACCTTATGCCAATTTTGTGCAGATCCTAATCCTAGAGGAGTTTCAAATGGTTGAATGTTGAAAGTGCTACCCTGACATTCCAGAGCTTGCTGCAGTGTTTCAGAAATTGCATAGCCAAGGTTTCTTTTCGTTTTAATATTAAGAGATTTAACCAATCTTGTAGGTTTTATTCCTGCTCGAAAGAGAGATTCTGATCTATATATATTCCCTAATCCAGCAACAAGGTTTTGATCAAGTAATATATCTCCTATTTCTCTGTTTTTGTAATTCGATTTATTTAGATTTATAAGAAAATCTTCCATTGGAAAAGGTAAAGCTAAACCATCTACACCTATTTTCTTAATCGGATTGTACTGGAGTACTTGATCGTATGATTCAAAGATTCGAAATTGACCAAAATTTCTAACATCATCAAAAACAGCTAGTTTTTCAAAATCTTCAAAATGGATAATAATTTTTATATGTGAAGGTAATTCTTGTTTTTCTTCTACGAATAACCATTTCCCAGACATTCCCAGATGATTTAGGATGATTTTTCCGAAATTAAAAACCCAAATCAGAAATTTTCCTTTTCTTTCAATTCTCTCTAATCGTTTTCCTGAAAAAAAATCAAAATCAACTTGCTTGTTTTGATATTTAGGATATTTCTGAGAAAGACTTGTAAATTGAATTTTTTTAATAAATTTCCCAATTATAGGTTGTAATGAAAGTTTTGTACACTCAACTTCAGGTCCTTCAGGCATCTATTTTAACAACTCTATGACTCTATTTTTACTATGTCTTGTTTTTGAAGCTTATTTAAAAGAATTATTCTTAAGATATTGAAAAAACTAAAGGAAAGAGTAATTCCTTTTTTAACTTTTTTTTAAAATTTCCATTTCTTTACATATCTAAGAAGGGTTTAACTATTTTAAAATAAGGGATTAATAGAAGTATAATCAAAAAAGAAATTCCTGTCAAAATCATTCCTGTATAAACTAATAAGTCTGATTTTTCTTGACTTAATCCTTTACTCATTTTCACTTGTTTTGGCTTTAATCCTATCCATAGATCAAATAAGCCAAGAACAAAAGTAATGGGACTAGCAAAACTTAGTAAAAATGTGAAAATTAATGCATTTACTAATAGAGATAGATTATTTTCGCGATATGCGTAATTCGAAGAGATTACAGAAATTACCACTAATATGTCAATTATTATGACTATTGTTGCAATAAAGATAATTCTATTTTTTATTTCAGTTTGTATATTGTATGGTAATTCTTCTCCACAATATTTACATGAAGTTTTAAACACTTTCATCTTCTTATTACAATTTGAACATTTGGTCCCAAACATTTCAATCATGAAGTTAAATAATTGTATAATTTCAAATACAGTAGCTTAAAAAATTTAGCATAGTATAGATTAGATCATTTAAAATCTGCATGTAAACCTAAAAAACAACTTTAATGCATCTTCATACAGAAAAATTATTAAGATTTAAAAATGAAACTAGCGTTTGTGATTAACGAAAAAAATCATATAAGAAAATGGGGAGTAAATAAAGAGCAGAAAAAACTCTCAATTATACTAACTTCTATTTCAATATCTTTCTCTGTAGCATTTATCATTCTATTTTCCCATGCTAATAGGAATCTTGCTACTGCTACTGTTACTGTTGGAGCCTTAACTTTAGCAAGTTGGTTTATTACTTTGAGTAAGGCTATTAGTTATTTTAAAATATGTGAATCTGATTCGATAAGCTACAATCTATATCTAGCTTTAATAATAGTAAGTGCAGTTTTTCTTGCTTTAGGAGGGATTCTCTTGTTTTTTGGAATTCTTTTATTTAATGATTAGGTGATATCTTGGTTTGTCCTAACCTAAGTGGGAAAATGAAGGAAACAATCAAGATGAAACAAACTAGTTTTGATAATGCTTTTCTCAAATATATCATTTAGAATCAATTGTTTTTGTTAATAAACTAATCGGTGGAATTTCAGAAGATTATGGAAAAAAAAAGTATGGAACCTTATGATATCTAAGAAAATCATAAGAAAAGAGTATTTCTCTCTAAGATGTCAAACAGATGCTAATCTAGGGAACAATTCTAAGGCACCCTTTCGAGCTATAGTCCTCAATGTTTCTTCATCAAAATCATAGAAGGATTTCAAGTCCCTTAATACAAGAGTGCCCATCAACCTTGGAGCTGCACCTAAGTCTGTCCCTAGTACAATGTGAGACGGATCCAAGAGTTCCTTGAGGGTTCTCAGAGAGCTAGGAGCTGTTACAGCAGTTGTGTCATAATACATATTCTTCAAGAGTCGTAATCCTGTTGCTGGTCCCTGCTTTCGAATTATCAGGTCATAAAGTGATTGCAATATCTTAACTTTATCACGTTGTCGGTAATCCAATATACTGATTCTCCAAGCAAGATATGGAACCGCTCCTCCTCCATGTGGAAGTATGAACCTGATTTTTGGATTCCTATGAAGTACTCCACTATATACCATATTCGCAACTGCTCGAGTAGTGTCAAAAGGCCACTCTATGAGGACAACTGGGATATCCGGTTTCCTCATTTCTGCGAATGGTGGATCATCAGGATGAATAAATACCACTACCTTGCGTCGATTCAACTCTGTAAAGAATTCTTCAAGTTCTGGATCTCCTAAATACATCCCATCAGAATTTGATAGCAGAACCACACCATCAAGATGAAGCTCATCCATTGCATACTCAAGCTCCTCAAATGCTCCATCTATGCTGGGTAGAGGTATAGATGCTAGCGCACCAAAACGAGTTGGATGTTTCCTTATCATCTCTGCGAGAAAAGTGTTTGTTTTTCTGGCTAGATTTCGAAAGAACTCGTTGTCCTTGATGTGTAATCCAGAGGCGGGGATTGAAAGAATCGCTTTGTCAATTCCCAATTTGTCCATATCCTTCAGGCATTCCTCAGGATTGTATGTGGGAATAGGCACTCCTGAGAGCTCGGTTATACCTTTCTCTGCAAGGGTTTTTACATAAAAACTCGGCAGGAGATGATGATGTAAATCAATCCAATCGTAATCATTTGCCATTTTATTTCACTATATTTATTCGATTTCGATTCGAATTCATATTATTTTTGACATGGAGATTTATTAAGCTTTCGAATACGAAACGAATTCGAATCATTTATATTAGTAGCAAAACTTTACAATATCAGAGATGAAAAAATCTAAAGCAAAACAATCGATTGTTGAAACAGCTCAGAAGATGATTGAAAAGAAAGGTTACTTCAACCTAAATATCAATGAAGTAGCGTATATTGCAAAAGTGAGTGTAGGAACGCTTTATTATCATTTTCCAAAAGGGAAAGCTGACATCCTTGCTGAGATTATGTCACATAAGGTTGAGGGATTTGTAGAGGAGTTTAATAAAGAATTAGGAGTAGAGAAAATACTCGAGAAGAGTATGAACCTTGAAGAAACTCTTCGCTGGTTCTTCAAGAAAATTATAGAACTTCGTAGAACAGACCGATATTTTCTCACAGCTATTCAGAGTGAGATGTTAGCTGATCCAGATGAATACATGAAATTCGTTAAGAAATATCAAAATACAGATGGATTACAGCAAGCAATGGGGATACTATCTGAAGTTGTGATGAAAGCAGGAAAAACTCGAACTGATAGTTTAAACAAGGTAGTAGAAAAGCGAGAAACAATTCTAAGAGTGGTAGGACTCTTAATGAACTATCAGATTATCTTCCCTAGCTATTTTGGTGAAGATGATGAGTTTGTTAATCTAGCTTTGAGAATATTCTTTGAGATACTAAATTAGAGAACGAACACACCAAGCTAAATGCACAATCTTCGTTAAGTGTAGCTACTCCAGATATCTGTATCTGTATAATTATCAATTTTTCTAAATCTAAGAATGTTATTCAAAAAATCTTAAAGAACGAGTAATCTTACTCTCTTCTTATTTTTCTTTTATTTTTTGCTTCAAAATTGGAAGTTCATATGATTTTCACATTAGCTTGTAATTTAGAAGATCAGAGTTCTTTTCTTTTTCTAACTAAATAGAAACCATTATGTATGATTATTTTATTCTTTTCACAAGAATATGACAAATATTAACCAAGAGAAACATATCACAGTATTTAATGAGACTTTAAAGCACCAGATGACACCTTTATTTAATGATTATGGTGTATCTTTTGCATATCTTAGTGGATCGTATGCTAGAGGTCAGCAAAGTGTGCTTAGTGATATAGATATTTTTGTTTCTTTACCGTTTCTTAATACCATAACTACAGAAGAACTGCTTAATCTTATGAGTGATTTTTCAAGAAAAGCTAGTGAAGTTACAAAGCTGGAAAAGATAGAAATCAGTATTCTAGAACGTATTCCTTTACATGTTCAATTTCAAGCAATCAAAGAAGGTATCTTACTCTTTGAAGAATCTCAAGATAGAAGAATTATGTATATAGAAAATCTCTTGAAATTTTATTATGATCATAAAATCTGGTATCAAAATTATCTAAATCAAGCAGTTGAAGGGTGAAACATTGACAGTCAATTCTAATTTGCTTAAAGAAAAATTAGCTTATAGTAAAAAATACATTGAGAGGCTTAGAAAAATAATTGAAGTCTCTAAGGAAGAGTTTTTAGAAGATTTTTCACTTCAATTGCAATCTGAAAGGATTTTTGAAGTTATCTCACAATTAATGTTAGATATTTGTACACATATCGTAGCTCATTCAAGTGAAACTCCTCCATCAACATATTCTGATTGCATTAAGAAACTAGTTAACATCGGTGTCATCGGAGAGGATGAATCAGATGATTTCATTAAAATTGTAAAAATGAGAAATTTACTAGTTCATCAGTATGGAATAGTTGATCCAGAAATTCTTTTTGAGAGTTTAAAGTTGATAGATTCTGATTTTTCAAGATTCAAAGAAAAAATACTCTCATGGTTACAGAATTAATAACAATTTAAAAAACAAGATTTTAACCTACAAATTTCACAATTCAGAGAGTCTAGAGCTTGAGAATATTAATAGAATCTAATCAATAGTTTAAATAAAAATCTTAAAGAAAGAGTAATCTTACTCTCTTCTTATTTTCTTTTCTTTTTGATCATTATAACTAAATTACACATTAATAATAATGTTGTAGCAATTGTAAGAATTGTATAGCTATTTGTTCGTGCAGGTTTTTGATGTTCTGGAACAATTGAGAGATTTAGTAAACTGAATGGACTTGCTGAAAAACTGCTAGGTGCGAAAGTTATTCCTTCTTTGAGTAAGCTAGTTATAACATAAGCTTCATCAATATTCTGTCCAGTGCAGTGTAAGTATTCCTTTGATCCAGTACCAAGAAGTATTAATTGTTCAACAGTCCACCCATTTTCATCATGAATAATTATTATAGTCCCTAAGGATCTAGTTGAAATTTCTGGTGTTTCTACTATCAGAGTAAACTCATTTAGTAAATAATATAATTCTTTTAATTCAACATCATAAAATCGGTGCTTTATATCAGTGAAAGTTTTCGGATATCTGGTTACAGTTCGATGTCTAAAGATTTGAAAGTCTGCATTTACGAAACCATATAAGTTATCATAGATGCCTAGCTCATCTAAAGAACAAGCTGTGATAATATCTAGGAACAACTCATTGAAACTGATATTATATCCGTGATTTAAAAGAGAGTTTTCTATAGCTTTAGGGCCTTGCATAGAATCATTAGGAATCATATCTTTAATAACTTCTATTCCATATTTTTCAGATATATACAAAAGAACAGATAGGATATACCATAACTGGCATAGGCTTCGAAATCTTCATCAAAGAATATTAATGATACTGTTGGAAAAGTGTAGTAGTAAGTTGTTGACATTGTTGTATTTACTGTCATATCACCACGTAGAAATGAAGAATTCGACAAATAACCAGCAAAATATTTTGAGAATTCTGCTAATCCTTCACTTACGAATGTTGGTTCATACTGATCTTGATTAAACAGAAAAAGGTGATTGGTTTCATGACACACATCCCCAATAATATAATAGATACCAGCTAAGGAGTAAACATAAACCATTTCTCTGTTATTGGAGTATGGACTACCACCAATTTCATTGGTAGGTGAGTAATAAGCTCCTCCTGCTTCTGCTAAAAATACAGTAATTCTAGGATCTCCGTCTATATCACCTAGCGTTCCACTTGGATCTCCATCAACTCATAGTTTTTAGGATAGATAGTTGAATCGAATTCATCTCTAATAATGTTACATCTTTTGATTGCTTGATCTTGACCTAAAGTTGTAATCGATTTGTTCTCCATATAGATATACTCATGTACACCAACAGAGAGCAAAGTTGCTCTAACTTGTTTGTATTGGCTTGTTGAACAATTTTTCTTGATCTCAAAATTTTATTTGCTTAATAACTTTTTTTAGCTTTTTTTCTTATTAGTTTGGAAATCAAGGTTATTGCTATAAATCCAGTTATAATAGTTCCAATAAAATCTCCTAAACTTGAACCAACTCTGAGATCTTTTTGTTTGTAACCTGCAGCTTCCATCCATTGCCATGCTAAATCTAAGTTGTATTGGTATCTCTTAACGTCCCAATTGTAGTAGGCACCAAAACTTGGAGCTAAGCAGCTATGAGAGATTAAATATCTACCTTCATTACATACTTGATTTATTTCTTCTCTATCAATAGCATAACATATTGCTTTCCTTACTGCACATGCTTTAGTATAGTTCGTTTTTCCTCTCTCTTCAATCCAAATAGAATTATTCAAACCTCCAATGAAATCTCGTTGGAGGTTGAAAGCAAGCAAACTCATATGATTCATTAAGGTTGATTGAATTTCATAGGGACATACCATCATACATGCATCTTTGATTTCTGAAATGAAATTTGTAATATCATGATAATCTAATTTTCCCATTTTCATGTATTCAAATTGTTCATCCAATGTTCCTTTTATGTGAATATTGAAATCTTCTACAAAAGGTTCTAATCCTTCACTCCCATCAATTGCTCCTACTCCAAACCAATAAGGACTTCTCTTTAATTGAGCAAGCAGACGATGACCTTCCACACCCCATTCAAACTCCTCAACATAATAATTCATATATTTCCCACAACCAAAACCATAACGCAGAAATAAATTCCATTCAGGAGTCATATCTATACCCTCATATAATCCTACACATTTTATACCACCATTTGTAAATGAAATCTCATTTTCTGTTGAATTTAGGAAAAATTCAGGAATTAAAGGTATATCAAATTTATACCAAAAATCAGCAAAAATATCTTTCTCTGGAGTTTCTGGAAATCTGTCTATAATAACATGAAAATCAAGTTCATTAACTTCATCAACATAACAATCAGATAACCAATTATCTCTATGGTTGGTTATATGATAAAAGTCAGTAAGTGGATTATCCATTGTTAATAAGGTAAAGACTGCATCCTTAGCTGTTACTTTTTGGTTAGTACCTGTACTGTTAGTTCCTTGTAAACCAGTCATTATAGGGAGATTCTCTATTGGAACTGTTGTATCGTTATTTTCTGTGATATTATAGGATGGGTTCCAAAAAATATTATCTCTTAATGAGAATTTGAAGTGAGTGTTATCAATCATCTCCCAATCTCGAATTAATCCTGTTTTCAAAGGAATTAAATCTGGCCCGATTTGCATTAAAGGTTCATTGATTAAACTATGTCCATACCCACCAACATATTTATCTAAGCTAAATTTATCAGTTACTGCAACATTAAATTCATCTAAACTTTCTTGACCTTCATGAAGGCCATCAAAACTCATATATGGCAAACAATCAAATAAACCATAAGATGCATCGAAACCTCTTGTATTCGGCCATACTGCTTCATGAGTTCTCATTGTAAATAAAGGTACAACTGGTAAAATATAATCCATTACTAGATTTTGCCATTTATGATACAATTGTACTCTTTCTTCAAAATCAAACAATATTTCTCCTTCTAATAACATCCTTTCACTTTCATTTTGATAAGGGATAGATCTATCTAATTTTACTAGATTAATCCAGGAAGATGTATAGTTGGCAGAAGTTAGATAGCATTCTCTAATATCAAGGAAATCATCGTAGGATTTACACTCAAAAAGAAACATATCCCATTCATCAAAATCCCATGGGTGCCTTAGTCCGCAACAACCCGCAGTGCTCTTAATTTCCACATTTATACCTATTTCTTTAAGAAATTGGCTAATAAGATTAGCTTCTTCAGTAAGAGAACCCCATGGATGTCTATATAATTCCAAAGTAAAGAAATAGTTTCTAACTGGTTCTGTATCTGCGTTAATCAGAATTGTAGATGCAACTAGAACAATTAAGAGCAATCCTACTTTCTTACATTCCATACTCTCACTTTCAAACCACAGAATTGAATAAACGGAAGCAGAAGTAGTTATAAGCTTTTAGGCGGATTATGCACGATAAGTAATTAAACTCCACTATCTTTGGATTTTTATCTCAAATTGTTTTAGTGATTCAGGTAATCCATCGTTTTTTGCTACTTTAATAAACTCTGTACCAATTATTCCTGCTAATAATTGTCTATCTTCATCTGCAGTATTCATGAAGAGAAATCTTCCTCTAGGTATCTCCTTAGCATAGTTGTAATAATCCAATCTGGGATGATATCTGTCTAATGGTCCTGTATTTATGAATATTTCATTTTTGATTTTCTTCAAATCTTCAAAAATGTTGAACCTATTATTTTCAAGTGTGCATCTTTTGAATTTCCAAGGTTCTAAACCTCGAGCAAATTCAATCATTCTTCTTCTATTAATTTTGTTTTTCATTCCAGCTGTAAAGATGTAAGCTATAGGTATTCTTATGGCATTAAGTAGGAACATTGGAACAATTCTAAGAAGCACATCATTGATTGACTTATCCCATATCCATTTGACTATAGGACCATGAACGAAAGTGGTTGGAGGGTCAAAATACTTATTGATTAAACCATCAAGAATAACTGCACCTCCATAACTAGAACTCGCTAGAACATAATCTTTGTTAGCAAGTCCAAGATTTTTTATTTCTACACCTACATCATAAGCAGTTCTATTTATCGTCATGGTTGTTTGTCTTGTTCTTTTGATTTTACTAGATCTCTTTTCTCTTGTCTCTAAGTAATAATATTCTCCAAAATCTTGATGAGGAATATGAAAATCTACCCAGATACTAGGTGCTGCAACATAGCCTGGGATGAAAACGATTGGTCTTTTCGTTGTCTGTTTCTCAGGTTTATGATGAAAAACTCTCAGCTCTCCATCGTCAATTGGCACATATTGAATTTCACTCGCTCCTTCTTCTAGAAAAGTTGGAACATCTCTTCTACCCTTATCTAGCAGCTCTTTTATAGCTTTTCTCTGTCCTTTAGTGAGTACAAACATATCTTCGTTATTCATTTTTTAACCACAATTAGATGAATGAATTCGAAATTAGAAAACATACGTTATTTTTAGACATTCTTTAGAAGCAGTAGATTTATAGATTCTTCATTTCTTCTTTTGTTTCTTTCCCCAATCCATTTTTTTCTTCTTCGATTTTGCATCCTCTTTTAAGCAACTAGGACAGAATGGTTTTTACAGATACCATTGGAAAATTTCCTTCTTATGAACTTTCATTCCACAGCATTTTAGCTCAATAACATCGTTTTTACTTTCTTTCTCAAGATTCAGTTTGCAAAAATTACACTTATTGTTTTGCTCATTGCTTGAAGATTCATCCAAGTTCATACTAACTTAGTTATCGTTTTCATCTTGTAATTGCTATTGTTTATACTAGAACAGATACACCAACTAAGAAGTAACTTATACTTGAAGTATCTTCAGTACTGAGTACTGTCCCAGCTGCAATATAGAATGATCTTGCTACAGGTTCACAAACTCTAAACCTAAAAATTCTGAGGTTTCATGTAGATGATATTGTGTGAAATTTTCAAAAGATATCATTATAGTGAAACCTACGACTATACCAACATCGAACTGGATTAGATAATCTGCAGAGAAAATATCATCAATTGTGTTTTGCATAATTGTGGGAAAAGCATCACATCTGTATACTGGTTCTATTTGACAAACTAATAATTTTACTAAAATATATAATGATGCATCTTCAAATCCGACAGAAAAGATCATATTCTTGCCTTGTTCCAGGCTTTGAGGAGTTTTAGTTATATTTGCTATTCCATAAGTGTTAACTGCTTTAGTTGACTGTAAAGATGTAGATAAAAACACCATAATTTCTCAGTAAAAAAATCTTGATTTTGAACATCAAATTCCCAAATCGAAGATTTTAAATAAGTTTGTGCTTTATAATCCTTGGTTGTGAGCTACTAAATATTCTTCAGCTCACAACCCTCCCTCCCTCATTAAAGCTTTTATTATAAATTCTGTAACTTTGATTAAGAAATCCTCAGAAGGTTGTTTTGTTAAAAACCATGTTTTATTTGGATGAATTGAGAATAGCCTTGATAATTGATGAACAACCTCTTGCCTTACTCCAAAAATAACGATTTTTCCTTCTTTGTTAATCGATTTCAACAGTTTGAAAATTGATTTATACAGCCCTCTTTTTTTTACTTCAAGTCTTCCAATTTCATCAATAAATACAATATCATAATCAGAGGCTGTTTCTAGCGTTTTAGCTGCAAATTTCAAAGCTCTATCAGCTATGAAATATTTACCAATTTGAATACCTTTTTTATCCTTCTCTTCTTTAAAATAAGATGTTTTTTGAGTTTTAAGATCCACGAATCTCTTTGTTTCTTGACCTAAAGTAATAATCCCACCTATTTGGTTTGTTTCCGCTAATCTTTTAGCAAGATTTTTCAGTAATGTGGATTTTCCAATTCCGATTGGTCCACTGATTACAATGAACAATTCTTTCACTCACTTGAAAATAAATTATCGAGCTAGTATGATATCCTTCCAAGATTCAAATATCAAAACGAATCCTTTCGCTCCTGCATCTACAACATTTGCTTCTTTGAGTACATCTAGCATTTCTGTTGTCCTTTCAAGGCAGTCAAAAGCTATTTCTACAAGTATTTCCATATACTCTATCCATTCAATTTCAGGGTTCCCTAAGATTATTGATTTAGCTTTTTCCGTTACTTCTTTCATAACAGTAAGAATTGTTCCTTCAGTAGGATTGAGAACAGAATCATATGCAAAATCGGTTCCTTCAATCAAAGCCTCACTGAAAACTTGAGGAGTAATGATTTCAGCTTTTTCGAGATGTTCAACTACCCCTATTAAAAATTGAGAATAGATAACACCTGAATTTCCTTTAGCTCCAATGAAGCTTCCTTTGCTGATTGCCTGTAAAATTGCATCTCCAGTTAACTCTGTTACTTCCCTAACTTCGTTAACAATAGCTTTTAGTGTGAAAAACATATTACTTCCTGTATCACCATCTGGTATTGGAAAAACATTAATTGCATTGATATTTTCTTTTTCTATTTCAATACTTTTTTCGCTTCTTATCATCATTTCTTTGAAGAGAATAGGATCCAATATGTGATGGTCACTAATCATAGTAGTCACAATTGTTTGATACATCTTCTCTACTATTTAGGTTTAAAAACATTATCTAATCAGTATAGAATACTTCTTTCGATGACATCGGTTTTTCCCAGTGTATTCATTTGATCTTGGAATCTAAAAGATCTATCCAAACGCTATTCTAAATGAGTCATACCAACAGTTTTAAGAAGACTGTATAAAGCAATGTGCTTGTTAGAGGTGAAATTATTTGGACATACCTGAAGGATACTGGGGGATATACAAAGACAAAGAGAACATGCCTTTAGAAAGATTCGATCCTTTTCGAACTATAATCAATGAGTTTGGAACTAAAGTTGGGCATATTACACAATTTTCTCCTTTAAGAGGAATTCGACCTTTTGAACATAGAGAAAATAATCAGGAGAATACTGAGATTTCTAGTCCTGCAGATGATTCATTCTGTAAGATTATTAGAGGAGATTTACCTGCAGTTGTACTTTCATTAGGTAAGCAAGTTGGTAAACACCCATTAAGCGTCAAATCAGAGAAAACCAATTTATGTAAGTATTCTGCAATTTCAATAGTTAACCTATTCACACCAATGGCTCGAGTTCTATATGAACATACACAATCACTTGATTTAGTACAGGATAAAAGTGTTGGAATTGGTATTGTTCACCTTATTACAAATCATTATGATACGCTTTCAGAAACTTCAATTAGAGAAACTGTAGATCTATTACTCACAACACAGATAGCACAAAAAAACAGCATACAAGTTCTAAAAGAGAAATATAATACGAATAGATTAACAACACTGCATTTCTTTAATATTGGAGAAGAAGCAGGCGCTAGTATTTGTCATCTTCATTCACAGACTTACATATATGCAAATGATATTGGACATGGCTGGACTTCTCTTGGATTTTTAAGTGTGCCAGGATTTCATAAAAAAAAGATGGAAAATGAAAACTATTGTTTAGCTTGTGAGTTAGTAAAGAATAGAGAGAAATTAAAAGATCCAATTGAACAAGAGCTTATAGTTGAAGAAAGGATCGTTTTCGAGAATGAAGGATGGATACTTCTCACAGCTTTTGCTCCAGAGCGAGATGGACAGTTAAGATTAATACCTAAGAAGCATACGTCAAAATTCTATGAACTTGATGAAAAACAAATTTATGATTTAGCTGAAGCTCTTGTAGTAGCTAATAAAGCTCTAGATAAATTCGTAAAGATGGCTCATCCTAGTATGAATCTATTACAAGATCGGAACATTCTTTTCAGACAAGAAAATGTTGGTTACAATTCTGACATGCATATGCTAATAGATATCATCCCAATCCAAAGAATAGGAGGAGCTGAAATAATGGAAACATACAGAATTGCGACTATGTTTCCAGAGGATGTAGCAAAAATTATGAAAGAAGAATAGAAAAACTTCACTTTTAAATTAGGAGAGTTTATACATGAATACCAAGAAAAAAGTTCCAGTAGTTTTTGTTCTCCATGCTTACCAACCAGTTACTCAAGATGAAAAAATACTAAAAAGAATAATAAACAATTGTTATCTCCCATTCCTAAAATTACTTGTTAAAAAACCTGAAATTAAAATCAATTTAAATATAACTGGGTGTCTTTTAGAAAAACTAGCAATAAAATATCCTGAAGTCTTGGAATTATTGGAAAAAGCAATTCAAGCAAATCAAGTTGAAATAATGGGTTCAGCTTTTTATCATCCAATACTGCCTCTTTTATCACCTCAAGATCAGCGTTATCAAATCAAGAAACAGAAAGAAACTGTCCATAATATTTTAGGTGTAAATACCGGCGTTTTTTTCCCACCTGAACTTGCAATTTCAATGGATCTTATTCCACAAATTATTAAGGAAGGATATGAGATTTTAGTTGCTCCTGATAATATCAGTTACCATCCTTTTGGTGGAATTTATGAACTAGAGAACGGAAGGAATATTCTTGTACTTAAGAGAAACAAAAAGATAAGCAATAAAATATCATTTGATTTCTATAATCAAGAACTTGAAGAAGTTATTGAAGATATGGAGAAAACATATAGTTTAACAAACTACCCCATAGTTCTAGCAATGGATTTGGAAACATTTGGTGAGCATCATGAAAATTACTATAAGTTCTTTTTCGAAATTTGTGAAAAAATCGAGACATCTACACTTACTTTGAGTTTAAGGAAATTTCCAAATGATGTTTTTATTGAAACATTTAATACAACTACTTGGTCAACTAGTGACAAGGATCTCGAAGAATCAAATCCTTTCCCTTTATGGAGTCATCCCCTCAATCCAATTCATCAATTGCAACAGAGCCATATTCAATTATTAGAGAGAGTAAGAGAGTTTATCAACAGTGGTGATTGGTTTGATGATTATCAAGCATCTCATTATTCTTGCCAATTCTGGTGGGCTTCCAGAGATTGGTGGGCTTCTGAATTAATCCTTTTAGGATTACAACTTCAAAGGGAAACTTTGTTAAAAATGATTGAAGTTTTACCAAATAAGTCAAAACAAATAATTTTTAATCTATCCAATGACATCATTCAAAGGATAGTAGACATTATAGCAGTAATAGAGGTTCAAAATGAAGATAGCATTCATATCAGCTGAAGTAGCACCATTTTCAAAAACAGGCGGTTTAGGAGATGTCTCCTCTGCATTTCCTAAAGCAATGCAAGGACTAAAACACCGAATATTAATTATTTCTCCACTCTATAAAATGATTGACGCTAAAAAATTCAGATTACAGATTGTAAAGAAAAATCTAACAGTTACTATAGGTGAAAAAACAGAATTGTTTGATCTCTATGTTTCTTTTATACCTCACTCCAAAGTTCCAATTTACTTTATTAAGAATTCTTACTTATACAGGGATGGAATTTACGGTGATGAAACAGGCGAGGATTATCCAGATAGCGCATATAGGTTCATCACTTTTTCAAAAGCAGTCTTCGAAGCTCTGAAGTGGTTAAAATTTTCTCCAGATATCATCCATGTAAATGACTGGCATACAGGTCTTTTACCATTTTATCTTAAAACTGAATATAGAGAGATTGATCTATTTAGAAAAACAAAATCTGTTTTTACAATCCACAATATAGGTTATCAAGGTATATACCCTCTAGAAGACATTGTAGATGCTCAAATCCCAGAAATTTACTTCAGTGAGGAACTGTTAGGTTTCTACGATCAAGTTAATTTTATGAAAGCTGCTGTAGTTTATGCTGATGCCGTTACAACAGTTAGTTCGAAGTATTCAGAAGAGATTCAAACTAAGGAATTTGGTTATGGATTAGAAGAGTACATAAAAGAACGAAAAGAAGATCTTTTTGGGATTGTCCATGGAATTGATTTAACTGTTTGGAACCCAAAGAATGATAAATTATTAGTTAAGAAATATGATTCAAAAAATTTGGATAAGAAAGCTGAAAATAAGAGTTATCTTCAAGAAAAACTCAATCTTAATCTTTCAAAAGAACCAGTCTTAGGTATTATTTCAAGACTTGCCACACAAAAAGGTTTGGACTTAATTCTCGAAAAATTCGATGATATGATGAATCTCAAGATTCAGATTATTCTCCTAGGTACAGGAGATCCAAAACTGGAAAAGAAATTCAAAGAAAAGGAAGAGAAATATCCTGAAGATTGTTCTATCAATATAATGTTTGATAACGTTCTAGCTCATCAAATAGAAGCTGCATCAGATATGTTCCTAATGCCTAGTGCATATGAACCCTGTGGTTTAAATCAAATGTATTCAATGCTTTATGGAGCTGTTCCCATTGTCAGAAATACAGGTGGATTATCTGATACTGTTGAAGATTATGATAACGAGACAGGAGATGGATCTGGATTTGTTTTTGAATCAATGGATGCAGATGAATTCTTCAAAGCAGTAGAAAGAGCTGTTAAATTATACAAAGAAGAACCAGAGAAATGGACACAATTGCAGCGAAGAATAATGGATAAAGATTTTTCATGGAAGAATGCTGCAAAACGTTGGGAGCAAGTTTATCAGTACGCTCTTAATAAAAAATAAATAAAGATTTAACCTTTTCATTTTTGTTTTTTCTTTCTCATATAACTTAAGTATGAACTAATTGAGAATAATGAAAGAGAAAGAAAAATAGTGAAAATCTCTGAATGAATTGTTTCCGAAGTTGTTAGAAACGGTACTATTGGAGATGATAAAGGATAAGGGTCTATATTCTCTGCGGTACCATCAATTGAATACTCCTTTCCTTTTCTGGAATTTGACCAATAATTCCCCTCTTTTAAAGAAATATCATACCAAAGATTCTCCTCTCCATTGTCATTTGCTTGTGAAGAAGAATCTTGTTTATTATTCACAAAAGTATTGTGATGAATCTGATTGTATTTTGAAGATTTGTTCAGGTAAACACAATAATCAGAACTGGATTGGATTAGGTTGTAAGAAATAGTTGTATATTTAGCATAAGCTAATTCTATACCATTCTTTTGATTTTCATAAATAACATTCCATGATACATCAGTATAGAACGAATAGAAGAAGGTTATTCCGTTATCTTTATTCAATGAGATAGTATTATCTTTGATTACTGAAGAGTTATCTTCATTCAAATAGATACCAAAACGATTTTCTAGAACTGTGTTATTAGTTATTATTGAAGATTCTGCAATTGACAAACGAATCCCCTCTTCTTTATTCAGAGAACAATTATTATATTCCACTATATCATATTCTGTGAAAGTCAAAGTTATTCCATCCATATTATTGATGCAAGTATTGTTTTTCACCAAGCATTCATCAGAGAAATAGATATAGATCCCACGATTTTCATTGTTTTTACATGTGTTATTGATTACAGAGGTTTGATCACTCGAATATAGACGGATGCCATTAAGATTATCATTACAGATATTATCAGAGACAAAGGAATATTCTGAAAGAGAAAAATTGATCCCACTATAGCCATTGCCAGAGCAATTATTATTAAAGACAGTTGAATTTCCTGAATAAGACAGTATTATACCATCTTCAATGTTTTCTGTACAATAATTGTCACTAAGAATACATAAGGGGGAATTCTGTAATCGAATTCCGTACCAAATACTATTTCTGCAGGTATTTCCCGTGATGATAGTTGAAGGTGAGGATTTTACCCTGATGCATGAATAATCATGATTTTCACTGACATTGTTAATTATTACAGCTGTACCATTCGCAACACCATTTATGTAAATTCCATCAACTTCTGCATCAACATAGCAATTACTTACAACAAAGTATTTTGAAGTGTTAGTAATATAAATTCCATTTGAATCAGTAGTGATTATTTCAAGAGAATCTATCAAAAAAGGAAGTTCTTGCGTTCCATCTCCTGAAAAACCATAATCGGTGAAATTTACATCAGAAGATATGATAACAGGATTGGATTGTAATAGTTTTGGATTTTCTCCTTTGATTATGTCAGTATTTTCTATCGAAGAGGATGGATTAGCATAACAGAAGAAAGAGACAAAAAACAATCCAAAAATGACCATCAAATAAATTATTCTGTTTCTCATTCTTTCTCCTTCTGTAATCCAGTAAGTTGATTTGTCAAAGTTCTCTGTTAAATGTTGTGCTAAAATGAAGCCAACTGGATTTAGTTTCAGGGAATGATAAACCAGTCTTGCACATTCATTCCCCAACCAATGGAATCTTCTTCTTCTAGTTTTTCCAGAAACTGAAATTCCTGTTCTGTAAGAGGATTCTCACATGCCTTATTGAAAATCTTTTCTAATTTCTTGAAATTTTCATAATGCTGAGTAACTCTATGTTCAGCATAATCTCTAGCACTCCAAGTTGAAATGAGAAATTCCCAATCTGATGACGATAGCAGGAATAATTCTCTACCCATTTGATTGATTATTCTAGTTACAATCTCAAAATAACTGTGGGACTCTTCTCTGTATTTCTTTATTAATTTCAGATATTTTTCTTCGCATTCATATATGTATTTCCAACACCACTGATTATCTTGATTTAGCCATATCCAATGGAAATTTCCTTCTCCCCAAGAACCCTCTGGGAGAGAGATAATCTTCTCTTTCTTTGGAGGATATTTTTCTATGTACTTAGTACCTGTTATAGTTGATATCTCTTCGTCTTCGTTGATTTGGTTTATTACTCTTTCTAGAAATCCAATTCCTTCGAAAAACCAATGTCCATATAATTCAAAATCGTATGGACTAACTACTATACCTGGAGTTTTTTCTTTTTTATAATAATCCAATAAGCTTTCTTTTGCTATCTTGACAAAGTATTCCGAATTTTCATCCAATCTCCCCACAACCCTATCTGGTTCATAGATTTCCTTTTCTCCTAGGTCTTTATCAGGTCCAGTAATCCTCCAATATCTGTTACCTGATGGCCAATGTTTTTTGTGAAATTCCAAATACCACTGATCACCTGGAAAACCTATATCTCCAGACCAAACCATGACTCCTGTTTTTTCATCTCTTGTAAAGAAAATCACATCATCTTTTGTATAATGAGGTTTGTATATTGACTCATTTGTTCCTTTGATCACTTGTTTTTCTTTCTCAATTTGCTTCCAAAGAAGTTGTAGAGCATCAAATCGTTTTAGATAAGCACCTATTCCTTCTCCTCCTCTTAGCAGAGGTGTATCTATTATGAAATATTTGATATTATTTAGAGATAGGAAATATTCTACACCTTTTCTTTCTAGCTCTTCTCCTGTAATTGGATTCTTCCATCTATACCCAGGTCGATAGGCCAATTCAGGTAACCAAATCCCATCAGAATTCTCTTTACCAAAATGCTTCTTGTAAATTTCTTGCCCAGCTCTAATTTGAGCATATACAGATTCCTCTTTCCCTAACAAAGGTAGATAACCATGAGTAGCTCCACTAGATATAATCTCAATTGCGTTTTTCTCTTGTAGATATTTGTATCCTCCAAGCAAGTCTTTGTGAAATCTTTCTGTAAATTGTTGTTTAACAGATGAATAGTACTCTGCCCATCTTTCTGCTAATTTTGCTGTTTCATGATCTCCTACCCAATTGAAATGATCTTTGTCGTTATAACTAGCATCAATTCTATCTTGCAGATATCCAGCAAATCCTTCTTTGAATCTAGGATGAGCTAATTGTTCAGCAAGAACCGGAGTGATTCCAACAGTGAGCATTTCTGTGTAGCCTTTCTGTTCATAAAGATTGGCTAACATTGATAATGTTGGACAATATGTCTCAGCTCCAGCTTCCCACAACCAAGCCTCTCCATGCGGCCAGGATCCTTGTTCTAATACCCAAGGTAAATGTCCATGTAAAACGAAATTGAGATAACCTTTTATCATTATATCTTGCTTTGATATCTTCTTTTTTAACTTTATTGTAAAGAATTATCTAACTGAAAGATTAGAACAGATTATGTGGATAATGGTCTCTGACGATTAAGTCTACTCCGCATTTAGTACAGAATTGCTCTCTTTCATCCATTTGTTTTCCACATTTAGGGCAGTAATTTGAATATGGTTCTTCTCTCTTATCATTATCAGCTTCAGCTACAATACGTTCAAGGGGGATTTTTGGTCTCCTAATATTTTCTGGAAATTCTCTATTTGAACTACTGTTTCTTTTGAAGAACCATCCGATAAAGAATCCTGCTAGTAGAAGAGTTATACAAATCAAAAGGAAAACTAAAACATCAAGAGTTAAAGTTCCTAAAATTGCCATTTTTATCAAGTTGCTTTTCTGAAATTATTTATTAAAGATTAGTAATTCACAAAAATTGCACACTATCAGAGTGTTCATTGTCGATTGATTCAACTAATTGGATAGTTTTTTCCATAAGCTTTGTTCTGACATCTTTATCTTTTGCACATATCTTAATTGCTACTTTATTGGGTACTATAGTGGTTTGAATATGACACCAAGAATTATTTTCCTCAATGATTTTAACTCCATGTAATGTGTTTATTGTTTTATATTCATTATCTGCCTCGTATAGTTTCTTAAATAGATATTCAGCATTAGAGAATAGAGAATAAGTTGTTTCTTCAATTAAGGTTTTTTCAATAATATCTTTTTCCTCTACAAAGGAAGATATGTAGCGATGTTTTTCATTTCGAGCAAATGCGGATAGTAAAAGTAGAGTAGATGCAAAAGGTTCAGACTCATTTGAGATTGTTGGGTGGATATAATTACCTTGTTCATTCGCTCCAAATATTGCTCTATTGAATTGCATTGATCTAGAAATTTCTCCTGGAGTGTCATGTGAGTATTTTACAGATATATTATTTTCTTTCAACCAATTTTCCAACGTCCATAAAGTATCTGTTAAAATTACAAGACCTTTATCACGTCCTATCATTTTGTGTTCTGTGAGTATGGTTGCAATGATGTAAGATTCAATTATTTTACCATTTTCATCTATGTACAAAACTCTTGACCCACTTGGATCAAAAGCAATTCCTAAATCTGCTTTTGCTGCAACAACTGTTCTGGAAAGAATTGAAAGAGAATTTGGACTGGGTAAAGATTCTGGGATACCTTCGGGTTTATATGAATTCAATGTTAAAATATTAAAACCTAGTTCAGCTAGAACATTAGGGAAAATTTCTGCTACAGGTCCAAGAGCACAATCCATAACAATAGAGAAATTCTGTTCTCTTAGTACATCCATTCCCAAAGCTGAACTTATTGCCGCTCTGTAAAGATCATTAGCTTGCTGAACGGATAATATATCAGCTATTTTATCAGGTGTTGCTCGTTTGATTTTTTTGTTTTGTATTTTCTCTTTAGCAAAGATTTCAGAAAAAGGTAACTCAACACCAGTTTGATCAAACATTCTAACATTGATCTTTTCAGGAGAACGATGAGCAGCTGCAAAATGAACTCCTGCATGGGCACTAAATCTTCTAATTGCAAATTGCAGAACTGGTAGAGAACATGCATGAAGTTCAAAAACTGTAGTTCCAACACTGATTAATCCTGCATTGAATGCACGACTTATCATTCTTGTATCTTTTCTGAAATCCCTAGCTGAAACAACCACTGCTTCTTCTCCTCCCAAATACTCCCCCAAAATTGCTCCAAGGGTGGATGCTATCTCAGGAGATAGCTCACTTGCAGTTCCAGCTAATCTATTTTTTCTATATAGGTGAGAGAAATCATATACAATCTCTGAATTCATTACATTTGAAAATATTCCTTTAGTGCATTTAAAGTTGTTTAAGGATAAAATAGAATTAGATTTCATTCTGTTTCAACATGTTCCAAAAATCAAGATCAGAGTATATCTTTGGGAAGGATTTTGCTTTTGCTATTAGAATTAGAACAAAAAGTGCAATGGAACAGATTGCAGAAAGAAGACAGAATTCACATATATTCTTGATTACTACAAATTCAACAATTGTCAAGTAAATGGAAAATCCTGCACCCCATAAACTTGTTAATGGAAGAAAAAAACTTAACCAGTATTTATTTTGTTGAAAAATTGACAAAAAGAGCAACAGAATAAGTGTGATGTAGAACAAGACTCCCCACAGACTTACATGAACACCTAAAAATATAGATCTTTCATGTGTACTTACTGCTGAACAATCAAACATACCTACATCTATCAAACAACGATATATATTGGCTTTTGCAGAATATAAAAGATACAATGCATCAATAAAACCAATCAAAGCAACAACCACTGAAATTCTCAGTAACATGCTCCTTTTCTTACTTTCTGTCATCTTCCTACTTTTAATGCAAATCTATATAAATAATGCTTTCTTAATATTATATTGGTAGGATAGCAGAGGGGTTCTGATGCCTATAAAAGAGATTGAGTGTTATAATTGTGGAACTAAGTTAAAGAAAAAAGTTTTGGAATCAATAAACATATCAGAGAATCCAAGACAGAAAAAGGAAATTATTCAAGGAAAAATTAATTTCTCCTATTGTCCAGAATGTAAAACAAAAATAAGTCATAAAACACATATCTTATTATCATATCTTGATCCTCCCAGATGGATTTGGTTGGTTGATAAAAAACACCAAAATCCCAGATATCAAGAGGAATTCTTTAGATCCATAGTTCCTGAGAGCTATTCCGGATTAATTAATCAAGAAATGGTATTTGTTGAGTTTGGAGAACAATGTGATTGTTTGAATTTTATATTAGATAATAAACAACCTCAGAATTCAAATGATTGGTTAAACCTTGGAAAAATTCTAACAGGGGAGAAAGCTATAGAATGTTTTAAAAAGGCATTGAGACTAGATCAAACTCTAGCTGAAGCGAAAAAACTGCTTAACGATGAACTGGACAAATTAAAATCACATTCATAAAACTATAACAAATCTTCCAATGATTATCCTTTTGATTGCGTTTCTCTAAGCTTAGATAAAATATCTTCTGTTTTTCTTAAAGCAGGTACTGTGATTGTACTACCTACAATTAGACCAATAGCTAGTGTTTCTGATATCTCACAGTCAGTACAACCTTCTTGCACTGCTCTTATCATATGGTATTTGTCACAATCATCATAACGTAAAATGAGAGAGGAAATAAGACCTAACAATTCCTTTATTTTCTTAGATAATTCTCCATCTAGGTAAGCTCGTGTATCCAAAGCGAATAATCTGTTTATTTGCTTGTTTTGAAGATAGAAGATTTTCTTATTCATTTCTTCTCTATGTTTTTTAAGATCAAACAGTTCGTTCATAAATCAAGTGATTTTTACTTCTCTATATGTTATTTGGACAAACATTTCTGTATGACTGGAAAATATATTAAGGGAAAATCTAATAATTGATTATGTTTGAAGAATCAAACTTATTTTACAAAATGGTTGATTGGGAGAAACGATTGGAGAGAGAGAGATCTTTCTTTAAAAAAAATCTTAAAAATGTGCTTCCAACTGAGGGAGATATTTTGGATTTAGGTTGTGGAATCGGACACCATTTAACTATGATAGCTCAATGGGGATACAAAGGTCTGGGTTTAGATTTTTCTGAAGCTAGTATTGAAATGGCTTCTCAGAAATCTAAACAAGATAATCTAGATCATCTATTAGAATATATCTACGCTGATATGAGGGAACTTCTGAATTCTATTAAGAATAGAAAATTCGACTTAATAATTTGCATAGGAAACAGTTTTGCCCTTTTCCCTTTAGAAGAAAGATTGAGCATTGTTGATCAAGCTTTATCAGCCTTAAAACCAAGAGGAAAATTGATTTTACAGGTTGTTAATTATTTGAAACACGCTAATGAAACAGAATGGATTATTAATCCAAGTGTTTTCAGAAATGAAGAAGGAATGCTAAGCTTCTTTGTAAGAATAATTGAATGGGCAGATGAGAGGAATGAAAAAGTAAACATGTATGTGCAAAGATTACATCAAGATTCTGTTAATTTCACAGAATTTATTCATTCTCAAAAAATCACAGAGTTTTATGTTCCCAAAAAAAGTGATTTTAATTATCTTAATAAAAACGAAAAAATAAGAATCAATCTTTTAGGGGATTATTCAGGAATAGAATTTAAAGAAAGTAGTAGCAATGATTTGATCGTTATAATTGATAAAAACTAAAGATCATCATATGGATCTATAACATTTTGTTGTATAACAACTTTCTTTCCAATTGCAGTAAAGATTGGAAGAGCTATTATTCTTAGATTGTCTTGAATTAACTTTAACTCTTTTTCAACTTTTGAATTATATTCGTCATCTGTAATGAGATTTTCCTTCTTTATATTGAACCATTCATTAGCAATATTATTCTCTAACTCCTCTTTATCCCAAATTCTGGAGTTTATATGTTTCTTTGTTTCTAGACCAGCAGAAGAAAAAATTGACTGCAAAGATCTTCCAAAATTTGGATTCCCGCCATGTTGTTTTATTGCTTTTTGATGATATTCACCTAAACCTAGATTTGGATGTTCTATCCAACCACCATAATCTGGTTCGGCAAGAGCAACTATATAGCCACCCTTTTTACATACTCTAATCATCTCCATCAAAGAAGCAAAAGGTTTTGGTTTCCAAATAAAGAAATAATGGCATATAACTGCATCAAATGATTCATCTCTCATTGTTAATTTATCTTCACTTGATCTAAAAAATTCTACTCCTTTAACTCGATCAGAAGCTTCAGCAATCATTAAATGATCTGCATCAATTGCCGTTATTTGAGCATCTGAGAATTCTCTTAGCTCTTGACTAATAATCCCAATTCTTGAACCAATTTCTAAAATACGTTTTGCTTTTTTTAATTCTATTGTTTCATAGATTTGTTTTCTAAAAGAACGACTAAAATGTATTTCTTTTACAAATTCCTCATAGTAGTGTGGACATTTATCAGGACAAAAACCTTCATTCATATTTTGACACCAGAATTATTTTTGCTTTTACAGGTAATAAGAAATAAATAAGCCTTTTTGTGAGACTACTAGTTGTTAATCAAAAAACAATAAAAATTTAAATTATGAAAGAGAGATTAGGTGAGACAAATGATTAAAAAACATTACAATGACGTTGAAGAATTTGAGGTTAAAGAGTATGGATCAACTGGAACAACTATTAGATGGCTGATTACTAAAGAAAAGGATAATGCTCCAAGATTTAGTCTAAGAAGATTCGAAATCCAGCCAGGAGGAGAGATAGGAATACATAATCATACCCAAGAGCATGAGATATACATTTTAACCGGAAAAGGTGAAGTTTTTACTCATTTTGAGATAAAAGAAATTGGTTCAGATGATGTTCTGTATGTTCCTCCAAATGAACCTCATGGATATCGAAATACAGGAGAAGATAATCTAGTCTTTCTCTGTGTAATCCCTTATCTGGAATAATAAGCAATCTTCTAAATCAATTGAAGCTTATTCAACCAATGTCCTAATTGAGCATGGCAATTAGGACAGTTAGACTTTTGTTTCAACCATGAAATAATATGGCTCTTGTGAGTATAGACTCCACAACATGGAGTATTAACTACTTCTTCTCTTTCAGATGGTTTTAAATCTAAATAACAAATAATGCATCTAGGTCTTGGAACTCCACATTTGTCACATATTTCTTCTGTAGGATCGAATGGATCATCGCAATTATAGCAGCGTAGCATTTCTACTTCTTCCTCTCCTACACCAGAAACAAGAGATTTCAAGGAGTCATGTAAAAGTACCGACAGATTCAGTAATGTAATTACAGCTGTATCACTATAAACAACTGCTTCTAAGTAATCGTCTCTTAAATAAAAATAATCCAGATAAGCACGTAGAGCAAGAAAGTAGTCGTTGATTTGTGCATCTCTAAGTACTTCTCTCCAAAGTGGAGGAGTTGACGAGAAAAGGTAATATACATTACTTAATGGAGGTACATTAAACTCATCTTTATTTGCTATCATCCTGTTATCCCTTCTTAAAACATCTAGAAAAGAAGGAAACTGTTTGTTTAGAGTACCAAATACTTTAATTGAATTGGCACTAAACTGAATGATTTTAATCCTTGAGAAGAGAGAATACTTATGTTTTTGTGGTACTATAAAACTGAAACCATTTGATGCTCGTTCTAAATTATGATCACTTGCATTAAGATTTTCAATAATCTTATTGAGATTAATTGAAGGTTGATAAGTAGAGACTGCTGTCCGTGTGGGGATGGTATAAGCGGGTCTTTGTCTTACTCTTTTGCGTTTCCTTCTTTTTACAACTGAAACAATTATTACCACAACTATTATTGGAAATGCAAGTTCAGATATTATAGTCAATATGCCTGAGAAATCCACCACTTAAACCACTCCTCCAATATATAACAAACCTTTCGAGTATAAAATAATAACTAAATATTTCTCAGAGAATCGTGTAATTGAATCTATGGTGTTTTTGGAGTTATTCATCGTTTTCTTCTTCAATAGTTTTTTCTACTTCCTGAATTTTTTGTTCGCTAGAGACTATGTTTTCTGCATCACAGTGGGGACAAATGTAAATTAAGAATTCTCCATCAGTTTTCTTTTCTGCTCCTTCTAATTCCTTTCCACAAATATCACAGAAATCTTTTTGTGGAAAACTTGGTAAATCGACAAGAATTTCTTTTTCTTTTCTCCATTCATGCCAATTAGCATAAACATAAAGTGAGCACCAGATTATAAATAAACCTGCAATTATAGCGGCAAGAATGACAATCCAGAGAATATTAATTACGAAACCTATTATAAATCCTGCACCAAAGAGAATTATGAAAGCTAAACACATCCATATAAAATCGTCCATTTCCATATTGTCAAAGAATTCGATGATAGACATCAGATATAGTTTTAAGAAACTCATATTTAATTATTACTTTTTTTGAAACAAAAAACATAGAATCAATAATTTATGTGTTTAAGGATACAACAGAAACAATATTTCTATCAGATAATCAACTGATTCAGCCATTTTCCTAAATCTAAATGGCAATTTGGACAGCTTGTTTTCTGTTTCAACCATGAGATCATATGTTTTTTATGAGCATAAATCTTACAGCAAGGTAGAATAACAACATCTTCATCTTCTGCTGGTTTTAATTCTTGAAAACAAATGATACATCTAGGTCTTGGACTTTGACACTTATTACACACTTCTTCTAGCGGATCAAAAGTTTCTTGACAATTATAACAAAGCAAGAGTTCAGCTCTAGAAATATCAGAATCCTCAGATAAAGTTCTCATTGAAGGATCTAAGGAAAGTATCCAGTCAAGTAGTTTTGTGATCGTTTTGCTAGATTTCTTATCAGGCTTAATTAGTACTTCAATAGTATTTCCCTTTAAGGATAGATACTCAAGATGTGGTCTAAGCATGAGGAGATTTTCTTTCAGATGATTAATTTTAAAAAGATTTTGCCAGATTTCAGGAGTGGAGGAATCTAAAATATAAACATTATCAAGTATGGGAACAGAGAACTCACTTTTTTTCTGAGAATAGATTCTATCCCGTCGTTTTACATCTAGGGAAAGAGCTATATTGTTTCGCAAATGCATAGCTAATCGATATGCTTTATGAGCATCATCATATACAATTTTAATTTGGTTGAAATTACTATACAACTTATGATTTGATAATTTTCTAATTCTTAACCCATCTGTTGTTTTTTCTATTATTTCTTGATCCAATTTTAAATCAGTAACAATATTATTTATGAAAGCAGATTTCTCTTTTACTCTAGAATATCTTGTTCTTATGCTTTGAGTGATTTTGGATCTACTAATTATGAAACTTAAAACTAAAAACGAGTTAAAGAGTATTATAATAATATAGAGAGCTAATTGGATATTTTCTATAATCAAGAAATTATACCAGGCTGCAGTTAGACCAAAACAAAAAGCTGCTTCAATTATTAAAACAGAAGAAATTTGAACAGACAAACTGCTAAAAAGATTGAATTTTTTTGTTTTAAGTTTTCTCTTAATTTCAAGATACCAGAAAACAAGAACTATTATGAGAATCGGTAGTGGAATTATGAAGAGAAAAATAAAAGAAGGAAAATTCTCATTTAATGTAAAGCGGAAATTCACAGCAACTAGGCTTAATAGAGAAATACAATTCAGAATTAAAATATGACGAATTTTTAAGATATTTGCTACCATGTCAAACCTTCCTCTTCTCGAATATTAATTTATATGAACTGATATTTATTTATTCTCTTTAACATAACTCATTATTCAAATGAACAGCGAAAATTTATTAGGGTATAGAAAATTAAAAGAATATGACATCTTTTGGTGTACAAATTGAACCCCAATTTGGTTTTACTTTCGATGAAATTAAGGATATAGTTCAATATGCTGAAGTAATTGGAATGACTCATGCATGGTTTTCAGACCATTTTATGATGACCGCTGATTCTACCGATATACTTGCTTATGAATGCTTCACTGCTATGATGGCAGCTGTCTCCTACACAGAAAGTTTGAGGATAGGTTCTCTTGTATTCTGTAACAATTATAGACACCCTACTGTGCTTGCAAAACAATTCGCATCCTTAGATCATTATTCTGAAGGAAGAGTTGAATTTGGTTATGGAGCAGGCTGGAAAGAGGTTGAATATAATCAGTATGGAATAGAGTTTCCATCAACTGGTACTAGACTAAAACAAATGATTGAAGGTATCAAAATTATCCGAAATTTATGGACTCAAGAAAGAGCGAATTTCAAAGGAGAGTATTATAAATTAAACAATGCAGTTTCTTTCCCTAAACCTTTACAACAACCCCATCCTCCTATTTGGGTTGGAACTATGTATGCCAGACCAAAGCTGTTAAACATAGCCGCTCAATATGCTGATGGAATTAATCTTGCTTGGGCTTATACTGAAGAGGTTTTTGCTGAAAAAATGCAAGAATTAGATGAACTTTGTGAGAAGTACGACAGAAAGCCTAATTCTCTTAGAAGATCTTATGGAATCTGGTCTAGAATTTATGAGTCTGAAGAAGAGAAGAAGAAAGTATGGAAAGAAGTAGCAGAGAAGCGAGGATTCAGCTTAGAAGAAATTGAAAAACGCTATCAAGGTTCAATGCATGGAACAATTGAAGAGATTATTGAATGGTTAAAAATTTATACCAAGTTAGGTGTAGAGCAGTTTATTTTCATGTTTCCACAGAATAAAGAGATAGAACAAATGAAAATCATGACTCAGGAAGTTCTACCAAAGCTCTGATTTCCCATTCTTCCGGTGTTGTTAAACCTGAACCTGTTCCAAAAATAATTATTTTCTCATCTTGTTCTATTTTTCCATCTACTATTAAAGGATCAAGTGCTGCGACAGTTGCTGCTGCTTCAGGGGAGATCATAATACCTTCTTCTTTAGCTACTTGAGCCATTGAAATTTTAATTGTTAAATCATCAACTTCTATTGCAGTACCACTTGAATCTCGAATGGTTTGTAAAATCAAATAATCAGCTATAGCAGCGGGAACTCTTAATCCTGCAGCTATTGTTTCAGCATTTTCCCAGAAATCTGCTGATTCTTTTCCTTCTTGAAAAGCCTTGATTATTGGAGCACAACCTGTTGATTGAACTGCTATCATCTTTGGTCTTTCACTTCCAATCAAACCCAATCTTTCCATTTCATCAAATGCTTTCCACATACCTATTATTCCAGTTCCACCTCCAGTTGGATAGATAATCACATCAGGAAGGAACCAATTCAGTTGTTCTGCAATCTCCAAGCCCATTGTTTTTTTACCTTCAGCTCTGTAAGGTTCTTTTAGAGTAGAAACATCAAACCAACCATGTTTTTCAGCACCTTCTTTGGCAAGCTTCCCAGCATCAGTGATTAATCCATCAACCAAATGATAGTCAGCACCAAAAGCATTTATCTCATTCACAATCAAAGGAGGTGTATCTTTAGGCATGAAAACATGAGCTTGAGTTTTTGTTTTTGCAGCATAAGCAGCTAAAGCAGCACCTGCATTGCCAGCAGTAGGAATAACAAATTCTTTCGCTCCTAACTCGATGGCTTTTGATACTGCAGCACATAATCCTCTACTTTTGAATGAACCAGTAGGATTTTCACCTTCATTCTTAATCATCAGATTGTTTAAACCTAGCTTTTTCCCAAGATTATCCATTCTTATCAGCGGTGTCCAACCTTCTCCTAAAGAAAACCTAAATTCCTCTTTGAATACTGGCATTATCTCATTCAAACGCCAAATGTTGTATTCTCGATTATTGAAAGAATCCTTTGTGATAGTTTCCTTTGCCTTCTCTAAATCATATCTAGCAAAGAGCACTTTTCCACATGAGCATAATTGTTGGAGCTCTGTATGATCGTAATTATTCCCACATTTAGTACATTCAAGATAAATTAAATGTGAAGTTTTATTTGAAGGAGAACTCATTGAACAAAAAAACACGAAATCATGTAAAAGTATTGTGTTTACATCATTAATCACAAATTAACGATTTTTCAAAAATATATTCAGTCATTTGATCAGCTTCTTTCTGAATCTCATTTTGAATATCTTCGTTTCCAATTTTCCTTTCAAAAGCTTCAAATTTTTGATTAAATCTCTTTATGAAATCAATTAATTTTGTTCTTGCATTAAAACTATCTCTATCACATGCAAGAATACCACAGAATTTTCCATAGCTCTCAACTAATAATTTTTTGCCTTCAAAATCTATTCCCCTCAATCCTGAACCGAACACTTCAGAAGACATAGTTCTGATAGCTGACAAAAGACCTGAAACTAGAATTTGATCATGGGGTTTTTCTTCATCGAATCTTCTAGAATAAACTATTTTGCCTTCAGTTGTAAAGACGTTGATAAAATGGATTCTAGGAATACAATCAGTTTTTTTGAAATAAGATTTTCTTGAGAGTTGGTTAATTATATCTGTTATCTCTGTAATAATTTCCATTGGTTGTCCTATTTCATTATTTCTGATTTTGTTTATACTGTCTTCACATTTTAGTGCTAGATACTTATTGTCAGATTCTTCCGCTAAATCTCTAGCTTGATTGAAAAGAAATTCACCATCGACAATTTCGTTTAGAGCAACTAAAATCTGACCACTGATGAATAAAACATCCGGTAGAATCTGTAAATCTTGTTCTTGACAAATAGTGATTACATTAGCTAGATATTTTTCTGATTTGGAAAGATCATCATCTAATTGTGAAATTCTGAAACGGTGGAGATATGTTTGAGCTAAATATAATTGTGATAATAATGCATATTGAAACTCACTTATCATAGCTATTGAGTAGCATTTTTCTAAAGAATCAATTGCAGAAGAAAGATCATAAATGTCCAGATAGACTCTTCCCATCAAGAAATGATAGGCTGCAATCCACCTCTGGTTCTTTGTTTTCTCACTAAGATGTCCTCCCTTTTCAAGGTGTTTAATTCCTTCGCTGAAATTTCCTTTACCAGTCAATTTAGTAAGTGCGAAGCCATATAAGAGATTTGAAATTGGAGATTGATTATTTGTTAGCTTATTTGCTTTTTCAAGATTCTCAATTGCTGATTTATAATCTTCTTTCTTTATCAGAACTTCTCCCATATTAATATACAGAGAAGGTTTTGAATTAGAAATCTCTGGATTTTTTAATCCCTCTTGGCATAATTCAAGCGCTCGATCGAGATTACCTCTAGTATGTTCTAAATCCGCGAGATTTGAAATTAAAGATGCTTCGAACTCTTTATTCCCGATTCTTTCAGCAATATCAAATGCTTTCTCATAATATTCGAATGCGTCTTCGAGAAGACCTTTGTATCTGTAGAGGCCACCAAGCATAGTGTAGCAATCAAGTCTTTTTGTATCCATGTTTAGAGCTTCTGCAAGTTCCTTGTAGATTTCTAACCATCCAGCAAAAGCTGCATCACCTGTTCTGAATTCTCTGTATGCTAAATCACTTACTACATGCATTGTCAATAAGGGATATTCTTGAATCAAAACAGTATCAAATAACATATCTTTGAACTCATTTGCATATTTCTGTACTGAAACGTTGTCATAATTATTTGTAGCTATTTCCAATGACATGATAGTGGAAAAAGCTTTGTGAACCATGGGATTGACTTTCTTCAAATCTACTAACATCCCCAGAGAACTAGCTAGCAGAGCTGAAACTGTTGTTTTATCACCTACGAATTTAGCGGATTTAAATCTATAATACACAGTCTCAAAGTTCGTTTCAGGTATTGGGAATGTAAGAACTTTTTTGTACTGAGAAAGAAGAAAATAACCTATCATAGCAATTTGATTATACATCATCCTCTTGTTTTCTTGGGTTCTAGCTGAACTTGCTAAATCGTCAGATGTATTTACAATTGATTGAAAGAATGTTAATCCTTGTAGTTCATAACTTTTGAAAACTGGAGAGAAATTTTCATAATCTTCTCGTATGAATTGTTGATATCGATTAAACTCATTTGGAAGATCGAATTCTTCAGTTATCAAAATAACCCCATTATTATTTTATAAAAGATTCTTACTTAAAGATTTTTTTTGTACTAGCAAAAAGAAATCTAGATATTTTTAAGTTTTGCATTTTCTTCTTTTACATCTTCTTTCAGTTTTTTCCAGTAATGATGAAATCCATTCTTTTGAAGTAATTCTCTAAAATAAGTGATGGAATAATCATCAACATAGAAGGAATTATAGAAATCTTCTCGCGTAGGATCATCATTGTGTAATTGCCTTCTTTGAGCTTCCAAAAGAAAAGGTTTTTGATTTCTTAAATTACTAAATGCAGGGAGTTTTCTTCCAAGATTTTCTTGCAGTTTATTTTCCCATTCTAAGCTCCTTAGGAAATGATGATCAATATAGATTTCTCTAATTTCATCAACGATTTTAGAAAGATTTCGAAAAGCTTCTTCAATATATTCTTCTGTTTTAGAAATGTAAAATGGAATACCATCAACTGCTACAATATCAGGTAAATTAGTGATAATAAAGTCTGTAGCTTCTTTCGAAGAAGGACCACATACATCTGAAGTAAAAATATAGCTTCTGTCACCTTCCTTAATCATAACTTCTACAACAAACACACTAGCTTCTTGAACACCATGAGGAACAGCAGGTGAAAAGGTGATTTGAGTGCTCCCGAATTCATAATGATTATTATCAGCTTTTGAAACGCTTATTTTCTTATTCTTCCATAAGTGTTTTGCTCTTTGTTGTTGTCGATAATTGATATTCTTTTCATAATCTTTAGCTATGATTGTTACTTCGGGATTATAGAGAGCTCTAAAAATCTCTTTATTTGAGAATTCATATTTTCTTGGAGAATTTAAAGTAAAATGATCACCATGGTAGTGAGTCTGAATGATTACATCTGCTAATTGTGAGATTTCCATTATTGTTTGTCTAGAAATCCAAGAAGCAGCAATTTCAGTTGGATGGGGTTTGAGTCCGAATCTTTTTGGTCCCAATGATACACTTGGATCAACTAGGATGTTAACCGATTCAGTCATTACTAAATGACAAAAGGATCGTGTTCCTAATGATTCACAAGCAATTGGGAAGATTTTCATTTATAATTACTCTTTATTAAGGTATAAAATGGTTGCTAAAATCTTTGGATATCAGTTGCATTATCCAGTTACTTTTTTAAATAGAAAAAATAATCAATACATGAGTATCATGAGCATTGAATTAAAGGAGATACCAGTTTTTGCTAAAAAATTCATTTCAGAATTTAAACACAACAAGGAAATAGACAAAATCCTTCTAGAAAATTTAGAATTTCAAGAAAAGGATGGAATTAAGCTTCTAATACTTCCAATTGTAGATCAAATCCCTGAAAACAAAAGGGGTATCGCTCGTGTTTTTATAGCTAATTCAAGTGATACTCCACTTGATTTATCAGTTTATTCTAGCATAACTGGATGGTTTAGTGACCTAAATAAACTTGAAAAGTTAAAGTATATAGAAACAATCACAATTCATCCTTCAGAGGTTCATGTGAGAGATATCGTTTTTAAGAGCTCAGTTAAACAAGGAAAGAATTATTTCCAGCTCATAGTTAGCAAAAAGAAAACTAGAATACCAAAAGAATATGTAGCTACGCATATTGAATACTCTCAGATTAGAGAAATACGAGAGGATGTTCAAATTGAACGCAGTAATTACTTGGGTATGCTATCCAGAGCATATGTGAATCCGAGATCATTGAATTACTGGATTTACTACTCCATTTTTGGTCCCAATATTTATCGGAAAGATGGTGTCTTACTTCTTCTCTTGAAAATTCTAGGAATCATTGCTGGGAGTGTATTTATTACATTATCTTTTCTACTTTCAGATATTTTTGATCAAGAGTATATTTTACCTGTAAGTAGTATAGTTATAATAATATCATTACTTAGTCTTCTAACAAATGTGGATAGGAAGAAAATCAAATTAATAAACGAATTAAATCTCTCCGATAATAAAAGGAAAATTAATCTTGATACAATCGACAAAACATCTGCAGAAGGATTACAAAGGTTTTGTTTGAATGACATCAATTTTGGTTATAACAGAGAAACAAATAGCATAAGTTGGAAATCTGGTGCAAACAAATTATTCGAGAAGTTAATAACAACTATTAGTGATGTATTAAACATCCCTACAGATCTTGAGCCTTTATCAGAAGCTCCTATTATTACTGCTACACCTGAAGCTGAGACAGGAAGTATTCAACAAGATGAGCTGAATCTTGGAATAGAATTTGACCAAGAGGAAGGAATTGATTTTAAAGAGGGTGTAGTAGAGGCAGTTGGCAAAGATGCTCAAGCTGTAGAAATGGAGATAGATGGAGTTCAAATGGGTATTGAAGTTATTGATTCGGAATCATCTGTAATTCCTGATGTAGATTCGATTGTTACTAAACCAGAAATGAAACAACAGATTGAACCAATAGTCACAGATTCAAAAGTTGAACAAAGTGTAGAGAAGATTGAATCAAAAACAGCTGTTGAACCAAAAATACAACCAATTGAAACTAAAACAGAAGGATTATTATCAGATACTAGAGGATTGATTTCAACCGGTAAACAAATAGATGTTAACACTATTCCAGCTCCTAAAAAATTACCAATTAAACCAAAGAAAGATTCCTCAAAAGATTCAGTTAAGAATATGAGTAAAGAAAAAGAAGAGTAATATAGGCTTTACATTTAGGTTTCATGTAAAGTGAAACTGATGATCAACGATAAGTATCCAGTCAGAGCTGAAACAGCTTCTTATTTTAGTTTTTTCGGTGCTAAATTGGGTAGTCTTGGAATTATAATTTACTATGTTAGTGAGATGCTAAACAGATTGATTTTTTACAACTCTGAAGCAGAATATATCATACCTTCTAAAAATTGGAGTATGATAGATTCTGGAATTTATGTATTTGCACTTTTCATCTTAGCATCACAAGTGGCTATATGGAGAGGAGTGTTTAAGTCCTATGAGTATAAGAAAAGAGCAAGAAACGCGTTCATCGGAATTGTTGGCGCAGCTTTATTTACAGGTTTATTTGAAGTATTAATACAATTGATGCCAAATGAACAAAGGTTACAGTCTGATAATACAGTCCCCTTTCTACTTATGATATTGTTTCACTTATACGGAATTCTGCAATTGAAAGCAATAATTCGAAGAATAGGAAGGATGAATAGAACAGAAACTGGCAAAGCAGTCCTTTATACACTCTTTGCAGCAAATCCTGCGATAAGGTATCTTGCCTCGTTCATTATTCTTTTTGCAGGTTCTGCATTCTTCATAAATCCTTACTTCTACATGTATTATGCTGATCTAGTAATGATCTATGTCACAGGTGCGATATCAATAGGATTCTTTCTATTCATCTATTTAGATTCGAGAAAGATAAAAATAGCTCAAATGATGGATGCCTTAAAACAACAAGAAGAAGAAGCAGAGGCTCAAACAAGCTGAGCTTCTAATTTTATTTGGACACAAACGATTTTACTAAGAAATAGACTACAACTACTCCAACGCCTACTCCAATGATTATGAAAAGAGCTCTTAATTGTTGGGAAGAATCAGTAACATAATCTGTGTTATAATTCTCTGTCCTGTGATTGATTGCATCATCAATTTTAGATTCTAAAAATTCGTAGCTAGCAAAACCCGAATTTACAGATACTATACTCCCCTGATCATCAAGAACAACTGAAGTAGGAACACTACCCACTTGAAAGAGGTTTTCAGATTCATCTGTAGAGTAACCCATTATCCATGAATCAGGTATAGAATGATCTGTTCTAAAATCTATAAGAGTCTGATTAGTACTGTCTTTTCTAACACTTAATTCAAAAATGGTTGTATTGAAATTATCATCAATGTCTTTTAGAACATCTATTTCATTAATACAATGCCCACAATTGTTTAAAAAAAAGACAATAATCCTAACTCCTTCATAATCTCTAACATTTTCTAAAGTCATCTGTATATTCCAAAAAGTGATACTTGTATCAGCTCGTGTTGACGGAAAAGAGGTTTGAATGAACGAGAATAATAAACTGGTTAAGAGCAGAAAATAGAGAAACCTTTTTCTGGAATATTTCATGATTTCCTTTCACCTTTACTAATTACTCACTGCGGTATAATTTATAATTTTACTATTATCAACTAAGTTAAACTTATCACAAATCACTGAATTTTGAACTAATGAATCTTTACCTATTATCGATTCTTCCCAAATAACACTATGATCGATAATAGAATTTTGGTTGATTCTAACTTTGTCATGAATAACACTGTATGGACCTATAATTGAATTATCATCGATAACAATGTTATTACCCAATACAACAGGAGGGATAATCTTAGCAGATTCAGCAATCTCACAATTTTCACCTACCCAGTTTCCGTTTTGCTTCTTTCCTAATGGAGCAAATCCATCAACAAATCCTCTAAGAATATCAAAATTTGCCCAAAGATAACTTCGAATATTTCCTGCATCCATCCAGTAAAATTCATCAACGAAACCATTTAGCTTGAATCGTTCTTGTAAGAGGTATGGGAAAAGGTCTTGACCAAAATCATCTATATCTTTGAAACTCTCTAGAATTTCAAGGGCTCGATATTTGAAAATATAAACTCCTGTATTCACCAAATTATGATGAAATTCTGAAACATGTCTATAAGCGAAAGCTAATGTTGTAAACAACATTTCTTCAGGTCTTGGTTTTTCGAGAAAAATTTCTATGTTTTGTTTTTCATCAAGTAGAATTACACCAAATTTTCTTGTCGGAAAATCAATGTTTTTCAAACTGATTGTTGCATAAGCATCAGTTGTGTAGAAGAAATCAATCATTTTCTTCAAATTCATATTAGTTACAATATCAGCCATTGATACTACAAAATCTCCTTCAATGTAATCAGAGAGCTGCCTGACTGCATCAGCTGTGCCTATTGGATCTATATCAGGAACATAAATATCCAAATCACTAAATTTTGAATTGTCGACAAGATATTCCTTGATCAGGTCTCCTAGGTATTTTACTGCAAAGATGATTTTCTTTATTCCTGCGTTTCTAACTTGATCAATGGCAAAATCTATCATTGGTGTGAGAGCTACAGGAACAAGAGGTTTAGGTTTATAACTCGTCAAAGGTTGAAGTCTTGTCCCTTTTCCACCAGCTAAAATAACAGCACAATCGATTTTTGCCATAGTTATCAGCTTTGAGATTTATTGACACTAATGCTTCTTAACTGTTCTCTTTGTTATTTTTTGTTTTCTCCAACCAACCAACTTTGCAATCTTCTATTCCTTTAAGATCGAATTCAGGAACTAGTGGCTTGATATCAATCAGAGGAGTGTTGTTTAAAACATCTATCCCTTTGACTAATAGTTTACATCCCTCGATTTTGATAAGCTGAACAACAGACAAACCTATATGGTTAGGACGATTAAAATGTCTTATAGCAAAGATGCCTTTTGGTTCATCATCTAGAAAAGGTTTAACTATTAAATTCTCTTCTTCAGAACGATCGAAGTAATAGAGAAGAATAATGTGAGAAAAACCATCTAAATCTTTTAATCCCGGTTTATATTCAGAGCTAACACAAACGGTACCAAAAGCATCTGAAAAACCAGATTGAATAGGAGCATCATCATATTCTTCAAAAGGAGTTTCAATAAAGCCTATTGGTTTTATAGTAAATTCCATATCTAGAAATTATCAAATGTATTTATCATTGTTTTGTATGAAATTGATTAAACTATTGAGATATATGCATAAACTTGATAGTTGTATCTTTGAAATACAAAGTGTGAGTTAATTATTTAAATGTCTCAATATCCAATTTTTCTGTAATGTCTATCGTAATACCTGCGAATAAACAGACTTTTCGGAATTATATGCAGTTTTTCGTTGGGCAATTAATTTCAATGCTAGGATCTAATATCCTGAGTTTTGTCATGATTTGGTGGGTTACAGTAAATTATGAAAATCCAATCTATCTTTCTCTAATATACTTCTTTGCTGTGGGAACAAGAGTAATAGTTAATCCCATAGGCGGAGTTTTTGCAGATAGATGGAACAGGAAGAAAATAATAATTATTGCAGATTCTTTCATAGTACTCTGTTCATTGTGCTTTTTCGTTATTATGACTTTTCAGAGTTCAATGGGAGAGATGACCACATTATGGTTGATAATAGCGGTAGTCTTCGTTTCAGCAATTGTAGGAGCTTTTCAAGGGCCAGCAGTTTTTTCAATCATTCCATTAATGATACCAAAAGAAAAATTGAGCAGAGTAAATGGTTTGAGATTTGTTTTATTTGGAGCAATTACAATAGCAGGACCAGCTGTTGGAGCAATTCTTTACGATCTCTGGCCAATTAACTATATAATTTTAATAGATGTTCTAACTTGGGCAATAGCTCTAACTCCTTTGATTCTGTTGAAAATACCTCCCACACCTAGAGAGGAAAAGGAAAAACCAGAGGAAAAGAAACCTTCTTTTCTCACAGAATTTAGAGAGGGATTAAGTTATATTAGAAGATTAAAGGGGCTTCTTGCGCTTGCTCTGATTGCAACATTCATTAATGGATTTGAACAACCTCTTTTTACTTTAAGACCAGCATTTGTCAAGTATCTTCATGGTGGTTCAGCTACGGATTTAGCAATTGTTGTTGCTGCTGGTCAAATTGCTATGTTCAGTTCTGGAGTATTTCTAACCATTAAAAAAGAATGGAAAAAACATACGCTAATATTAATGATAGCTCTGTATGTTCAAATTGCAGGAATTCTCTTACAGAGTTTTGCTCCTATAGGCAAGATATGGTTTATTGCCATGGGAGCGGCTGTTACGAGTTTGACATTTCCATTTACGAATATAATGATACAGACAATTTTCCAGATTGTGATACCTCCGGATAAACAAGGTCGTGTTGGATCAATAGTTGGTTCGATAGCATCAGCTGTAACACCAATAGCTATGCTTGTCTCTGGTCCAATAGCGAATGCTATAGGATATGTACCTCTATTTGCAGGTTCTATAAGTATTGGGGGAGTAATAATAACAGCTATATGGATATTCTCAGATCTAGGACATTTAGATAAAAGAGTAGAAGAGATCAAACAGAAAGAGAAAGAAGCTAAAGAATTAGAAGAAAGGATTGCACCAATTAAGGCTGAAATTGAAGAAATTCCAACTGCAGTTTTTACGAGTGAAGATTAGAAATAATGGAGCTAGATACATATCTATATTCAGCTTCAGGAAGGTGAATTAAAGTAAAAAACTGACAGAATTCTTAGAAATTGAGAGGTATCTTGATCAAAAACCAGAATATCTAAGTGGAGGAGAACAACAAAGAGTAGCTATTGCGGTAGCACTAGCTAATAATCCCCACCTAGTTCTAGCAGATGAACCCACAGGAAATATAGATGTAGAAACATCCCAAATTGTTTATGAACACTTAACAAGGATGTGTCAAGTTTATGGTACAACATTAATAATTGCATCACATGATCCAGATGCATCCAAATACGCAGATAGAGAAATATTATTAACAAAACTTCAGTCAAAAGATCTTTAATGAAGGGTATTTGTGATAAAACTAAGATGAGTATAGCACAACAAACAGAGAACTAAAATTAATATTATAGAAATCTCCAAACAAGACTCTCGAGTGAGGAATAACTAATCTTTATTCCTAATCTTATCAAGAATTTTCTTTACTTCGTTAGAAGAAACATCATACCAATCTTTATACGCATCTGCTACAGCAAAAGGATATTTCGTTCTAACATTCAAACAGATAATTTTATCAGCTAAACTCTCAATTCGTTTAAGAGAGTCCAATGGTGCGGTAGGAACGGCAATTATTATCTTCTCAGCTCCCATTTCTTTTAACCAAGTAGCTCCAGCAATCATTGAAAATCCTGAAGCAATTCCATCATCAATAATCAAAGCTATTTTATCACTGACATTATAATCAGAAAGCTCATAGTAATGCTTCCTTTCTTCAATAGCAATCATTGCATCACTAACTTTTCTTTCAACGTTTTTTTCACCAATGCTATAAGAATTGATTAGTTCTTGGTTGAAAAAGACATTTCCATCTGGAGTGACAGCACCCATCCCTGCTTCTTGAGTCCAAGGAACATGAACTTTTCGGATAAGAAGAAGATTGAATTCTTTAGGTTGATAATGGTAATAGAGTGGTTCAGATATAGGAATACCTCCATTGGGAATTGCTAACATAATATCAATAATTTCTTTCTCAAGGAAACAAACTAGCTGATTTCCAGCTTCTTCTCGTGATTCAAACAAATGATATTTGTTCCTATATGCTTCATTTTCAATAATCACAAGATAACAATCGTATATGAGTAAATTAATTTTGTTAAGATTGAATAACAATCTGCTGTTGCAGGAATTGATGAAAAATCTCCGCATAATAACTATTGCTTAAAAAGTAGAAATCAAAAAAATACAGATTTTTTTGGTGTTAAACCAAATAAGTATACTTTTTTTACCAAATAATTTATTAATAAGAATTCTATAATATTTTAATTTAAAAATGGAGGTATTAGAAATTAGACAAAACAAAATATTCTAGTTTCGTTTTTATTTATATTGATTTTTGTTTTATCAATAAATTATCAAATCAGATTAAAAGCTGTAACAATTGATGATTTTAGCTATTCTAATAAACTGACAATAGGTACTGAGTTATCTTGGAAATTAACGACATTCTCTGTTGAACCAGAGGAATCCAAAGAAGAATATAGATTTGTTATAAAAGAAGGACAGAATATGATAGAAGGAGATATTTTCAAAGTTAAAATCTTACAAAATTTAAATAATCTGAATCTGGATAATAGCAGGTCTCTATATAGTACTGATTTGCAATGGGGAGAATTTTTTCTGAATAGTGCTTCTTTAGGGAAAAATCCATCAGAAATAAATTGGTATGGTCCAGCAATAGAGATAGGAATGATTATTAATGTACCAATAATTCCTACAACACTTCAACTTTCAACAGGTGAGAAGAATTACTTTGATTATCTAGAAGAATACTTTGAAGCTTTATCTGAAGAAGAATCAGAAGGATTTTCAGTAAAAAATGCTGCAAATTCGTTTTCAATGAAACTTAAAATGAAAGGTGATTTTAGTATTTTTGCTAATGTTCAATTTGAGTCAGAGTTAGAAACCACCTATAATAAAGAATGGGGAGTTCTTTCAAGATATGAATTGAATGAGAAAATAACTAAAGCTGAAGAAACGATACAAGCAAAAATTGTTTATGAGATTGAAAACAGTGAAATACAGGTTCCTTATAGTTGGATATATAGTTTTGTAGCTATTTTTATAGCTGGAATAGCTGTTTTAAGTAAGAGGAAGAAAGTATCAAATCTAAAATAATGCATATTTTCTATTTCTTTCATTTTTTATTCTGAATATATTTCAATGATGAGTTCTTTTATATTCTATTCAATTTTTTTTGCAAAAAGATTATATATTAACTAAAAATTAAAACAATATTTAGCTTCCAGCGGAAGTGGTACCGATACGCAAGAAAAGTATAAAATTGTTATCTCTATTAATAATGATAAGTTTTTGCTCTATTATTAACGATCAGATTTTTGTTAGAGCGCAAACAATAGAAAATTTCTCATTTTCGAACAATCTAAAAGGAGGTACTGAACTGGAATGGAAATTATCAAAATATGAAAAAACTATTCCAGGTTCAGAAGAAGGACATGGATACAGAATAACTGAAACAAAATACATGTCTGAGGGGGATGTTTTCAAAGTAATACTAGAACAACACTTGAACAACTTTGAATTAGAATTCCTTACTAGGTTATATAACACAAATACACAATGGGGTGAATTCTTCCTGAACGATGTATCTCTAGGAAAAAATCCAACTGATATCTTCTGGTTAGGGCTTGATACAAATATAGGTGTATTGATAACAGCCCCGATAATTCCAATAATTGTCCAAGAAAGTACTAGTTACTTTGATTATATCGAAAATAACATCACTTATTCACCAGAAAACGAAATCGAAGGTATAACATTAAAGAATACTGAAAAATCGTTTTCAATGAAATACAGACATCTTTATTCATCATCGATGTCTACAGATGTTTCCAGTTACCTATTAGAGGTTCTATATAATAAAGAATGGGGAATTTTATCTAAATATTACTTACATGCAGAGACTACAATGAACGAAAAAACTTCAGAAATAAAAATTCTATATGAAATAGAAAACGAAGATATAAAAGTACCATACAATTGGACTTTTGGGTTTGTAGCTCTATTTGTTACAGGAATAGTTATTTTAATCAAGAGAAGGAAAAAATAAAATCTAGAAAAAAAACCTGTTTCTTTCTTTTTCTAATGTACTTTATAATAAGAAAACATGAAAGTTTTAATCTAGGGAAAGAAAATATGTCTTGAACAATAGTTTAAAACTCAAAGAATTTCCTTTTGAGATGTTCAGGATATTCATCAGAATAGCTTCTATAACAAATTATTAGAATTTATATAATGTTTAAAATCGTCAGATTACGTTTAAGTTTAACAAATATTTAAATAAAGGAATGAGATATTTTTCTAGTTAAACTTGAGGAAGGTTTGTTATGAAAATTAATTCATTTGTTGATTGTAAGAAAATCATTGAAGTTAGTTTAAAAGAATTCAATATGTCTATTACAATTCTCATTTCAAAAATTGAGGGATTAGAAAAA
>JABLTJ010000008.1 GCA_013166775.1 Promethearchaeati archaeon
ATATGCTCTGATTGCTTCAAGACGACCTACTATCTCATTCTTATTATCAGTCACTCCTCTAGCGAAAATTTTGCCATCTCTAATAGTAGGTTCAAAGGGTGGAGAATCCCAAAGTTCAATGGGATCTTCAGGTTGAACATCATAATGGTCGTAAAAAAGAATAGTTTTATCTGCTCCTACATTCATTTCCGCACAAAAAACTGGTTTGGTTGGTGTTTCAGCAACAAAATAATCAAAACCCGCATCTCCAAAAGCCCGACGAAGATAATCAATAGCTTCCTGAGTACCTGTATTTTTAGCTGCGACGCTTGGGATTCGTAAAAAGTTTTTTAAAAGCTCTAATGATTGTTCTCTATTCTGCTCGATTATCTGGAAAACTTCATCAAGTGACATATTTCTCGTTTAGTTCGTTTATAGTCAATTTAAAAACATTATCTACAAATCGCAATGAATGTAAACATGATAGAGAATCTTATTCTAAAAATTTAGTCCAATTAGGTTTTCTTGTTCTGCAATTTGGACAAGTATCTGTTTTATCTAACCACATAATTAAATGATCCTTATGTGCGTAAATCCCACAACAAGATGTTTTAATAATCTCTTTTGCTTCAGAAGGATAAAGATCTAGCAAACAAACACCACATTCAGGTCTATTCTTTCCACATTTTGGGCATTTTCTATCAGAAATATCTAAGGAGCAATTACACTCATAACACTTAATTTGCTCTACTTCAATCAAACCTGCATCTTCAGAGATTAATCTTTTGATAACAATTTTTAACACATTTAGAACATCTAGAACTCTTTCTGTTTCAGTGATTTCAGCTAAGAAGTATTTGCGATCTATTTTGAAAGAATCGATAAATGAATGAAGAGAATACAGTGCTTCAATGATTTTTTCTTCTTCAAGTATTTTTTCTAAAATTTTTGGATGACTATAATCAATCAAGTAGATTTTTGCTAATTCGGGAATACTGAGTTCTATTCTTTCTTCTTCTTCGGTTTCAAATTTCATTAATACAAGAGAAAAAGGCTGAAATTTGCCAAATATGGCTTCAATTTTTGTTGCACCATTGATAAAATGCTCAATAATAACTGCTAATAGAGAGGAAAAATCGCTTTTTTCATGAAAATCAAATTGATAGCTTATGCTATCTTGATGAAAGGTTTTTTTGATATTTTGACCATGAATCTCATTAATAGTTCCTTCTATTTTTTGACATTCTTCATAAAAACGAACGTCTAATAGTTTCTCATCTGCAGATAAATTTGAAATCGCTTCAGCAGATAATTCTCCCTTAAATTGATTTCTAATTTTCATTGAATCGTAATCAATTCCTTCTACAATTCTACCCATTTTGTAAAAATATATTTCTTTATCTGTACCTTTCAATTTGGAAGCTTTTAGATAAGATTGTATCATTTCAGCGAAAGCTAAATTTGCTCCTGCTGATGGAGACATTCCAATCCCTCTTCCTGGTGTTATTGGTCTATTATCTTCTGGTAGATATTCGAATCTTTTAGCATAGAAATTCATATCTGCAAATATTCCACTTGTTAGAAGCAATGTTACAGGTACAACAATCACAAATGATGCCAGAATAAACATAAATGTCTGAAATGATGCAAAAATTCCCACAAACGTTATTATGATAACGGCAGAAACAACTAGAATAATCCTCCATAATCCCAAGACTCTCTTAAAGAAATCTGTAACCCTTCTGCTCATAATTGTAGTACTCTGGGATTTTCAGATAAATAAAGGCATTCATTCACTCCCCTATGTTTTCAGTGCTTGCAATTCGCAATTACATGGTAAGGGAACCTCTATGCAATTTTCTCAGATTGTATTTTCAAAAAAATGAAAGAGTTGTAGGAATATTATGTAATTATATGAGATATAATCTTATAACATACGTATTTTTTTACAGTTGATTCTCTTGAAAATTAGAGTTGTAACTAATGCAGCAGCAGATTTACCAGAAGAAATTTTGAAAGAACACAATATTGCTAAAATCCCACATGTTGTTTATTTCGATGATAAAGAGTGGAAATTGGATGTTGATATATCCACAAATGATTTTTACGAATTATTAAGAACTCAAAAAATTATTCCTCCAACTTCAAATCCTGAACCTTTAGATTTTCGTGATGTTTTTGAATCAAGTTTTGAAGAAGAGGGTTATGATCATATTTTTTGTGTAACAGCTGCAAAAGTTTTAGGTAGTTCTACATACTCAGCTGCAAGAATGGCTGCAAAGCAATTTAAAAACAAGATTACATTGATTGATACTGAATCAACTTCTGGAGTGCAAGGTTTGATTGCTTTAAACATAATGGAACTAGCAGAGAAAGGAAAAACAGTAGAGCAAATTACACAAATAATTGAAAATTTAAAGAAAGAATCTTATTTAATCGGGGGATTTCATACGCTTGATAACATCTATAAATCAGGTAGGCTAGAATCCAAATTTGTTCTATATCTTACAAAATTTCTAAAAATCAAACCTATAGTAAAAATGGTGCCACCAGGAACGTTAGAATCACGGTTTCCAGGGTTATTTCTTAAAAGAACAATAATAACTCGTTTAAAGAAAATGGCATATAAGGATCTAGAAAGAGACTTAGAGTATGATATGATAGTTTCACATGTAGAAAATCCTAAAGCTGCAAATAAAATAATTAGTGAAATAAAGAAGAAAATTAAAATTAAAAAATGTCTCATAACATTTGCTGCACCAGTTGTTGGAACTCATACAGGATGGGGAACAGTTCTTGTTTCATTACTGCCTTCTATTGAAAAGGAGCATGCGAAATAGAAATTACCAAAACTACTTGCTCTTTTAAATCTCTATTTTTTCGAAAAATATATTTGCCTTATTTGCTATCTCTTCCTCATTTCCTTTTTGTATTCTATGTTGTGTAGTTTTTAATTTCACAATCTCAGAATTTGGATTATGTAGGAATTTTTTTGATGCTTCAGGGTCTACAAAATAGTCCTTCTCTCCTACAAACATAATCAATGGAACATCTATCTCTTTTTGTCTATCTCTAATATCGTATTTGATGGTGAATTCAAGTACATATCTGCGTAGACACCAATTATCATTCACTTTCATACGCTCAGTTGCCCAACTAACATTTTGCGATTCCTTCGTTCTTCTTAATTTGAGGTATAATCCATAAAAAACAATAATTATCTTCTGAATAAAATTCATCATAAAAGAAGGAAGCCAACCAAGGATAGGTAACCAGAAAGGAGTGTTTATCTTTTCTTCAGGGCTAATAACAGCTAATGCATTAGGTTTGGGACCTTTTCCATTCAAATAGTAATCCATTGCCTGAAAACCTCCTGAGCATCCTCCAAAAATCGTGAAATTTCCATCTTCAATTTCCAATGATTCCAAAACAAAAGCTAGTTCTCTCCTATATTCTTTCGGTGAATAGAATCCCTTTTTATGAGGAGCGATAGATTTTCCAAAACCTCTTGGTTCATAGATAACTACATTTCCGTAGCTCATTAATGATTTAGCCAATGGTGAATAATTATCTATTCCACTTAGCCATCCTGGTATCAATACGATTGTTCGAGAAGAGTGCTTTTCATTTATTGAAGGAAATTTCGCTATTCTAACCTTGATTTCAGGATCTTTATTAGTAGAAATAAACTGTATATTTTCCTTCATTAAGAGAGCAATAAGTCGTGGTTTAATTTAATTATTTCCCATTTTTATCAAATTCAGATACTTGATTGAATGAAAGATTTAAGAAATCTACTTATTTTTCTTCATTATGGATAAAAAAAACAAACGTAATCTCAAATTTGATACACTCTGTTTACATGCAGGACATGATGTATTTGAGACAAACTCTATTGTTCCTCCTATTTATCAAAGTGTAGCTTATCCCTATGAGAGTGCTGAATATGCGGCTAAACTCTACAATTACGAAATTGAAGGCTTTACTTATGGAAGAATGGATAATCCAACAAGTAGAATCTTTGAGGATCGACTAGCAGCATTGGAACTATCAGAAAAGTCATTACTGGCATCTTCAGGAATGGCTGCAGAGTTTATCGCTTGTGTAGGTCTTCTGGAAAAAAATGATGAATTCGTGTCATCTGGAACTACTTATGGTGGTACAAACCAATTGTTTACTGTTACATTCCCAAAATTCGGTATGAATCCTCGCTTAGTATATAATCCTGAAAACATAGATAATTGGGCGGAAGCAATTACTAACAAGACAAAATTCTTGTTTATTGAAACTCCATCCAATCCCAATCTATTTATTGGTGATATAGAAGCCTTAGCAAAGCTTGCACACGATCATGGGCTACCCCTAATAGTAGACAATACAATTGGTTCTCCTGCACTTCAACAACCAGTAAAATTTGGAGCTGATATTATGGTTCATTCAGGAACCAAATATTTGAGTGGCAATTCTACTTGTATTTCAGGCGCAATTGTAGGTAAAGGTGAATACATAGATCACATCAAAGCTACTGAATATAGAAACATTGGTCCAGCTATTAGTCCTTTTAATAGCTGGTTGTTGCTACTGGGAGTAGAAACGCTAGGACTTAGAATGAAGAAACACAGTGAAAATGCTCAAGCTGTAGCTGAATTTCTTGAAGGTCACTCTAAAGTTGTTTCGGTTAACTATCCAGGACTACAAAATCACCCTCAGCATGAATTAGCTAAGAAACAAATGAAAGGTTTTAGCGCTTTGCTTTCTTTCGTTACTAAAGGTCAACTTGAAGACGCAAAGAATGTCATCGATGCTTTTAATCTATTCATACATGCTGGGCATTTAGGTACATCTGTTTCTCTTGCAACCCATCCTGCATTCTCTACACATCAACAAATAACTCAAGAAGAAAGAATCAAACTAGGTATTCCCGATACAATGATTAGATTATCAATAGGTTTGGAAGACATTAACGATTTGATAGAAGACATAGATCAAGCATTATCGAGGATTAGTTAAGTTTTCTCAGGAAGCAATGAATTCCTTCAAAGTTTTAAAGAGGTTTTCAAAGGCTTCGAGATTTGCTATTTCATAGCCATGGCTATTTTCACGGACTTGTCCAATTGTTGCAAGTTGATCAGCAACTCCAGTTAACCCTACTGAACTAGCATCACTTGCAGCTCCTGTAAATATAGCTCGTTGAAGTTCGACTCCTACCGATTCTGCAGCTTTTGTTAAATCTTCTATCAACTCTGTACTATAGAACTGTCTACGATCCTTTAGCCAAATACCTGGTCGTTCATCCACTTCTAGTGGGGAATGAGAAGCTGTTGGACAACCATCGACAGCTATGAAATAAGTAGGCTGAATTTTTTGTGCAAGGGTTCGAGCACCAAAACAACTAGTTTCTTCTTGTACAGTAAAAGCTATTGTAGTATCTATCTTTAGTCTAATTTTTTCCTCTTTTAAGATATTAAGCAATCTTAGCAGTGCAACAGCTCCCATTCGATCATCAAAAGTCCAAGCTGCTATCAATGGATTGTCTTCTTCTCCTAAAATATGTGGTCCACAATCTGAACGGAGGGGAAGGATTCTTGTCCCTGCAATAATACCAAATTCCTGTAGTTTTTCTGGAGTATACCCAGTAACTACTTTCACCTCTTCCCATTTGATTTGTGTGTCAGTCTTTCTTCCTCCATGACCTGAACCCATAGCAGTAATACCTTTGATAGTTTTATTTTTGCCAAAGATTTCTACCGGTCTTTCACCAAATTTCCAGGGTAGACTACCACCAACACGCTCAACGTTTAACGAACCATCATCATTAATTTTAGTTACCATTAAACCTATTTCGTCTATATGAGCTGCTAAGCAACACGAAATGTCATTTCTTTCTCCTTCAATTTTTACATATACGTTCCCAGTATGATCCTTTACGGGATTATATCCCCAAGACTTTAGCTTAGTGATGATAAATTCAATCATTTCTCCTTCAGTACCAGAAGGTGCGGGAATAGCTAATAATTCTGAAAACATAGAGATAATTTCTTCTTGATAAGGCTGCATTATGACAGGTCTATTAAGCATCAATAAAAAGTTTTTAGATAAAAATGATTATCTCAATTTTAACAAAACAAAAAAGAGGGGGGAAGGGAGAAAATCAGAAATCAAAAGCATTGATTTCATCTAGGGTGTTATAGGTGTTTTCTACAGCTTGTCTAACTTGTTCTTCGGTTTTCGCACCTGTACAAACAAGATTACCTGATTGGAACAATAGAAGAACAGTTTTTGGCTCAGCAAGACGATAAATCAGACCTGGGAACTGTTCAGGTTCATACATTGAATGCTCAAGCCATAAAGCTGCAAGTTCAAGATTAATTGTTCGATGATTGAAATGTCCAGAAGCAACAATGTTCTGTACTATAATCTCTGGTTCTTCAGTAATTTTAGTTCCAACTGTTCTTAGAATTTTGATCATTTGTTGAACTCCTTCATGTACCATTTGAGTGGATTTAGCTCCAGTCAAAACAAGTTTTCCAGAACTGAAGACGAGACTTGAAATCTTGGGTTTTTTTATTTTTAGAATCAATCCAGGAAAAGTCTCAGGATTATAACTGACAAATAAGTCATCATCATCAATAAGAGTTTGATAAGCAGTAACAAGATCGATAGTTGTAAAAAGATTAATGCTTGCTACAACGTTTTGAATTACTATACCATAATCAATTTTGGGTGCCATTTTCCCATCTATCCTTTATATATTGAACGAACAAAAAAGAGATTGTTTATAAAGCTTTTTATCAGCTGTTCAAAAAGAGATTTAAACAATAGGCTCTCTTATTCGATTCTACAGTAGGATGGTGTCACCTTACTGGATTGATTTTTTTAGACTTTACATTTACAATCTAATGGAACAGCTTTTGTAGCAATAATTTTCTTCATAATTTCTTTAATCTGTTTTGTTTTCTGCTTGAAAAGCTCAACTACCTCTTCGTGTGAAACTTTCTCTTGCATACCCGCACCATAATTTGTGATTAAACACAAGGTTGCATAACACATTTTTAGTTCTCTTGCTAGAATTGATTCAGGAACTGTGGTCATTCCAACAACTGTTCCTCCCAATTTCTGATACATAATAATTTCAGCAGGTGTTTCGAATCTTGGGCCTTCTGAACAAATATGAACTCCTTTAGTGTAAACCATTTCTCCTATGTCTTCTACTGCTTTGACAAATATATTCCTTAAATTAGGACAATATGGCTCAGTATAATCTAGATGAACAACTCCATCTCTTTTTGTTTTATCATCAAAACTAAAACTTGCTGTACCCTCAAAGAAAGTGAGTTGTCTGCTTTTAGTCATATCTATTATTTGATCTGGAACTACAAACTCTCCTGGATTTATACCTAAGTCTATTGAACCAACAGCATTAGTGGCAAAAATCTGTTTAACACCAAGCTTATAGAGAGCATAAATGTTGGCTCTATAATTTATCAAATGAGGTGGTACAGAGTGTTTTGGACCATGCCTTGGGAGGAAGTAGATCTCATTATTACCATGTTTGGCTTTTACTATATTGTCCACTTTTCCATATGGTGTCTTTAAAGAAATATTTTCTGCTTTCTTAAATAAATCATATACTCCTGATCCGCCAATAATAGCTATTTTCTTCTGCATCATTCTAAACAAGATTAGTTATATTAAAAGAATGTTTCGCAATTATGGGCCATTTTTGAGGCTAGTCTTCTGTTTTGTAAAAATGATTTCAACCTCATCAATAGATTTCCACTTAACACTGCAACCTATGCTTTGACATATTGAGATTAAAGCTTCCTTAACCTCTGGAAAATGTTCCTTTAGTGTATCTAAAGGGATTTTTTGGTTTTCTTTAAGAAAATCTTCTACGTTTTTAATTATTTCATTGGTTACCAGTCCAAAACTCGAGATGAATTCAATCGAATTTTGCTTTAGAATGTCTTCTATTTCAGCTAATTGTAATATTTTCACAGTTTCTTCTGGTGAATAAGCTTTCAATCTTCTTTGGATATCTTGTAAAGATAATGTTGAGGATTGTTCAACGATTTCATTGCTAATTAATTTAATCTCCTTGGTAAAAATGGGGAATCTTTCTTCGAAGTCTGAGAAATTCTCTTCAAGTAACTTGAGCAGAATATTGTTTGGAATTTGAGCACTCGAATAATACAAGATTTTTGCATCTCTCACATCTGTAAAGTGCGTTTTTAATTCCTCATCTACCAGGTAAATTATTGGTAATTCCTGATTTGCTAGTTCTTTCATCTGGTTCTTCTTTTTCTGAATATATTTTAAGGTGTAAAATCCCACAATCTCAAGAAAAATACTTTTTCCACTTCTTTCCAATAAAAAATCAGGTACATACATTTTCTTTCCTATGATAATTGCTTCTGGCTCAGGAATTGCTTTCCAACCATGAAAGCTCTTCCAAGTTCTAAGAAATCTTTCCTCAACCTTGGAATCTATTTCAGGTTTGAAAGATTCTTCTTCGTTAGCTTTTGACATAGGAAGTAGAGGTAGATTATCAGATCTTAGAAAGAACAGTGCTTTTCTGTTTCTTGGTTTTACTATAGCTTGTAACTGAAAATCTATTTTATCACGAAGTACAGATCTGATAATATACATCGCAACATTCGATATATTCTTCCCCCACCCTCCTTTTTCTCGAAACATTTCCAAGGGTGGTTCAATAGAGATACTGTACCCATCTTCATCAAGAATAATTTCTGTGAAAACATAATTCTTCTTCGAGATAAATATAAGGTTCTTGCCTAAATATCCGGGTAGTTTCTTAAGAAGAATATTGAAGCTTATACTAAAACAAAGGGTTGTCTCAATTGCATCAAGATTATAACTACTGATTAATCTTTGAGTTTCAACTGATTCATTCTTTTGTAGAATTTTCTCTGATTCTAGATCTAAAAACATTACTGTATCAAATTTATTCCTAGGAATAGCTAGTTCACTCTCGAGTAATTTTATTGTTTCTTCCCTTTCTGAGAGAGTTACAAACCCTTTCTCATCTCTATTTACAATTTCAAAGATTCTTGCACGAATTTGTGCAGGTGTTAAATCAAGTATAGCTGTTCTTTCAGCTCCTGAAGATGAAAGGAAGGATGTTATATCTTCTGATTTAGATTCTTTAATCTCTTTTTTAGTTTCTCCAAATATATCATCAGTTGTTTGAGAAAAAAATGAATAATATCTTGAAGCAGAAACTAATAACGATTTGGCAATTTTTTCTGATGGAAATAAACTCCAAAGAAACTGAAATGGAATATCTGATTTAACCTTTCCAAGATTTTCTTCAAGAAAATCTATGAATGTTTGAACTATCTTTCTTTCTTCTATCTGAAGATAGATAGGATTAAAAACTGCTTTTGAGCCAGTTCCAGTAATTTCAAAATCAAATTCGGAAAGTGAAATTCTCATTATATAACCTCCGATTTTCTTCTTCGTTTTACTGTTCCAGCTTCAAGAGTCTCTGGAGATACTAGTTCATATAAAATGGCCTCTCCCTCTTTTGGTCGTAATATCCTCCCCAGTCTCTGAATGAATTGTCTAGCTTGACCAGTACCACTCACTATAACTCCTACATTAACAGAACCACAGTCCCATCCTTCATCTAGCACTTTTCCCGTAACTATTTTTGAGTATTCTCCCTTACTGAATTTTCCAAGAATATCTTCCCTCTCTATGCTTTTAGTTTCATGTGTTATTGCTGGTATAAGGTGATTTCTACTTATTTGATATACCATATCATTAAATTCTGAGAAAATTATAATTTTGTCATTTTGATGTTCTTGAAGTATATTTTCTATTTTTCTTAACTTTGATTTAGAAGAAAAAACTAGTGTTCTAGCTTTTCTATGTGCATCTAGTGCTGCTTTTGCTTCAAAATCTTGATTTACTCTGAAAATCAAGTAACGCTCATAATCCTGCGGTGTTTTAATCTGTATCTTTCTTCTTCGAAGGTATCCTCTATAGATTTCCATATATTCATCATAAAGAATCCTTTCTTCTTCATCTAAGGGTATCTTTACACTTTTCAGTTTATAATTGGCAACATATCCCTCTCTAGCTAAATCTGAAATCTTAGCAACAATAATTGGTTCTCCAATAAGTCTGAAAAGTAATTCTTCACCTTTATCTGATCTATCAGGTGTAGCAGTTAAACCCAATCTAAATCTTGCTGGTAATCCTTCTAGAACCTTCAGTGTTTCTCTAGCAGCTCCATGATGTGCTTCATCAAAGATTAGCAGGTTAAAGGTTTTTCTTAATAAATTAATGTTTAATCTCGCACTGTCGTATGTTGTGACAGTTATTTCTTTAATCTCTTTTACTTGATCTCCTAATTGTCCAATCATATCTCTTGTAAGGGAAGTGTATTTTGATATATGATCAATCCATTGATACAATAGATTCTTTGTAGGGACCACAATCACTGCTTTCTCCCCTAGTTCTTCTATAACTTTTAATCCAATGAGCGTTTTCCCGGCAGCTGTAGGTAAAATTACAACTCCACTGCCATTGTTTCTCATGAATTGGTCAACAGCTTCATTCTGATAATCTCGTAAATTGAGTTTCACTTTGAACTTAGTTACATATGATTCTGAAAAAGAACTATCTTCAAGAACTAGCGATTTTACTCTGTATCCCTTTTGTTCAAGTAAATTAAGAATCATGTTGTACTTGTGAGGAGGCGCTCTGTATTCGTTTTCTTTTTTTGGATTAGCTTTGATATGTTTGAGCAAATCTATATTCTCAATCCTTTTTTCTGACTCAATTATCAGATCAAAAGCTAAACCAAAGCGTACTTTGATATCCTGTGTCATCAGCTCTTCCTCCATTCAAATAACCATATTTAGATATAAAAATCCTACTTGTAAAAAAGAAAATATAAAGGAAAAAGAGTTTAAATTGATAGTTTTCTTGGATTAAGGTATAGGTTAGACTCGCTATCATCTAATTTGACATCAGTATCTGTGTTTTTCAGCTCTTTAAGAGATTTCTTTATGTTTTTCTTGATACCCTTTAGGAATCTCAGAGTAGAACTAAATAGGATCAACATATTGAAAAATGTCTTATCAGTTGCTAATTTTTCATCATAAATATCTATTTTAAATTTTCCACCAAGATTCGCGAACTTTCCATTTATCTTAGCAATTATTTTGTCGTGAATATCTTTTACCATCCAATCTGAACCAGGAGTTAATCTTTTATCATCGAAAACAAAAGATCTGAAAATATCATTTTCATCTAAGTAACTGAAACCAAAAACTTGTCCTTGAAAACGAGGATAATGAGCTAAACGTTTGATTCTGAATAAATTGCGAGTATGTTTAAAGATACAGATGAAAGCAGGACATGGTTCTTTTGTGGCATGAGATATCGCAAAACTTTCTCCTTGCAATCTTTCAATACTGCCTCTCCAGTATCCACTAGGGGAGAACATTTTCATTACAAATCTTCTTTCCAACGGATCTGTCTCTTTCCAAATTTTTTCGCGAAGTGCTAAATGACCATAGTCCTTATCATTGATTTTTACTAAACCAATCAGATCCATATCTCTAGTCCATTGTCTATCCTTTTGAGCTCTCTGGGCATCTAATCTTATACCCCATTCCTGTCTATGCATTTTGGTTCTCCAAAGATCAACAACAATATGGGAGTAAACAATTTGTTCTTCCTTCTTTTTCTCATCCTCTGTAGGTAATGTCTCATCCAGCTTTTTGGGAGTTATTTCCTTTTCCTCCTCTTCAGCTCTATCTTCCTTATACTCCTCTTCGAATTCTTCTTGGATTTCCTCTTCTTCTTCTATCTGCATTTTTGCTTGAGTATGGACTTCCTCTTCCACTTCCTCTTCTTCTATTTCTTCTCTTTGATCTTCAATAGCATCTAGAAGTTCTGATTGAAAAGAGCTTTTTTCCTCTTGTACCTCTTCTTTTTCTTCTTCTTTACGCTCGTATTCTTCACTATTCATTCTAATCATTCCTTCGTTATAAGATTATTAAAACAAATTCTTTAAAGTTTCTGATACGATTATATGATATCAAAGTGCAAATTGATGATTTATTTCATAAATCTTTAATAGATTTTAAAAGTAGAGGTAGGGTTTCTAATGCATCTCCTCTAACAACATAATGTACCAATTTATCATAGTAAGTTGGTGTAAGATTAAACAGAGCTTTCTTTGTAGATGGTGGAGGTGCAAGAAGAATATCTGCAGCAGGAAATACTTCTAGACTTGTTGCTACTCCAATACCAATACTACTTGCTTTAGCGATTTTCATCGCTGGCTTAAAGATTGCCATATCTAAAGGCTCCTCAAATAAAACAACTTTTGGCTTTAGAGGTTTTTTACATCTTGGACAAGTAGGATAAGGTACTTCCTTTAGATGTCTCTCAACATCCATATCCTCCTCAAACGAGCACTTCCAACAATGCATAATATCTGGAGTTCCATGTAATTCAGATACGTTTTTTGATCCAGATTTTTGATGCAATCCATCTATATTTTGTGTTGCTATGAAGACTTTATCGTCACCAATCAGTTTCTGGATTTCAGTAATAGAATCGTGAATTAGGTTAGGTTTAACTTCCCCAAAAGTAGAGTAAAGTTCTTTGAAAAACTCCCAAACCTTTTCAGGTCTCTTTCTAAATGCTCGAAGTGTAGCAACTTCAAGTGGATTGTACCTCTCCCATAATCCTCCTGGAGAACGGAAATCTGGTATCCCACTATGTACACTACAACCTGCACCAGTGAAGAACATTACAGAGTCAGCTTCCTTGATAAGTTGAGCTATTTTTCTTATTGTTTCTTCAACCTTAATCATAATCTACCAACTTAGTTTTTGATTCTAGTTCTTCTTAGATTTCACATGTAATTAGTTCTATTTAACCTTTAACTAGCTAGTATAATAGATTACATTCTCAAGTCCTCTTCGAAAACTTAAAAAAATCTAATCTTTTCCAAAACCTATGGATTATTATTTAACAACACCAATTTCTCCAGAAAAATTGAAAGAAATCAAGATTGGAGATATCGTGTATGTGACTGGAACTATAGTAACAGCCAGAGATGAAGCGCATCTTAAAGCTTTGGAACTACATAAAGAAGGTAAAAAACCACCTGTAGATTTTGAGGGAATAGGTTTGTTTCATTGTGGTCCTGTCATGAAAAAAAATGAGAATGATGAATGGACTGTCGTAGCTGCAGGACCTACTACTTCAGCAAGAATGGAAATCTTTCAAGACGAATTCATTAAAACCTTTCATCCTGGAATCATAATAGGTAAAGGTGGAATGGGAGAACGAACTACTAAAGCATGTCAAGAAGAAGCGTGTATTTATGGTTACTTTACTGGCGGTGCAGCTCTTTTAGCTGCTGATAGAATAAAGAAAGTCAAAGATGTTTTCTGGTTAGAAGAGTTAGGAATGCCTGAATGTCTCTGGGTATATGAAGTAGAGAATTTTGGCCCTTTAACCGTTACAATAGATACTCACGGTGGAAACCTAACAGATGAATCTAAGAAGAAAATTGAAGAAAATAAAAAGAAAATCTTACAGGAGTTGTAATTAGATGAAAAATATAGCACAAGTAATAGAAGATACTGCAGCACAATTACTCAAAATTGCTGCAACAAAGTTACCAACTGAAGTAAAAGAAACGTTAGTTGACAGTGAAGAGAAAACTGTAGGGGTATTAGGGAGATCACAACTCCAAGCAATTAATGAAAATGTAAGAATTGCTGAATTAAGTAGTAAACCAATGTGTCAAGATACCGGATTAGTTTCTTTCTTTGTTAAAATTGGTGATAAGTTCCCCTTGCGATCGGAAGTGAAAACTGCTTTGATAAAAGCTACAAAAAAAGCTACTTCTGATGTTCCATTAAGACCTAATGCTGTTGATATGTTTAAAGGAAACACAAAGAATAATGTAGGTCTAAGAGGTTATGTTCCATGGTTTTATTTTGATCTTGCAGAAGGAGATTCATTAGAAATCATTGCTTTACCAAAAGGGGGAGGAAGTTCCAACGTAGGTAAAATGAAGATGGTTCCTCCAGGTAAAGGAATCAAAGGTGTCAAGGAGTTTGTTGTTGAAGCTTTAGCTGCAGCAGGTCCTCTTGCCTGTCCGCCATATACTGTTGGTGTAGGTGTTGGTGGTGGAGAAGATATGTGCATGAACCTAGCAAAGAAAGCACTTCTAAGACCTTTATTTGTGTATCATGAAGATGAAACAATCGCTGATTTGGAAAAAGAACTTCTACATACTTTAAACAAATTGGAGATAGGAGCTATGGGTTTAGGTGAAGGACCTTCAATACTAGATGTTCATATGGAGTTTGCAGCGAGACATCCTGCTAGCTTACCAGTAGGTGTAGTAATCTCATGTTGGGCTCTTAGACATGCGGGAGCTACTATTGATAACGAAGGAAATGTGAATTGGCACATTCATTAAATTATCTTTTTTTTCTCTTATAAAGAAAAATAACAACCAATGATCCTATAATTTGTGAAAATAAAGCTGCTGAAAAATTACTCCATGTTTCATTAATTTCAGTGTAAGGAGATAAAGGGGGGTGTTTGACAGTGATATTCTCATTTAAAATATCAAGTTTGTTGTTTTCTGAGAAAATCATAATTGCTTTGCAAGTATCATAGATATCACCATGTATTTCATCTTTCCATTCAAAAGGAAAATTACCATATAGCTCTTGTTGTGATTGTTTAATTTCCAAGATCATATCCTCATTGTTGATAAACTGTGAATGGTAACTATTTCCATTTATTCTGGTAAAATCCATCAATACATATGCAATAGAAATTCTAAAAGCTGAATAGTAATTCCAATCAAAACTTTCAGTAATTATCTCATTCAATCTGGTTTTGTTAATCAGATGAACTTGATTACTAATGTTTAGATATGAATATGCATAGACAGTTTCTCCAATATTCTCTCCACCCGGCATTAAGGGGTGAGAAAAATAACCACTTGATGTTTGCCAACTTAGTAAATAGTCAGTAGCTTTTGACCAATTGACTTGACTAAGCTCATTTAATTCTTTAAGTAAAACATATGCGAAATATGTGGAACTGGCTGGAGCAAGACCATCTTTATGCGACCTAAAACCTCCTTCTTCGATATAATTATTCATAATCATATTAATCCATTTTATCTTGGAGATTCTCTCTGATTCATCTAAGAAGCTTAAAGTTTTGAAAATTCCTAAAAGATCTTTTGATCCATAATAATCAGAATTTTCATTCACTTCCGATTCAATCCAATTTAATAGAATTGTTGTGTTAATCTTTGTAATCTCATTTAGCTTTAACAATGTACCAAAACCAAACCAAGTACTCCAGATATCAGGATTTTCAACAGCTGAATTACCATCCAAAACCTCTCTTATTGGTTTTCTCATGAAACCTCCACTTTCTTTATCAAAACAACTTATTATGTACTCAACTACTGCTTGAAATCTACTCATTTCAACATTCTCTAGAAGATACTCTCTACTAAACGATGCAACTGATTTATTTTTTTTAATGATAAAAATTACACTAAAAGTACTTATACTTAATAAAATAATCAATAAAAGGGACATTAAAGCTATTTTATTTCTTCTCTTGTTTTTGAATATCTTAAGAAAAGAAAATAAAGAGAAAGAAGTGATGTCTTTCTCTTTAATATCATCTTTGTTATTCATCTATTACTATCACATCATTGTTTTTATTAAATATATGTCAATGTATCGGTGTTATAATCTTTCATTCTATATGGAAAATCTGGTAAACTGCTAAAGAACCAAGGTAAAATCAGAATCGGAAATAGTAGTATTAATATTATTATTAGAGCAGCTATCATTGTAAGTGTAATAGCCCATGTAGGATAGATAGAAATTAGATAACTCGTAATGTCCTCTTCTGTTCCCCAGAAATCATCTGCTAATGAATCAATAAGATTATCTACAGAACCACCAAAAACATCGTCCATCACTTCTTGATTAACAGTATCTGCATTATCAGATGCTTCATCGTAATCTTGTTCAACAAAAGTAAAAGCTTCTTCTACAGAATAATGCTCAGTTAAAGCGTAGTAATAAAAGATATTTGCAACAGCTTTAGACAAAGCAACACTCGCATCACCTATTCCTCCAATAACAACTTCTGCTCCTAGTTTATGAAAACCATCAGCAAGTCTATCATTATCCATTGAGTGGCAGCCTGTCATTAATACAAATCTCAAATGCCAATAAGATTTTTCTGTACTAAGATCATCTAGATCTGAATATTTCACTTTACTTTCATCTGGTAATTTTAGGTACGGTTCTTCATCTTCTATATCTCCATGGCCTACGTATGAAATTGCTAACTTATTAGTTGTCATAGAATCGGAATCATCTATTGCTTGTAGAAATTCAGTTTTGTCGTCGGTTGTTGGGTTATGTATATGCCAATTCCATTGAGAATATATATCTTCTGTATCTGTTGTTTGAGGATCACCGAGATCTGGATCTGGATTGAGTGATAGAAGTGTTCTATAGTAGTATGTAGGTGGTGGATCTCCCCCTCCTCCTCCCCCACCACCGCCAGGATCCAATTCGATGGGTCCATAACTACTAAACAAGTAAGCTAGAATTCACTGCTTTTTGATTTCAAATATACCTTCTTTTGTAAGTTCTATTTGTAATGGCATAGATGTACTAGTAGAAATCAATAAAATAGAAATGAATAGTGTTGATAGTAGAGATTTTTTATGCTTATTTTTAATCATTTTTTTTCACCTAATTGACTTGAATTATATTTTCAAGTTATTGATATGTAATCTCTCCCTTTACTGAAAGTTTCAAATTTACGAAATATGAAATTCAGCATAAAGATTCAGCATAAAGAAATTGAAATAAACTATTTAAAGTTTTGTTAAAATAAATCTTTAAACGTGAGGAAGTATAATACACAAGAAGTATTCAAGTATAGTTTATGAAGTTGAGAATTTTGGATCTCTGACGGTTACAATAGATACATATGGTGGAAACCTAACAGCTGAATCTAAGAAGAAAATTGAAGAAAACAAGGAGAAAATCCTACAGGAGTTGTAATTAAAATGAAAGATATTGCACAAGTAATAGAAGATACAGCAGCTCAATTACTCAAAATTGCTGCAACAAAGTTGCCTACTGAAGTAAAAGAAACGCTAGTTGACAGTGAAGAGAAAACAGTAGGAGCATTAGGAAGATCACAACTCCAAGCAATCAATGAGAATGTGAGGATAGCTGAAGCTACAAGTAAACCAATGTGTCAAGATACAGGATTAGTTTCTTTCTTCGTAAAAATTGGTGATAAGTTTCCACTACGTTCAGAAGTGAAAACTGCTTTGATTAATGCTACTAAAAAAGCTACTTCCGATGTTCCATTAAGACCTAATGCTGTTGATATGTTTAAAGGAAACACTAAGAATAATGTAGGATTAAGAGGTTATGTTCCTTGGTTTTATTTTGATCTTGTAGAAGGAGATTCATTGGAAATCATTGCTTTACCAAAAGGAGGAGGAAGTTCCAATGTAGGTAAGATGAAGATGATCCCTCCAGGAAAAGGAATCAAAGGAGTTAAGGAGTTTGTAGTTGAAGCATTAGCTGCAGCTGGACCTCTAGCTTGCCCACCTTATACTGTAGGTGTAGGTGTTGGAGGTGGAGAAGACATGTGTATGAATTTAGCTAAGAAAGCACTTCTAAGACCTTTATTTGTATATCATAAAGACGAAACAATAGCTGATTTGGAAAAAGAACTTCTACATACTTTAAACAAATTGGAAATAGGAGCTATGGGTTTAGGTGAAGGACCCTCCATTCTGGATGTCCATATGGAATTTGCAGCAAGACACCCAGCATCTTTACCTGTAGGTGTAGTTATTTCATGCTGGGCTTTAAGACACGCTGGGGCTACTATTGATAAAGAAGGAGATGTGGAGTGGAATCCACATTAGTTTTCTTACATTGAGTAACTCTTATTACTGTCAGTAAATTTAGATAAAAACATGAGTGAACCAGTTAAACCACCAATTGCAAAAAAAGAGTTAAAGGTTACTAAGATTCATGATAAAGAATTACATGATGATTATTTTTGGCTTAGAAACAAAGAAAGTCAAGAAGTAATCGATTATTTGACAGTAGAAAACGATTATACTAAAGCCAAAACAAAGCATCTTGACACTTTCGTTGATGAATTATTCAACGAAATGAAAAACAGAATTAAGGAAGATGATGAAAGTGTTCCTTACAAGCACAAAGATTACTATTATTATAATAGAAATGAGAAAGATAAAGAGTACAAAATCTATTGTAGAAAACATTTAAGTCTCGAAAGTGAAGAAGAAATACTTCTTGATTTAAATGCAATGGCTGAAGGACTCGAATATTATAAGATTCAAACAATGAAAATTAGTCCCAACCAGAAACTGCTTGCTTTTTCAGAAGACAAAACAGGATATGAGAAATTTGCTATTTTTATAAAGAATCTTGAAACAGGAGAAGTATCAGATACCGGAATTAAGAACATTGGTTGGAATTTTGAATGGGGAGATGATAATACTATTTTCTATAATTTGAGAGATGAAGCTCAAAGACCTTATTCACTGAAGAAACATGTTTTGGGTACTTCAGTTGAAGAAGATGTTTTAATTTTTGAGGAAAAGGATACTAAAAGAAGAGTATATCTCTGGAAGAGTAACGATAAAAAATACATATTTATGAACTCTGAATCAACTTTAAGTTCCGAGATACGATTTCTAGATTTAAATGATCCTCATGGGAACTATGTAATATTCTTACCAAGAGAAGATACACATGAATATTCAATAGCTCATAAAGACGGTTTTTTCTATATTACAACAAATACAGATGATTCTACCAATTTCAAATTAATGCGAACTCCAGTTAGTCAGCTTAACAAGGAAAAATGGGAAGAGATTATCCCACATGATGAAAATGTTAGACTCTTAGGTTCAGAGAGTTTTGAGAATTTTCAGATAATATACAAAAGAACTGAAGGATTGCAAAGGATAGAAGTTTTCTATAGTAAGAATGATGAAAAGAACCATGATATTCAATTACCTGAACCTGTTTATGGTGTCTGGAGTGGAGCAAATGCTGAATATTCCACGGATTTCTTTAGAATACGTTACACCTCTCTAATTACTCCAATGTCAACATTTGATTATCATTTAAAAGAGAAAAAACTGGAACTGAAAAAAGAAGAAGAAGTAAAGAATTACAATAAAGAAGAATACATTACAGAAAGACGGTTTGTTAATTCACGAGATGGGGTTAAAATCCCTATTTCCATTGTTCAGAAAAAAGGAATAAAAGATTCAGCTCCTACAATGATTTATGGGTATGGCTCCTATGGAGTTTCTGAAGATCCCTATTTCTCCCCTACACGTATTAGTTTGATAGAAAGAGGAATGACATTCGTTATTGCTCATGTTAGAGGAGGTGGAGAACTTGGAAGACAATGGTATGAAGATGGTAAATTCCTGAAGAAGAAAAACACCTTCAATGATTTTATTGATTGCGCTCAATATCTTGTTGACAATAAGTTAACAACACCTGAACAATTGACTGCTATGGGTGGAAGTGCTGGAGGTTTACTTATGGGGGCTATAATGAATATGAATCCAGAGCTCTTCAATTTGATAATTGCTAGGGTACCTTTCGTTGATGTAGTCATTACAATGTTAGATGAAAGCATTCCCTTAACTTCTGAAGAATGGGAGGAATGGGGAGATCCAAGAGATAAAGAATATTTTGATTATATGCTTTCGTATTCTCCTTACGATAATGTAGAAGCTAAAGATTATCCTAATACATTAGTAACATCTGGTTTAAATGATCCTCGAGTAGCTTTCTGGGAACCAGCTAAGTTTGTTGCTAAACTCAGATCATTAAAAACCGATAATAATGAACTTCTACTTAAAACGAATATGGGTGCGGGACATCATGGAGCTTCAGGAAGATATGAAAAAATGAAGGAGATTGCTTTTATTTATGCATATGCTCTAGATAAAGCAAAATTAGTGAAAAGTTAAACTTCATTTATTTCTTGCTTCTTTCCACTTTTACTCTTTTTCTTGTAAGTTTGATATCTTTTTAGTATGAAGGAAATCGCAGTTAGAACCAAGAGTATACCATAGATAATTTTCAAAGTTAACGAAGTAGATAGATGTGCTCCAATTAAAATTCCATGAATTACTCCAAAGGTTACAGCAATGTAGTTGAATACATGGATATATCTCCACCATTTTCTAATCTTGCTTTGTAAGAAACCTGCTATTACTGCTACGATAATTAAATACAATGCGGGTCTTCCTGCCCAAATCAAGAATAATTGCCAAGAAGAAAAGTCTGGTATGAAAACTCTTGGATTTTGATTGATAATAGCAATAAATACAGGATGCAGGATGATTAATCCTAATCCAAATAAAGCTATAAAATGATGAACTGTTTTTTATGGTTTTCCGAAAATCTGATAGATTTCCCTTGTAAAAGCTGCCATTATACTAGAAATCAATAAAGAAAGTAAACCAAATAGTGCAAATATTTTCGCAAACTCCTCTATTGTGCTTGAAAAAGGTCCAATCATATAAAGTATGAAAACAAGAGTGTATAGACTAGTTACACCTGCAATGATTAGAACCTATTTACCCTTTTTTTTCACAGATTAATCAAATTGTGATCAATAATAAATATTACGCATTTCTTGATTTACCAAGGAAGTTCATTGCCTTTCCAATCAAGGAATTTACCACTTTGAGAGAGATCAGATTTTTCAACTAAATCTATAATCATTGAAATAGGCTCTTCTATCTCTTGAGGTGCATTTGGTCCTCCCATATCTGTCTTGATCCATCCTGGATGAATAACTAAAACTACAATTCCTTTATCTCGAAGGTCATTAGATAATATCTTAGTTATCATATTCAGCGCAGCTTTACTAGTGCAGTAGCTATACTTCCCCCCTTGGGCTCGCTTAGCTATACAACCATTCAAAGATGTTATATTGATGATTTTACTTTTTTCTCCTTTTTCAAGCAAAGGTAGAAATTTCTCGCTCATTAATAAAGGTGCTATCGAGTTAACAAGAAAAACTTTGCTAAAATCCTCCTTGTACACCTCTCCCAAATTGAATATTTTTCCTTCTTCCCCAGATACTATCCCTGCATTATTAATGAGAACGTCCAAGGATTCAAACTTTGTTTTCACTTGCTCGAATACCCTATCTCTATCCTCCTCTTCTGTTACATTGAGTTGGATTACTGTGAGATTATTTGGGAATCTAGATTTTAAGTCTTGTAATTCGCTAGCTTTCATCGGGTTTCTGCAACTAGCAATTACATTCTCACCTTTTTCCAGATACTGTTTAGTAAATTCTAATCCTAATCCTCTACTACTTCCTGTAATTAAGATATTTTTCATAAAATCACCTTTCTTTCTTATCCTTCTTCTTCAAGGATTGAACACTAATTAAGTTTTTCAAAATTAATCTGACAGATTGTAATCGCTGGTTGTATAATTCTCTCTAATCACAACCTCATTGTTCTGATATTTCGTAGCAAATTGGCCACAATTTGAACCTATTTCGTTTTCTTCCCATTCCCCTATACTAATAGAAGCTTCAAATCCTCTCTTCTTGAATTCTTCTACAAGAGGATTTATTTCAGAATTTTCTGCAGTAATTCCGCTTTGAAGCTTATTGTGAATAGCTCTATCTGTTGGGTTAACTGGTGTTAGTTTAATCCAGTATTTTTCAGGATTAAAGTGTTTTAGGATTATGTCAGGATCTATCTCTGAATCTTCTGCAACAGCAAAGTTCAGAGTGATTTTTCTATCTCCTTTCACATACCACTTTTCACCAAAAGAAGCTATCTTCTCTAAATTCCAGATAGTAGGGTTCATCCATTTTCTTCTCTCTTCTTCGTTAGTTGAATGAATTGAAAATTGAAGTTGGAATAGACCATTTGGATAATGTTTATTTTTAATTTCGATAAGTTCCTCAAGAAAATTTTCGGATCCTTTAGGAGCAATAGTACTAATACATGGCATTAATCCTGGTGCATCATATATCTCTGGCAATTCTCTTATAGCATCGAGAACATTTTCATTAAGTGTTGGCTCTCCCATTCTGGCAAATTGGATTTTGAGCTTAGGTATAGGTATGTTTCCATCTGGGAAACGCGAATGTATCATATAATCTATCTCTTCTAACATTCCCTCCTTGGAAACTTTGCCATGATAATACTCTCCAGCATCACACATTAGGCAACCTATGGGACAACCGTACATTGTAGAGATGATTAACACCCATTTCTCTTCTCTAGGAATAGGTGGTTGCAGACTTTCAACAAACTCCACAACTTTTTCATCTTGTTTAGCAATATAGAGAATCGCTAAATCCTCTTTACCATACTTGCCTAGGAGCTCCATCATAATCCTCTTTCCGCGATAGCTTTTTTACTATTTCCATTACAACGTTCATTCCGTCCCCCATAGCTATGGAAACTTGTCTGTAATTTCCTTTCTTCACATCCCCTATAAAATAAAGGTTTGATTCATCTTTTGGTTCTTCATATTCTTTTTTTAGTTCATCAGATAAAAATTCTATATTTGGTTCTCTGCCTATTGCTACAATAATTAAGTCAGATTCAATTTCATTTACTTCTTTTTCAGTTTTAGTTGCTAAAACTACCTTTCCATTTTCAATAAATATCTCATACGGAATTCTATTTGATATAACCGTGATTTTTTTCTCTTCCTCAACCCTTTTCTGGAGAATTGGTAAGCTTTTTGCTTTATCAGTTCTCTGAATTATCGCTATTTTCTTAGTAATTTTACTGAGATTAAGAGAATAATCATAAGCTACATCACCACTGCCTATAACTACTATTTCTTTGCCTTTTGAATTTCCTTTTGCATTGTAAATCTCGTAAAATAATTTACCTTTTTCAAAAGCTTCATCTTCACCTTTGATGTCAAGTTTTCTTGGAATCGAACCTGTTCCTATAATCAAGAAATCAGATATGATTTCGGATTCTTCTGCTAAGATTATATATTTTTCATTAACTCTTGAGATTGATTTTACTTTATCATTAACAATAGGGATTTTGCTGTATTCAAGCTGTTCTTCCATTAACATAACAAAATCCTCTCCACTTATTCCTTGAGGAAATCCAACTAGATTTTCTACAAGGTTAGCATTTCTTATTGTTCCCCCTATCCTTTCTGTCACTATTAAAATTTCAATTCCTGAACGAAACAGTTGAATCGCTGCTGTTGCACAAGCAGGTCCCCCTCCTACTAAAGTGATGTAAGTTTGAATTTTCTTAATCATTAAGTATCTCCTCAGATGAGACACAGATTCCAAATCCATGTGAAATAGCTCCAATTGTACCTACATGTAATTTCTCTGTGTAAGTTGCCGTTCCATCAACTACAAAGAAAATCTCAAAATTATTCATAAAAGCATCTCTTGCAGTAGTTTCACAACATAAATGTGTCATAACACCTGTGATGATAAGCTGCTCGATACCAAGTTCTTTGAGTAATCTCTTGAGCTCTGTATTCTGAAAAGCGCTATAATGATTCTTAGAAATAACAATTCCTTTGGTAGAATCAATGTAAGGGGATATGTCTGATGTATTAACTTCTTCAGAAATAGTGTCCTTCCACCATTTCAACATCATATCATCGGGATCTGAGCTAGTTATGTGTTTGGTAAAAATGACTGGACGATTTTTGTTATTCATAAATTCTATTAATTGGTTTATAGCTAGAATGATAGTCCTTGCAGATGGTACATGAGCGTGAGAATCTTGCTCCAAAAAGTAATTTTGCATATCTAGGACCAACAAAGCAGCTTTGTTAACATCCAACTCAAATGGTTTTTGAGTTTTTATTGATTTGCTGTAAAGTAACCACTCCTCGACCTTTTCTTTCCTGTTGGTGAGAGTGAAGTAGAATTCTTTTTCCATCAATATTTTTAATGAATACTCCTTAATAAATTGATTTGCTTACTACAATTTTATTTGTAAGCTAGAATACTCTCTCCATCCAAAACTCTCTCTGTTTTGAAACCAACATCAGTTAAACGATTTTGTACTCCTTTAACAAAATCTTTTCCTCTATATTTTGATCCAGGTTTTCCAACATAATGAAGTAATCTACCATTTTTTCTTAGTATTCTAAATAAATCTCTGTAAAATTCTCCAGAGTATAGTTCCCCAGCATGAGAAAAACGTGGGGGGTCATGTAAAATAGCATCAAAAGCTTCATCTTCTAATGATTTGACACTACTACTAGCATCTTCAAGAATAAGTTTTATTTCTTCTTGTTCAATTCCTTCAAACAAATCTTTGGAATATGGATTATATTTAGCTATCTCTATCACATTGTGATCCTTTTCGATTGTTGTAACTTTTGAATCTCTCCTATAGGATGCAATTGCTGTGTACCCTAATCCGGTGCAAATATCCAAAACAACTTCATTAGGGTTGATTCTAATTGTTTCAACCTTTCTTCGAGCATCTTCTAAAGGTGTCATATGCTTGGTTCTGTGCATTCTTATTCCATCGATTTCTATAGTCGGAGCAGTATTTTCTATTGGTTCGAGTTTATAGTACTTCTCATCAAAAAAAGCAATTATTTTTGGTATTGTATCAAGAAGGAAAACTGCAGGTTTTTTTGCTAATTTCTCTATAACCTTAATGTCATATTCGAAATCGCTAATGACAATCTTATCCTGTCTAAGCTTTACTTCTTCTTCAGTAAATCCAAGATCTAGGTATGCTTTGACAGATCCTTTTCGTTGTTCGTAAGCTACTAAAATTCTCTCAGCTTCAAAGGAATCTATTAGCATCTAAATCCTCTTCTGTGCGAATAGAACTTATTGATTTAAAACTTTGATTTTGATTGAGAAAAATAAGAGACTTTGAACTAAATCTCAAAAGCTATTTTTTTAGTTCATATGGTTTGTCTCTTAACTTATCTTTTGCACCTAAGCTTTCAGCAGTATCTATCCAGTTTTTGTTCCCACTGTCAACATATGCTTGAAGAGGCATGGGAATAAATTCTAGCTTCTTTAGTTCACTCTCTGGAACTCTCTCTCCTTTTGAGAGATGATCTACAGCTGTTTTTATTACAGAATCAATGATTTTTGTAGGTTTTTCATATATTTCTTTTCTTGGATCATCTTCAGGTAAAGGTTCCAGCATTTTCAAGAATTCTGGAATTGGATACATTGCATAGGTACCAGCTGCTCCTATTGGTAAACCACCTGCCCAAGTGAACCCATTTTTTTCAGCAAACTGCTCATAGATTCTTAATGCTATGTTATTATGATAATATTCTAAATATCCTGCATTCGAGTTAGCAAAAAGAAGTCTATCTTTCTTACTTAATTTTCCTTGATTGTTTTTTTCCGTTATAATATCCATTAGTTTTATAGTCATATATGGTGCTCCATCTATGTAGAGAGGAGAAGAAAGAACAATAATATCACTTCCATCTATGGACTTAATCATTTCATCTATTTTCTGACTATTCTTTATTATTTGATATATTTTGAAACTCTGTTGAGCTATACCTTTCTCTTCAAGTAATCTAGTTACATAGGACCCTAGGGAATAAGATGCACTCTTATCTCCTCTTGGACTACACATTAGAAAAGTAACTTGTTTAGTCATTGTCATCACCTACAATTCTCACTCCTTCTTCTACTTTCTTCTTGACTGTTGATTCATCATCAGAGTGATAGATTATTTGTGTTGCGTGTTTGGGAGCAAAATTATTCAGTACATTTCTTTCCACAAGTTCAGAGAAAATTTCTTCTTGTTTAAGATTCGGTTCTTCTAAAGTTCCAATTACAATTAGATTTGGATACTTGTCATATCTTGTTTCATGATGAATTTCTTCTTTGTATACTCTGAAGAAGGGTAACATTAGGCAGATTGATCTATCAAGAGCTTTTTTCAATTCAGATGAATACCCACCAAAATGCACTGGGGTTAGATATATCAAATTATCAGCTTGAATCATTTTCTTTGCTACTTCTCGAGCATAATCATCAATTATACAAACACCTGGTGTCTGAATCCAGCACTTAAAACAACCTAGACATGGCTTGATGGCATTCTTATGTAGATCAATCGTTTCCCCCTTAACATCCCTCTTAACCAATTCTTTAGAAACTAACTCATTAATTTTAGGAATGAAAGAATCATCTTTGTACATCCCATTTAGGATTAAATAACTCATGAAAGTGTATGTTTTTCTCTTCCTTTTATATGTATGTTAATCCAATGAGTTAAAATATAATGAGAAGCAGTTTATCAAAAAAACAGGAAAATCTTATTTAAAACTCATTCCTACAAACCTCTCATGAAAGGAAAAATAATATTCATTTCTGGGTCTACTGATGGAATTGGAAAACAAGCAGCTCTTGAATTAGCAAAACAAGGCGCCTATATCATAATTCATGGAAGAAATGAAGATAAAACCATGAAAACAGTTGATTTTATCAAATCAGAGTCGAAAAACAAGAATGTAGATTTTGTTTTAGCAGATATGTCTTCCTTTCAGCAAATTAGATCGATGTCTGAAGCCCTTCACGAACGTTATGAAAAAATTGATGTGTTGGTAAACAACGCAGGAGCACAAATTCATGAATTCCAAAATTCTGAAGACGGATATGAATTGTCTTTTGCAGTTAATCATTTAGCTTATTTCCTTACTACTTCTCTCTTGCTGGATTTGGTAGCAAAATCTGAATACAAACGAATAGTGATTGTAAGTTCAGGGATGCATTTTAGAGTAGAAAAATTAGATTTTGATGTACTCGATGGAAAGACTGAGTATAATCTATATAATAATTATGCCCATTCCAAAGTTGCAAACATAATGTTCAGCTATAAGCTTTCACGATTGTTGAAAGATACTGGAGTAACTGTAAACTGTCTTCATCCAGGACTTGTCAATACAAATCTCAATCCTAGGAGACCACAACATATCGTAGACAGAGCTATACCAGTAGAAGAAGGTAATATCAGTACAATGCGTCTAGTTACTGATCCTGAACTAAAAAGAGTTACTGGTAAATACTTCACCTCTGATGGAACAGAAGTTGAATCAAGTCCTGCAACGTATAATTTAGACGATCAGGAAAAACTGTGGTCTTTATGTGAAGAGTATATTGGTGAAAAGTTTCCAAAATTCCCATCTTAGCTATTCTTGAAAAGATGGTTTAGCTGTATTTTCAAGAGGTTTTATGAATCGATTACTTACATTGCAATATAAGATTCCAATGATTCCAATAACTGCAACAGCTACAAATAACCAAATTGAAAATAATTTATATATATCAGGATTTATGAATCCGATAATCGCCCCAATCAATAGAGGGATACCTAAAATAAAAACAAAATTGAATAAAAATTCGACAATCCTTTTCTATCAACACTGAACTCTTTTTTCCTGATAGCTTTGTGAAATACTTCATATCTGTCAATTAAAAAGTTAAGCTGACCAAATAACATTAAAAAACCAAGCACGAACAGAACGATGCTAATGATTATCGAGTAAACTTCCATGAATGATCAACTACTAATGAAAATAGTTACTTTTAAACACTAGCAAAAAACACCAAGAGATTCATAACTTATTTGCATTCAAAGGGTAACAGTATAAAACTGTCAAGTAAATAAGCTTCATAGCATGTGAGCTATTTAGAGGTCCTAAAGAGAATTGGAAACAAATAGGTTAAATATTTTTTACAGCATAATGAAAATGAAACGAAATCATTTTTTCTACTAATAAGCTTGCTGTTTAGTGGTCCTTATTAGAAGGGAATGCTTGCCTTACATACCGTTTGTCTATCTTTAAATATATCAATAGACTATTTTCTTTTGGTGGACATATGTTTGAAAAATTATCAAAAGAAGATTTCAAGTTTTTTTTACTCAACTCAAAAAAAGAGATTTCCTATATTTTCGGTATTCTAGATGACAGGGAAGCTTTAGATGTCATATCCTTCCTTTTCTATGAACCTTCTAACTTCAAAACTTTGAAAGCAGAATTTACTCACATTGATAAGAATAAGTTATCGAGTTACTTATCAAATTTCTGGGATTTTGGGATTATAGAAATAAACATCCATGACAAATATCAAATAACAAAGACTGGCAAGAAGTTTTTTCAACTTACAATTCAGTTAGTCGTTGAATCTCTTATGAGTCACGAGATTACAGATGAAAAGATGAGAAAGATACTGGTTCAAAAGGTTGGAGAAAAAGAACTTAAACAATTCAAAAAAGAAAGACAAGAAAATAAGGCTAAAGGAATTCAATTATCAATGATAAGAATTTAAACTAGTTTTATATTGATAAGACAAAATAATATTTCAATAAAAAAAAAGTATAGTGAAGTTGCAAAGCTGCTTCTTGACTATCTAATTCAACTTTTGTGTTGCTTTCCTTGGAATGACTTTTCCTGTTCCTGCCTTTGCAGTTATCTTACCATCTTCGTAGACAACTTGCCCACGTCTAATAGTTACTTTAGGCCATCCAGCGTATGATTGCCCATTATAAACAGAAAATCCTGCTTGTGAGAACATATCTTCATCTCTAATAACACGTTCTTCTTCTAAATCCCAAAGAACAAGATCAGCATCAGAACCAATTTGTATAGTTCCTTTTCTTGGATAGAGTCCAAACAGTTTTGCTACATTCGTTGATGTTAATTCAACAAATCTTTCTAAAGTAATTTTCCCAGAAGCAACACCTTTTGAGTAAAACATTGGCAACATGACTTGAAGTTCATTTATTCCTGGAACCAATTTGCTAATACTAAGTTCAGGATTCAGTTTTTGTTCTCGAGTGTGAGGTGCATGGTCGGTTGCTACAGTGCTTATTGATCCTTTTTTGACACCTTTCCAGAGCGCTTCTACATCTGATTTTTCTCTTAATGGTGGTTGAACAACATAAAATGCTCCTTCTGGTTCGAGATATTTTTCTCTGGTTAGATAGAGAAAAATTGGTCTTCCTTCAACATATACTGGTATATTCTGAACTTGAGCTTTTTCACAAATCTTGAGAGCTCCTTCTGAAGAAAGATGAACAACATAAATTGGAGCTCCAGTTGAATTTGATATCTCAACTGCCTTTTGTGTAGCAACTGTTTCTGATTCCACAGGTCTGCTATCAGCATAATACTTTAGTGATTCCTTCCCATCTTCAGTCATCTTTTCACAAGTTGTTTTAATAATCTCATTATCTTCACAATGTATCATTGAAAGCATTTCATTATTCTTTGCAGCTTGAATTGCTTTTATGTACATCTCCTCATTAGCATCATAATCATCTGTAACCATGAAGATCTTTATTGTGTTACATCCTTTCTCCATCAACTTTGGGATTTCTTGAATTGTTTCGTCTGTTGGGGTAAATATTACTGGGTGGATAATGAAATCAGCAATTGCATGCTCGTTTATTGATTTCGTTTCTCTTTCAATAGTTCCTAATGGTTTTTCATCTTTATCTGGTACTGAAATGCAACCTAAAGTAGTTATTCCTCCTGCAAGTGCTGCTTTGGAACCACTCTCAAAATCATCAGACCATCGGAATTCCTTTGGAACATAATCAGGTAAAGAGAGATGAACATGTGGATCTATTCCTCCTGGCATAATCACTAAATTCCCAGCATCAATCTCCTTTACTGATCTAGAAAAAGTTTTTAATTTCTGACCAATTTCATTGATTTTTTCGTCAATGATTCGAATATCTGCTTTGATACGTCCTGTTTCAGTAAATATCAAACCATCTCGGATTACTATTTCACTCATATTATACAACTGCTATTCTTTCTGATTTTAAGATTGTTGGACTCCTGGCATCTTTCTATTTTCTGGTGTATCTTCATATATCCGCCATTCAGCTATAAGATTATCTCTGATTTTTGCTGTCCAAACTGCAGGACCATCTAAAGGATCATGGGAGCATGTTGAATATCCCAGTAAGATGACAAAATTTTCTTGATTTTCAACTCTTGTAAAAACATTCTGATAATCTGGGTACTCATCAAAGAATTCTTCCCAGCACTGTAACATGTGTTCTTTGCCATTGTGTACTTTTCCCAGAATATCGATGAACACATGATCTTCTGTCATTAATTTTGCACACCCATCTACACTTCGAGCATTAATCTGTTCATTATAAAGAAGAGCAATAATCTTTGGATATCTTTCTTCCATATGAAGACATTCTTTTTTACGAATTTAATGTTATTGTGAAAGAACTCTTGTGTGTTAAATAAAACTTTGAAATTCATCTAAAACTTTAATATTACTTCAGTATTTCCGATATTGTTTAATTATGAGCTCTAAATTTGCTACCAAATTCAAGGATTATCTTCCTGAAGCTAATCTGATGCCTTTATTAATTTCCTATCTGTTAGATGCTCTCGCTATTTCTCTCTATTGGATTTTCTTCTCGATTTGGTTAAATGAAGAAGTAATTACTCCTGAAGCAGGTTATAATTACCCTTATCTCATGTTAGCAGTAGTTCTCTCACTCCCTGCATTTATTTCTATAATTGGCAGTTCTCTATTAAGTAGCTTTTCTGATAAAATCGGACGTAGAAAAGAGATCATGTTTTTTGTTCGACTGTTATTAGTGACACAATTTATTTTACTCATCTTCTTTAATAACTCAGCTTTGCAGATTATACTTATTTTAGCAGCTTTCAGTTTCCATAATGTGTATTATATTTTACACAACGCTTTGAGTACATCAATTTGCCATCCAGATAAGAGAGGTCAAGTATCTAGTTTTCAACTTTTCTTTGCTAGTCTAGGATGGATGATAGGGAGTAGCGTTTCGGGTGTGATTTTCAATAATCTAGGAATACTTGGAAGTTTGAGTTTTGGTGCAGGTTTTGCGTTATTAACTGGAGTTACTGTCTTGTTGTCTCCAAGTAAACCAAAGGAAAATGAAACTAAAGAAGCAATTAAAGATGAAACTGAAGAATCTTATAGTTTACCAATAGCACCTAGTTTGCAAGCAAAACCAAATGCCGCTAAATATCCTTTTCCAATTAGTGTTAAATTGAAAAGAACAAAAAATAAATCAAGAAGCTATTGGCAGATACTTACAAGTAGAAGTATTATCTTCTTCCTACTGACTCTTGCTGTTTTGGATTTTGGAACGGGACCCTTTAATGCTATGTCCTCAGTTTATTTAAAAGGAGTAGGACTCCCTAACAACTTTATCGCTTTAGCAAATACTCTTGCAACTTTTATTGGAATGATTTTCCAAATCTTTCTTGGAGTAATTCTTGATAGGAGAGGAAGACGTCCAGTACTTCTAGTTGCTGTATTAGTATACCCAATATTGTTTTCCCTTATCTATGTACTATCAAATTACTGGATAGCTGTGTTTATCCTGTATTGCTATCCACTTTATGCTTTAAGGAATCCAACAGCAAATTCCATTATGTCTGATTTAACAAATACAAAAGAAAGAGCAAGAGGTATGAGTCTTCTATCTTTTCAAAACACAATTTTTCTTTATCTAGGATCTTACATAGGCGCATTTATCGCAGACATATCAGCTCAAGGATTATACATATTTCCTATATTCCCAATAGCATTTGGAACAATTGCTTTGTTTTTAGTATTTTTCTTTATAAAGGAAACTAATGTTAAATTACTTAAACCGTATGAAAACACAGTTAAATTACTTGCAGAGTGAAAAAACTGTAATTATTCTTAATCTATCTCCTTAACTTCTACGTAATCAATGGTAATGGTACTGATTGTTTCGATAACCTCTCCAATTATCTCAACTTTTTTATCAATAAATTTGTGAAGATTTGGATCCTTTTGCCATAAATTAGTTTTTTTTCTTACTAATATCTCCTCCCATCTGGCTTTATATTCGTCCAGAGGTTGAAGATAATATTCAGGACCAGCAGACAAAGTATCTTTTCCTACAAGTTTTTCTATTAAAACTCCTACAATCTTCCCTTTCATTTGTTTCACAATTATACGTTTACTTTGTAATCCCTAGATTTTAAATTTTCCACCCAATCTTTCAGATTATCATAAAACAATAAGATTTTTTTTGTACCTTTTTGTTTATTCCCAATTTCTTCAGATTTCTAAGATTGCTAAGACTTTCCGGAAGTTCTTCCAATGGATTATTAAAAATCTGCAGCTCTACAAGATTAGTCTAGTTCCCTATATTTGCTGGTAAAGTAACGCTTAGCTAGTATCGATAAATAACTTATTTTACAATATCTTTCAATATTTTATTGTTTTTCACTATTCCCCAAGCACAGAATTCGAGATTCTTCCAACGTAAGAATTGTTGATTATCTGGTATATTTAGCAAATGAGCAAAGTAGAGTGATAAGTTAATACCATGACAAACAATAAGAATCTTCCTATTTGAAAACTCCAGATTCAAAGCTCTTACACCAACTAGAAATCTATCCAAAGTACTCTTTGCTGATTCCCAATTATCAGCACATTCTTCCTTATCCGTTAAAGCTCTCTCAACCTTTTTATCGTACTCACTTTTTCTTGTTTGATAAGAAAATCCTCTGTTCAACTCATTAAAACTAGCATTAGACTTAATCTTTTTATCTAGTTTTTTTGCGATGAAAGACGCTGTTTGTAAAGCTTTTTTCTCTGCTGATGAAATTATTATTTCTATATCATCAAATACTCCACTTTGTACTTTCTCTTTGATATTCTTGATTCCTTCTTCTGATAGATCCCACTGATCAGCTGGTTTAGATAAATCTACATTTGTTAAAGCATGTCTTAAGAAAATGAATTCATTTGACATAAATTTAAATTACCTCTCCAGTTATATCTCTTATAACTTCATTGTCTTTGACTATTCCCCATGCGCATTGTTTTAGTGATTTATACCTTGGAAATAGATTTGACAAAGGTTCCTTTAACTGTTGAGTGAAATAAAGAGTCATAACTATACCATGGCTAACAATCAGAATTTTCTTGTGGTTATACTCACTGTTTATTCTATCAATTGCCATTTGGTATCTTTTGTAAGCTTTATTTGCAGGTTCCCAGTTTGCTATATCTTTTTCATAATTTGTCAAAACGGATTCTGCAATTTCCATATATTCAGCAGAAGTTTCTATCAGTTCAGCTCCTTTTTCAATCTCATTTAAGTCTGGATTTGTAATGATTTCCTTATCTAAACGATTTGCAAGGAAATAGGCTGTTTGAATACACATTTTCTGTGAAGAAGAGATTATCACATTTACATCATCAAATATTCCCGCAGTAAATACTTCTTCTATGTACTTTAATCCTTCATCCGATAAAATCCACTTTTCAGAATGAGCATCAGTGTCTTTTTTGATTTTTGCATGTCTTAGAAAAATAATTGTGTTTTGCATGTAATCAAAAGAAAACAGAAAGGAAAAATAAAAATCTTTTCTAAAGACCAATTATTGGAATGTCCACTCTAGATGATAGAAAGTAGAAGCCCCATTTCATCGTTTCGACCACTTATTTTATCTCAATACCATGAATATATTTTAAAAACTGATTGAACATAATGAAATAAGAAGCAATCCAATACTGGAAATGGATGTGAAAAATTGTTCAAAATACATACGATAAAATTTGGTTTTGTAAAAGTGTACCTCCTAGAAACAGAGAGTGGATTGGTTTTAATTGATACTGGTTTACCAAAAAGCGAAAATAAACTCTGGAAGTATATGGAAAACAAAAACTCAAACCTAAGGATATTAAACTAATCATTATTACTCATGGTCACCAAGATCATGTTGGAAGCTTAAGAGCAATTAAAAACAGAACCAAAGCACAAATTCTTATTCATGCACATGATGGTTTATTACTGAATGCTGGAATAAGTCCCAAAGTCTATCCTACTATTTGGATTTTAAAGAAATTCTATAACCCAGATAAAGAATTAAAAATTACACCAGTAAAATCTGATATTATAATTACTGATGAATATTCATTAGAAGAATTTGGTATTAATGGGAAAGTTATACACACCCCTGGGCATACAAAGGGTTCAATTACTGTGATAGTTGATTCAAAATATGCTTTTGTTGGAGATCTAGCTATGAAAATTCCTCCCTTATCTTTTTCATATGAACCTATTATAGCTGAAAACTTGAAACAAGTATATTCTAGTTGGCAGAAGATTATTGATTATGGAGTAGAAGAAATTTACCCATCTCATGGAAAAATTTTCAATATTAAATTATTGAGCAAAATTCTAAATAAAAGAAAAGGAAAAGAGAAGTGAGATATTATTCGTAGAGTTGTACTAAACGATCGATTACAATATCACTTCTATATTCAGGTAAGAGCATTGGAGCATAGCGTTTTTCTTTCAACCCTAAAGAATCTAGTGTCAAGGTATTTTTTCTAACATGGTCTAAAGATAATTTTCCTACTTTGACCTTATTTATCTCTTTAGCCGCTTCTATACCTGCACGACGACCAAAAACATTGATTTCGAGGAGTGAATTACCCATAAGACGATTCTTACCGTGAACCCCTCCTGAAACTTCTCCTGCAATCATCAGTCCAGGAATAGAACTATGACACCTTTCATCATGTAAAACTCCACCATTTTGATAATGGAGTGTTGGATAAATTAGAATTGGATCCACAGTCATATCTATACCAAAGCGTTGGAACATACGGTCCATTGCCGCGAGATTTTTCTTTATGGTTCCTTTCCCTCTGATTTCCTCAATTAAAGGAGAATCTAACCATACTCCTCTCATACCTGTAGGAGATTCGATGTAATTATCTGTATTATTACAACATCTAATAATTGCAGAAGCTTCAACGTCTCTAGGTTCCAATGGATAACAAACTTGCTCTCCGTTTCTTCCTAATACTTGAGCTCCTAATCCTCTAACCTTTTCAGTAATTAGAAGTCCAACGATTTGCTCTGGATATGCTGCTCCAGTAGGATGGAATTGGGTTGATTCAAGATTCCTTAGTTTTGCGTTAGCTCTATAAGCCATTAGTACTCCATCCATTGTCGCACCATAATGATTTGTTGTTGGAAATCCTGCAACGTGAAGTCTTCCAAATCCTCCGGTTGCCATAATAGTAGTTTTCGCTCTTACAACGAAATATTGTTTTGTTTCAAGATGATAAAGAATAGCACCTGCAACTCTACCTGTTTCATCAGTTAACAATTCTATTGCGGGAGTGAACTCTAGTACTGGGATGTTAAGATTTCTAAATTCATCTCTTACAACTCTAAAGATTTCTAAACCTGTATAATCCTTTGAACTATGCATTCTAAATCTGGATGTACCTCCACCAGAAAGTACCATGAAATTCCCGTTTTCATCTAAATCATACATTACACCAAGATCTTTGTGCCATTTTAGAATTGTTGGCGCGTCACTAACTAGAGCTTTTGCTAATTCTGGAATATTATCAAAATGACCACCACCAACAGCATCAAGATAATGAATCAAAGGAGAATCCTCAGGCCTATCTGCAATTTGAATTCCTCCTTGTGCCATTACTGTGTTAGCATCACCGTGTCTTAGTTTACTACTAACAAGAATGTCTTCAGCAGGTACTCCTGAGTAATTAGCCCATATTGCAGCAGCAGTGCCAGCACCTCCAGCACCTATAATTAGAACTCCCACATCATAATCGATTTTTGAAAGATCAATTTCATCAGGATTGATAATCGGGTAAGATTCAAGAATATTTGCAATTTCTTCAGGAACTATATCACCCTTGTTTTCTCCATATAGAAGAGCCCTTTTTACATCTGTTTTGTAGTCTGGATGGTTTTCTTTGAGAACCTTGTCACGTTCTTCCATTGTCATGTGAGGAAATGCTTCATTAATACGCTTGCTTCTAGTTTTATTGACATTTTCAATCGATTTTCTCATTTCTTCTGTATATCCACCTATTAGTTTCATTTTTTGCACCTCTTCAATTTGTCTCCTTATCTCTATTCTTGTATTTCTCTTCTAGTTCATCTTTTGATAAAGAGAATAATTCTTTGAATCCATCTTCATAAATTCCATCATCAATTTCCTTAATCCTCTCACCGAGATAAGAAGGTGTTTTCATTATGTATCTTCCATAGAGTCTTCTGACTAACTGTGCTACATGGTACTGTGGTATCTCTGCAGGACATCGTATAACACACAGACCGCAGCTTACACAGTCGAAGCTTTCCTCAGCTGCTTTGTCAATTTGACCTTGAAGACTGTGTTGAATATAATCCATTACTTTGATATCTTGCGGACATACTTTACTACAAGCATTGCAACTTAGACATCTAGCTACTTCCGGGAAGTAACGAAGAACTGCATTAGCAGATGCGACTAAATTATTGATATCATATACAGGTCTATCTGCTGGTACGAATGGTAATTGTGTTAGAAACATCCCCTCTTCAACCATGGTTTGACAAGCAAGTGCTGTGTAGATGTGGAAGTCACCTTCCTTTCTATAAACTGTGGAACATGCTCCACAGAAACCTGCTCTACATCCTGAACCTCTTGTAAACTTATAGCCTACAAATTCCATAGCTTTCATTATAGTTAATGTTGCTGGAACCTCATAGACTTGCCCCATTATGTATATCTTAACTTTATAATTTTCTTCTTTCTCGTTTTCTGTTATAGTTTTTATTTTAGACATTTTAATCCTCTACAACAATTTTAACTCCTCTAATAGAATTCTAGGATCAATTTCATGATCCTCAAAATGGTTAATCTCCAATGATTCACCAAAGGCTAATGCCATTAGTTGACTGAAATAAAACACAGGTAAAGAATCTTTTCTTCCTGTTTTTTCATCTATTACTTTTTGTTGCTGATCTATATTATAAGCACATAAAGGACATGCTACTGCAAGTGCATTAGCTCCTCGTACTCTTGCTGCTTCAACAATTTTCTCTACTTGACCTGCAACTATATCTTCCTGATCCACTATATGATATGATCCACAACAATACTTGAATAATGGAGAGAAAATAGCTTCTGCTCCAAGGCTTTCCATTAAGTCTTCAAGAACTGTTGGCATTTCTATATCATCAATTTTTGCTTTTTCTGGATGCAATAACATACATCCATAATATGGAGATACTTTTAATCCTTCTAACGGTTTAACAACATTACTCCTTATTTGTTCAAAACCAATGCTATCTCTTAACACTTCAAGAAAGTGTTTTACTTCCATGTCAATTGAATAAGTTTCATTATCTTCTTCTAGTTGAAAGTTTATTGTTTCTAAATCATCAGGATTTTCCTTGACTTCTTCATTAACAATTTTCAAAGTACTATTACACATTGAACAAAGAGTAACGACATGGTTTGATGTGTCTTTTAGATCCTCCAAATGATTTTTAGAACGAGCTAATACTCTTACTGGAGCAATACGTTTCATCAAATTATCTGTGGTCATTGTATGAACAGTCCCACAACAATTCCAGTTTGGGATTTCAACAAGTTCTGAATTTAGTTTTTTACTCACAGCAATAGCTGTTTCCTCAAATCCTTTCGCGTTAGTTTTCAAGTTACAGCCTGGAAAGTAGGAATATTGTACCATCTATAATCACCCTGTTTTTTTGCGAAAACTTCCAACCAGTGCTATGTTGGGAAGCTTATTTAATACATCCTTAGGAATATCAGCTATTTTCATTTTTTCAGGTTCTTCTCTCAAGATATATTCACGTACAGCCTCCATTAGAGCTGCCACATCTATTTCACGAGGACAACGTATTGTGCAAGTGAGACAACTTGCACATATCCAATGTGTATTTGCTTTGAGAACTTTTTCCTTTTGTCCCATCTGAATGAAATGAATAAGTTGGTTAACTGTTTTATCCATTTTATTACTGAATGCACATCCCGCAGAACATTTACCACATTGATAGCAGCTATAGATATTCTGACCTGAAATTTCCTGTATTTTCTCTATGAAGTCTTTTTCTTCTTGTCCGAATTTAATATATTCATAAGACATTGGTTTTTATCTCCTCTTTTGTTTTTTGGAGAATAACATTATACACTTGCTTAACGATTTCATCAAACTTACTTTTTAGTTCTTTTGATAGCTCATCATTAAATTCCATTACATTTATTATTTCTATACCAAGAATAATAATATCTTCTGGTATGTCATCATGTACTTGTTTACAAAATTCTAAAGCTGTGAAGAAATCCATATTATGATAATCTGAAATATGCAAAGCACTTGCAAAATCATCCGGTTTAAGTTCTACAACAGTTCCTTTTTGATAATTTCTTGTTTGAATTGAATCAACAAGAATAATTTTGTCGTAACCTTTGAACAACTCTACAAGTCCAATCCCCCCTACTGAAACATCTCCAATAACTTCAACACTACTTGGAAGAGAAAGTGTCTTTTGAATGAAGTCGACAACTTTGATTCCTACCCCATCATCTCCAACTATAGGGTTTCCTAAACCAATCAAAGCTATTTTCATTCTGTTCTCCTCATTTTGTTCATTCCAGTTATTGAATCCGTTTATTATAATCCTTATTCATCTGCTAAAGCCTTTATTAAGGATAAAATTTGGCTATCTGTATAACCAAGTTGATCTATGGCTCCGTTCAAACAGGTTGCAGCACATGTTCCACAACCTTTGCAGACTGCTGCATTTACATCAGCTATTTCGAAAGTATACCCATACCTATCTATTGCTTTCAATTCGATTGCACCATAAGGACATGAATCTACACACATGCCACATCCACGACAAAGTACATCATTTACTTTAGCGATAGTTGCTTCAACTTCTAGTTCTTTTTGAGCTAAGATATTAATAGACCTAATAGCTGCTCTTCCAGCATGAGATACAACATCAGGAATATCCTTTGGACCAGAAACTGTACCTGCGATATAAACTCCAGATATTGAAGTTTCAACAGGTTTAAGCTTAGGATGAGCTTCTTTAACAAATCCTGACATGTCTCTAGAAAGTTTAAGCAGATTGGAAATTTCTTTAGTACCCTCACTTGGTTGAATACCAGTTGCCAAAACTACCATATCTGCATGCATTTCTATTGTTTCAGCTGTTAAAGTATTAACTCCCTTGATAAGTATTCGATCTCCATCTTGTAAAACTTCTGAAACTTTACCTCTGATGAAAATCACATTCTCTTCTTCAGCTGCTCTTTTGTAGAATTCCTCATAATCCTTCCCACCTGTTCTAATATCTATATAGAAATTCACTGCTAAACCACTATGCACATGATGTTTGTATTGAAGAGCATGTTTAGTTGCGTACATACAACAGATCTTTGAACAATAAGAGAGATTTTTAGCAGGATCTCTAGATCCTGCACAGTGAATAAAAATAACTGTTTGAGGTATCCTTCCATCTGAAGGTCTTCTCACCAATCCAGCTGTAGGTCCATTTGCTGCTAAGATTCGTTCAAACTCTAAACCAGAAATGACATCTTGAATAGTGCCATAGCCATACTCTCCAATATTCTCTATTGGATATGTTTCATATCCTGTTGCAACAACTATTGCCCCAAATTCATCTTCAATAATTTCCTCTCTCATGTCAAAATCAATAGCTTCTGGTCCACATACGTCTCTACATTTAGAGCAAATCAATGGTTCGATTCCTAGACAATTATCAGGATTGATAATGTATGATGCTGGAACTGCTTGAGGATTAGCAATATAGATAGCTTTTCTTGGAGAAAGATTTTCATTATATTCATCATGCACAATTACAGGACATACTGGAACACAATCATCACATAAAGTGCATTTATCTTCAATTACATATCTAGGATTTCTCTTTATTTTTACTTTGAAATTTCCAATGTAACCATCAACTTGTTTTACTTCACTATTTGCATAGAGTGTGATATTAGGATGACGTCCCACATCAACCATTTTGGGGCTCAAAATACACTGGGAACAGTCCAAAGTTGGGAAGGTTTTGTCTAATTGAGCCATCTTTCCTCCAATTGTAGATTTCTTCTCAACAAGAGTAACTTGAAAACCAGAATTTGCAATGTCTAGAGCTGCTTGTATTCCAGCTATTCCTCCTCCGATGACAAGAGCTTTTGATATAACTCCAACCTTTTTTCGATCTAGAGGTTCCATTAGCTCTGATCGCATAACAGCTCCTTTTACTAGAGATACTGCTTTATCTGTTCCTTTATCTTTGTCAGCATGAACCCAAGAACATTGCTCTCGAATGTTTACCATTTCCAGACAATATGGGTTTAATCCTTTATCTTCTAGCACGGCACGAAATGTTGGTTCATGCATACTAGGAGAACAAGCTGCTACTACAACTTTATCTAAACCAAATTCTTCTATATCCTGTCTGATTAATTCTTGTCCTGGATCTGAGCATTTGTATTTGTAGACACGACTTACTGCTACATTTGGTAATAGTTTAACACTATCTGCTACTTCTTCTGTATCTACTGTGTCTGCAATGTTGCTTCCACATTCACATACATATACTCCAATTTTCATACTTTTCTCCTCTTCTATATATCTCCTTGAAGTTCCTTTAATTGATCATAAGAAAATACTGGGCCATCTTTGCAAACGTAAAGATTACCAATATTACATCTCCCACAAATGCCTATCCCACATTTCATCCTCATTTCTAATGTGGTGTAAATTTGCTCCTCCTTGAATCCTAATTTCAGAAGATTCTGTATAACATAATGGATCATTATTGGAGGACCACAAGTTATTGCAATTGCATTTTCGGGTGCTGGATTAACTTCTAGAAGATTATCAGGAACAAAACCAACATATTTTTCCCAATGTTCTTCGTCAACATCAATTGAGAGATGCGCTTTAACATCATTTCTTTTTTCTAATTCAACAAATTCATCTTTATAACAAAGGTCTGCACTTGTTCGTGCTCCATAAATAATATCGATATTTCCATAATCTTCACGATTATCTAGTATGTAATTGATAACTGATCGTAATGGTGCTTGACCGATACCTCCCCCAATGAAAATTAGATTCCTTTTCTTCCACCCTTCTACATCAAAGTTGTTACCATAGGGTCCTCTGACTCCGAGTGTATCCCCTTTCTCTAATTTGTGTAAAGCTGAGGTAACTTTACCGTGTTTCATTACACTGACTTCAATGTAGTCCTTTTGTGTTGGTGAAGAGGAAATTGCGAACATACATTCTCCTGAACCAAAGAGACTAATCATTACACACTGTCCTGGGATGAAACTGAAATTCTTCTTCTTATCATCTTGAAATGCTAGTCTGAAGGTTTTGATAGCTCTGTTCCCTTCAACTTCCTCTTTTACTCCTTCTATAATTGCTAAAGAAGGTAAATATGGATTCGCTTTCATTCTTTTACCTCCCCTATCTTATTAATAATCTCAATAATATCTATATTTGCAGAACAATATTCTATGCATCGGCTACAGCCGGTACAACCAAATACTTCAGTGTTTTTTGGAAAATAGTTAAACTTGTGGTACACTCTATTTCGTACTCTATTCATTCTAGCAGGTCGAGGATTATGCCCTGATGCATGATGTGTATATTCAGGATACATGCAGGAATCCCATACACGAATACGAGCTCCCTTGTTTAATGTACTCTCATCTTGCATATCAAAACAATGACATGTTGGGCAGAGATATGTACAGGTTCCACATCCAATACATTTTCTTGCAGATTCATACCAAATTGGATGATCAAACATTCCGTCTAATTTTTCCACGATTCCAGTAAGTTTCATAGTACGTTTTATTTTTCCTATAGCTTCTCTTTCTACTTTATCTCGAGATTTCTGATCCTCACCAGAAGCTGCATCAAAAAGAGTTTTGTGATCTTCTAAGAACTTCTTTCCAATTTCAGAGTTCCCTTCAATATAATACTTATAACCTAGATCTGTGAACAAAATATCAACGTATTCAATTGAAGCAGGACTATCATCAAATGAAGTGCAGAAACATGCAGGTCCTGGATTATTACAGCTCAATCCTATCAGCACACTATTTCTTCTTCTTGCTGAATAATATGGATCTTCAAAATCTCCAATGAAAACAGGATCCAGAAGAGCAAAAGCTTTGGCATCGCAAGTTCTGATAGCATAGATTACAATTTTTTCATTTTCTTCTGGTATTTTTTCAACGTTCCCCTTTTTTCCTGGCGTGAAGTGGAATAATGTTTCAGTTTGCTTGAATATTATAGATTTTGGAGGTACTCTGGTATTTACATAAGATGTGTCTATCTCTGATGCTTTTTCTACTTCCTTGAACAATGAAAACCCATTTTCTTTAACAGGAGCAAAGAGCTTATTCTTTGCTATAATCTGAGTAAATAGCTCTGGAAGTTTTTCCTTAGAAATTATTGCATTTTCCATTTTATTACCTCACATTATAAATTCTTCTGGATCGTCTGGATTGAAGGTTCCAAACAAGGTCTTTTCCTCAGGATCCAAACCTGCAGTGTAATCATAGAGTTCTCTAATTTCTTTTTCCAACACCTTATTTAGCTTCATCAAAGGAATTTCCGCAGGACAAGCTCTTTCACATTCACCACAACTCACACATCTACCAGCTAAATGAAAAGCTCGCATTATATTCCATGCAGTGTTTTCAGAAAGGTCGACTGATCTTCTTATCCATTGTGGATCAAGGAAATCCGCCATACATGTTTTACAATAGCATAATGGACAAGCTTCTCTGCAAGCGTAACATCTTATGCAATTTTCGAAATGTTTCTTCCAATATTCCCATTTTTCAGACAAACTCTTTTCTTCGAATTCTCTTACTTCAATATATGTTGGTTCTGTTTCAACTTCAGTTTCTTCTCCAATCAAGATATCAAATATGACTGGATTTGGGTATTCACATTCCTTGCAAACATCAGCTAATAATTCTTTTTTTGGTATTTTTTGAACTGATTCTTCAATTGAAAAGACGTAGTGATTCTTCTCTTCTTTGACATCAGTATATTCGGTTTGATTTGGGAATTTGTCTTTTATCTTTTTAGTATTAACAACTCCTGTACAAGGAATTCCTATTAATACAAGGTTCTCTCTCTTCAAGCCTTTCTCTTGAAGAATCTGCACTAATGCCCTTGAATCACATCCTTTTACAACAATACCAATCTTACGATCATCTTCTTGTTCTTCTCTTTTCAGAGGAAGTTTTTCTTCTAAAATTGGATAGACTACAAGGTTTTTAGTGCAAAGAGGATTAAATATGAATTTTCTAGCATCATCAGATGTATAAGCGAATGAAGGAGCTGTTTCGAAACCATAAGTACCTTCTTCATAACCCACTATATACCTCACGTCTTCTCGAGATACTGTTTCTTTTACAGCATTAATGAGTTCCTTCTGGTCTACCATTCATTCTTCCTCCTAACCTGTTTCATTGGGCCTAATTTCCTAATATCTTCAGTAACTTCTTCAATGACTTGTGCAAATTTTCTTCCTTCTGCTGCAGAAACCCATGTCATTCTGACTCTATCTGGTTCAATTCCTAAGAACTCAAGCAGTTTTTTCATCATAGTAATTCTTCTTCTCGCTTGATAGTTTCCATGCTGATAATGACAATCCCCAGGATGACATCCTCCTATTAAAACTCCATCAGCTCCTTGTTGGAGAGCATTAACAACAAACATGGGGTTGACTCTGCCGGAACACATTACTCGAATAATTCTGATATTTGATGGATATTGAATTCTACTTGTTCCTGCCAAATCTGCGCCAGCATATGAACACCACGTGCATAGGAAGCCTATAATCTTAGGCTCGAAATCTTTCATTTCGTTCCCCTTTTTTATCTTTTAAGGACTTTGATTAATTGTTTTTTATGATCATAAATCTCGACTTTTATCGGCATTTGTCCTGGCAAAGAGTGAGTTGCGCAAGCCAAACAGGGATCATAAGCCCTGAAAGCCATCTCGATTTTATTCAGACCATCATCATTGTATTGTCCTTGTTTTACCATTTCCTGTGCTGCTTGTTTCACACTTAAGCAAATAGCTGCATTGTTATTTGTTGTCGCTACTATGATATTAGCTTTTCTCACTCTTGCATTATCATCGGTCTGATAATGGTGATATAGTGTTCCACGAGGTGCTTCAATTACTCCTACTCCCTCACCAGTAAATGCTCTTTTATCTACTTGGGTTCTACAATTTTCTGAGTACAATTCTGGTTCATCCGCTATTTCTATCATTCTTTCTCCACAATGGAGAAGCTCCACTAATCTTGCCCAATTGAATCCAAGTGTATGATGTGCTGGTTTACCTCCTAGTACTTGGAACATTTCTTCAAATGCTTCTTGTGCTAAGGGGGTATTTATTTTATCTACAACGTTTAATCTTGCTAAAGAATTTACTCTGTACAATCCACTGTCAGGATTGGCTTCAAAACCTTTCCATCCTATTTTCTTGAGATATGGAAATTTTAAATAGGACCAAGGTTCAACATGTTCTGCTAAATGGTCTAGATAATCTTTTGCTTCATATTTAACAACTTCTTTTCCTTTACTATCAATGATTCTAATGGTATCTGATGAATAAAAATCTAATTCATTATCTGGACCTACAACTGATTTGTAATAACTTTCCATCTTATAAGCATCAAGATTAATAAATGACATCAAATCTTTGTTCTTGACTACAAGATCATTAAATACTTGCAATCCTAGCTTTCCAAATTCTACTGCTTCTTTACTCATCTGTAGGATTTGTTCAGCTTGCTCTTTGGTTAGGCTTTTACTTACTCCTCCAGGTATAACAGTTACTGGATGAGTGGCTTTCCCACCAATCATTGCTTGTATTTTCTGAGCATAACCTCGTATTTTGATCGCTTCTTTAGCAACATCAGGAAATGCTTGAAAGATGCCCAATATATTATGAGTACCTGGTTTAGTTTTTTCACCTAGAACAAAATCTGGTAGAGCAAATGCGTAAAAATGAAGTATGTGACTGTGAACATTATGTCCAAGAGCAAGCATCTCTCTTAGTAATTTTGCAGTTCTTGGAGGATCAACTCCATATATCTGATCTGCTGCTTTAGCTGGAGCTAAATGATGAGGGATTGGACATACACCACATATCCTAGGTGTAATCCGTAGTACTTCTTCTATAGGTCTTCCTAAAACAAATCTTTCAAAACCTCGAAGCTCTACAACTTGATAATAAGCATCTTTTACATTCCCTTCATCATTAAGTACTATAGATATTTTTGCTAGTCCTTCTAATCTAGTTACAGGGTCAATTGTTACTACTTTGCTACTCATATTAACTCCTCCTCTGAATGAAGTTTATAAATTAATGATTTACCATACGTAAATCGATAAAAAGTTCCCAAAGGATCTGGGATTTTGTCTACAATTTTATCCAATTCTTCCTCCGTCATTTCTTCCTCTATTTCAACTTCAAGGAGAGATGTTAATGCTGAAATCATTTTCAGTCCATGATCTTTAACCTTATCTGTTGGCCCCAGACATCCTCTACAACCAACATTCATTTTGGTACACAGACCATCACATCCAGCTCTTGTTGCAGGCCCTAAACAGAGAATGCCTTGAGGTAGCAGACATAAATCTGGATCCATCTCATCAACCTCTTGAGGTGAAATGAACTCTTTAAATGAAATCTTTTCAGGTTTGGTTCTACCACATTCTTCACACAAAGTTTTGGTTCCTGCAATTACTGAACCCTTTGGAGGAAGTTTTCCTGTATTAGCATATAGCTTCAGTACTTCAACTACTTGCTCAATCAGTGGTACCATTGGAGGACATCCGGGAACAAAATAATCAACATCGATTACTTCTTCTAAAGCATCAGCATTTTCTAATATACCTGGTAATGTTAGTTCAACATCATTTATTTTTACAGATGTAAGTGGTACAGTATTTTCTGGATTATCCATTGAAGGTACATCTTTGTACACAAGATCAAACATGTCCTGCTCAAATGGCATATTTGCTAAACTTGGAATACCACCAAAATTAGCACACGCACCAAACGCAACAACAACTTTGGATTTCTGGCGCAAAATTTTTGCGATTTTTGCATCTTCTGTTGTTCTTATTGCCCCATGATAAATTCCAACATCTACTTCTTTATCTTTCAATTTCTTCAAATCATCTAACTTGAAATCCATTGCTGTTGGCCAGAATTTGAATTCAACAAGATCAAAAACCTCTAGTATCTTTTCATTTAAATCAAGGATTGCTACATCGCAACCTGCACAAGTTGCTCCAAGAGCTATCGCTAGGTTAATCTTCTTCATCATGAATCTCCTCCTTTACCATTCTTACCATAAGGAGGAAGTTTCTTTAAATCCTCAACCATTTCTGTTGTAATCTTAGCAAATTTAGCTCCTTCTGTAGCTGATATCCATGTAATCCTAAATCTCTTTGGATTTACTCCAACTTGCTTGAGAAGTCTTGAAAGTAAAGCCATCCGTCTGAATGTTTTGTAATTCCCTGTTTTATAATGACAATCTCCAAAATGACACCCTGTTATGAGTACTCCATCTGCACCTTCTAGAAAAGCTTCCACAACATGCTGAGGATCTATTCTACTAGAACAATTAACCATAATAGGTAGAACATTTGTAGGATAATGTAATCTGGAAGTACCTGCTAAATCTGCACCTTTTCCAGAACACCATCTACATAAGAATAACACAACATTAGGATTTGAATTTAGTTCAGTAATTTGTGTAGTTTTGCTCATTTCATCACACCCTCAAAAGTGCCTTTATGCTAGCACTTATACTCTCGTAAGTAGAATTTCTTAATTCAATGCTTCCTGAAGGACAAGCTGCAGCACAACTCCCGCATCCTTCACATAATGCTTCATTTACAAGCACTTTGTTCTGATTTTCATCATAGTAGATAGCTCCATATGGGCAAACATGAATGCAAGTATGACAAATTCCACAAGTAAGATCATCTATTTCTGCTATGACTGGATCTCTCTCCAAGAAATCAGAAGATAATATAGTTTCAGCTTTAGCAGCTGCTCCTGAAGCTTGAGCAACAGCTTCAGGAATATCTTTGGGGCCTGATGCTGTACCTGCTACAAAAACACCTGAGATAACTGTTTCAACCGGCTTTAGTTTTGGATGAGCTTCTTTTACGAAACCTTTACTATCACATGAAAGTTTCAGGATATTGGAAATTTCTTGTGTTCCTTCGCTTGGTAGTAATCCTGTTGCTAGAACTACCATATCTGCATGTAATTCAATTGATTCAGAAGTAAGTGTATTCACTCCCCTAATCAGTACTTTCTCTCCATCTTGTAATAATTCTGATACCTTTCCCCTAATGTAAATTACATTTTCTTCTTCAGCAGCTCTTTTGTAGAACTCCTCATAATCCTTACCTGCAGTTCTGACATCAATATAGAAATTTATAGCAACTCCATCATGGACCAGATGTTTATACTGCATAGCATGTTTTGTTGCGTACATGCAACAAATTTTCGAACAATATGGAAGGTGTTTTGCTGGATCTCGAGAACCTGCACAATGAATAAAAACAACTATCTTTGGAATATTCCCATCAGAAGGTCTTCGAATCACACCTTGTGTAGGTCCATTTGCAGAAAGTAATCTCTCAAATTCCAAACCTGAGACAACGTTATGAATGTTGCCATACCCATATTCTCCTATTCTTTCATATGGATAAACCGAATAACCTGTTGCAACAACAATCGCTCCAAATTCCTCCTCAATAAATTCTGCTTTCATATCAAAATCTATAGCCTTGGGATCACAGACTTCTTTACATTTTGCGCAAATTAGTGGATCGATTCCAAGACATGTACTAGGATCTATAATATATGAAGCTGGGACAGCTTGAGGAAATGCTATATAGATTGCCTTTCGTGGAGACAATCCTGCATTATATTCATCATGAACTATAACTGGACAAACATGAACACAATCGTCACATATTGTACACTTTTCTTCAATTACGTAACGAGGTTTCTTCTTAATTTTTACCTTGAAGCTTCCAACATAACCATCAACATTTTCTACTTCGCTGTTAGTTAGTAATTGAATATTTGGATGACGACCTACAGCAACCATTTTTGGCGTTAATATACATTGAGAGCAATCCAAGGTTGGGAATGTTTCTGCAAGTTGAGCCATTTTTCCTCCGATTGTTGAATCCTTCTCTACTAGTGTAACCTGATATCCTGCATCTGCAATATCTAATGCCGCTTGTATTCCTGCTATCCCTCCACCAATAACTAGTGCTTTTCTTGTAACAGGAACATTATAGGGTTCCAATGCTTGATTTCTTTTTACCTTTTCAATTGTTGATTCAATTATCTTAATTGTTTTTTCTGTAGCTTTTTCTTTGTTTTCATGAACCCAAGAACACTGTTCTCTTATATTAGCCATTTCTGTAAGATATTGATTCAATCCCGCTTCTTTAGTAACAATTCTGAAAGTGTCCTCATGCATATCTTTACTACAAGCTGCTACAACTACTCGATCTAAATCATGTTTCTTGATTGCTTCCTTGATAATAGTTTGACCTGGTTCTGAGCACATATACATACTATCTTCTACATGTACCACATCCTCATAGTCTTTGATGCTCTCTAAGACTTTCTTAATATCAACAGTGTGAGCAATATTTCTCCCACAGTGACAAACAAATACACCAACTTTACTCATAGTTTTATCCTTCTTGCTTGTATTCTTTTCCTTTCTTAAATGCAATAAGATTTTTCTCAATGTATCGAGCTTTAATCTTTTGTTTCATAACCGTAACAAGAGCTTCTTCGGATACTATGTCTTTTGCATTAGCACATACATATCCTAACATTGCTATATTAGCAAAGATTTTACTACCAAGAGTTTCTGCAATTTTTGTTGCAGGGATTTTAAAAATCTGTTTAGCTTTATTGGCATTATCATCCAAGTGTACTAGATTCTCTTCAACAAATAAAATTCCACCTTTCTTAAGTTTAGGAATATATTTGTTATATGCTTCTTCGGATAATACTACAAAATAATCTAGTTCTGTAGCTTTAGGAAAATCAATCTCTTCAGTATCTATTACGACATCTGCGCTACTAGCACCTCCTCTGCTTTCAGGACCATAGCTTTGTGTCATTACTGAGTTCTTTCCTTTTTCATACAAAGCAACAGCTTCACCTACTAATCTTCCCATAAGACCTATACCTTGACCCCCAAATCCTGCGAAACGTACTTCTACTCTAGCCATAATAATCACTCCTTACTAACTGAAGCTCTTCCCCTCTTTTGGAGATCTAAAAGATGATCTGTTAATGTCGGTCTACCTTCAATATCTACAAATTTTCCAACAATCAGTGGTCCATCTTTTTCTATACCAACCTCTCGTGTGTCAGCTCCGTGTTGTAGTTCTGTGTGATCCTTATAGAATTCAAGTATCATCTTTCCTTCTGCTAATTGATTCCGACGTCCATAGGTTGTGGGGCAACTACCAAGAACCTCAACAAATGAGAATCCTTTCTTAGAAAGAGCTTCTACGAGAGAATCTTTCATCCTTCTTACATCCAATGCAGTCCACCTTGCAACATATACTGCTCCACAAGAGGTTGCTAAATCAGGTAAGTTAAATGGCTCTTCAACTGCACCATAAGGGGCGGTGGTTTGAAATTGACCTATGTAAGAAGTGGGCCCAACTTGACCTCCAGTCATACCATAGTTAAAATTGTTTACACAAATAACAGTTATATCTGCATTTCTTCTTGCAGCATGAATGAAATGATTCCCACCTATTGCAAAGAGATCTCCATCTCCTGAAATAACAATTACCTTTCGTTCAGGATCTGTTATACCTAATCCGATTGCAAATGGAATAGCTCTTCCATGTGTTGTATGAAAACTATCAAAGTTTAGATATCCTGATATTCTGCCTGTGCATCCAATTCCAGATACTACTGCAACTTTTTTTGGATCTAATCCTGCTGCAAGTATTGCATCTACTATAACAGTTGTTATCGAACCCAAACTACAACCTGGGCAGAAAATATGTGGAATCCTTCCTTTTCTCAAATAACCATCCAAAGGGTGTTCATGAGATTCAATTAACTCAATTTTTTCTTCTACCATCATTTACCCTTCTCTATTTCTTTTAAAATCTCTTCAGGAGTATGTATTGCTCCCCCTAGTTTGAAAATTCCTTTAACTTCAGTTTTACCATGAGACGATCTTTCGATTTCTCTAGTTATTTGTCCATAGTTTATTTCAGGAACAATAATTTTCTTCACTTGATCTGCTAGTAAATCTATTCTCTCATCAGGAAATGGCCAAACAGTTATTAACCTTAACAGACCTACTTTAATGCCTTTTTTCCTTGCTCTATTAACAGATCCCTTTGCAGCTCTTGCACTTGTTCCAAAGGAAATTAAAGCAATATCTGCATCATCCAATTTATATTCTTCAGTTTTGATAATTTTCTTTTTGTTCTTTCGAATTTTGTCATTGATTCTTCTTACATTTTTTTCTTGTGCTTCAGCGGATATTTCAGGATAACCTCTCTCATCATGAGTCAAACCTGTCATCATAACTCGATAACCATCACCTGCTATTGCCATCAGTGGTACAAGATCTTTCCCTGCTTTATATGGTAAATATTCTTCTGGTGGTACTGTAGGCTTTTTTCTGTTCACAATTTTTATTTTCTCTTTAGCCGGAATTACAAGTTTTTCACTCATATGACCGATTGTTTCATCCATAAGAAATGTAACAGGCAACCGATATTGTTCTGAAAAATTAAAAGCTGATATAACTAGATCGAAACTCTCTTGGACAGTACTTGGAGATATTACAATTGGTTCATAATCTCCATGTGAACCCCATTTTGTTTGCATGACATCTTGTTGTCCAACTAAAGTTGGTAATCCTGTTGAGGGACCACCTCTCTGCACATTCACTATTACACAAGGTGTTTCAGTCATCATTCCTAAACCTATATTTTCTACCATTAAAGAATAGCCTGGTCCTGATGTAGCAGTCATACTTTTAGATCCTCCCCAAGATGCACCAAGAATACTTGCTATTGAGGCAATTTCATCTTCAAACTGGACAAAATGACCATTAATTTGAGGTAATCTTCTTGCCATATGTTCAGCAATTTCAGAACTTGGAGTGATTGGATATCCTCCGAAGAACTTACATCCAGCAGCAAGTGAACCTTCTGCTACAGCAATGTTGCCAGTTACGAAATGTTTACCTGTCATAACTTCAAGCAATTCAGCTTCTTCTTTACTCATCTTCTTCACTTCCTTCTTCCTCTTCAGGAGCTACAACAAAAATCGCAAATTCTGGGCAAATCAATTCACAAAAGTGACATTCAGCACAATCATCGAATGTTTTACCATCAATAAGTTTGGGTGGATGATATCCTTTTTCATTAATTTCACCTGATTTCTCAAGAATCTCTTCAGGGCAGTGAATAATACACCACTCACACTCTTTGCATCTTTCCTTAATTAAGAAAACCTGGGGGGCTTTACTTTTATATTTACTAATGTCAATAAAAGCAGGCCATTCCGGTTTTTTCCTTCGTCTATCTAGTGACGATTTCATTAAAAATTACCATTATCTGATGTTGAGCGCGGACAAGTGTTTACTTATATAAAGTTTTATCTTTGTAAACAATTATAATATTAAGTGTTTTCTAAAAATAAAGGAAATCGAATTTTACTTAGATTTCATCTATTTTTTGTAGACAATTGCTAAATTTGAACGATTTTTTATGATTTTTTTTCTGAACCTTTTTCCCCTGAAGAAAAATTAAAAAGAAAGAACGAAATATAATAGTTGTTAAGTATGTTAACCAGAGATTTAAGTGTGACAGTTCTTGGGAATACTGGTGTTGGAAAATCAACTCTTATTCGCCGTTTAAAGGGAGAAAAAATAGAGGATATCAGCCCTACTACTAGCATTGAGGTTCATCAAAAATCAATACGATTAAAAAGTCAATCTTACAAATCTGCATTTAGTATAGAAAAATACCGAAATTATAGAGTTAGAGCTATTGATTGTCCTGGTGATATGAGTCTATGGCCTTACTGGAAAAAAGCTCTAGCTGATTACAATACAAATGGAATAATTTTTATGATTGATCCAACACAAGACGCAAAAGTACAAATCGACGCTTTAACTCAAGTATCAAACTATTTTCTTATGACTTTGGATGACGATGTAGTGAGAGCCGAAAGAAAAGCACGAAAAGTCAAAGCAATATTCTTTCTAGTTGTCAATAAAGTGGATCTCTTGGAACATAGTAAAGGAAAAGCAGATCAAATTCTTCGCGAACACTATCAAAATGCTTGGAATCATCTTAAAGAAAGATATCCAAATAGTGGGCACTATTGGGAAGCTATCTCTGCTATTGATGAATCGGAAAAAATGGATGAATCGATTGATGGTGTTTTTGAAACCATAAAAAGAGAGATTTATGGAGATTAATTTTTCAATTTTTCATTCAATAGAAAAACTTAATTTATTTTTATCTCAACCACTGCTAGTGGTTTTATGAGTAACAATCCAGAAGAACCTGAAGAAGAGCTTCAAGAAGAACCTGAAGAAGAGCTTCAAGAAGAACCTGAAGAAGAGCTTCAAGAAGAACCTGAAGAAGAATCTCAAGAAGAGCCTCAAGAAGAGCTTCAAGAAGAGCCTCAAGAAGAATCTCAAGAAGAGCCTCAAGAAGAATCTCAAGAAGAATCTCAAGAAGAATCTCAAGAAGAATCTCAAGAAGAATCTCAAGAAGAATCTCAAGAAGAATCTGAGGTAGAAACAAAGAAAGAAAAGAAAAAATATGTTCACAACTGCACAAAGTGTGGTTCTTGTTGTGAAAAATGGCAAGAAATTCCCATCTACATAGAAGATATGCAAAGATGGCTTATCGATGGTAGCATTCAATATATATTACCATTTCTTCAAGTTAGAATTTCTCCTCCAGCTTATGTCCGTCTAGTTCTGCAAAAACCTTCAGTTGAAGGAGAAGATCCAAATCCCTCCGGATGCCCTCTCTATGACTTTGAGAACAAGATATGTAACTTGTACTCTTCTATGCCTTTACACTGTGCCTCATATCCCCTAGCTTTTAATGGAGAAAATTTCTATCTTGTTGATTCGGAATCTCCTGGGTTGGGAAACGAAACAATGACAGCTGAATCTCTAGAATCAGCTAGAAATGTAGCTAAAGAACACTTTTCAGCTCTCTCATCATCGAGTGCTCTCTTACCTGTGCTTTACAATATTATCTTGATGAACATAATGCAACAGAGTCAAGAAGCTATGAAAGCTCTATCAGATGAAGATAAAGAACAGTTAGAAAAACTTCTTTCGAAATCAAATGAGGATACTGAAGAAATTACTGAAGAAATTACTGAAGAAATTACTGAAGAAATTACTGAAGACGATGCTGCTCCAAGTTCAGATGAAGAATAGTCTAATTTTATTCCTCATCATCTTGACAGTACATCGCGCCTGATTCCATTAGATGACCATCTTTAGCTTTAGTATCTAAGTATTTTTTATTGTATACATTCGGTGTGATTGCAACAGGGATTCTATCTGTAACATTAACTCCACTTTCACAAAGTCCTGCAACTTTAGTTGGGTTGTTGGTTATCAATTTTAGAGATTTAACTTTCAAAGATTTTAGAATATCTACTGCAACCAAATAAGACCTCTCATCAGCTTTGAAGCCCAGCAATTCATTTGCTTCATTTGTATCATACCCCATCTCTTGCAGAGAATAAGCTTTTAGCTTGTTAAACAACCCTATTCCTCTACCTTCTTGTCTTAGATAAATTAAAATTCCATCATCTTCTTTTGATAGAATATTTAATGCATATTCCAATTGTTCTCTGCAGTCACATCTCAAAGATGTAAAAACATCACCTGTTAGGCACTCAGAATGAATTCTAACTGGTATGTTTTCTTTATTAAATGGGCTCCCTCGATAAATAACGGTATGTTCTTTCATATCCCTTAGGCTAAGAACACCAATAATTTTAAATTCACCAAATCGTGTTGGTAATTCGGCAAGGGATCCAAAATGTATTAATTCTGTATCCTCTAAACCCAATTCGATGATTTTAGTCCGTACCTTTTTCTCAACGTCTTCTGTCAAAGCAGTTCCTCTCTCAACTGAATAATGTTTTTAGCTTTTTTAATCTTAAGTTCTAACTAATAAGTTATTTTGAAGTTGGGTAGATCTTCCTTTGAATCTTCCCACTTTACATCTGTATTGTAAACTTTAGCAGAAGGAGGTCCTACTCTTGCAAAAGAAATCAGTTTAGTCAAATCCTCTTCCTCACCTTCCGCAACAATTTCTACTGAACCATCTCTCACATTTCTGACTGTCCCTTTTAAACCAAGTTTTTGAGCGAAATCACGAGTATTAGCTCTGAAAAAAACACCTTGAACCATTCCATATACTTGAATTGTCACTCGTTTTTTATTATTTGTCATTTCCATCACTTCTTCCAACTTTCTGAATAATCTTATCTACAAATTCTGGTAAAGTTTTTTCACACGGACCATAAATAGAATAATCACTTAAATCAGATATAGGTGTTTTTTCTATATTGAATTCTATAATAACGGATTCGTTACGTTTTGCTAGATAAGGTAAAGAAGCAACGGGATGCACTATTCCTGAAGTTCCGATAATTAACAAGATTTGTGCTTGCAAAGTCCAATCGAGAGCTATGCTCCAATTATTGCTTTCTAAAGTCTCCCCAAACCAAACAACATCAGGTCTAAGCAAATTTTCCTTGCATTCAGAACATAAAGGTGGTTCCATATCTTTTTGAGCTAATTCTAGCTTATCCCATCTTTCAATGTGTGAACAAGAGGTGCATCTGGCATATCTTATTCTCCCGTGAATTTCTACATAGTTTTTAATACCTGCAATTTCATGTAGACCGTCAACATTCTGAGTGATGACTCCAGTAGCAAGATTAGCTTTCTCTAGTTTTTTTAGAGCAATATGGGCAGGATTTGGTTTAGCATTCAGTAAAATTCTCATTCTAGCTCTATACCATTCCCAGACTAGTTTAGGATCTCTAGCAAAAGCATAGGGTGTTGCTAAATCTTCTGCTCTATATTGATTCCATAATCCATCTTCACCACGAAAGGTTGGCATACCAGAAGCTTTGGAAATACCAGCTCCTATTACTGAAACTATACTATGATCTACTAATTCGAGTTTTTCAACAACGGAATCAATATTCATATCCTCAATAATATCTCCCATAAATAAAAATGTATAGTGAAAAGATAAAATGAGATTACTATCGTATCTTTGATGATTTTAGATATTAAATTTACGTTTCTTTCCTGTAATCTCTTGATATAGTTTGTCGATACTATTAGCATACTCAGGATACCTAGTATATGCAATTTGGAATGCCATATCTAATTCGGATTCTTCTAGATTAGCAAATTGCTGTTTTGGATTTGTTGTTAAAGCATAATACTGTGAGATTATACTTGTGCCTGAATATCTGATGATTTTTACAACTTCTTCCTCTAATTTTCTGACTACTGCATCTATTATATCTTTGTGAGCATATCCTCCGCCTTCTGCGTCAGCTTGTATTCTTTGTATAATCTTCTTAGAGAAATCACTCTCTTCTCCTCCTTTTGCTGAACCAACCGTCAAATCACAAATAACATTTGCAGGATAATTTGATAGAAGTTCCGGAGTTGCGAATAAAACATCGAACTGATCAGGTGAAACATATTCAGGTGGGAATAGTGATACTAGTAATTCTCTTCTAGGTTGAAATGATTGGAGAGAAGATAGAAATGGTTTAACCATCTCTTTTGAGCACATTACTATTACTGGTTTTCCATTTAGTAATGCATGAACTACTCTATCCTGTCCTTTGATGATTAGTCTCATAAAGAAATAAGGGGACGCGGCAGATCTTACTATTTCTATTGTCTGAACACCAGCTGCAAGATCCTGTTTACTTTCTAATATAGAATTGAGATTTGTTGCCCAATTGAATACTCTAGTCTTTAGTGATTCATCCATTTGATAGCCTGGCTCATACAAAAGAAGACCTGATATTTGTTTTGCTGTGTTTGAACTGTGATAATTGAAAACTGGCACTTTTGTGTATAATTGTGATTGTAATTCTTCTGGGATAATAAAGGTAAGACAAGCCATTGTTATGGGAGATCTCTTGCTTTTGCAAGGAACACCAAAGAAGAAAGAGTAAGAAACTCCACCTATGTCATGAAGTGGCATAACTGCACTCGCTTCTCTTAAAATATCAGTAGCTGCAGCTCCCATAAGCATACGAATAGATATCTTCTGAGATTCTTCTTCAGATAGATTATCAAAGTATATTGCTTTTGTTCCAACTGTATCATCAAATACGCTAAAACAAACTTTGTTTACCATCAATCTTTATTGGCGTTAAGTTTCTATTAAATGTATTGTTGAGGGAAATCAAGAATTGAGTAGTTGGCGTTTAAGAACCTTAAAATCTTGAATGTAGAACAAGAAGAAACATATTGTTTTTAAAGGCTATTTACATAGATAAAATACCTATCCGGTGATATGAGTGGTAGAAAATGGAGAAATTCAAAAAGAACTAACTGAACGGTTAGGTAGAACAAAACGACTAATTCTCATAGAGCTTTCGAAGGGAGCTGCCGGATATAAGAAACTTTCAAAGAAGCTGAAAATCGGTTTAGACACAATACGTTCTCATGTTAAAACAGGTAAGCATTCAAAATCACTAACGCAACTCGGTCTGATAAAACAAGAGGAAAGGGGATGGTCTGTAACTGATTTAGGTTTTGATGTATTGGAATTATTGAAGAGAGATCCAGAATTTGCTCCCTTCTTTGTCGTTGACCCAACTTTAAAAGAAAAAGAACTTGATTCCTAAGAATCGATTTTTCTTCTTTTTTTTCTCTTTTTAAAGAAAGGGAACCTCAATAACACTCTAAAGCTTTTTCCAAAAACTTGATTGTCTTTTCTTTACTAAGTGCATCTATCAAGGTTCCTGCTCTTGGACCAAATTTCTTGCTAAGAACGGATACATATAATGCTCTAAAGAAGTTTGCAGTTTTGATTTCTTTTTCTTTAGCTATCTTATACAAGTATTGAGTAATATCATCACCATGAAGATTATCTGGAAGTTCTTTGATAGCAGCAAGTAGGTTTTCATAAATTCCTTGTTCTAACTGATTAACCATATCACAATCTGTCTTTTCTGAGATGCTGAATTTAAAATTGTCATTTGCATAGTTATCTAGCCAATATTTTGTTCGAGTAAAATTTTGTTCAAATGTTACTTCAAGTTGTTTGGAGTCTTCTATTGAGGATCGTTCAACCATTTTCTGAAATGTTTTGTCTCTGTCGAACATGAAGACTTGCATCAGTGTAGCTAGATGTCCTATTTCTATAGGTAGTTGATTTGAAACAGAGTCTTTATCGATTAGTGCAAGTTCAAAAGCTTTCCAAGTTTTTTCCTTTGACTTCTGATGATCTACGCCTTCACCATAGATATACACTTCTCTTGCTTTAGAAAATTCTGAAGCAATTTTCGGGAGATCATTTTTGACATCAAAATCAAAATCTGTTCTCAGATTATGCCTATAAATTAAATATAGGAAAATCTCTGGATCAAGCATCTTATGGAACTCAGAGACAGGTACTCCGCTTCCTACACTTCCACTTGCTTTTTTTCCACCAACTGTAAGAAAACCATGTTGAATCAATAATGGGAGCTTTGTTTTTCCAAAGATTTTTTCATGAAATGCAAGGGATGTATCAATTGATCCTCCTGCGGCACCGTGGTCTTTACCTGAAGATTCAACTGAAACACCAAAGAAATCTTGTCTAGCTGCCCAGTCCAATCTCCATTTGAGCTTCCAAGTAGTGTCACCTAACATTATCTTTCCTTGAAAACCACACCCATTTTTCTCCTTTTGACAGAGAATTTCCATTCTGATTTTACTGTTTTCTATTTCTGCACTCAATGTTTTTGGAGCATCTATATTCTTACATTTTGGACATTGAATCATGAAGAAATCTTCCATTCTAGATCCTGTGATTCGCTCTGTTATCTCATAAACTTCCTCCTTTTTTTCTATGAAGAGTTTTGCATATTTGTCATAATCTCCCTTTTTGTAGTATTCTGATATAATTGTTGGTTCAGGATTGACATCGAAATTATGCATGATATTAAGAGCATCGTCGATAAAGTGCCCCGCGTAAGAATCATGGCATCCTAGCGGATCTGGTACTTCATTAATAGGATATCCTAAATATGGTTCTAATTCTTTTTCGAATTTCTTAAAGAATGAAGGGATTCTATCAAATGGATCTTGATCATCAATATTAATTATAAATCTGGGATTTGTGCCTAGATTATCTAATTCTCTTGCAATGGCTCTGCATGTTACACCCTCTCTGAAATTTCCAAGATGATAATATCCACTAGGAGACCACCCTGTACAAACAGTTTGTTTTTGACCAAAAAGCTCTATTGCTTTTTCACTAATTACTGTTGCCCAGTGTTTAAAGGTCATATCTTCTGCTTCTTCTTGCTCTGACATAATTGAAAGACATTTGATCAAAGTAACTTAAAAATTGTGGTTTCCGAGCTAAAAATATGGAATCAAATTTTCCGATATAGTTTTTCCATCTCATCTCGCCATTCAAGAAAATTATTAGGAGATTTTGGATAATTTTTACAGAGTATATTAGTTTTTTTGCTAATATCAATAGCTTTTTTCATTAGTAGTAATAAGTTGTATCTTGGAAAACATCGCAAAGCTATTCCTAGATATGAGAAAATGGAGCGTTTTTTCAGTATACCTTCTGAGGTTAGATCTTCTTGCTTTACAACTTTTCTTTTGAGTAAAAATTCCAATTTCTTAGGACCTAGTTTATTAAGGGCTATTGTTAATATTCTCCTTCTAACATGTTTTGAGCCAAAATCTGAGAAAATGAGTTCATTATATTTCCAGAGATCCTTTGTTTCAAATCTTTTATTTACTATTGCTTCTTTTGCAATTTCACCCGCAAAACAACCTGCAATCAGAGCAGGACCATGTCCTTCTGCTGTTAAAGGATCTGGGTGATATGCAGCATCACCTGCAATAATTAGACCAGGAGCGACTGAATTCCATAGAGGAGGTCTAATTGGTACACATCCACCTCTACCATCTATTGTATCATACGTACCTTTTGGATAATATTTCTCCATAGCTTTGAAATATACTGATTTTACTCCTTTATCTAAGTTCTTTTCTTCTTTGATAAAACCCGTTCCACAATTTACTTTTCTATCACCATCGGCAAAAAACCAAATGTAACCTGGTTCTGGTATATCCTCTTCATATTGAAGAACAATCTTTCCTTTCAAATCATGTTCCTTGTCCAGCTTAATGATCTCTCTGTAACAAGATGCATAATCAGCTTTTGTTAATTCTTTATCTAATAAAGGCTCAAAATCCTTCGGAAGATTAGTTCTAATTGCTGCAAGAACACCACTGCAATCAATAACCATTGAAGAAAGTAATTCTTTTTCCTCATTTTTACTGCTTCTTACAATGACTCCACTAACTTTGTTTTTTTGGATTATTGGTTTGAGTGCTTTGGTTTCAGAAAACAACTTAACTCCACTCTGGAGTGCATCTTTCAATAACCTCTGTCCATATAAATGACGATTAATCATATATCCTACAGCAGGAAGAGTTATGTGATCAATTGGAAGCAATGTCCTTAGAGCTAGAACTTCTATATTTGCATTAATTTCATTTTCTAGTGGAGGTTCAACATTTACTTTTTCAGAGAATCGATGTGAGGTTTTTTTTGATATTGCTTCACCACAGACTTTTTCACCAATATCTTCCCTTTTCTTTTTGTCAATCAGAAGTACATTCAAACCTTCTCTCCTGCAACTAAGAGCTGAGCTAACACCTGCAGGTCCCGCACCTATAACAATCACATCGAAAGTCTCTGTCATCAAGTTATTAGGATATAACTCCAATATAAATTTAATGAGATACAACAATGAGAAATCTCATCAGAATAGGAGATCAAAGTTGTATGCTAATAATTCTCTTTCAACATTAGTCTCTTTTTCAAGAATTTCTACTTCAGTCTTTTCTCCTAATTGCACAGAAAATATCTCAAACAATGGTTGAGTATCTCCAGACACTGTTAATATCACAGTAATATCTTGATTTCTTTCTGGAGGATTTGTAACCCATGTTAGAGATTTTTGATTCTCATCTCTTATCTCTTCCATAATTTGAGCTTCAGCTGGTTCGGTGTTTACTAATACATGATTTGCTGGGATTCTATCTGAAAAGGAAACCATATCCTCTAGATGTTCCAGAGCTCTGATAACATAAACAATCTTATATCCAGATCCTCTCGTTGAAGGTTGAAGAATTTTCAAGCATTTCATAATATCTCTATTTTCTTTATCTTTTACTAGTTTTTTACCTCGATATAGATATGGGAAGTAATCCAAGTGATAAGATTTCTCGATTAATTCTTTTGGTTTTACAGAAGTATGTTTCCACCTTACAGTAATTCCTTTCATTTTTGCTCTCTCAATGATGCCTTGCGGAGCAATTGCTTCAGGGATAGTACGTAGAATATTGAATTCAGGTGGAATAGTATCCGCAATATATAGCTCTTTAATTTGATCTTCATGAGAATTTACATATTTGGTGTATGCTCTATATTCCAAATCTGATGGATTAATATTTTCGAAAGTTTTTAGTACAGTAATGTCATTCTCTGTAAATTCTAATATTATTCTGTTTATTCTTCGCTTAACATAATAAGTAATATTAACTCTCTCTTTGGGACCTAGTTCAGAAAGTTTCCATCTCATGAGTAAAGAGTCTTCACCCTTAGATTGCTCTTTCTTAGCTTCTTTGTTATCACACTCTACCATTAACACATTGTAGCTGTATGGTATTTGATCAACAACATCAATATCTTTTATGGGTTCATCATATCTGTTTATAATAGTTGAAATTATTGAGTAGCTTCCAATAGTATCTCCAACATTGATGTTTTTCTCTATCTCCACGCTCTTCTTCTCATCCCCCAGATTGAATTGATGAACTCCTTTAATTCTATTTGGAACTACTACTTGATGTCCATCCAAAACCCTTTGAACTAGTTCATTTATCACCAATTCGTCTTCAGGTAACTGCTGAAGCTTAATTAATCTGCCAATTATTACAGTATTTTCATCAATTCCCAGAAGATCAGATAGATGATCAGTTGGTATTTTCAAAGTTTCAAGTATTATTTCCTCTAATTGCTGTGTAATCATTTCTTCTGATCTAATTAATCGTAATAATAAAGAATAATCACTTCTGATTCCCATATTCTCAAAATACTCTTCAATCCATCTTGCAACTCTTGTTTCATGAGGAGCTAGAATTGTTGCCCAAAAATCATATACTGTTCTAACTAGTTCATGAAGATTGATGCATTCTTTTTCATTTATTAAATCCCTTGTATCATAAAATGATACCAAACCACTCATTGCTGTACTAAAAAGATTAGTATCTGGTTCTATTTCAATGAAATACCTTGATGATCCCCATACTGGTTTTCTTTCAGCCATTTTACTCAATCCTCACTATCTCTTTAACGGAAATCACTTCGTATTCTTCGAGGGTCTCAGTAGTCATTCTAAGTTCTTCAGTATTCTCCAATTTATGATTGAAAATAGTTATTGAGTATGATCCTTCTGGTAAATCGTTAAGAATAAAATTCCTTACTTGAGTATTGTTTTCAAAGAGCACGTTTGGAGAAGTTACTGTAGTAGTGAAATCCCCGAAAATATCCTTTTTACCAATTTCAACTATCTCTTTGTCTGTTCTAGTTTCAGTTCTTCTTTCATAGATAGTTCTAACAGTATCTAGATGAAAGCTATGAAGATCCTTCTTGATGGATTTTTCATAAGTTTCTTTTGCCTTGCTTAAATCTACTAAAAGTAGATATCTGCTTATCAATTTGCTATAAGCATATGCAAGATAATCTTCTTCCTCGAATTTTTCCATTGTATCCTCAAAAAAGTGCCACAAAATAACTGATTCTAGCAATTGATCCTTTTTTTCAAGTTCAATAGTTCTGGTTTCAAGAAACTTCACGAAATCCTCAACGGATTGTTTAGCTAAGATATCTTTGGCTTCACGGATAGTAACTTGGACTGTATCCTCAGTGCTCACTTTAAATCACATTCCACAACTTTACTTACAATTAATTATGTTTGAAACTTATTATTATAATGTTTTGTTCGTTTTCGCATTTAATGTTTTTCTGTGTTTCAATAAGAAACTGAAGATGATTATAGTTGTTGGATTTTCATTCAAATAAAGAGTTTTAAGAAAATGACAAAGGAGATAAAGTTAAAAAAACCCTAATTTTGATATGTTAATATGATTGAAAAAGATAGAGCAGAATTTTGTGCTTTCCATTATACAAATGAAACAGACGGGAAGTGCACCTTATGTGGTCTTACACTGTGTAATTTAGATCAGCAATATAATATTGCAGCTGAAAGAATCTGCCAGCTTTGTTATAATATTTCCAGAGCCAGAAAACTAATAAAATATTTCCAATTCGGTCTTTGGGGTATTGCAATAGCGATTTTTATTATAATTTGGCAAGTTACTGATGAATTAAATCTCTTTGCTCTAATCCCACTACTTCTAGTACTAGTGTTCCCCTATCTTATGAGACCATTAATCATGAAACTTTACTTTAGAGAATTATCGCCCAAAGAATCTGTGTTACCTATCATACGATATTTTGAAGCATCAGGGAATCAAGATCATTACAAGATATTCATGAAAATCCTGAGTAAGCTTCCAGAAGAAGAAAAGAGTGAAATTAAAACCAAGTTATTTGATTACTTAGTACCAGCTTTAGCATTCAATTATGCAAAGCTTCCAGAAGAATGGGATACTGAATTGGTTGAAAAACTAAAAATGTCAAAGGATGAATTTGTGGGGATTCTTCTTAGTGAATACAGAAAAACTCTGATACAAACTGCTGTTCATAATCCACAAGAAAATTTTTCAAAATTCCTCATCTATCTAAGTGAAAAGGCTCAAGATAAAGATTTACTCAAAGAATATATCAATGAAATAACATCTAAAGATGTAATCTCTTCAACAGATGAAGAGCTAAATACTATTTACAACAAACTTCTTGAGGAATTATACCTGTATGAAGAAAAATTCAATGAAATCTGTGACGAACTCAAACTTACAAAACAGAAAGATCTGATTGCTCAATTACTAGAACGTTATGAACCTCCTCCTGTTCCAAAGAATCAGATTGAAGCAGTTTTAACTATTGACCAGCTAAAGGAAAAGCGAAGAAAGGAAAACGAGCAACCACAAGTTGTTATCTCTAATCCAAACGATGAACAACAGATTGTGATAGAATAAGAATAATATTCTTCCCCTATTTTTAATTTTTGTCAGCAATAAGAACTAATAAAACACACATTTGTTTTATAAGCTGAGAATAGTGGACATGAAGAATAATAACAACCACTGAGTTTGTGATTTACCTAGCTCACTCTGATTACACTATTCTCATTTTCATCGAAACTCTTAATAGCAATTTTTTTTCTCAATTAGATGAAAGGTTCAGTGGTCGCTTTTAATGGATGAAAAGAACTCCCAAAAACAGCATAAGTCTAGATTTTGGAGAATAACAGGCACATCACTTTATTTCTTCACACTAGTTGTCTTAGTTGTTGGTTTAATTTACCTCATATGGTCTTCGAGATTAATCATAATGGAGAGAAGACTTTTTCCAAATGATTTTTCAATTGGTGCAGTCATACTGAACTTCTTATCACTACTTGTTGAGGTTATAGGAATTCTCTACACTGTTATGCTCTTCAAACATATAGGAACAACAAGTTACCACTCTCCCATTGATGTTAACCAAAAGAGTATTACTATCGAAGAATATCCTCAAGTAAGTGTATTAATTCCTATTCATGAAGCCATCCCTAGTATTTTGGAATTAACTCTAAAATCAGTAATAAATTCCAATTATCCAAGAGAAAAAATAGAGATTATATTAGGCGATGATACGAACGAAAATTATGACAAACTTCCTCAAATCAGAGAATTAGCATCAAGATATGATTCTTCTTACATACATGATATCTCCAACTTGAATTTTAAGGCGGGAATGCTAAACATTATGTTAAAAGAGATTAAATCAGAATTCATAGTTTTCCTTGATTATGATCATAAAATGTCCAAGAACTTTCTAAAACAATCTATTAGTATTTTAGTTGAAGATGATAAATTAGCATTTGCTCAATCTAAAGTGAATTTTTACAATATTCAATCAAAACTCCAAATATGGGAATCAGTAATGTATGCGCAGTTTTTCGAAATTTTCCAGCGTTCAAAGAATCAAAGACAAACAGTACTCTTTAATGGTTCAACTGCCTGTTTTCGTAAAAAAATCTTGGACGAAATTGGAGGAGTACCTATCAACACGTTTACTGAAGACATAGATCTTTCGATACAAATATTGTCTAAAGGCTATTCATCTAGATTAATAGATGATTATGGAAGTTTAGGATTAATTCCCGCTAACTTTTCTTTATTGCTATCCCAAATATTACGCTGGGCAAAAGGTAGTATGCATACGCTGAAGAAAAGATGGAGAAAAATACTTTTTTCCAAATTATCATTTTATGATAAAGTGGATCTTTTCTTTAGTACCTCTCTCTTCTTCATAGCGTCCTCTATGTATTTGACGATTTTATTCTACGTAATTATGTTTTTCACAGGGAACAAAGCGGTAAGATTACCTATACAGGATTTTCTCCCTTTAATCATAATGCCTATATCCTTCGTTATTGCCTATCAGATTTCTGGTTTAATTGCAATAATTTTTGCAAGAAAAAATGGCTTAACCCACATGAAAATTTATGATTTAGTATTATTCTCAATTATTGCTTTAGCCCTAAATCCATTTACAGTATATGCCGTTTTAAAGACTGTTTTTAGAGTTAGACCACCAGAAAAAGGAAGAGATACTTGGAATGAAAAAATTCCAATTATTCCATTTTCATTACTCTTTACATTATTGGGAGTTGGAATACTGATTATTGCATTCTTTGATTTCTTTGGAGGAACTAAAACACTATGGTTAGTCCTGTTTTTACTAGGGTCATCGTTAATAGCAACTTTTCCTGTCTCCCTTTATTACCACCTTACAACTCGCCATAACAAACCTTATTTTTACCAACATTTATCACAAGATATTGAGTAGATCTGTATGAAATGGAAAAAAGTACTTTGGTATAGTTTAACCATTTTGTTACTTGGTTTTCTAACATACTACATTATTTTCAGTACTGTTCACATAATTAGAGAATTTTCCAGAACAGATGCTATCTGGAAACAGGTTATTACTCTTATTTGTAATTTTATCATTCTCTTAGCAGAACTTTTTTCCGCCTTTTATTCAGTCTTTATTTATTATTTTATTGGTTCTTCTTCCAATTATAAAATAATAAAAGATGAAAAGAATTCTTTTCTTACTCAAGACCCTCTTCCAAAAGTTGTTGTTGCAATCCCATTGTATAAAGAACCTTTAGCAGTTGTATCAGAAACTATCAAGGGAGCATTACAGATTGATTACCCAAAGGATAGGTTTGAGGTAATAATTTTGGATGATAGTCCTCCTGACCATTCAACAGATATTGAATTCTTCTGCAAAGAAAATGGTGTGGGTTTTGTACAAAGAAAATCAAGAAAAGGTTTCAAAGCAGGTGCAATCAACAATCTTCTGAAACAGATTGAATGCGACTTTTTCAGTGTTCTTGATTCTGATCACATTCCTACTCCTAATTTCATAAAAACATGCTTATCTGGCTTTGTTTCTGATGATATAGTGCTAGTACAGGGAAAACCAATGTTTGTCAACCAAGATGATTATTTGATGAGAAGCAGTGCATATATTCATACTCAATTCTTCCATATCTACCAAAAAAGTAGGGGAACTAGAGGTGGGGTGATTTTTGCAGGAACAACTGGTATGTTTCGTGCTGATTTATTAAAGCAATTTGGAGGTTTTCTTGAAGACACTTTGGCTGAAGACACAGATACATCTTTTGCTCTAATGTCAGAAGGATACAAGACAAACTACATTCATGAAATTTGTTCTAAGGGTTTAGTACCTTGGAATCCGATCAGTATGATTAATCAAGTTTGGAGGTGGACTAACGGAATTACCTCGATTTTTCGAAAGAGACTCCTTAGAATTCTTAGAGGAAAAAATTCATTCATTAATAAATTAGACATTATGAGCACAATTTCCACCCCCATAATAGGTGTATCAATATGGTTTGTTAACCTATTGCTCTATATAATGTATAAGACAGGAATAGAATTTCTTAGACCCGATTTAGCTCAAACTATACCTCTCTTATTGCTTGCTCCTATTCTAATTTCATTTGCAAGTTTGATTATGGCATTAGTGTCCTGGCGAAGAGAAGAAAAAGAAGATCGGATGATACGACTTCGAGGTTTCTTTGGAATGATATGGACAATATTAGCATTTTATTTACTAATGCTTACAGCTCAATCATTCCTTGTTTGGGCAGTTTTGAGTGCTTTATTTGGAGTTAAGAAGGATTTTGATAGAACAGTGAAAGAAAAGACCATTACCATGGGGAAGATGAGTCAGAAACTTAAATATACTATTTGGTCTTTAGGATTGTTAGGATTGTCAATATTATACTACATTGCAAGCTGGGAAACATTCAAAGCTGGAAATGCTCTCTTTGGATGGTTTATTATAGCTGCAATTTCAATAACTATACCAATAATTATAACCATTACACAGTTTAGAAAATTAGAAATAATGAAAATATTTGCAGCGACAAAAACTGCTGCTGATGTTGAAAAAGAATACGGGGAATAGAAAATGGAAATAATTGATACAAGAATCATTCTTCCGATAATTTCAATTCTAGCTGTTGGTTTCTTGGAGGTCGATATAATCAAAAAATGGTTATTGAAAATCAAAACCTCGAATACATTCCTCGAATATCTTCTCGAATCATTAGTTATGGGAACGCTTTCATTAGTCATTCCAATGCTAGCTCTTGGGATTTTAGCTGATCGCATTAATAGTAGTAAGTTACTAGAACGATTTGTTTACGTCTATTTTGCAATAGGATTATCCTATATGGTTTTCAAAATATATATTTGGATAAGGAGAAAATTACCAAAATTTGTTCTAAGTGAAAAAGAGAAAATCCCAAGAACAGTTGAAACTTTATTGATAATCATAGCATTATTAATGTTATTCTTCTATACTTTGCAAGGGTTAGTTTATCCTTTACGAGGTTGGGATTTTTTGCATTTCTACCTACCAAATTCATTTAGACTATATTTAACTGGACAATTAGGAGAGATTAATGAATTAAACTTCTATCCCCAGTTTAAGCCACCCCTAAATGTTTTATTATATGCATACGTTTTCTTTGTTACTCAATCAGAAATGTTACATTTGATTCCAATTATGTATCTTGCAGGTACAGTTTACCTTTGTTATAAGATTGCAAGATTTGAAGGAATATCAAAACGTAACTCACTTATCGCTTCTATTGCATTCTTGGCGACACCATTTGTTTTTTTCCTAGTGTATGAATTTCAGTACTATCAAGAAACGTATGTGATGTTTTTTACGACTGCTGCTTTTTACTTCTTCAGAAGGTTTTTCAAAGAAAGCAAAACGAAGAATAAATTCTACTTTGCAATTTTAGTCTCACTATCTCTTTCTGGATGCATTCTTAGTAAAGTTAGTGGTTTCATTATTCCTATTGTTTTATTTGTAGCAATGCCATCTGACAAAATAGGAAAAGTATTTCGAATTCTAATTGTTGCTGGCATCTCTTTTCAGTTAGTACGCAAATCTATTTTCGAGATATATCTAGGCACTAGCATACTAATTTCGTTGCTTGCCATTTATTGTATATTTTTAGTAATTAAAAGTAAAACTTTATCTTTCTCTTACAAACGATGGAGTTTTATTCTAGGCATATATCTCCTCCCTCTTACCATTGGAATCTTATGGGGGGTATACATACTCACAATTCCAGGAGTTCAAGATTACTTATTTGATCTCTATGTAAATCTACAATACAATCAAGTAAGATTTCAATGGCCTGGTATTGCTATACCTGAAGCTTCAACTTATCTAGAAAATGCCCATACTGCAACATTCGTTTCATCATCATTTTCTATACTGTTTGCGTCAATGTTTGCGGGGACATGGGCTTTATTTAAGATTGTAGGTTTCATTAAATCTCATGGAAAATACAATGAACTTCTTTTATGGTTAGTTTTCTTCTTTGTTATTTGGCAAGGTTTTTTCGCTAAAGGTTCAATAAGATATATGTCTCCAATAATTGTTCCCTTATCCATAGTTTTTGTTATAGGATTAACTTCAGTTGTTGAATTCTTTAATAAAAGGGATGGTAAAGACAGAGATGGCTTTTTAGCTATTATTTTTATTATCGCAAGTGCTTATCTTTCTCTTTATCCGATAATGCCTTTTGAAATAGTAAAAGAGAATTTTCATCTTCGATGGTATTATGCTCATTATAAGATAGGTTCACTTATCGGATATGTTCTACTATTTAGTTTGTTTACTATCTTTCTGATATGGCAAGAAAAAAGGTTGAAAATAAGCTTTTCAATGATATATTCGAAGAAGTTTAATTTTAGGAAAATACTTTCTGGTTTTCTTATATTCATACTCTTCTTTGTTCCTTTTGGTGCTCAGGCTGCTCTTCTTATTTATGTAAACTTTGATCTCAATGCATTTCAGAGTGAGTATTGCCACTATACTAGAACAGAATACATGGAATTAATTGATGCCATTAATAGATTAGGATTTACTGATGATCAAGTAGTTTTTTCGCTCAATACACCAGGTTTAGAATATTATGCATCACAACCTGTGATTGATATGTTCATGCTGAGTATAATTAAAGAAGCCGGACTCGGTAATACGACGTTTCCATTGAGCATAAGAAATGTCACGAAAATGTTGGGATTCTTTGAAACTTATAACGTCGCAATATTTGTTACTCTAAATACGACACATGATTGGTATCCAGCTTTCCTAGTTCAATACTACTGGCAATATTTCATATACCGTTTCTTATACAACAATCTCTATTTCAATTTAAGATTCTCAAATTCGGAATTTATGATGTTTACTATAAACTCATATGATCCATATATTGGACCAGTTGATATTCAAATCGTAGGAGGAACTGATAAAGAAAGTCTCCTGGCTCCGAATCCTAACCCTGTTCATGTAAATGCTAATACTTCCACAATTGATGCTTTATTCGATTTAACTTCAGTACCAAGTACAAAACCTGTGAACGTTAGTATCGAAACTGGATACTCAACTTCCTCTAATAGCACTCCTAGAACTCAAACCAGTTTTTACAGTAATGCAAAACCAACTGAAGAAGATTTTACTATAATTCATCTATTTAGTTTACCAGCAGAGACTGTTATGTTAATGTACATTGATATCTCTATAATCTATGAAGATTATGAAGGAGTTGTTGAAGAAGTGAATTATCTCCTAGCTCCAATGTTTGGGAGTTCGGTGAATATTACACGACAAGCTAATTCTTGGAATTATACCGGATATTATGGTTTCACCTTTCATTAAAAACGATACTTATCTTCTTGTATAAGTAATCTTCTTGATTTTCTTTGTTTTTCTTGCAATTAGAATTGAGGATATTAGAGCAGTTAATAGAATCAAAGCCATGTTTAGCAAAAACAGACCACCACCACCTGAAGGTGAAAAAGTGTGACCAAAGAACACAGTTTGATTTACGTTAGCTAAAAGTTTTATAACCGCTGTTCCAATTCCATAACCAATTAACGATGCTATTAATGAAACAAAACCTATTCGAGAGAATATAGCCATTATAGTATTAAGATTTGTCCCCCCTATCATCCTTACAATAGTAGTCTCACGTCTACTCTCTTTAAACACATTTTGTAGAATTGAATACATATTTACTATAACTACCAGAAGGATCAGGATGACCTCTGCGTATGCTAGTGTGTAAGTAAATAATAATGATCCTTTAAGATAATAGTCCATATATTCCAATGACGCTGAAATAATAAAAGCAAAACCTGCAATCGGTTTAAATGGTATCTTTAACCATTGTTCCTCAGTAACTGTTGGAAGTATAATTGTAATTGTCTCCTTTCCTGGTTCAAATGATCTCCTTAATTCGAGAATCTCCCCTGATTTTAGGGTAACAGTAACATTAACTAAGCTATAAGAAATCCAGAGTGACACACCTGAATAAAGACCAGTTGTAGTGTGAATCTCTCCATCTATTGTTGTATTGAAAATTAATGGAATGTTGTACACCAAAGATCCATTATCATATCTGAAATCAAAAAATACCTCTCTTTTCGGTGATATAATTTTTAAGTATACTTCTTGATTGTTGGAATAGATTTGAAATGGTATAGAATATATTTTGCTTTGTATTTTGTAATAGCAAATGTAATCACCATTAAAGAACTGAGTGAAATATTGACCATTACTGTCTGTTACCAGTGTTCTTATTCTATTACCTGAAGTATCTCTGATTACTAAAGATACATGATTCATTGGATAATTTGCATAAATATCTTGAACATTTATTGTTGCATTTAACCTACCAACTGAAATCTCTCTCGTTAATCCTTCAGAGGTTTTTAGTTCATACATATATTGTTTACTTTTGTAGTTGAAACTTACATTATATTTACCAGTGAAGATATCAAAAGAAATCACTCCTTCTTCGTTTGTAATCCCTTGCCAGACAGTATCATTATAATAACTCTTTATTGAAATAGTAAGATCTTGAAGTGGAACAAATAAATCCCCGATTATCTCTTGGAGAGTTAGGTTAACATTAGCATAAGTTAACCCAGTTATAAATGAGTAACTAACCATCCGCTGATTGTAGTAAGAATCTGTAAGGGTGAATTTTAAGGTATGCTTTCCGTCTACACTATACTCCAAATAATAGAGTCTATCATAGACATAAACAGTATCTTCATTATCTAATTGAAAAAGAATTTCTGTTGCATCACTATCAAGATCAAGAAGAACTATAGATTCACCTTCTCCTTTTTGAGGGGAATTTATTTTGATTTGTGGTAAAGTTGTATCAATTATCAACCATTGTTCATGTATATTTTCAATCATTCCAATTTGATATGAAATTGCAAAGAAATTACCATCAGTTAGGTGTAAAGATGTTTCGCCGTCTATTGTTTCATTATAATCATAATATGGGAAGTATATACTAATATCTCCTGAATAACTTGAATTAACCGTAGTTGAGTATAGATATGATGAATTGAAACCATCAATTATTGTAAAACTCCATTTCCTTGCTCTGCTTTCAAATATATTTACTGCATATTTGATAGTGAGATTGTAATCACCTGGAAATAGATAAATCCTCTTTGGTTGTTCCAAGAGCCCCTGCACAGTAATAGAACCTTCAATTAGATATTCGATAGTAAAAACTGGTGTATTTGAGAAAACCTCAATATCAATAAATCCCTGGCTTATTATTCCATCAAGTTCATACAATAGATAAAAATCAATTGGCGTGCTACCCGTGAAATTCTCTGTGGTGAATTCATAATAGTATTTTACAATATTCCCAGCAAGATCACATGCTGTAATGTTTAAGCTATGAACACCATTTTCTACTGGTACTTTTATTTTATTTTTATAATCAAAAGAGTAAGGTAAACTGTCCCATGAATACTTTAACCAAGATAAAGTTTCATTACTATCATAGAATATATTTTCTCCTGCCTCTAAGATCGTTTGATTCACATATGAAAGTGTAATATTGGGTGCAGAATTATCTATAGTCAAATCATATGATCTATTGTGCCATTGGGATAGAACGTAAACTGAAAGGTATAAGGTATGATTACCTTCGTTTAAACTAGCTGTTGGTATGGTAAAACCAGGAGGAATTGAGGTATCTAATTGAGTGTCCCAACGGTATTGTGCAATTGTCGCTGCAAATTCATACCAAACATGCAGTTCTTCTCCTCCCATAATTTGATAATGAATTGGTAATCCAATAAGTCCAATCTTCTGCGGACTGTTTTCTATAATAAAGAAAAATATCCATTCTTTACTTTCAGTTCCAGTTGCTGCTTTTACTATCAATTTATGAATACCAATCTCTGATGGACTTTTGATTTCATAACCTGTAAGTATATTCCATGCTTCATTATTCCATTTGTAAATTGCAGTTTGACAAACACAAAGTGATGTATTTAGAAATAGTGTTGTTGAAGGTGGTAAATGAGTACCATTAACAGCATTTGAAAATATTAGATTTTCAGGAAGACTATGAGATACTGAAAAGAATACTGTCGTTTCTCCATAATTCTTACTCCTATCTTCGCTTCCTGGATAATCTTTATTGAATACAATAACTGTGATGGAATGGACTCCCTCATCAAAAGGGACTAAGATTCCTGGAGGAGCAATCTCTCCTTCTTCAGCTATATAATATTCTCTCAGATCTCCAAAGTTTCCATCTGCATAGTAGTAAATAGAATATCCTCTCGTTGCAGAGATAGAAACATTCACTTCATTACCTATGGAAATGCTGTAGTTTTTTGGATTTCTTACATTTATTGATGGATGACGACTAATTAGTTCTACTTCTATATTATTTGTCTCACTCGTTGTAAACGCTATTGATTTCCCGTAGACCTCATATTCAAATTCAGCGAAATAACTTCCATTACTTACAGAGATAAATGCTTCACCGTTCTCATCAGAATAAGTACGATATGTTTTCGCACCTGTTACTTTTTCATGTTTATCTTGACTAAAAACATCTATTTCCACTCCTTCTATTGGCTCATCTTCATCAGTAATTACTCTAAAATTAAGGTTTCTTTGAATATATGGAACAAGAACTGTAATTATCCTGTCAATTCCTAAAATTAATTCCATAGGTTCAGAAAGTAATCCTTCCACATCCGCTTGTATTTCGTACTCACCAAATGGAAGAGTAACAGAAATCGAATTGGAATTGAAAATGATTTCTTCTTTGATTACATTACCTTTTCCACTCCTGATGTATACGGTTGCATTTAAATTCACTATATTATTAGGTGTAGCAATATTCACAGTGAGTTGATATTCACTAGTTACAATTTCCCTGACTCTTTCTTTTGATACCTGATTTAGATCAATTTTAACACGTATGTGAGTTATATAGTTTGAAGATTCGAATGCAAAGAATTGTCCTATCCAGAGCGGGGCAATAATCTCATCATCTAGAAGTGTATTTGTTACAAAGATCGATTTGATTTTGAATTCCATCACTGCATTTGATCTTGTGGAGTACACTACAAATAAATCACCTACTTCCAAATTATTCCTACTAGCGAATTTGGTCCCTATACTGATTTCATAGGTATCATTGCGGTCTAGAGGTGCTCCATCAATATAGTTAACATCCGTAAATTCCCAGAATTTGTTTATATCTACACCGCGAAAGTAAACTGCTTTATCTTTGTACACTGCAGCTGTCATGACTTCTGGACTTACATCCATAACACCTGGAACTGTTCTAACTGTTTCAGCTAATTCTAAAGGCAATATACTTGTATAAGGAGTAGAAGCTAGAGGATTAGATATTACAAGAATGTTCTCACTTTCTCCAAGATAAGATGAAGTCGCATCTATTATACTATCCATGAGAATAGCTCCACCTGTTATTATAGTAGAGCTTATGAGAAAACCTAGAAATGCAATGAAGATTCTTTTCTTTGGAAGAATGTTGTATAAGAAGATCTGGTGTAAGAACTGTTGAAAAGTGTCGATAAGATAGTGAAAAGCATGGAAAATTCCGCGGAAAACGGGACGAATAAGGGAGTAAAAAATATAGCGGAAAAAGACCTTGATAGGTATAAGTAAATCAGTCATCATAGATCCTCCCTTATAACCTTGATTTTTGCAGCTTCAATTGAAGGATAAATTCCTGATACTATGGATAAAGAAACCGAGAGAAGGAAAATTATTCCTATGAGACTCCCATTAATGTTTAACGCTATAAATGGCAGCCCAGTTATAGCTGATACAACAGCTACAATTCCGCTTACACTTAGGTAACCTACTATAATCGCAAGAATACCTGCAATCACTCCAATAAATAAGGATTGTATCATAAAGAGGAGAATAATGTGAAATTTAGTTGAGCCTATAGACCTTAAGACAAATATCTCTTCTTCACTTTCTTTAACCAAAGTATAAATGCTGTAAGTTATCGAAACCAGCATTAAAACAAAGAATAGTATCTCTAAGAGTGTAAGTGTTCTAATAACCTCATCTGTAGCGTAAATTATGAAATTTTGAGTTTGTTTTTCTTCAGTTAGCTCTAAATTTTTAAATTCAGCTTGAATTTCACTTATGATTGTTCCTACCTCTCTGGTATCCATAATATATAATTCAATAAAAGATACAAAATTCAAGGCTGTATTAAACTCAAAATTGTCTATAGAAGCTAGTATTTCAATATCGAATTCTTGGCCTGATTCAATAATATTCGTAATAGTGAAACTATCATTCACTACTGTATCAGCAATTTCGTTTAGCTGAATTACATCGCTTTTGACCTCTATTTCTGCTCCTACTCCTGCTGATAGCATACTCTTTAATTGTTGTCCCATAATTATTTCATCTTTATCAGGTGTAATTAGGGTATACGAGTAACTATGTCTCTGATACAGTTCGAACGTTGTGAAATTCAATAGTCTTAAATGTGTATTAATTTTCTTTTCCGTTTCTCCTACGACTGAAACCTCAAAATACAATTGGGGAAGAATAATATCAACATTTGGAGTTTTTTCTGAATATTCCTCTAAAAAGCTTAAAACTTCCAAATCGATTCTACTCTCTGAAAGACTTTGACCTCCTTCTGTTATCAGAAGAAAGTTGGATGGTTGAACAATAGAAGCCATACCACTTATATTGGCTGCATAACCCCCAACTAGAAGTACAGTAGCGATATATATCACTAATGCTAAGGTAAGTGTAATTATTGCTTGAAATGTCCTCTTCCTATTATGAAAAAAGAACCGTACAACAAATCTTAACATCACTAATCACATTGCTCTTCCTACTATCTAAAAACTGTCGATATAAAAGTTTCTAAAAGAGAAAAAGATTGGTTATCCTCCCAGGTATAATGATCACATCGGAGCTACTAATACAAAGTAAATTAATCTTTGAATTATTAGTGTCAAATAGATTGCTACACCAACAGCAAAAAGTGATGGGACTCTTGTTTTTGATGGAGTTACTCTGTTTACTCCCAGACCTAAGTATAACAGAAAACCATAGAAGAATATATTCACAGGAATACCTGTAATCAGCTGATAGAGAGCAGTTATTTGTTCTGTTCTCCAAATCTCTCTATCTCTCGGATGAAATCCTACTGCTTCAAGATACTTAACTCCTGCAAAAATATAACATATTATTAGGATGAACATAGCAATGGATGCTATGTAAACAGCATTTCTGTATATTTTTCTCCACTTTCTTTCTCCCAATAAAAGTGAATAAATTAGTGGAAAAACAAACACCCAAGTAGCCCAAGTTAGTAGTCCAATTATCATCTGATCTAATATATCACTAGAAAGGGGATCTGCGAAATTAAAAGGTTGGTCCAATTCTGGAAATAGCCCTCCTGGAAAGAGTGGAAACACTGTTAATTCAGTGAAATATCCTCCAGAAAATATCATAAAGCTTGTATAAATCAGAAACGAAACAAGAATTGTAAACAAGAAGTAATTTGGAAGCAATTCCGAATAGCTTGCTCTTGTTGGTCTAGCTATATAATCTCTTGAGAATCTAAAAATATCTTTAACATGTGTAAACTTGAACAACAAAAACACTGCTATAGCTGGAATCGCTACTACTGCTATCAGTAATAAAAGGTATAACACAAAGCCGACTGGGTCACCAATTTTAATCAGCAAATTATCCCAAACAAAAGTCTTAATGCCGAATTCTGGCATTCCTAGGATTGGAGGAGAACCAAAAATTAATAATGTATACCAGCATAAAGCTAATGTTACAAAAACTGTTGAAAGATAATCCCAAATCCTAAATTTCCGTTTTTGTGTATCAAGATACCAGAGTTTCTTGTAGATGATTTCAGTAGCATCAACTTCAAAATCTGTTAAAACTAGCCCATCGATTCGGAGCTCACCATACTTTTCAAAGAATCTTTTGGAAATCATACCAAGAAGTTCGTATGTATCCTTAACATCCATTCTCTTATCTACAGTGAGAACGAAGAGTAAATCACCTTCTTCCTCTTGGAAAATAATTCTAGAGGTAATAAGCTCGAACTCGGAAATTTTTTCTCTTTGAGTTTCAGAAGCCATGGAGTAAATCGCACTCATCAACCCTCCAGTCAGTGCAACATCAACAGCTTCTTCAGTTTTTTCAAATTCTTGACTATAAAATATCTGACCATAAGTTGTAAGAATCAGAAGATTTTTTATCACAGTTTATTCCCCTTTCTTATATCTCTCTATATGAAAACTCTAGGCTAAAAATCTTGTGGCGAAAAAAACAACATGTGTGAGTTGTTTATTAGAAGAGGAGAAAGTGGAGGAAATTATGTTCCTTCAAAATATGCATCTTTATATTTTTCTTGTTCTGATGAAAGTTTATCTATTTTATACCCCATCAATTTTAGTTTCAAACCAGCAATCCTTTCATCTTGTTCTCTTGGAATATCATAAACGATATTTTCTAATTTTTTCCCCGATTCAGCAAGATAGATTAAGCTCAGTAACTGATTTGCGAAAGACATATCCATCACCTCTGAAGGGTGTCCTTCAGCTGCAGATAAATTAACGAGTCTTCCTTTTGCAAGCAGATAGATTTTTCGACCGTCCTCCAGAGTATATTCTTCATTATTTTCTCTTAATTCTCTTTTTGATTTTGATAGATTTTCAAGTTCCCCAATATTAATTTCAACATCATAGTGACCTGTATTGCAAATTATAGCTCCATCCTTCATCTTTTCAAAATGCTTACCTACAAGAATATCTTTCATACCAGTTGCTGTAATGAAAAGATCACCCTTGCTGGAAGCTTCATCCATTTTCATGACTCTAAATCCATCCATAGCAGCTTTCAAAGCTTGAATTGGGTCTACTTCTGTTATGATTACATCAGCTCCCAAACCTGAAGCATTTTTAGCTAATCCCCTTCCACAATGTCCATAGCCTGCAATTACAACTATTTTTCCTGCAATAATAATATTAGTTGATCTTAATACACCATCTAAAGTTGATTGACCTGTACCATAGTAATTGTCGAAATCACTTTTTGTCTCAGCATCGTTAACCGCAACAATTGGGTAAAGTAATTTTTTTGCTCTATCCATAGCTCTCAATCGATGGACGCCCGTTGTGGTTTCCTCTGTTCCCCCAATGATACCTTCTGCTAACTCTTGAAAATCTGAATGCACTCTAAAAATAAGATCTGCTCCATCATCTAACGTTAATGTGGGTTTGAATTCTAGAACTTTATCTATTGCCCAGTAAAAATCTTCAGTTGTCATTCCATACCAAGCAAAGATTGGAATATCCTCAGCTGCAAGAGCAGCTGCTATATCATCTTTTGTTGATAAAGGATTGCAACCACTCCATGCTACTTCAGCTCCAGCTTTAGTCAATGTTTCTACAAGAACTGCGGTTTCTTTTGTAACATGAAGACAACCAGCAATCTTCATTCCTTTGAGCGGTTTTGTTTCGCTAAATTTCTTACGTAATTCCATTAAAACAGGCATTCTTGATTCTGCCCAATCAATTTTCTTTCTTCCTTGTTCAGCTAAATTTATGTCCTTTATCTTATAGACCATGATTTAAACAAATATTAGTTTCTTAAAAATATGTCGAGAACAGTGATGTGTACTAGTAAACATAACATTAATTTAATACTGTTTTCAGCTGAACGTAATGATAGAGAAAACTTCACCACTTATTATAGCGCATAGAGGTTCATCAGAAGAAGCTTATGAGAATTCAATGGAAGCTTTCAATCTTGCAGTTTCACAGAAAGCTGATATGATAGAATTAGATTCTCATTTAACTAGTGATGGTATTTTCATAATACACCATGATAAAAATATTGTATTTGAAAATAAAAAATATCTAATAAAAGAAACTCCATTCAAAGTTATAGAAAAGATACAATTGCCAAATGGTGAGAGTATTCCAATTTTGGAAGACGTTTTAAATGATTTATTACCAAACATTCAATTTAACATTGAGATCAAGTGCAAGATAAACAAGCAAGAACTAGATATTTTACTCAAGAGAGTTGGACAAGATAATACCAGAATTGTCGTCAGTTCTTTTAGAAGAGATGTTATGCATGAATTGAAATCTTCAAACATGGAATACAGATTAGCTTTTCTTTATATGATTCCAAGTACTGTAAGTAGGAGAATGTCTGATAAAAGTTATATTCACTCCTTGAATGCTTATCACAAATTCCTTTCCTCCAGAATTATTGAACTATATCACAAAAAGAACAAAGAAGTAAACGCTTGGACAGTCAATAGGGAAGATGACATTAAGAAGTTTGTAAGATTGGGAGTAAACGGTATAATTACAGATCATCCACCTAGAGCTATGAAAATAATTAAATCAATTAATCAAGTCTAATCTTCAATTCTCTTGATTAAAGAGAACGTATATTCTTGCCAATCTGTGATAGAATTTATCCTTTCGAAAGTTTTTTTCATATCAACATCTTCTACATAAAATATCATACTAACGATTTCAGGAGTGAAGCCATTCTCTATGACACCTCGGTAATCTTTAGGCTCTTCAATAATCTCTAGTTGATATGTGTCATTCTTTGAAACCATCAGCTCAATGAGCTCAGGTTTGATTCCCTTTTCAATTGTATTGTAAATTTGTATGAACTCTGTTTTCTTAGCTAGTTCTTTGCTGACCCTAAGCATTGAGGAGGAGTACCCCCCCTCATCAATGAAACTTGGGATTAACCAAAACGATTGACTTGGAAGAGTTATTTCTATATTGGAAACCTTGTTCTTATCTTTGATACTCTCTATATCCTGTATCAGTTGATTAGCGGTAGTAATATTTTGGTGAGTTTTCATAATTACTATCTCATCAACAATTAGAGAATCGATTGTTTTCTCTGATTCTTCATCTTGTTCTTTTTCTAGAAACCAGATAAGATATCCTATTTTTTCACTGTCTTGCTTAATCAAGTTAATTTTTGCTTTCTTTGTAAGAAAAGTAGAATCAATCAAATCTTGTGGTGAAATGTCCTTCCCATAAATCTCTTTGAGTACGTTCTTTAAATCAGTAGAAGCTTCTGGATTGGAAAGCTCTTCTAATGTCATCAAAAACTTGTAACGCTTTTAATAAATAAAGGTGACCATTCAATCTAATTCAATTCTTTAAGTGAACTGAATTTTGAGATAATCAAAAGAAAGGAAAAAAAGGGTTTTACTCCGCTTATGATGGAGTAAATACTGCTGTACCTATTGCTGTACTTTCACCAGAAGAGAAGTTTATTGTTAATGTATATTCTATTCCAATTGTAAAAGATCCAGTAAAAACTATCTGTTTTGTAGCACCGTTTGATATCGAAAACGGTTCTGTTGAATCTAATACAAGATACGATACTATTGGAGATGCAGATACATCCGTATACAGTATATCGTTACCTTCAGCTTGGATTGTAATAGTGACTGTATAGTTTAAACCATCACCTGCTAAAACAACGTTGGATTCTTGAACAATTGCTTTTGGTGCTGGATTTAGCATAGGTATAACAACTAAAAATACAATTGCTGCTGCAGCTGTTACCAGAGCAATAAGTAGAATTGTTGCGATTACTGGAGATACACCACGTTTTTTCATAAATTTATACTCCTTTAGATTTTAAAGTAGTCAATTCTTTTTATGTTTCTTGTTACTTAAAAAAGTAACGATAGTATTAAGCGAGCATTTGGACAAAGTCTCTAATTCACGGTCTTTTGCTAATTAACAATGGTTTATATTAGTGTATGTGTTAAGATTATTGAAGAAAATGGACACTACTGCTAATATAATTTTTAGATCAATTAGCGCGATATATGAAAGCGCAATTAGTGGTAGTGCTCTTTATCCAACTTTATATTTTGAAGATAATGAGAGAGACAATACATACTATGGTTTTAGATTAAATGAGGTTATTCCTACTAGATTAATAATACGAACATATGAAGAAGGAAAAAGTTGTTTTGTTGATATGCTGTGGTTTGTGGATGATTCCAAGATCGAAGGTAAAGGTTGTGTAACATTTTACCCAAAAAGTAATGAGATCGCTGTGAAAGGAGATTCGAAGGATTTTATTTCTAAACTTCAATCTGATGCAACAATTGAAGCATGTTACAAAGATCTTATTGAACCATCTGGATTTCTGAATAAAGTAATTGTGGGTACTAAGAACTCTTGTCCTTCAAAACTCCAAAACGAAACTAAATTGAATCTTAGTAATTTACCAACAAATCTATTTGCTTTTTCCAGATCTACTTTGAATCTAAAGAAAATCAAAGATGAATCTTATCAAGATGTTGCTATTAATGGTTTTCTTGCTGTAATCGATTTATTACACAGATCATTGGAAATACTCAGCTCTCATGCTCAGACAAAACTAGATAGCAAAACATTCTGCATACGATGTGGTGAAAAACTCCCAACAGATTCATATTTCTGCCCAATTTGTGGAACAAAACAGGGATGAGTTTTCCGCAATATCTTTTAAGTGTGATATAATATCTCTGCTTTTTCAATTAGTTCTAAAGTATCAGTTTGATTAGCTAGATCCCTTGCATTAGGTGAAAAATTATTTGCTACTACAAAACCTCCACTAAGATTTGATCTTTGTATTATACGTTCTATGTGAATTATTTTATCAGTACCCACAGACCTTTTCCAATCTAAAATCCACACCCCTACGAGAAGTTCTTTGATTATTATTATAAATTCGATTGAATGTTTAGGAGGTCCCTGAATCAAGGATAAATTATGAGTAATATTTCCAAAATTCTTCAAGTATTCTAGAGCTAATTCGATTAGAGGTTTATCTCGGTCCATAAGTCACACGCAGACAAAGTTAACAACTATTAAAATATTTGTATGAATTATTTCGAATTTTGTCGGGATTTTTATTGAATTTACATGACTTTTAGTTCTCTTAAATTCTATTCCTCAACTTCAATCTCTATACTTTTAGTATTGCAATGAACCGTCCACTTTCCACCTGATAAAAATGTAAGTAAAAATTCTTTCTTAAAATCCTTTATTACTTGAATAGCAATAGTATTTGGTTCCTTCTTTGCAAATAATCGAATTTTAACTATTTTTCTATCTTCATCAAAATCCAGAGTTTCAGGTAATAATTTCCATGAAGGATCACCTAGATATCCTTTAACAATTAGAGTTGTTTGAACTCCTCTTTTTATTTCTTCTTGAAAAATCAATTCTGTAATACTAGCTGCTTTCTGAAATTTTTTCATCAAAAGAATCAAGAAAACTCTGAATATAAATTTAGTTATCGATTTTTGTAAAACAACACGCTATCTAATAAAAGGAAATGTTTTATAGTATCTGATATACAAAAAGAATAATGTCTTCATCTTTGTCTAAATTTCTGAAGAAAATTGATATCAAAGAAACTGCAATTATGATTGTTATTGCAATCGCTTTATTCTTTCTTGTTAAGATGATGTTTGGTGGTGTTTTAGGAGTATCATTGGTAGTCATAGAAAATGGACCATGTCCAAATTCTTCAATGTGTCCTACATATGATCAAGGAGATATGTTTCTCATATTCAAAAATAAACCAGAAAACATTCAACTTGGAGATGTAATTGTTTATGAATCTGCAACAGTATATAGCAGAGGAACTTTAATCATTCACAGAGTTGTTAATATTACAGTTATAACTGATACTGAGGGTGATCACTATTATTTTCTAGTAAGTGGAGATAATCCATCTTCAAATAACTATATAGATTATTATGACTCAACAACTCACTTTATACCCTATGAAGCTGTTTTAGGGAAAACAAAACTTATCATTCCCAAACTTGGGTACGTAAAACTCTGGTTATCCATTCCAGATTTTATCTGGCTACGTTATGTTTTAATTGCAGTACTTCTAGGCCTAGCAGTATATTTGATATTCGCACCTGATGATAAAGATAAGAAGAAGAAAGATGAAGAACAAGAGAAAACAGATGCTGAAGTAACAAAAGAAGAATCCAAAGAAGAAGATTCAAAATTTAGTTTTAAAGACATACTTAATACTTTCTGGATTAAAACAAAGAAATTTTTTGTCGAACTTGTTACTGTTCGCAAGAAAAGAATTAAGTTAATTATTACTGCTTCAGTAATCATCTTCCTAATAATTTTCATACCGGTGCTTGACACTTTGATTAAATCACCTGGTGTCGAAACAGGAATCGATAATGTTGTTCTCTTATCAGCTACAAGCTTTATTGGAGAAGATATTGTATTTCTCCCATTCAACATCTATTTCAAACACGATGGTTCATGGAACACAGTTCTAAAGAGTTTTGAAGTGATTGGAATACAAAATGGTTCTATTTTGGCAACAATGAAATGGGGATCGTACACTCAAATTGAAGGTGATAATATCATAGGAGGCTCTTTAATTTTCGATTCAAATCAGTTTAATGCCAATGAATCACTTACAATTAGCATTTCTTATATTATACATTACAGATTTGGTTCAGATGTACCTCAAGTATTTGAGGATATTTTTGACCCGCCCTATTTGCAAATTTAAAAAGAAAGCTCCCTCTACTCTATATTACTATAAAACATCATATATTCTCTTTTATCTTTAATGGAATTTCATTAGGGGTTTTTACAGTGGTTATACCTGCTTCACTAAGTATTCTCATCTTTTCTTGAGCTGTGCCTGATTTACCATGAACAATAGCGCCAGCGTGACCCATTTGTTTTCCAGGAGGTGCTGTCTGACCGGCAATAAATCCATAAACTGGTTTAGAAATTTCAGTTTTAACTAAATCTGCTGCTTCTTGTTCTCCTGTTCCACCAATCTCCCCAACTAGAACGATGTGCTCTGTCTGTGGATCTTCTTCAAACCATTTCAAGCATTCATTAAATCCTATCCCTTTTATTGGATCACCACCTAATCCTACACAGGTTGATTGACCAAAATCATTGATTGTTAGATTCTGAATAATTTCATAGGTTAATGTTCCACTTCTACTTACTATTCCAACATTACCTTGTTTGCATATTTCTCCTGGAATTATACCTATCTTACTCTCTCCTGGAGTGATTATACCAGGGCAATTGGGACCAATCATTATTACATTTTCTTCCTGTACTCTTTGTTTGATTTTAGCGGTATCCTTGATTGGCACTCCTTCAGTAATAACGGTAAGCAATTCAATCCCTGCATCAATTGCTTCTAAAGCAGCAGAATAGGTGAATCTTGCAGGAATGAAAATAACAGAAGCTGTTGCTTGTGTCTCTTTGACTGCTTCTTTCATGCTATCATAAACAGGAACTCCCAAATGCTCTTGTCCCCCTTTTCCTGGAGTTACTCCTGCTACAACTTTTGTTCCATATTCTATCATAGACCGTGCATGAAAAGTTCCTTGTTTTCCTGTGATGCCTTGAACAATAACTCTTGTGTTTTTATCTAATATAATTGCCATTTTAGTTTCCTCCTTTTACAAGTTCAACAATTCTTTTTGCTGCAGGTTCCATTTTTCCATAAGCGTTAATACCATTTTCTTCCAGTATCTGAATGCCCAGATCATCATTAGTACCAACAAGTCGTATCACCATTGGAACTTTAATTTCATATTTTTTTGATGCATTGATAATCCCATTTGCAACGTCATCACATCGAGTTATTCCCGCAAAGAAGTTTACAAAAATTCCTTTGATATTCTGCCTTGAAAGAATTTCCAGAGATTTCTCAATTTTAGTTTCATCAGCACCACCACCAACATCTAGAAAATTAGAAGGTGAGCTTCCATAAAATTCCAGCAAGTCACAAGTTGCCATTGCAAGTCCAGCACCACCAGATATTATTCCAATCTCTCCGTCAAGTTGTACATAACTTATACCTGATTGATCAGCTTCAAATTCTAAATCGGTATGTCTGTCTCTTTGAGATTTAAGATTTGCAATATCAAGTTGTCGATAATCAGCGTTTCCATCGATAACAACTTTTGAATCAGCAGCAATTATCTGCTTATCAGGAGTTAAAATCAAGGGATTAATTTCTATAAGTGTAAGGTCTCTTTTTTGTGCCATTTTAAACATGTTAGTCATAATATTGGTGAACGAGGTTAGAGTTCGAGCTTCAAATCCAAGTTTTTTTCCAAGGTCTATGAACATGTAAGGCTGTGGTTCACTAAAAACAGAAAAATAATCTTTGTAAATTTCATCAGGATATTTTTCTGCTACCTCTTCAATGTCAACTCCACCTCGTGAACTAGCTAAAACCAGATATTTGCTAGATGCATTATCAAGCATTATAGACAAATAATACTCGTTTTCAATTTCCATTGGTTCTTCAAGCATGACTAAATCGACAGGTTTTCCTCTATGATCTCTACCAAGTATACTTTGAATATAGTCTTCTGCTTCAGATGTTTTAACTTTTTTTATCAACCCAGCTTTTCCTCTTCCTCCTGAAAGAGCTTGAGCTTTAGCCATCATGATGTCATTACCTAATTCTTCAGCAAAAGTCTTGATACTGGAAACTCCATCGTAAGCTTTGAATTTCGGAACAGGAATTCTGTTCTCTTTGAATAATTGTTTTCCCTCAATTTCATAAAGCATTGGCATATTGTAACCAACTGGCTTTGAAGTCTTTTTAAGGTCTTTGAAGTAAGCTCATAATATGTTCAAGGAAAATATGTTCAATACTCTCTATATCGATTGTAAAATAGAAAGAGATTGTTAAGTTATTTTACGAATTCAACTCTTTTAGTTCGTGGATATGATAATACCCATTTCTTACTACATTCTGGGCAAGTAAGTCTTAAATCCACCTTTTTAGAGGTTTTAGAAGCCATCTTTGTTTGAGTGACTGGTCTCTTACTAAATCTGCCTTTATTACCATACCCTCGTCTCTTACGCTTCTCTCTTCTAGACATTGCGGAAAATCCTCCTTTTCTTCTAGCACTTTTTTCTTGCTTTACTTTCATACTTTGGTGTTTTCCACAATTTGGGCAGTATTTATTCATTATTTCTGGTATTTTAACCATTTTCGTCACTCACCATAGTGCTTGGACTAGTATTTTTATTTGTTTCCTTTTGTGAGTATGATGAAGGAAATATCAAACTTCTCTAAGAGCTTGAATATCTCTTAGTTTTTGCAAAGGTATAACCTGAAAGGTTCTGTTAGGCATTTCTCGTCTTATACTCAACGGAAGAATTTTAGCTCTTAATTCCATCTCTGCAATTACAAGAGGTGATTTTGCTTCAAGATTTTCCATTTGTAGAAGAACGGGAGCTCCCATACTTAGTTGGAGTGCACGAGCACCGACAATTCTTGCTCTTTCAAAGCGAGTAATACGATCAGGACCAACCTTCACTGATTTCGATACAATTTCTAACTCCTTCTCTGTTGCGTCCTCATCTGTAATAAGTGCCATAATCGTTCACCAAAACCTATCAACTGAGATTACAAATTCAGACGCTTGTCTCATCTTAAAAATATTTAGTTAGATGGGAAATTAGAGGGATACTTAATAAAAACTTTATTGTAATGCTTTGCTGATAAAAATATGTGCAATTGGAAATATTTTAATACCGACACAAAAGCAGAAAACTGATGGAATTTGAAGTGATTGGGCTCTAGAACTGTGAAAGTTCATTTGCATATCTGGAAAAACTTTAATAAGAAATTAACACCGAATTAAACAGACAGAGCGAGAAGAAAAACAACACTTATAAAACCACTACGAAAAGTAAAATAATAAAACGGAATGTCAGTACATGAGCATGTTTGGTTCGTTTTCCTCATGGTTGAGAGCAAAACTAAAGAAAGAGCAAAAGGCTAAAATATTGATATTAGGGCTGGATGCAGCAGGTAAAACAACCTTAACTCGATTTATGAGATTTGGTAGATTTGCAGAAAACCTCACACCGACCATCGGGCAAAACATTGAGTCGTTTGAATTTGAAGGATGGACTATAACAGCTATAGATGTTGCAGGACAATCACATTTTCGTTTCCTATGGGAAGCACATTATCCAGGATGTAGTGCTGTTATTTTTGTTATTGATGCAGCTGATATTGAGCGTCTTCCTGAAGCAAGAGACGTACTCAAGACTCATGTTTTTAACAACCCTTACATGGAAAATGTGCCTACATTAATCATGGCAAACAAGCAAGATCTCCCTGGAGCAGTAGAGGCCCCATTATTAATACAAATGTTAGGGTTGCATCTTGATTTGAAAGATAGAACATTCGCTGTTTTTGATACTAGTATTCTACATGGGAAGGGAATTAAAGAAGCATTTACTTGGCTTGTAAATGAACTAGATACACATCTAGAATAATTCTTTCAAAATAATTCTGATTTACTTTGTTTTCTGTTTAAATTTAAATTTAGCAAGAAAACCACCAATATTGCCAGTTTCAATAGGATCCAAAAAAATTGATGAATTTCTTAAATCCAACGAGATTCCTTTTGTATCTATAACTGGAACTTCCCTAGATTTGAATATTTTCTTTGATTGAAGGATTCTTATTTCCTCTGGAAAGCTCTGACTCTCATAATATGCTTTCTCCAATATTTTCTTGAATATTCCTTCATTCTCTAAATAATCCATAGAATGAGTAGTATAAGTTACTGATGCATTCTCATGCAGGCATCTATAAAGGTAGGTAATTATGTTCGCCTGTGCTTTCGTCATCTCTCTCAATCTTCCTGCACTAAGATTTGAAGAAAAAACAGGTTTAACAGCAGTTCTTGAATTCTGTAATCCAAGATATACAGAGCTATATTTCATTTCATGAATCTCTCTCAAAAAGGAAAGAAAGGGAACATGTAATAATCTAATTGCTCTTGTTTTGATTCTTTCAATTTGCCTTGATATAGCTTTAACTTGTAACTCATTTTGAGCTATAACCGTTATAGGTGTTTTATGATTTGTTAGCTCTGCAATATAACATGCAACTTCACCTCTATCGCTTGAAGCTACAAGGATATTATCTAATTTATCTAAATATAATGATTTTACTCCAAGTGCTTGAACTGGGGTTAATATATTAAAGAAACCTCTTCTGTAAAAACTAAGTTCTGTTAAGGGAGGTGCATATCCATGAGAATCTGTTACTTTTACAACAGTCATTTGGTGAAGTGAATGAATCTCCTTACTGTTTACCTCTGCTGTTCCTGCTGCAATTATGCTCCCTGTGTGGTCTAGTATCTTTACTTTGTCACCAGAGACAAACTTGTCATTCTTTACTATTGAAGCTGTATGGACATCTTTTCCTAAAGAAATATTCGAAGAAGATTCGATATCAACTATAACAGAAGGAATTTCAGAATCCTTAATTGAGAAATCTCTCTTCTCTACTTTGACCTCGAGAAAATCATCAAACAAGTGATGTTTTTGTACATTATACTCCATATCCTCGAAAATTATACGAAGAGAATCAAAATCAATTCTACTTGTATTCACTTGAACCCAAATAGTGTCATATGGGTTTCTTAGATTCTCTATAATCTGCAGAGTTTTGTCCAATCCAAATGATGTAATCCAATGATTCAGCAAGCTATCTGCATAATCATATTTTTTTACAAGTTCTCTAGATAATTCTATTGAATCATCTGGTTCTTCTGGAGATGACATATAATGCAATATGCTTTCAGTTTTCTAGCTTTAAGAATATTTTTGAAACAGTGTAAGTTAAAGCCTCATCAAAAAATTGAAAAACAAGCTCAATTCTGAACCCTATAGAGGATAATTAATGGAACAGAAATCCTTTATTAGACAAGCGGATTTAGGAGACATAAATGCAATAATAAAGATAAATAGGCAATGTCTCCCCGAGAACTATTCCTTTGATTTCTTCTATAGAATTATAACTGATTTTGGTTTTGCATGTGTGGTTGCAGAACAAGATGGTAAAGTAATTGGTTATCTCCTCTCCAGATTAGAACGTCCTTTTTCTTCCTTTCTTGGCATGAATCCAGCAAAAGGCCATGTAATCTCAATCGCAGTATTACCTAAATATCGACGGCAAGGATTGGGTTTTGAGATTATGAAATATGGTATGAAGAAATTAATTGAACAGAAGGTTTCATCAGTTTATCTTGAAGTAAGAGTTTCCAATATTGCTGCAGTTGAAATGTACAAAAAATTAGGTTTTTACATAAAAAGGGAACATAAGGAATATTATAGAGATGGAGAGTCTGCGCTCGTAATGGAATGGGGTAAAAGAAAAGAAAATGAAGACAATTTATAATAATAATTCATCTCAATGACACTCAAATATATATAGTGAAAAACTTACCTAAAAGTAACATAATGACTCTGCATTATCTTGACCAGCCTTCTACAACAGGAGATATATTCTCCTTTCTTGCTGAGGAAATAAAAGATTGGTTTACATCTAGCTTTCCTAGTGGATTTACTCTACCTCAGTTGTATGCTATTCCATCCATACACAATAGAAGAAATACTCTGGTTTTTAGTTCGACAGGATCAGGTAAAACTTTTGCAGCATTCTTAGCTGCGATAAACGAACTATTTGTGGAATCTAAGAAAGGTACTTTGAAAGATCAAATTTATGTTCTTTATATCTCTCCCCTCAAAGCATTGGGTAATGACATAAGAAAAAATTTAGAAGAACCCTTACAAGGAATTCAAGATTTAGCTGCAGCAAATAATATAGTTATCCCCAAGATAAGAGCAGAGGTGAGGACAGGAGATACAACTCAAGCTGAAAGAACTCGAATGCTGAAAACACCCCCACATATATTGATTACAACACCTGAGAGCTTAGGTTTAATTCTCACATCACCAAAATTTTCTCAACATCTAAAGAGTGTAAGGTGGATAGTACTAGATGAAATTCATGAAGTAAGCTCCAACAAAAGAGGAGTATTCTTGTCTCTTTGTTTGGAATACCTTCAAGCAGAAATTACTAATCAAAAAGTTACAAAAATAGGATTGTCAGCAACTCAAGCACCAATTGAAGAGATTGCTAGATTTTTAGTGGGTTTAGATGATGATGGAAAAGAGAATGAGTGTTACATAGCTAATTTACCTCCACAAAGAAAGCTGGATTTGGAGGTTAAAAGTCCAGTTAAAGATCTTCTGCACACACCTTATGTTATGGCCCAAGAAGGAATTTACACTATACTTTCAGACCTAATTCTTGATCACGAAACTTCTATTATTTTTACTAATACAAGAAAAGGAGCTGAAAGTGTTGCTTTTAAACTAAAAGAGTTTCTTGGTGATGAATACTCATCTTTAATAGCTGTTCATCATTCGAGTTTATCTAGAGAGATAAGACTTGATGTTGAAGATAGATTAAAAAACAATGAATTATTGGCAGCTGTAACCTCAACATCTCTAGAATTGGGTATAGACATAGGAAGTGTAGAGCTAGTAGCACAGATAGGCTCTCCAAGAACTGTAGCAAAGTATATGCAGAGAGTTGGACGAAGTGGGCACTCTCTTGATAGATTTGCAAAAGGAAGGTTAATTGTTACAGACAGGGATGATGCAATAGAATGTGCTGTAATAAATAAAAGCACTTATAGTCGTGACATAGATAAAGTTCAAATCCCGAGAAACTGTTTGGATGTCCTTGCACAATTTGTTGTTGCTATGTCAATAAACAAAAGGTGGCAAGTGGATGAAGCTTATCGATTAATAAAGAGATCTTATAATTTTCAATCACTTAAATTTACAGATTTTATTAATGTCCTTGAATATCTGGGAGGTCACAATCTTGAAATGGAGGAAAGGAAGGTATACAGAAAGATATGGTATGATCACCAGGAAAAGGCATTTGGAAAGAAAAGAAATACACGCATGATATTTTATACAAATGTAGGAACAATCCCAGATAGTTCAGATTTCAGAGTTGAATTGGAAACATATCGAACAAGACTAGGAATGCTTTCTGAGAAATTTGTAGAAAGGTTAACTCCAGGAGATATATTTGTTCTTGGAAGTCATACATACCAGTTCAGAAGAACTGTTGGATCTAGAGTTGTGGTCTCAGAAGCGTTTGGAAGAAGACCAACTATACCAAACTGGATAGGAGAAGACCTACCTAGATCATTTGAGTTATCACAACAGATTGGTAGATTCATTGAAGTAGTTGCTCAAAAAATCCAAAAAGAAGATGATGTTGAAGTCAAAGATTGGGTAATAAGGTCTTTTCAAGTTGATGAAATAGTAGCTCAGACAATAGTCGACTATGTCAGAGAACAATTACTCTTCTTGAATACTGTTCCAAGTGATAAAAGATTGTTAATTGAATCTTTCATCGATCCACAAGGAAGATTGAATCTTATCTTTCATTGTTATTATGGAAGAAGAGTAAACGATGCGTTATCTAGATCTTTCGCATATGCAATAGGAAAAAAGATTGACGCGGATGTAGGTTCCGCAGTAAACGACAATGGTTTTCTATTAATGCTCCCCTTGAATAAAATGATTGATACAGCAATCATTCCAGATTTGGTATCTTCAGAAAATCTTGAAACAATACTCAAACAAGCTATAATTAACACCGAACTCTTTCAAACAAGATTCAGACATGTTGCAAATAGAGCATTAATGATTCTTAGAAGGAATGTAGATCGAAATGTTCCTGTTTCCAGACAATCTATGTACGCAAAAAGAATCTTCACAGTAATTAAAGATCAAGAAAATTTCTGTATAATTAAAGAGACATATAGAGAAATATTAAGAGACTATATGGATCTAGAAAATTCAATAAATGTTCTCAACAAATTAGAGAAAGGGCTTTTCAAATATGAAATCACACCTCTTTCTGACATTTCTAGCCCCTTCTCTCATGGTATAGTGTTGTTGGGAGTAGCAGATATCGTGCAAATTTCAGATCGTAGTGCTTTACTTAGAGAATTACATCAACAAGTTCTTGCTAAAGTATTTGGAAAAGAAGGAACTAAAGAAATTCTCTTCAGCAAAGAATTAGTTACTAGAATCTTTGATAATAGAAGCTACAAAAATGACGAATTACCCATTTCTACACTAAAACAATTAAGAAGTGCAATTAAAGCACTAGCTCCAATCAGAACAATTGAAAGTGTTGATCCCAGTATCTATCATTCATCTATTTCAGATTCCAAACAGATAAAAAAATGGGTTCTTTCTCTCCATAATAGTAAGGAGCTTTTAGAGATTCACATTGCTAAAGGAGAAAGAAGAACCATACTCGTTAATGATTTTCAGATTTTCTGGAATGTGTATGGTAAATCTATTGAGCTAACAGATATAGATAAGAAAATCCTGAAACTACTGAAGACCAAACATCCACTAGATTCTGAGGATATTGTAGAAGAAATAGATGAATCCAAGGATGTTTTAGAAAAGAGATTAAATGTTCTAGAAAGCGCAATGCTTGTTGTAAGAACTGATTTCGAACTCTTTGGAGGAAGAGAAAAATGGAAGTATTGTTTAATCGATGAGATTATCCCAGAGGATTTGAGAAAACAAGCAAAACGATTAGATCCGGAGGAATGCTTGAAGAAACTCCTGTTAAGATATCTTAAGGTTCATGGCCCATCCACAGCAAAAGAAATAGTAGAATATCTAAGAGTAGAGGAAGAGAAAATAGTAAGAGCTTTAACTGAGTTAGAACAGAAGAGTGAAATACTCAAAGGTCAGATAATTGAAGCTTCAGTTGAACCTCAATATATAAGATTAGCAGACAGGGAGCTGTTAAGAAACTTAAGCAATAGAAAACCTGATTCTCTGATATTGACTCCAGAAGAATTAAACTTCATTCATTACTATTTTACTGTTGAGACATATCTTGTTCAAGAAACTAAAGGACAAGAAAGTATTATTGAAATCTTGGATACTCTGGGATCAATTGAGGAATTGAGTTCATTAGCAGTGAGAATTCAAGATTATGATATCGGTTGGGTAAGAGATTATATTGAGAAGAATGAGATTATAAGGGGAAGATTCAGTCACGGAAGAATCGCTTATGTTACAACATCAATGTTTCCCTATTACTACACTGCATATCGAGAACACTTTAAACTAACTCAAGTTGAGGATAAAATACTTTCAGCAATAAGGAAATATGGACCTCTGACGAAAAGAGAAATTATTGAATTCACAGAATTGGATGATGATGTTGCACAAGAAAGTATCATGATACTTGACAAAACTCTTCAACTGGTGAGGAAATCACTTACAACAGACTCATTCCTACCTAAACAATTTATACCCAATGTCTATGATATCTCTTCAAGATATCTACCTTCAGGAAATCTTCCAAGTTATGAAGAAAGCCAAAAATATATCCTACTCAAATTTATTGAGTCGTTGGGGCCAGTTTCTCTTATAGAACTTACTCACATTCTAGGATTTAGATACAGCGATATCGAGAAAATAATTAAGGACCTTCTTCAGAAGAAGAAGATTATTGAAAAGAAATTAACTGAAAGAGAAACAAATTACTATATGACAAAGAACCGATTCGACGATATTTCCAAAATTAAAGAATCTCTGATTTATACTGCATTAAGAGAAGATGAAAAAATATTAATTCTACCAAGAAACGATCCCTTCACGAAGTTAGGACTTAGGCTTCATTTAAGAGATGTGTATGGAGAGGGACTTATAGATCCGCTGTTGTTAGATGGAGGAGTTGTAGGATCAATAGAATATAAGCTCTATAAAGGTCAATATCTACAAATCTATGATTTAAAGATAAATGATGAAATTTTTTTCAATCCAATAATTTTGCAGAAGATTGCTGCAGAACTGGTCAAATATACAAGAAGAATTCATAGGGTTTTAAGTTTACAAATAGAGGATATTAATGGAAAGTCTGTTTTATCAAAATCAAACAAGTTTGTTACATCAACTCTAGTTAAGACAGGATTTAAGCTAATAAAAGACACTCTAGTTGGAGGGGATACGATTACTAGAGTTTTCAATAAGAAAACAGTTGATAATTATATCCTAGATAATCTGTGGTTAAAGAGACAAGTTCCAGCTTTGAATGCTGACTCATTGCTATCTTTGATAAACAAATTTGGCTTCATCAGATTCAATGAGATTATAGCAAGATTCCCAGAAAGCATGACAACAGTGATTGTTTTTCTCATAAATCAACTACTTGAAGATAAAAGTATCATCTGTCAAAATAATACACTTTACTCTCTTTCTTTTGCTCGTTATAGAAAATGTGGTCTGATCAAAAGAATGAAATTAAAATCAGAGTTTGATAAACTCTATAATCACATTCAAAAGGGACCCGTTAGTCTTTCCGAGCTAAATAGTAGATGGAAGGATTCTGATATAAGTATCAAATCTACTATATCAGCTCTTGAAGCTAATATGCTTATTGGAGTAAAATCAATAGATAATCAGTTCAAACCTTTGGAATATTGGGACATTAAGAACTTCATATCTAAAATTGATGCTGATCTAGCAGATATTAAGAAAAGATACATCAAACATTTAATGAACTGCTTTGGACTAGCATCAGAACAACAGATATCGGAAAGAGGTTCAATCCCTGGTGTTCTTACTAAGGTTAGAGTCAAAGAAATCTTGTCTTTACTTATTGATGATGAAGAGGTTTTAGGTGGTCGGTTCGTAGAGAATGATCTTAATTTCTATTATATTACAAAAGAAAATTATGATGAACTTGAAATGAGGGAAAAGAGAGAACAAGACGTCGAGTACACAACAAAAGAAGAGATGCAGAGATATTATCTTATTCACCCAAATGACATAGCAAGTATTGTGTTTAATGGTAATTTACCTGAAAGATTCGATGTCTCATCTGACACTTATTTAATAGTCCTGAATATGAAGCTCGCAGCTCAATGTAAACTAGAATCTTCTGATGAAAAGCAGACTAAGATAAAGAATCTAAACATAGCTCCGTGGCTTCAATCCGAAAGTTCCTTCAACTACATAATAAACGCTCTAGAGGATATTTCGTTGTTCCATGTGGGTGAAACTGAATCAATAATCATTGAGAGAATCAATGGACTTTCTACAAATAGGTTGGTGATCTAAATTTCAGTGGATCATAAATTAACAATGACCCTTGAAATGCTAGCTATTTACCTTGCTGAGAAACAAGGGTTAACAACTGAATATAAAGGCATTAACTATGGACATTCCGTTTCAATAGTTAAGAACACTGTATTGTTTCAAGATCCTGAATCACTCTTTGCTAGGATGAGAACCTTCTCCCCTACACTGATTCATTCTTTGATTAGAAACAAACATCTGATCCAAGCTCCTTTCAAAGAGAATAAATTAGCATATATTGGAAAAGAATTCTTACCTATTTTTTATTATTCGAATGTTAAGGATGAGATAGAGTATAAACGCTCTGAAACGCGTTCTGTTCTGGAATTCCTGAATGAAAAAGGTTCATCTACACGACAAAAAATAATGGAACAGTTTAAGCTGACAAAAGAACAAGTAATGGAAGTCTTAACAGAACTTCGAAACAATTTCCAAATCTTCATGTTCTATGACGGAACTAGATGGACTATTTATAGTTCTGATATCTTGTTAGATTCAAATCCAATAAGCAAAGCTTCTGCCGTTACTGAACTAGTTTATCAAACAATCAAAAGTTATGGACCAATCACTGTTCCACAAATTATGCATATGTTGGAAATGTCAGGGGGACGTATTAGTACCAGCATTATAGAGTTGTACGAGAATAAGAAAATAATAAGAGGTTATTTTGTGGAAAACTCTAGTTATGAAGCTTTTATTGCAGCAGATGAACTACAATATATGACCGAATATATAGAAAAATACACTCCTGAAGAGAAAAAGGAATTAATGATTATACCTTCATCTGATTTTGTAGCGAGATACTGGTCATCAGCTGATTTTACAGTTTTGGAGGAAACTGAAAAGGAATTGGTTCTAATTTCAGGAAAACCCGTATGCACATTTGACTACAAAGTCATTGGAGATAACTTGCATGTAATTAACCTTCGTAAAACATCTGAATATAGCAATTATGAGGATGAGATTAGGATTAAGATTCAAGAATTTGCTGAAAATAAAGGAAAGATGCTAGTTTTTCCTAAACTTGAATCAGAAGAAATTGAAACACAATCCAAAGAATTCGCAAGAGTATTGTCTCAAAGAGGATATTCTGCTCGAACTTCTGGTCTTGTCTATCATCTCTCAAAATTTGCTAAAAAAGAAGTTAGCAAGCGTTTAGTTACTTATGATGATGTTTTTCCCCTTCTCTTACACTTCCAGTTCATGAGTACTCAAAAACAATCATCATCAAAAAATGGATTAAGAAACAGCATCACTTCATTAGCTATCCCCTTATCTCTTCCTTCGATTAAGCTTAGAGTAAGTTTAGGAAAAGAGCATCTAACGAATGAAATGGTCATTGAAAAACAACTTGCATTAGGGAAATTTGGTGGTTTTACAAGAGGATATGTATCTTCTGAATACTATCTTGTCTACTCCAAATTAAGTCCAACAAGACATCTGGGTGTTTTAGAAGAGAAAGCTGTTGGAATAATAAAAAGAAAGGGGAAGATAAATTTCAAACAGCTTAAAGAAGAGATGAGTCTTTCAGAGAGAGTCCTATTAGCAACTCTCCAACGATTAGAAATAGCTCATGAAATAATACAAACTAAATCAGTTTCGAATCAAATCATTTGGTTACCTGTTTCTGATTTTCTAAAAAATATAAATGCAAAAAATGTAGAAACTCAGAGAGAAGCATGGATAGAGGTTGTACATCGGATGTTATCTTCCAATCTTCCTCTTACTATATCACAAATAGCTAATATCACTGGTCTATCAAACACCCAAGTTGAGGTATACCTCAAAGAACTAATAGCTTCTAGAGGGGTGAGATCAGGAAAGTACATTGAGGATGTCAATGAAATTCAGTTCACAGTTAAAGAAGTAGAAGAACTGATTGCAGGTTATATCTTACAAAAAGAAGAATCAAGTTCTAAAATTAAAGAAGCTTCTTCTTCAATTTATCTTCCAAGGAATGATCCAATAATAACTCTTTATCGAACATACTTATTAAAACGCTTTAAACTGCGCTCTCTTTTCTTAAGGAGTTTACCTACTGACTTTGCAGAGCTTATTCTAATTAATGGTTTACCTGCAGCAGCTTTACATTTCAAAAAACAAGAGAATATTGAATTTGTTAATAACATAGAAATTTTACCTGAATATGCAGATTCACATTCCATCATGCTTCTCTTTAGTGCTATTCAAAATTATCTTAATAAAACAAAAGAAGAAGGAAAGAGACAATTGAGGATCAAACAGATTAACGGAATTCCATTATATTCCGAAGCTGGCAGGAAGTTTTTAACGCTAATGAAGGATATGCAAGTAGATTTTCTCATTCAACCATAACTTTTCTGAGGGATATCTTTTTTATTTCTAACTCCAAAGTTATTTTGATGATAAGATCTGCTCAATATGCTGGTTCTTTCTACGCTAATAGACCTGATGATCTTCTAGCTTCACTAAAACATTGCTTTAAGGGTCCTTTTGGACCACAAAAACTACCTGAGGATGTGGAAAAGATTGAAAAACTAGCTCCTTTCCTTTTAGTTCCTCACGCAGGCTATATTTATAGTGGTCCTGTAGCAGCTTGGAGTTATCTAGAATTAAGCAAATTCACTCATCCTGATACAGTTATAATTCTTGGTCCAAATCATACTGGATTTGGAGCTGAAATAGGAGTACCTAAAGAAGTAAGTGTTTGGAGTACTCCTTTCGGTGATGTTGAAATCGACCATACTATAATAGATAAAATGGTAAATATAAGTAAGCATATCTCAAAAAACGATCTCTCACATGCTAGAGAACATTCAATAGAAGTTCAACTGCCTTTTCTTCAATTTGTATTATCTGAACCTTTCAAGTTAGTTCCTATATCTTTATTAAATCAAGGATTGGACACAGCGATACTCTTAGGAGAAATATTAAGCGATATCTGCTTGAACGAAAATGTTGTAGTTATTGCAAGTAGCGATTTTTCACATTATGAATCCCATGAAATAGCTAAAAGTAAAGATTCAAAAGTCCTCAAAGCAATAGAAAAACTTGACATAAAAGAAATGTATGATACAAAGTACAGTCAAAATGTTTCAATGTGTGGCCATGGTCCTATAGGTGCTACAATAGAAGCTGCAAAAAAAACCAATAGAACAAAAAGCAAAATACTAAGTTATGCGACATCAGGGGATGTTTCAGGAATGAAAAATCAAGTGGTCGGGTATAGTGCTGCAGCTTTTTACAAAGAATAATGAGAAAAGTGTCATTAAAGAAAAACATATCAGTAAAGTGAATATGACGTTACTGAGTGAGTAAAGTGCCAATGAAAATACATTCTACAAGCAAGATTGTTCTCATAGGTGATGCAAGGGTAGGAAAAACCTCGCTAGTAAGAAGGTTTGTTGCAAACATGTTTGAACCATCATACCAAATAACACTAGGAACAACAATAATGAAAAAGGACGTTGAATACTTAAATTATATCGTAACACTAGCAATTTGGGACGTAGGCGGCCAGGAAGTTTTCAGACAAATTCGTAGTAAGTATTTTTTTGGTAGTAGTGGTGCTTTAGCTGTTTGTGATGTTTCCAATTCTAGATCTTACGATAATCTTCCCTCTTGGATTGATTCTTTTAGGAATGTCGTTGGTGATAAACCTATTGTCTTTTTAGCTAATAAATGTGATCTGAAAGATTCACAAATTACCGAAAAAGATGTTCAAGCTCTTATTGATAAATATGAAAATTCTGAATTTCTGTTTACTTCTGCAAAAGATGGGACCAATACAGAGAAGGCCTTCATTAATTTAGTAAGATTGATGGTAGCTGAAGAAGATGTAATCTGAATTTTTAGCTTTCAACATTTTGTCGCAGAAGATAAAGAGCAATAGTTATTTCTCCCAAACAACCAATTTCGTTCACTTTATCAAAATAAATCGGTTTTCCTAAATCTAGCTCTTGTTTTGTTAAACCTGGATCCGCACCACCGAATACCAAAAGAACTGTTTTTCCTGATAAGTATGATTCTGCAATTGAAACTGGATCGAAAGTTTCTTTTGAAAAAGGTCTTTTGATGAATAAATATATCTCGTTTGGAGAACATAAATCAATTGAATCTTTTATTTCTTGTAGATAAAGAACATTGGCTTGATTTGAATGAGCCATTTTCTGAGCAATGGGGATACCTGTTGTAGCTGCTGTTCCTACAGCCTTTGAAAAAACAATATCTCTAGCGCCTAATCCTAAAGCAATTTTAGTGAATTCTTTACATAAATTAATGCTACTGAAATTATGAAGTTGAACGATAAGCTTTCCTTCAGTCATAGGAAAGAAAGAATCTTACATAATAAAAAAGTAACCATCTTGATTATAGTAGAAAAGAAAATTCTTAAAAAGTAATAAATAGGACAAAGATTAACTGAGCTCCGATAGTATAACGGTTAGTATTGGGGATTGTGGATCTTAATGAGCAAAATTCCCTAGGTGACGGTTCGATTCCGTCTCGGGGCACCAAATTTCTCTTTTTTATATTTTTAGGAAAATTTAAAGGAAAGTAGTGTTCTCTTTAGATAATCAAGGTGATATGATGCCATGGGTAGATGAAGTGATAATGGGAGGAACTTTTGATCATCTTCACCAAGGACATAAGGCACTTTTAGAAGCAGCAATAAGCATGGGTGAATTCATTAGAGTGGGAATAACTTCAGATGAATTCGCTAAAAGTCTTAGACGAACTGATTCCCATATACATCTTATGCAACCATTAGCAATTCGAAAAGAAGAACTAGAAAAGTATCTTCTATCTAGAGGTTGTGAGAAATTTGAGATTATAGTGATAAATGATAGATATGGTTTTGCTCTTAACTCACCTGATGCCGAGGGAATTGTTGTAACTGAAGAAACATACCCTACTGCTGTGGACATTAATAAGCTTAGAATAATGAATACTATGGATCAATTACTGATTCTAGTGATTCCTTTTGTTTTTGACGAAAAGGGGATAATTATAAGTTCTAGAAGAATCCGACAACAACTAGCTGAAATGACTGAAAAAGAATAAATGTGAAACATTATAGAAGGAAGTTAACTTCTTGTCTCTATTCCTCTAAGGATTTCTTCACCCATTGTTATGAAAGCATCAGGAACATTAGTACCTGTTTTTGCAGAAGTTTCTATAAAGCCAATACATCCCGACTCTTGAGCAAATTTCTTTCCTTCTTCTGTAGAAACATCTCTAAGATCATCCAGATCATTTTTGTTACCTACTAACATTAACATGATTCTTGGACTTTCAGTTTTAGCTTCTTTTATCCATGTTTGTAGATTTTCAAATGATTGTCGTCTGGTTATATCATATGTAACTAAAGCTCCTAAACTCCCTTTGAAAAATATCTGACGCATAGAAGCAAAACGATCTTGCCCTGCTATATCCCAAAGCTGTAAACAAATCCTTGTATCTTTTATTGTTTCAAATCTAGAATATGGTTCCATTCCAATAGTCATAAGATAGCCAGCTTGGAATTTGTTATGAATGAACCTTTGAACTAAGCTTGTTTTTCCTACAGCCCCATCGCCTAATAATAGTATTTTAAAGGTGTATTTGTAGCTAGTCATTTTATAACAACTTCTTATCGTTCTTGTTTATAATCATTTTGTTAGAGTGTAATGAAATTGTAATATTTATTTTGTTTATTTGTTTGTGACATGTCGCTTTAAAGAAAGTTTAAAATCATTATTTTTTTCATACATTTAGTTGATATGTTAGAACCCAATAATCTCGATTTCATAAAACTAGGTTTTCATGCAGGTCTAGAGGTTCACCATCAGATTAAATCTGATCGCAAGCTCTTCTGCAATTGCCCTCCTATTTTAGAAGAGGATCCAGAAGCAATGGATTATAGTTTTTTCCGATATTTTCGACCCGTACTAGGAGAAATGGGTGATTTTGATCCTGGAATGTTGGTTGAATTTGAAAAAAATTACAAAGTCATCTATTTTGCTTGTGAGAGAAACACGTGTACGTATGAGATGGATGAAACACCACCCTTTAGTCCTGATATTGAAGCTATTAGAAAGGGTTTTCTTCTCTCTGCATATTTCAACTGCTCTGCCTATGCAGAAGAAATAGTTGTTAATCGCAAACAATATCTTGATGGTTCCATCACCACTGGTTTTCAGCGTACTTTTATTTGTGGAAGAGATGGATGGGTTCCTGTCAATGGAAAAAAAGTCAGAGTAACCAATGTATATATCGAAGAAGACGCAGCAAGGAGAGTTAATTGGATTGATACTTCAAGCAGGATAGTTTATTTTAATTTAGATAGATTGGGGGTACCTCTTACTGAAGTAATAACTGAATATACTGACGTTGAAACACCTGAAGAGCTAATTGAAACAGCTAAACAAATAGGGCGTGTTCTAAGATTAAGTAGAGTTGGACGAAGAGGACTTGGCTCTGCTAGACAGGATGTAAATATTACAATTGAGGGTGGAGATCGGGTAGAAGTAAAAGGTGTTCAAGACCTTCATCTGTTCGATATCCTATGCAGACACGAGGTTGTCAGACAACATGCTCTTATTGGAATCATGGAAGAAATGAAAAAGAGAGGCATCAAAAAGGAGGATTTTGAACATACTTACATTGATATAAGTCATGTTTTAAATTTGGAAGAAGGATCAAAGGCTTTCGCTTCTGTTTTTCCTAAAATGAAAGGGATTTTTGGTATTGAAGTACAACCAAACAAAGATTTCGGTTTGGAAATCTTTGAAAAGAGCATGTTAATAACTGGTATACCACGCGAGTATCATTTTCATAGTGATCAACTTGAAGAAAATGCTGTAAGAAATAGGTCTGATTATCCTTGTAAAATTAACATTTCTCAGGAGAACTACCAGGAGATCTGTTCGATTTTGAATCCTGAATCATCAGATGCAATCATTTTAGTTGTTGGTTCTGAAAGAAAAGCAATGCATTGTTTGAAGAAAATCGTTGAGCGTGTCAAGATTGCTATCGATGGTGTCCCTCAGGAAACAAGAAGACTAGTCCAAAATGGGAATACAGAATTTCTCAGAGTAATTCATGGGAAAGACCGTATTTATCCAGATACAGACACTCCTCCAATAGTTATTTCCTTGGATAAAATACAAGAAATGACAAAGGATTTAAGAAAACGACCTTGGGAAGTGTTTGAAGATTTGAATGATAAATATGGTTTCTTACAAGAAAAAATTGATCTTTTAATTAGAGATGAAAAAGTTGAGAAATTCTATGATTATACTGAAACAAAAAGGATTAATGCAAATCTAGCTTACAAGCTCCTAATAGATCTTCCACGTGAGAAAAGAAGAAGCGGTGTGATTCTTTCAAACAAAATAATTGATACTATAGCGGAATGGTTAGCGAAGAGGAATATAATAGCAGAACAAATCGGTATTTTGTTAAAGATTCTTTTAGAAAATCCTAATTTAACTTCAACAGAGATTAAAGCAAAATTAGGCACAAGACAGATACCAATAAACGAATTGGAGGAGATGATACTTTCAAAATTGAAAGAATTTAATTTTGTTCCTTCAAAACAAGATGAAATCTATGATGACATACTTGTATCAAAAGTAGTAGGTGTAATTATCAAAAATATTGGTTATGCTTACTCTGGCGAGTATCTAGTTGAAGCTGTGAAACATGTGATTTCTAAACAGGAGGATGAATAAATTGAGTGGTTCAGAAAATGAATTTGATCCTGAAGGATATAGAGGTCCATTAAGAGATCGATTATTAAAAGGTAAAATCAGAACCTGGAGTAAAGTCAGTGTTAAGAAAGGAGATGCAACTTATGAGGGTTTGTTACTTCCTAGAAGTCAACATACTGATGATAATTATATAACTCTAAAAGTTGATACAGGTTATAATTTAGGGATTCTAATTGATGAAGAAACAATTATTACAGAAATTGGCTACCAAAAAGGTATATATCAGCTTCCTCATGTCGATGTTCAGTTTAAAGAAGAATTACCTAATGTAACTTTATTGGGAACAGGAGGAACCGTTGCTTCTAGGTTGGATTACAGGACTGGAGCAGTTCTTCCTGCATTTACGCCAGAAGAATTATTTTCAGCTGTTCCAGAACTAACCTCTACAGTTAATTTAACCCCAAAGACATTATATCAGATTTTGAGTGAGAATTTCCAACCAGAGTACTGGGTGAAAACAGCAGAAGCAATTGGAAGAGAAATAGAACAAGGAGCAAATGGAATAATCATAGGTCATGGTACAGACACTATGTGTGTGACAGGATGTGCGTTATCCTATTTTCTTAGGAATCTTCCTGTTCCAGTTGTGTTAGTAGGTAGTCAAAGAAGCTCAGATCGTCCTTCATCAGATGGTCCACGGAATATTCTATTTGCGGCTAATTTAGCTGGGCATCAAGATTTTGCTGAAGTTGCAATTTGTATGCATGGGAGTTCAAGTGATAGTTATAATTTAATACATAGAGCAACCCGGTGTCGCAAAATGCATTCTGCCAGACGAGATACTTTTCGTACATTATCCGATATTCCACTTGGTAAAATTGATGAATCAGGTGTAACGTGGTTTAAAGATGATATTTCACCAAGAAAACCTATTGATGATTTCTATGTGGATACAAAAATCGATACTAGAGTGGGAATGCTGTATTTCTATCCTGGTATGAATCCTGATATGCTTAATTCTATGGTCGATTTAGGATACCATGGAGTAGTAATAATAGGTACAGGATTAGCTCATGTAGGAACTGATGTATATCCTGCTTTGGAAAGATGTCAAGAAGAAGAAATACCTGTAGTTATGGTAGTCGAACCACTCTATGGTTTTGCTCAACTACGTGTATATGAAACAGGACGTGATATGTTAGCAAGAGGAGTAATAGAAGGTGAAAATATGCTACCATCAGCTGCTTATACAAAATTAATCTGGACACTTGGGCATACAAGGGATTTAGAAGAGGTTAAGAAAATTATGCTAACTCCAATAGCTGGTGAAATTACAAATAGAGAAAGCCCAAGAGGATTTATGATACTCCAAGGTATAGAAAAAGGAATAGAAAATATTCTAAAACATCTTTAATTTGTCAACTAAAACTTTATAGTAAGTGAGAAATTTCATAGATTAATGTATATTAGTCACTATGATGTTCGATTATTTTACAAATGCCCAACACTGCTCTACCTTAATCTGCATGGACCTCAAGATGCAAAACAGATTCACCCAATAATACAAAGAAGAAAACGTTATACAAGAAACTCCTTTTTGGATTCAATTAATGTGGAACAAGAAACTCAAAAAACTATATCTCAAATGGAAAAAGCAAAGAAATCAATCAATCAATGTTTGATAAGTACCAATAATCTTGTTGCAAAAGTTGATCGTCTTAATAAAGTAGACAATAATAGTAATTTAGGTTCATATTCCTACAGAGCTTCTTTTGCGAGAAATACTCTCACTCCTAAGAAACCTCTCTTAATGGAAGGAGTATTTGTTTCTTACATCCTTCAAAAAATATTGAACACTGAAATCAAAGAATTTTATGTCCAAAAACAAAATGATATCCAATCAATCAATATAGCAGAATACTTTGCCGATTTTGAAAACGATCTAGTTTTAATCGATGAAATTATTCGAGGGGAGAAGGAAATATCACCTAATTACGTTCGTACTTGTAGAGTATGCGAATGGAGATTCTATTGTAAAAAAACCGCTGCTGAAAGTTCAGATCTAACTCTAATAAGCGGAATTGGTGGAAGAATCAAGAAGAAGCTGATTACACTTGGGATAGAAGATGTTCCAAGCTTAGCACAAGTTGATTTGAACAGCTTACCTAAGGATCTTACAAATAATGCAGATTTTGATTTTTTTGTCAAACAAGCAAAATCATTAACTACGAAAGAAGCAATTGTAAGAGAAAGCATAAAATTCCCTAAAAATCGGATCGAGCTATTTGTAGATTTAGAAGGTTCTTCTCATCACAATTTCGTTTGGATTATAGGTTGTTTAATGAGAAAAGAGGGAGAAGTAGATTATATTTCATTTCTAGCTAACACACCAAAAGAAGAAAAAGAAATGGTTGTTTCATTTTCAGATTTTATTTCAGATCTTGGGGATGATTTTACTCTTTATCATTGGTCATCTGCAGAACCACAGTATTTCAAGAATCTATTCACCAAATATTCCCTCCCATTCAAGATGCTAAATAAACTACATCATAACTCATTTGATCTTTTTCCAATTTTTAAAAGAAAGATTATCCTCCCATTGTTTACTTACACGTTAAAGGATGTAGCGAATTTTCTTGGTTTCCAATGGCACGATCCACTTGCCGATGGAGCAACAAGTATAGTACTCTTTGATAAATGGTACTTAGAGAAAGATAAGAAATCTCTTCAGAAAGCTATTTCTTATAATTCAGATGACTGTAAAGCCTTGCTTATCATAAAGGATTATCTATCTAAAAAACTATCAGCTGATTAGTATAACTTATGCTCAATGCAAAAAGATTATTAGTATGAAATTTTTGTTTCTTTCGGTTAATATGTCTGACGATATATTCTATGGAGATTTAGGAATTATTGGAGGAGGAGTAGGGGGACTTGGTTGTGCAATCATAGCAGCTTACAAAGGACTCAAAGTAACTGTGTTCGAAGGAGGTCGTTTGGGTGGAATAGTAACAACTTTGTATGCAAGAAAGATTGTTGAAAACTATCCTGGAGCCCCCAGTATCTTAGGTAAAAGATTAATTGATGAATTTGTTATTCAAGCTCGAGAAGTTCAAGCTGAAATCAAAGATGAACGAGTTGTTAATGTTGAAAAACAAGATGATATCTTAACAATCATCACTAATGAAGGTAGATATAGTTTTAGAAGTATTGTAATTGCAACAGGATCTCGACCCGCTGAATTGGGTATTCCTGGTGAAAGAAAATTCAGAATGAAAGATAAAGGAGTGTATAATTTCGTCACTGATCCTGACAGATTCAAAGGAAGCGAGGTTGTTATTGTGGGTGGAGGAGATACAGCTATTGATGCAGTACATGCAATAAGCAATATTGCTAAGAAAATCTATTTAGTTCACAGAAGAGATAGTTTTCGAGCAGCTGAAACTAAGGTAAGTCAGATAGTAGATGATAATTTGGCTGAAATCTGTTACAATAATGTTGTTGCAGAGCTAAAAGGAGACAAAATGCTCGAGGAAGTTGTTCTGGAGAATGTTGATACTAAAATGAGAAGAGAAATATCAGCTGATAAATGTATCTTAGCTGTAGGTATGAGTACAAATCTAGATATCTTTGAAGATTTAGGTTTAGAAACTGATGGTAAATATATACGTGTGGATAAAGAAATGAGAACCAATATTCAAGGTGTATTTGCTATCGGTGATATAGCTACCCAATATCAGTTAATTGTTATAGCAGTTGCCCAAGGGGCTAAAGCAGCCCATAATGCATTTGGCATGATACGTAAACCATATTGGTACAAAGACGAAGTATGGCCTACAGAAGATTGCTAATTTTACTTCTTTTCTTTTCCTTTTTCTAATTCTAATATCATAATTCAAATAGAAGGAATGCTACAAATGCTACCGATATCACAAGCGTCGTGTTATCAATAAATTTGTAATTAAATGCTTCTATTACCATTGCAACGAAACCAATAACCAATGCTTTCCACCAGAATCCTGGTAATGGAAGCATATTATTAAAACCAAATGTAATGATGACCCCAATGAAGGTACCAAAAAAGACAAAGAATGATCCTTCAACACTTCTTTCTACAAAAATCTTGTATTTTATTCTCCCGTAAGGTCTTCCTATCATCTCTCCCAAACCATCCCCTAAAGCAACAGCTAGAACAGCAATAGTGTAGATATATACCATGTCCCTATAAGCAAAGGCAAAGAATACTACAAACAAAGCAAAAGCAGATGAGAAAGTATTTAATATCAAATTGTATTTTTTTTCACCTTCCCTCGTACAATCATCAAGGATTCTTTGAATGAAACTGAGTTTTGGTATTGCAGAAACTAATAGAAGAAGACTCGAAATTATTACAATTGTCACAATAACATCAAATATGTTCTCAGAGAAATAGGGGAAAAAAGCTAGAAATAAATGCAGTATCATATGCCCTAATTTTCGAACCCTCCATTTAGGCAATTTTAGTGCTTTAAAAAGGAAAACTAGATTCAAAATGATAAATGATAGAACTACTGAGACTACTACAAATACCCAATTAACTTGAGTAGTATCGAATATCATTAAACCATTCCCTTATTAATTCGCTGGTTTACAAAGTAATTCTTTAATTTTCATGTCGAAGAAATTTTGAGTGTGAGCTGGTTTGATTACCCATGCAGTATCAGCCCCTCTTCCTGTTCCACTTACTGCAATCACATCATCCATTGTGATTACTCCTGCATCGGCAGCCATTGCAACTATCTCCGCACATACTTTTGTTCCTTGACCAAAAACTCTGAATGTTTCAGCTATTAATTCTGCTATCATCCATGTTCCATGTTTTTTTCGTATTGCTCGATCAATACCAGCAAGTGCATGAGTCGCAGTTACAACTATAACATTATTCTCCTGAAGTTTTTCTATTGTTTCGAGTGGTATTTCCATCTCCCCAGGAGCCTGAAATCCTGCTTGATGTGTAACTGCTACTAGTTTTACATTAGAAAAATAGTTCATAGCCTTTAATGCTGAAGCTCCTGATGTTGTAGCGATTATTATCTGATTTATACCTCCTTTCTCCACCCTCTCCTTAACAATTTTTAATACTTCATCAGTATAATTTCCTGGTTTATCAAAATAAACAACCATATCTATGAATAGTATGCCTTCCTTATATTTTTTTACTAACGTATAGACAATGTTGGAGCACATATTAAACAAGAACTCCTTCCTTGTTTCATTATTCGAAACTATTATTTTGTAATGATGAAAAGTATTTCTCCAAAATACATCTTTTCCTTGCTTTCTTGAAAAACTTTATAGATAACAGTGAGTTAAGGTTTTTCAAATGAGCGTTAGATTCGAGCTTGATCAAGGCAAAGTTAACGCAGTGAAAATAAGTATTCGAAAAAGAATTCTGAACAAAAAACAAACAGAAATTATCGATACTTTTACAGATTGTATTATTAATGCTATGCCTAGTATAGTTAGAGACACATTAAGATCTATTCTCATCTGTGCAACCAGAGATTGGGAAATGAATAGAGCACTCCCTCTTAATGACTTTAATTTCATGCATGTTAATGATAGAATTAAAGAATTTGACAGCATATATGGTTTCTTTATTGCGAGGATTCAAGATATTTTAATTGAGGAATTGGATGAGGAAACAATAGATTTTTTACGAAAAGCATCTCTTACAAACTATAGCGATTTTCTAGGATCAGAAGGTTATGCAGTAGATTACTATAGCTTTAATTAAATTTAATATCTATCACTCCTATTTTAGGTAAAAAATAAATAATAGTAATAATCCCCCCTTGATAAACCTAAGGTGTTATCATGAGAAAGAAACTATTCAATTTATTTGTAATTATTGCTTTATCTTTAATTCTCTTAAATACATTCAGTAGTCGAACTAATGCTCAAGATTCTATTAATGTTCTTTTAGTTGGAACTGAGATAGAAGATGCTTTCTTTGCAAGGATACAACTAGATCCAATTTTTGTGGTTTCTAGTCAAGAAAACATAGGTTCTGATTTATCAGGAATTGATTGTTTAATAATTCTCGATTATGCTCCTACTTGGTCTGAAGTATCTATATTGGATACTTATGCTGGTGGATTAATCATTTTTGTTGGTGAAAACCTAGTAAATAATGCCAGTCTACTAGTTCAACTAGGTTTCAGTTCTACATCAGCTGGAATCCTTTATGATGATTATGCCTTACCCATCCCTACAGAAGCTGGAGAGGATCACTTATTCATCAACAATATTCAATGGAACTCTGTTCCCACATTATCAAATTACACAAGCCTAGATTTAACAGGAGAAATTTTAGTTGAAACAAGTTCTGATAGTGAAAATCCTGGTATTCCTCTAATAGTTGGCTCTTCTGATGATGAACAAATAGTGTTTAATTTCTACCCTCAAATGACTTCTAATCATGAGATAATAGAATGGCCTTATTTCAATTATCTATTGTATTTAACCATGACTTCTACCTCTGAAAATCCAAACCTTTCCTATGGAAAATGGGAGTATTCACCAGTTCCACATACACTAGAGACCACTATTTTAGGAGTATCAGTAATATTTACAATTATAGCAACAGGTATTGCATTCTTTTATGCGAGAAAGTACTCAAAGAATACTCCTATTGAAAAGAAAGATCTAGATGAGATGAGTAAAGAAACAGAAACTAATGATAAATGGGAAGAGGTAGGAATGCATCGTCAATTAGGAGGATTTCTAGTTCAACTATTTATTGGCCTTCTCATTATATTACCAAATGTTGTTATGAGCGCTTTGGTTTTCCCATTAATTATTTTACCAAGTCCTCAAGCCGCAGGATTTTACGATTTTACAATTAGATTCTTTGAAGCTCTTTGGTTATTCTTTGATATGGGAACTTCAATTGTGCTTGTCAAATTCTTTAGTGAACATAGAGTGAAGAGACCTCAACAAGCGATTAAGTATGTTCAGTTATTTGTTTGGTTCCAGATGTTATCTGGTATTGCACAATTATTTCTATTTTCATTTTTAGGTTCAATGATATTCCCCCATACCTTTTTAGCACATATGACTTGGATTTTTGTAACTCATGCATTTTTCCAGTGGCCAGCATTTTTCCTAGTTTTCATGTACCTTTTCCAAGCAATGAATCGAATAGATTATTATCAAGTACTCAACATACTACTTTACGGGATTCTAAATATTTCACTGCAATATGTAGTGATAGTTCTTTTCAGATTTACTTTAGGTAAAAATCCGATTTTTGGGGATGGATTAGCTGGTGCAATGGGATATAGTATTGGATTTTATGTGATTCAAGTGACGTCTTTCTTGATTGGCTTATGGATGTTCAAAAGATTAGGATTTTCCTTGAAATCTATATTTAGAATAGACTTTTCATGGGCTGAAATAAAAGAATCATTTAAATTCGGAATTAAATGGATGATGGGTGCAATTCTCCCCCCTCTCGGTTGGTTTATTCAGTTATACTTATTGTCAGCTTTCCTACCTAACTATACTCAACAACAAGGATATTTCTCAATTGCTTGGAATTTTGCTATGATTGTGATGCTTGTTGGATTGTTTACTAATGGAATATTGCCAGCGGTGTCTGAATCCTTCCATGCAAAGAAGAAAACATTGACTCGGTACTATACTGTGAGTTCTCTAAAATGGAGTGCTTACTTTGATTGGTATCTTGTTGCATCTTTATTAGCAGTGGGATGGCGATTTATCATAGGTGGTGCGGGAGCTGAATGGGCTGATGCTTCAGTCTTAATTGCTTGGTTCTTATTCTTTCATTCCATCGGCTACTTCTCATGGCTTGGAGATTGGATGTTTGCAGGCTCTGATAGACCTGGATGGGCGGCAACTAGCTGGGTTATAGAACAAGTTTTACGAGCTTCAATCCTAGCGATATGTATTCCAAGATACGCTTTCTTTACTACGAACTTTGGTTCCCCGTTAGTAGCAGTTATGTTCGCATATTTTCCAGCTCTAATTGTTAAGATTATCTTCATGTGGTGGCAAATAAGACGTAATGAATACTTCAAATTCAAATGGAAGGATTTGTTATGGCAAGGTGTTGCAGCTCCACTTATTTCGGCAGCGATTCTATTCGGAATCTTCGAAGGATTATTTAGATTGGTATGGCAAGGAGAGATTATAACTTCAGTTGTAATCCTTCTAATTGGAACTTTGTTGGGACTGTATCTTTTCGCATTTCTAGCCAGCTGGTTTGGAGCTTTTGATGATAACACTCTTGAAGAATTAAAAAGAGCAACAGGAATGGTTAAAGGTTTTGGATTCATGGCTAAACCTCTGTATAAAATTACAGAATGGGCAGCAAAAATTTCCCCATTGCACAATAAATTTCCAATCTCAATATATGAAGAAGCTGCTAAAGAAGCTACTGAATTAACACAAGAAAAAACCCAACTTGTAATTTAATCCTTCTTTTTTCTTATTTTTTTGTTTTTTTTGCAGATTGAATAGTTCTCTTTATCCACTCATCACTATTGGAATCATTCTCTAACTCTTCACAGTATTCCCAGTAATCTCCAGCAATCAAACCCATCAGAGATATTTTTTTGAACTTCCTAGGTTTGTTTGGTGTTGCAGTGAATAAGAATAATAGTCTTGCAGCTTTGGTTTTTAGTTTATTAACATCTAAAGAATAATCTAGCGGAATTTCATCATCTTGAAGAGTAATGGCAACTTCTAATGATTCTGTGTTGATAGCTGCAAATTTAGTTAGAGCTAATAAACTGTAGTTTCTAATCCAGTCCATTCTAGAAGAAGTTTGTGCATGGTTATATAGAGAGGTTAAGCATCCTTCCCTAATCAAATTCTGGAGTGCTTCTCTCCTAGCATCATCTCCAATCGAGGGAGATTCAATCAAACGATCATATTTCCTACAATCCATTATATTATATTGTATTTACACCAAAATAAATGTTAACTATATGAATGAGAAAATTTAAAACAATCTCTATCCTCAAAAATTCAATGGATTCAGTAACTCATGGAAGTGTCTCTGTTTTAATAGGATTAATTTTCATTCAATTCTACGAAGATATTCCTTTATGGTTACTGATAATAGTAATGTTCGTTTTTGGGGTCTTGGTGGATTATGACCATGTTTTCTATTACAAAAGAAAATTTCCAGAAATAAAGCTGTGGAATATCCCTCAATTAATTAAAATCTACTTCAAAACATTAGATGATAGAGATGATTTTATTTATCATACTTGGATGCAAGAACCTGCAGGAATCGTTGTTGTAGGAGGAATAAGTTATTTATTATTTGGTGTAACAAAATTCTATCCTCCTGTAGCAATACTTGCAGTAAGTTGTTATGCTGGTCATTATTTGATTGATTTATTATCAGGGAAAATGAAACCCCTAGCACCATTCAATAGCAAAATTACTATTGACTTGAAATTTTTACCTCCTAATGCTTTTACAGCTGCAACTATCTCACTAGCAGCTTTTCTGATTGGTTTGATTATTTTTCTATATGTTTGATTTTTATCAAAAAACTCCTTTTTCTCGATAGATTTTTGAATTTCAACGTAAATGTACATTAATGTCTCATGAATATGTGGATAAAATTCCATTTTGGGTAGTGAAATTAGCTGTAAACAAGCTAGCACGAAAGAAAATGATGCGATACAATACTGTTGTTTTGCCAGAAGATCAAACAAAATGGGTAAAACTTGGACCCATTAAAACTCAGAAAACAAGAAAAACTGATATCGATTTCATTCTAGAAAATGGTATTTTAAAAATCGCATCACTTGAAAACGGTATCCTTCGTATCCAATGTACGAGAGATCTTCAAGAAATTCCTGAGACTACTGCTGTAATTCTGAAAAGCAAAGCACCTCCTCCTCTCATTGTTGAGAAGGAAGAAGGAAAAATTAAGCTTCAACAAGAATCTGGACCGACTGCATTTGTGGTTATAGAAGTAGATAAAGAAAATGGTACCATTCTTTTCAAAGATGGCTTTGGCTTTGGTATTTTTACTGAGGAATTACCAAGCTTTCATGAAGAAGGGTGGTATAAAGTAGAGAAGAAACCAGAAGTTGCTTGCGAAAATCATTATGGATTTGGGGAAAAAGGTGGCCCCTTAGATAAAAAGGGTGAAACAATCTCATTTTGGAATACAGATTCTTTTTCTTATAGTACAAAGGACTCAAAATTATATCAAACTCAACCTATCCAAATAATTGTTCGATCCAATGGATTCTGTTATGCAATAGTGTATGATAATCCATACAAGAGTCAAATCATAATTGGAGAAGATGGAGATTGTTCATCAGAATATTATGTTGCAGGAGGGGGGATTAACTATTACTTGATCGTAGGACCAACAGTAAGGAAAGTGTTTACCAAATTATCAAATCTGTTAGGGAATGCACCATTACCACCAATATCGGCATTAGGTCATCATCAAAGTAGGTGGTCATACTATCCAGAATCAGTTGTTAGAGAACTTGCGGAAGAATTCAGAACTAGAAAGATTCCATGTGATTATATTCATCTAGATATTGACTATTTAGATGAATATCGTATCTTTACTTGGAATAAGGAATATTTTCCAAATCCAGGTAAATTATCACAAGATTTACTAGAACAAGGATTTCGGTTAATGTCTATAACAGATCCTGGTGTAAAAGTTGATTCTAAATATAAATTATGTAAAGAAGGATTGAAAGATGGTCATTTCTGTTTGAACCCAGATGGTTCCGTTTATGTTGGACCGGTTTGGCCTGGTGATTGTCATTTTCCTGATTTCTCACAAACTAGAACTAGAGAATGGTTTGGAAGCCAATATAAGGTTTTGACTGACTCGGGAATAAGTGGTTTTTGGATTGATATGAATGAACCTTCAGTCTTTGATGAGAAAGGAACAATAGGCGATGATATTGTTCACCCATCGGATGGCGCAAATAAACTCCATAAAGAGATTCATAACCAATATGGACACTTGATGGCACAAGCATCATATGAGGGATTGCAAAAGCTATTACCAGATTCTCGAATCTATATCAATTCTCGTTCAGCATATCTTGGAACTCACCGTTATGCTGGGACATGGACAGGTGATAACTTATCTGAATGGTCTCATCTTCAAATTTCAATACCAATGCTACTCAACATGGCAACTTCTGGACAAGTTATGGTAGGACCGGATATTGGTGGTTTTGGTGGTAAGCCATCATCAGAGCTGTTAATCCGATGGTATCAAGCTGGATGCTTTTATCCTTATTTTAGAAATCATACCATAAGCGAAAAAAAATCTCAAGAACCATGGGCGTTTGGTAAGAAAACTGAAGCTATAATTCGAAAAGTAATCCAGTTTCGCTATTCCCTAATGGTCCATATCTATAATGTAATTCGTCAAGCCTGCCTAACTGGTATTCCAGCTTTTCGTGCTTTATGGATAGATTATCCTAAAGATCCTATGGCACATCTACCAGAGTGGGCTGAATCTCAGTATCTTTTTGGGGATAATCTACTTGTTGTTCCAATTTTAAAGAGAGGAAAACGTAAAAGAGATATCTATCTTCCTTCAGGGAAATGGTACAGTTTTTGTGGTGAATTAATCCTAGATGGAGGTAAAATCCACGAAATTTCTGTTCCTCTAGATATTACACCTATTTTTGTTAAAGAAGGTTCCATAATTCCCTATATTAATGAAGAAATACAACATACAGGAGAAATTAAAGATTCAAAAATATCTCTTAGAATTTACCCAAAAGATTCTGAAGCTAAAGGGGAAATTTACTTAGATGACGGAGAAACTCTCAATTATGAAAAAGGAGAATTTGAATTAATCAAAATTGAGGTAGAGAAGAAAGCTAGGGATACTTGGTATGTGAATATTTCTAGAGAAGGTAAGAAGAAAAAATACATAGAAATTGGAGAGATTACTATACTTGGAGAGGAAAAATCAAACTATTTAGTATTTGAGAAGTGATATAATTTTCTAATCAAGATAAAAGCAAGCTTTTCTCCAAAGTACTTTTTTGAAAACCTCTGCATATTCTACTCCCAAGAACATACCATTAACTGACATTTCTGAAACAACATATTTTCTAACTGGCCATTGACCATATGCCTCTTCATAAACATCAAAGCATTGCATTATTTTATCAAATTGCTTCGATACATCAATATAGATGCTAGCATCAGATGTGCCTGATCCTTCAATTGGAGTGTATAGACTAACTGGTTCTCTGTGTGGAGGATATTCATCATCATTATTCTTGTATCTAGCATAAGATAGAGCATCCAAAGTAATAGTATGTGTATACCTGTGATCAGGATGTCCTAATCCTAAAGTCTTATACTCACCCCATGTTATTACGATATCTGGCTTTAATTTTTTGAAGATGGTTGCAAGCTTTTTTGCGTTTTCAATAGATGGAGTAACACCTGAATCTGGTATGTCCATTAGAATATATTTACCATCAATGATTTTCTCAATTTTGCTTACATGTCCTTCTCTTGTCTTAGCAATTTCTTCTGGTGTTCCTTTTAAAGAAGAAGCATTTTCACCATGAGTGAGCATTACTACATAAACATTATCTCCCCTCTCACTATGATTGGTAAGAGTACCTAGAATCCCCGCTTCATCATCTGGATGTGCAAATACTGCTACAACATTTAAAGGTCTTTCTTCGATTTTCATTGAATAACAAGCACTCTTAAGTTTAAAAAAGCAATCTTGTTACAAAAATAAGAGAAAGAGAGAAATCTAGAATCCGTAGATCTCTGAATATTTTTTATTTAGAAATTCAATTAGATATTTCGGATTAGGATATTCTCCTGTTACTTCTTTTACAAGTTCTGGTGGATCAAATAGATTTCCTTTCTCTTGGACGTTCTTCTTCATCCAATCTGTCAAGATTTTGACATTACCCTTTTCAAGCTGAATGTTCCAATCGGGAATGTCTTTTACTAATTTTGCAAATAACTGTGCTGCATAAAGATTACCTAGTGAATAAGTAGGGAAATAACCAAAAGAACCACCGCTCCAATGAATATCCTGTAAAACTCCATCACTATCAGTTTCCACAGGTATTCCAAGTGTCTCTATCATTTTATCTTTCCATAAATGGGGTAAATCTGATATTTTGATTTTTCCTTCAAACAAATCTCTTTCTAATTCGAAACGCAGTATTATATGAAGATTATATGTAACTTCATCTGCCTCCACTCGAATCAGTGAAGGTTCTACTCTGTTAATTGCAAGCAAGAAATCATCAAATTCCACATCTCCAAAAAGACTCCCAGTTAGCTCCTTAAACTTAGAGAGATAATAGAACCAGAATGATTTACTTCTACCTATAGTATTCTCATAGAATCTTGATTGTGATTCATGCAGTCCCATTGAGCAATAATTGCCTACTGGTTGATAGCGTAATTCCTTAGGTAAATTCTGTTCATAACAACCATGTCCTCCTTCATGCATCAATGCAAATAGAGAACTGGTAAAATTATCTTCGATATATCTAGTTGTTATCCGAACATCATCATAAGCTCCTGTTGTAAATGGATGAGCAGCTGTATCTAGACGACCTCTATCTAAATCAAAATTAATTCGAGACATAAGATCTCCCGATATTTTTTCTTGTATGTCTATTGAAACTTTTCTTAATATCAAGGTCTTATCCGGTTGTTTTGTTGCAGTTTTACATTTTTCTATTAAACCTATTGTTGCTTCTTTTAAGGGATCAAATATCTTATTGTAACTTTCAATAGACATTCCTGGTTCAAAATCATCAAGTAAGACTTCATATGATGGTAAATCTGGATTAAGGTATTTTGTGTATTCTTTGGTTAACTCGAAAACTTTTTCCAAAAATGGTTGAAAAAGAGCAAAATCATTCTTTCTTCTAGCTTCTTTCCATTTTTCAACTGCACTCACTCTAGCTTTTGTATATTCTACTACAAAATCCGCGGGTAATTTTGTTTGTTTATCATAATCTCTTTGGATAAGATGGATGTTTCTTTTCTCCAAAAGGGATAGTTTTTCATAATTGGTGTCGTTTTTGATTTCTTGTAGTAACTTGCCAATTTCTGTATCTGTCATTTTTCCGTGAATCAGTCTAGCCAGAAAAGCTTGTTGATTTCCTCTTTGTTCTATTCCCCCTTTTGGCATCATTACTTCTGTATCCCAGCCAGTAAGCATTGAAATTTGACTAATGACACTGATCTCTCTAAATCTTCTTAGAAGTTCATCGTATTTCTCTTTCATATTTTTTCCCATCTAAATGAT